>DIXP01000049.1 GCA_002436065.1 Chloroflexi bacterium UBA6077
ACCCCAAAATTCAGGGTGTGTCATGCCAGGGTTCGGCCACCTGTCTCGACAGCTAACGAGTCTGCAGGGGAGCGCGTCTGCCAATCTCCTCGGCTGGCCGGCTCCATCCGCAGATCAGGCAGTTCCACCAGTAGCCCTCTCCATATACGGACTCGAGGAACAGGTAGTTGCCGCAATCAGGACAGCGTCGCTTCCGCAGCAGCGGGCTCGCGTTTCCAGTCGCGGCAGTCTCTTCAACAACGGTCACGGTCTCACCTCATCGTATTCGGGAAGTCCGCGGTCCCTCTCATAGAAGGGCTCGCAGACAAATCTCGCACTGGCTCTGCTATCGCCAACTCCACCCAGACTTCACCCTTGGAAGCAGCGCTCAACCAGATGGTGAAAGGGGTGAGGAGGAACCGATACCCACAACAGGCCCGGCAACCCGATCGGAGACAAGACCGACCAAGCCCAGGCCTATGGTTGTACCAGGCTCGTAGCGAGGGATTACTCTACAGCTTCAATCATCCAAATGCAAGAGCGATCTACGAGGCCGTTGCCGCAGAGCCGATGGGGGGCTCAGGCGAGCCAGTCGCGCCGACTGTCGATCACGAGAGAGCCGTTCATCCGGCCGGCGAGGCTCTCGATCTCTTCGCGAGTCATCCACTCCTTGCCATTGCGATAGGCCGTACCACTTGCGCCCACATGGAACTGCCGGGTCCGCGGGTCGTAGCCATCCGCCACGAAGTAGTGACCGGGCGTGCTGATTGCAACTGGGGTGCCGGCAGCCACACTCTCCGCTACACTGTCCCATCCTTGAGAACAATCAAGTCGGGCAGGGATTCCCATCTTCTCCAGCAACCGCTTCTGGTTGACCACGCCGTTCATCCCGCCTTGTGGTGTCCAGCCGACGGTCTTAGCCAGATCCAGCACCTGACGTAGTGAAGGACTGCGCCCAAGGGATCGGGCGAAGGCCACAGCGGCCGCGGGGCCGCAGGCGGCATATGCCTCCGAGGATGAGAGGGACGGGGCGAACTGGCAGGGCACCAATCCAGCCGATGGTAGCCTGGAGACAGTCGTCGATCTAGCACTGGACTGGGACCCGGAGCTATACGCCACGGGCATCTGCCGGTAGCCTCGCGGGAGGACTACGATAGGCTGCTTCCGCGCCACAAACTGGGAGGCCAGCCCGACCGTGGGATTCGCGGTCCGTTCGGACACTGGGTCCATCTGCAGCTTGCCCTGCTCCCTGGTAAGCCAGCTGCGCCAGCTGACAGGCGTGTTGCGACTAACGACCGCCTTGGGAGAAGGGGTATGGGTTCGGGGTGTTGTTGAGGATACCCGTCCTGTGGCCCCGAGAGCGCGGTTGGAACTCGTCATCCAATGACTCCAGCCTCGTGATCAGCAGATGCTGTTGATGGAGGACATTGTGTCCCCTGGAGTATGGAGGGTTCCGACCCATCTGCCAAGGGACTGATGGGTCCGCAAGTCCCCGTTTTGCCTGGTCCATTAGTCCTCAACTTGACTGCGGACGGACAGATATTTATTTTTCCTCAGTTTTTGTCCTCGCATACCAAAACATCTCGACATCGCGGCTTGCCCCGTGTATCCTGTTCTGGGTTCATCCGGACAATGATGGAAAGGAGAACGCTGTCGACCATGAGCAACATCACGGGCGGCCAGTTCAGCCAACTGCAGGAAATCATCGACTTCGCCATCAAGAAGGAGCAGGAGGCGATCGATTTCTACGATGCCCTGGCTGGCCAGGTCAAGAACAAGGCCCTGACCAATGAGCTGATCAAGATCTCCGGAATGGAGACTGGGCACCGAGAGCGGCTCAAGAATATCGACGCAGTGTCCTTCGCCGTAGGAGCCACCGAGAAAGTGGCGGACATGAAGATAGCCGACTACCTGGTGGCCCAGGAGCCGGTGAAGGGCATGACATGGCAGGACATTCTCACCATCGCGATGCAGCGAGAATTGGCGTCCGTGAAGCTATACACGGACCTGGCGTCGCGCATCGAGGACGCCACGGCGCAGGGGCTGTTCGAGAAGCTAGCGGCGGAAGAGTCCGGCCACAAGCGATACTTCGAGCAGATCTGGGATGAAGAGATCCTGATCTGGAACTAGTGGAGGGAGTAGGACAATGGCAGCGCCAATGCAGGTCTACAAGTGCGACAAGTGTGGAAACATCATCGAGGTGCTTCACGGCGGCGCGGGTGATCTGGTGTGTTGCGGCCAGCCCATGCGACAGATGGTCGAGAACACGGTGGACGCCGCGAAGGAGAAGCATGTGCCCGTGGCCGTCAAGACCGATAGCGGCTATAGGGTAGCCGTGGGGAGCGTGGCCCACCCGATGGAAGAGAAGCACTACATCGAATGGGTGGAGATCTCCAGCGAAGGCAAGAGTTGTCGCCAGTTCCTGAAGCCTGGTGATGCACCGGAGGCGACCTTCGAGGTCCATGATGCGGGCGTCCAGGCCAGGGCGTACTGCAACCTGCACGGCCTCTGGAAGAGCTGAGACCCCTTCTCCTTCAAAGACTGGATTGGCGGAAGCGGCGCCGGCCAAGGGGGCCGGCCCCTTCCGTGCCTCGGTGGGGAACGAGAATGCGCTACGCATCGAAGAGGACGCATCATCCATGAAACAACCGTTCAAGGCAGTCAAGGTAAGCGATCACGTCTACTGGGTTGGGGCCATCGATTGGAGCCTCCGGGATTTCCACGGCTACTCCACCGAGCGAGGCACCACCTACAACGCCTATCTCATTCTCGCGGACAAGATCACCCTGGTAGACGCGGTGAAAGCTCCGTTCAAGGATGAGTTGCTGGCTCGCATAGGCTCTGTGATCAACCCTGAGCAGATCAGCTACATCGTCTCGAACCACGCCGAGATGGATCACTCGGGGTGCCTTCCCCAGATCGTCGAAACGGTGAAGCCGGAGCAGATCTTCGCCTCGACCATGGGGGTCAAGAACCTCTCCGAGCAGCTACATATCGGGCAGGAGATCACCGCCGTGAAGGACGGCGAGAGTCTTAGTCTTGGGAACATGAGCCTGTCCTTCGTGGAGACCAAGATGCTCCACTGGCCCGACTCCATGTTCTCCTACCTGGACGCCGACGAACTGCTCTTCTCCAACGATGCATTCGGGATGCACCTGGCCAGCAGCGGACGGTTCGATGTGGAGGTCCCGGACTGGGAGTACCAGGCCGCCAAGTACTACGCCAACATCCTGATGCCATTCTCCCACCTGGTATTGAAGCTACTGGACAGGATGGGAAGCCTCAACCTCCCCATCAAGACCATTGCGCCGGACCATGGTCCAATCTGGCGGAGAGACATTGACAAGATCCTGAAGCTGTACGCCACCTGGGCACAGCAGAAGCCCACCAGGAAGGCCGTCATCGCCTACGACACCATGTGGGAGAGCACGGCGCTGATGGCCCGGGCAATCGGGGATGGGTTGGTAGCGGGCGGTACGCAGTTCAAGTTGATGCCGCTGAAAGTGTCCCATCGGAGCGACGTCGTCACCGAATTGCTGGACGCGGGAGCGCTGTTGGTAGGCTCCTCTACCATGAACAACAACATGCTGCCCGCGGTGGCGGACTTACTGACCTATCTGAAGGGACTGAGGCCGAAGAACCTGATCGGCACCGCCTTCGGCTCCTACGGGTGGAGCGGGGAGTCGGTTGGGCATGTGCGAGAGGTCCTGTCCCAAATTGGGGTGGAACTGGTCGGCGACGGCGTCAAGGCCAAGTTCGTCCCTACCGAGGAAGTATTGACCAACTGCTTCAACCTCGGCATTCAGACCGCCGAGAGGTTGAAGAATCTCTAGGAGCAATTGCCTTGAAGAAATACGTCTGCGACCTGTGTGGCTACGTGTATGACCCGTCGGATGGAGACCCCGAGGGGAACGTCGCCCCGGGCACCGCCTTTGAAGAGTTGCCGGACAGCTGGGTTTGCCCGGCTTGTGGAGCCTCCAAAGAGGACTTCTCCCCAGAGGGGTAGGTCATGCGTCGGGCGGTATCCCCCGCTGGAGTCACCATTACCGATCGCTGCACTGGGAGCTAAACGACGTATAGTAGGGGCGGTTCGAGAACCGCCCTCCCGGTGACATGCGACCAGGCGTCCCTCCCGAAGCCCACCCGTAGGGACGACCGGCCGGTCTCCCCTACCAGGCACGCCGATACCGTTTACTGATCTCTGCACGGGAGGCTAAACGCAGTCGCCATGCTCTCCCATGGAACGCGTGGGCGGTTCGCGAACCGCCCCTACACGAGGTTCAGGCTCCCATGCAACACGAGGTTCAGGCTCCCATGCAGAGGTCAGTAACGGCGTAGAGGCCGGCAGAGCCGCTGACCCCTACTGGCCGGCCACCGTGAACTTGCCCCCTTCGCTGCGACCCCACACCTCGGGGAAGTACATCTCGTAGCCGCTGACAGGCATCGCCTGGAACTCGCCGGCGCTCGTGGCGCGGGCCAGGTATGTGTACTCATAGCTGCCCTTCGGAAGATAGGTGGCAAAGAGGGCCACCCTGTCGTCCCGCGGCTCGACATGGTTGAAGTAGTCGTACCTCCACCAGGACAGAGCACCGATTCCTGACTCGCCTTCTAGCTTCCGCTTCTCGTCATCGTCCTTCCTGGTGCCGCCTGTCTCATCTCGGGCAGCCATGCTCGTCGTCTTTAGCCGCGTGTCCACAGCCTCGAGGCCCGAGGGGAGAGGGTCCTCCACTATGAGGTAATGCATGTCCTGCATCGCCAGCACGGTCAGCTTGACCTTCACAGTCTCCCCCACCCGGACCTGGGTGAGCGGTCCCGCCGCCTCGTCCCCCAGCCGGTAGTACTCTCGCACCAGGCCCAGCCCCTCAGCGACTGCCGGCACGCTATCGGCCTGCGGGAAGAAGCGAAGGTGCATGGTGTAGTACAGCTTGCCCTCCCCACTCTGCCCCGAGGGCAGCGCTCGGGCAAGGTTCACGCTGTTGTCGGCACCGGCCAGGAGATCCTTCACCTCCACCACCAGCCACCTGGCCTCGTCCACGTTCTCCGGCTTCACCGTCTCGGTCGACAAATCCTTCCCGTTGAGGGATACCCGGTAGATGAAGTCGCCCTTCAACTCGCCGCTGGCTTCCAGGTAGTCGGTCAGGGCCAGCAAGCTCATGGCAGTCTCCTGGGTGGTCTCCCAGTGACCATCCTTCCTTGCCACCATCAGCCACCGCACCGTGGAGGCTATCAGCGGGTGGTCTGGCGCGGCCTTCGCCAACGCGTCCAGGACGACGGCAGTGCTCCGTGTGTTGCTGTTCATCGTCCGGTAGTCCACGCTCTCTTCTTCCCAGTGTGCGCCCGTGGCACTGGCGATGGATGTGCTGGTCAGGTCCGAGAGCAGGCTCTGGAGCTTGCCATCCTGCTTGCCGGCACCCAGGCTTTGCAGAGTCAGGATGAGGTACGCCCTGCCGTAGTTGCCCAGGATAGATCGGCGTTCGTACAGGGCATTGGTCAACCCCACGTCGCCCTTGCCCGCCTGGGCGAGGGTATACAGGACGTAGGCGCGGCTGTTGGGGTTCTCCGGATGCTGGGCATCAGTGGGGGCATCGAGGCTCCGCCGTAGGAACTGGGCTGCCATGTCCAGGACGCCCTGGTCGACGATATGGCCAGAGCGACGAGCTTCCGCCAGCCCATGGACGACGTAGGCCGTGATCCACTGGTCGCTGCTCTCGCCTGGCCACCATCCCCAGCCTCCATCGGGACGCTGGCCGCCGTACAGCCGCTGCAGGCTACGGCTCACCAGGGAGGGCAGCTTCCCCGCGATCCCCTCCTTATCGGGCAAACCCAGCTTGCCGAAGGCCCGCTGCATCACCACCCTGGGGAGGAAGCGGCTAACTGTCTGCTCCGTGCACTCGTAGGGGAACTCGTCCAGGAAGCGGGCAGAGTAGCGCATGCCCGCGGCCAGGGAGGGCGAGGTCTCGATCGTCAACTCCCCCAGGGCGGGGTTGATCCCCTCGGGCAGCCTCACTAACTCGGTGGTGGAGTCGCTCACCTCGCCCGAGGTGGCAACCACCTCCGCTGTGGTCAGGGTGTGAACCGGCAGCGTCAGTTCGACGCTGTCCCCGGGGACTCCCTGGGCAAGAGGCTTCGCAGTGAGGGTTAACGTCGCCCTGGAGCCCCCTCCTGCCACGATCTCCACCCTGGCAGGCCAATCCAATTTCCGCTGGTCTCCTGCCGGAATGCGCACCCTCTGGACGGCAAAGCTGTCGCTGCCATCTGGTTGCACACCCTTTGCCGAAAGGCCGACCTCCACCTCCACTTCGTTCTCTGTGTAGTTGTGAAGGAGGGTGGCCAATGTGAGGCGGTCCCCCATCAGCAGGAAGCGAGGGAAGGCAGGGCGGAGCAAGAGACTCTTCGAGGCCAGGACATCCGAACTGGCGCTACCCACCTGGGTCGAGGTGGTGACTCCCTTGGCCGTCGCCCTCCAGGTGGTCAGGTTATCAGGCAGATCGACCGTCACCGTCGCCTCGCCCTTCTCGTCGGTGCGGACAGAGGGGTTCCAATAGGCAGTGTCCGGGAACTCTCGCCGGACAGTGATGTTCTCGCCACCGTCACCAGCCCCCTTGTTCTCCTGCGAAAGGCTGGCATTATGTCGATCTATCGATTGGCTGAGAGTGGCGGCTGTGGTGACGCCCAGTCCTCTTCGCCTCCAGAAGCTGTCCAGCATGTCCCGGCCGCCGTCCTCCGCCAGGGCCAGCACGGCAGCGTCCACCACCGCGAGCGACAGCTCCGCCGGAACCCCTTTCCCCGCGGCATCCGCAGTCTTCAGGGTGTAGGTGGCCTTCTCCCCAGGCTCGTAGCGGGTCTTATCCGGGGCCAGGGATACGTTCAGCTTCCTGTCGTCCAACTTCACATTCAACTGGCCATATCCCAACTTGAAGGTGGGGACTCCCCCACCGCCACCGCCTTTGAACAGTACGGCGGAGACATAGACGTTGGGCAGGTAGCCCGACTCCACCGGTAGTTCCAGCGTCTCGCTGTTGCCCTTCAGCCTGACCAGCCGGTGGCTGAGCACCTTGCCCCGCTCGACGGTGACCAGGGCGAGGGCATCCTCGACCGGCGAAGGGATCAACACCCGGGCCGTCTCGCCGACGTTGTACTCAGCTCTGTCCAGCACCAGCTCCATCCGGTCGTTGCTCTCCATGCGCCAACTGGCATAGCCGGAACCGGAAGCGTAGATGTAGGTCGCGGAGGTGAGCTTGTTGCCCGCCGCGTCCGCCACCTCGGCCACCACCCGTACGGAGCCAGCGTCCTTGGTCTGCAGGGATGCGCGAGCCTTGCCGTTGGAGTCGGTCGTAGGCTGCAGCGTGCCCAGGAGGGTGTCCTCCGGCTTGCTGGTCCATAGGTAGCTGCCATCGGGCTGCCTCTCCTTCACGCTCAGCCACTTGCGATCGTAGAAGGAGACAACGACCGGGCTGTTGGCCACGGGCTTTCGGTTCCGATCCACCACCAGCAGATCGACGGTGGCCTGCTCTCCAGTCTTTACGAGGTAGCGATCGGGCCGAAGGCCGACGTACCGGTCCCCCTTGTGGACCACCACCTCGGTTCGGCTGCTGACCTCCTGGTTGTTCGAATCGGTGAGGGTGGCCTCGATTGTGAAGCGCTGGCTCACCAGATCCTTGGAGAGGTCCGCGGGCACCCTGAAGACGAATTCGCCCTGAGCATCGGTGTTGCCCTGCCCCTCGGTTCTCTTCTTCTCCCCCTGTACTCTGGCTTCCCGCATCAGGTCGTAGTCCGTGAACTGGTAGCCCTCTTCGAGCCCTGAGAAGAAATGGTTCTCCGAGGTGACCAGCCAGCGCACCTTGCTGTTGTCCAGGGGTTGGCCGAAGTAGTAGGCGCCGCCGCTCGCCACCGAAATCTGGTCGCCGGCAAGGTAAGACTCCCGATCGGTGCTCACCTCTACCTCGAACTCAGGTTTCCGGTACTCGGCAACCCCGAATTGGGCGCCGAAGCCCCAATCGCCGAGGCGCGCCGAGACGTGGTAGTTGCCCAAGGCGGCATCCTGCGCCAGAGGGATCTCGCCGTCGAAGGAGCCGACATCGTTCACCCGCATCGTGACCTCGTGCACCTTCCTGCCCCGGCTGTCGGTGACCTGCAGCTCCAGCTGTGTAGCGGCCGCTGGAACGGTGTAGCGGGCGTCGTCATCGGCCCGCAAGACGCCCTTGAACAGCACCTTCTGCCCGGGCCGGTAGATCGGCCGGTCGGTGTATAGGTAACCGCGGTAGGGCTGGGCGTAGGGCTCCCAGGGGATGCCGAACTCGAAGGGATGAACCCCCTCCATCCAGTCGGTGCTCACCGCGGCTGTGTCGCCCTCCCCTTCGGCAAATGCGAAGAGCTGGGAGGCATTCCTGTTCGGATCCAGCGGCAGGTCTGAGAGCTGATAGACCCCATCCGAGTCGGTTCGCCCCGCCGCAAGGCTCTTCCCATCGGGAGACATGATCCGGATCGGCACATCGGGCGCCACGTTTCCACTGGTGAGATCGGTAGCCCAGACCAGAGCCTGGCTGCCCGAGCGCTTGAGGGTGAGGCCCAGTCGACTCACCACCAGCAGCCTGCTGTCGGATGTGTTTTCCGCCGTCCGCATCCGCAGATAGTAGAACCCCGGAGGGAGTTTGCCCTCCCGACCCTCGGCGAGGGCGGTGGAGGTCAGCTTGCTGGCGTTGCGCTCGGCGGAAGAGGGTTTATCAGACCAAGCACGCACCAGAGACGCCTGGCCGGGTGCGAAACCCTCTCGTGCCTTGTAGTCGGTGGACAGCTTCATGAACTCCGCCCGATTGAGGCGGTAGAGAGAGAAATCCAGCCGGGACACATTGACGTGCTCGACGTAGACAGCAGGCGTAGCAGCGGCATTGAAGGTCCCCACCTGGCCGGGGATGGCGAGGCTGGCGTGGGGAGGCAAGGCGGAGGTAGTGAAGGCAAGCTGGAGTGGAGTCCCCAGCTTCTGGCCGAAGCGGTCCTGAGCCTCCGCACCCAGAGTCACGGTGTAGCTGGTGGAGGGCTTTAGCTGGCCCCAGATGTACAGCGCGGTGTTGGACTCCTGCCACCCGAGGTGCCAGTTGCCGGTGGGTTTGGGATTCATTGTGAGCGCCTTCTCCACCGAGTCTGGGTCCATAGGGTTGCTGAAGGCGATCCGGACGGAGTCGAAGGAGGGGTAGTTGGCGGCTCGGTCCTTCGGGGTGGTGGAGGCAACCACAGGCCGCCCCACGGTGGTGAAGCTCCAGCTGAACTCACCCGCTTCGCCGCCCCCTCGAGCAGCCTTGACTCCCGCCGCAACCTTTGCAGTGTAGCTGGTCGAGAGGTCTAGGGGTGAAGTGGGGCGGAAGAGCAACGTCTCGCCCTCCCAAGAGGTGGCGCCGGCGATAGAAGCGCCTTGAGGCCCATGGAGGGAAACACGCTGTTCGGCCGAGAGGTGGTCTACCGGCTGGTCGAAGCTGATCCGCAACTCGGAGGTAGGGCCGACGAATCTCGTGTTGGCCTCGGGGGAGACCTGTGATACGGCCGGGGCCTTGGTAGCGAAACCCCAGCGGTAATCCTCCGCAAGGGTGCTCCCGTCGGTGTCCTTCAGCCCCTTGGGTACGGTGACAGTGTAGGCCAGCCCAGAAGGGAAACCCCCATCGGGCTGGTAAAGATAGAGGGAGGTGGTGAGCCAGCGACCCTTGCCCGGCAGGGGCGGATCGATGCGCAGGGGGTTCGGCTCACCGCCGCTGGTACCAAGGGGCACCATGGGATAGCTGAACTGCACGCCGATGAAGCCGTTGGAGGCGATCTCCGAAGCGTCGTTCCCGGGCTGGACGCTCACAACGGACAAATCCTTGGAAGTCATGAACTCGAAGGAAACGGGGGACTTCAGGCTCTGCAGGTTGAGGCCGCGAGCCGACTGGTCTACAGTGACCAGGTAGCGCGTGCCACGGGCCCAACCGATTTGGGGAGCGAACAGCAGAGTGTTGCCCTTCCAGGAGAAGGCCCCATCGACAGGGGGGTCTATCCGGACTGCCCGCTCCGCGAGTGGGGCCAGCATGTTCCTATCGAAGGCGATGGTGAGTAACGCGTTGGGCGGCACATCCTTGCCGGCCGAGGGCCCGACCCCCTGCACCACCGGAGCCTCCATCGCCCCATCGGCGCATCCGAGCAGTCCGGCGCAGACCGCCATAGCGAAGAGAGCCGCTGCCACCAGCTGCCGCAATTCACCGGTTCCAGGGCTCCTCCACATCGGGACACCTCCAGTTCACCATATGTAGTCCATTATCCGGCAGGGCTGCTTCCAGAACAACCACCTGACCTCGCCGGGGTCGGGGCCTTCTTCCTCTCCCGCTCATCTTGCTGACCGGCCATCTTCCACCAGGATAGAGACGCTGTCGGAGGCCAGGAGGTTCCCGGAGGCGTCCAGTGCGCGCGCCTCGAAGAGGTGAGTGCCTGGGGATAGGGTCCAGGAGGCGCGGCAGGACGAGGCATCAAAGGAGGCGAGAACGATGCCATCTACCAGTAGCTGCATGCGCACCCCCTGGCCGAGCCCAGCCGCCACCGCGGCGATCTCCAGCTGCTGGCTGGAGAGGGGTATCTCCGGGCTGATCCGCAGGACTGCCTCATTGGTCGGGCTGGTCAGCCGCAGCGTGGTGGCCGCCGGGGTCGTAACGTTGGATCCTCCATGGAGGGTGCACTCCACGGTAGGAGGCTCTGGGATCCCTCGTCCCCGCGCCCAGGACTGAAGCTCCAACGGGACCAGATGGAACAGCTGATGATCCACCAATTCAGGAGGGCAGTTGGGACCAGCCAGCATGCCGGTCGACCGATCGATGGGTAGGGAACGGTGCCAGCCACAAGTAGACGTGGGGGCCGTGCCATCGAGGAACAGTTCGGTGCGCCGACTGGGGCACCAGGGTGAGGGCAGTTGGCCAGACTCAGGGCACACCTCCCGCCTCACCAGTCCCGGCGGCTCCTGGAACTGGGCTGCCGGGCGGCCCTTCAGCGCCTCTTCCATGAAGTCGTGCCAGATGGGGGCCGCGCCGCTGATGCCGGAGACGCCCCTCATGGGTTGGTTGTCGGCGTTGCCCACCCACACTCCGGTCACAAGCTCCGGCGTGTAGCCCACGGTCCAGTTGTCCCTCCAATCGGTGGTGGTACCGGTCTTGGCCGCAGCCGGCCGGCTCAACTTCAGGGCGCTTCCCCGGCCGAAGGCCGCGCCCCTGGCCTCGTCGTCTGAGAGGATGCTGGTGAGCAGGTAAGCAACCTGAGGAGAGAAGGATCGTCGAGCAGGCGGCCGGGCCTTGCGTAGAAGGTCGTGACCTCCAGTGTCCACAACTCGGAGGATCGCGACGGGACCCAGCCCCACGCCGGCATTCGCCAGGCTGCCGTACGCCGAGGCCATATCCAGCAACCTGACCTCGCCGCTCCCCAACACCAGGCTGAGGCCGGCGGTGCCCTTGTCCCCCAGGCTGGACAATCCAGCGCGGGTCGCTCCGTCGAGGAAGGCGCCTACACCCACCTGCTGCAGCAGGCTGACCGCCGGCAAGTTGTAGGAGTTGGCCAGCGCCTCCCGCAGGGAGACGGGACCGTGCCAGACCTGGTCGTAGTTCTCGGGTGCGTAGCCCTTGCCATCAGCCGTGAGAAAGGAGGTCGGGACGTCATACAGCACCGTGGCTGCCGTGAAGCCGCGCTCCAGGGCTAACCCGTAGAGGAAGGGCTTCAGGGCGGACCCTGGTTGGCGCTGCGCCAACGCCACATTGACCTCACCGTCGATGGCCTCGTCGAAGTAGTTGGCACTTCCGACCATCGCGAGGATTTCCCCGCTCCGAGGATCCAGCGCCACCAGCGCCCCATTGCTGACCCCTTTGTCCGCCAGCGAGGCCACGTGACGCCGGACCGTCGCCTCGGCCACCTCCTGGAGACCCAGATCCAGCGTGGTGTGGACGTTCAGCCGCCCCACCCTATTGGGGTCCAAGTCATGAGACTCCAGCAACTGCCGTACGTAGGCCACGAAGTGAGGAGCGCGAATCGGGAAGGGCGTGTCGGCCAGGGCGAGATCCTCATCAGCGGCCGCCCGCGCCTCCTCCTCCGTTACGTAACGTTGCCGCTGCATCAGGGCCAGCACCGTCCCCTGTCGGGCCCTGGCAGCGGACAGGTCCAGCAGGGGGTCAAGGTCGGAGGGCGCCTGCGGCAGGCCCGCCAGCAGGGCCGACTCCGCCAGGTCCAGGTCGCGCGCGCTCTTGCCGAAGTACACCCTGGCCGCCGCCTCCACCCCGATCGCCTGGTGCCCGTAGGGCGCGCTGTTGAGGTACAACTCCAGGATCTCATCCTTGCCACACCGCGCTGCCAATCGAAGCGCCAACGCCGCCTCCCGCAGCTTCCTGACCAGGGAGCGTTCGCTCCGCTCCTCGGGGGTCATCCAGAGGTTGCGCGCCAGTTGCTGAGTGATGGTGCTCCCGCCGCTGGCCACACCCTCGCTCCGCCAGTTCTGGAGGAAGGCGCGAAGGATGGCGAAGGGATCCACACCAGGATTGGAATAGAAGGAGGCATCCTCCGTGGCAACGGTGGCCTGCAGTAGGCGTGGGGGAAGCTCCCCGAGGGGAACGAAGGCGGCCTTCCCCTGTTGGGGATCCAGGGCCTCGTACAGCAGCAGGCCATGACGGTCGTAGATGGCAACTGTTGCCGGCGAAGGCGCGGAAGGCAGCAAATCGCCGCGCGGGTCGAAGACCAGGAGCCAGGCCGCCAGGAGGGTCGGGATCGCCAGCAGGAGGGCTAGCAGCGCAACCCGTCGGTTACGGCCGGGAAGATACATGGTCAACCTCGCGGAAGTGGTGGCGCCATTATACCGGGAGAAAACGGATGAACCGATGGAGCAAAGGACCTCGGCCGTGAGTGGCCAGGCTAACCAGTTATTAGCCTGGCCACTCACGGCCGAGACTGTGAGAACGGGGGGACAACCTAGAAGCTAGCTACGGCGCACACCTTGTCACATAGCTCGCCCACGTCGAAGGGCTTGGCAATGACAGCCTTCACCTGTTCACAGGATCGGACCCCACCATCTGAGGCGCATGCTGAGACCACTACCACGGGCACCTCCGAGGTGGATTCATCGCTGTTCAGGTGCTGGAGCATCTCAATCCCATCCATGCCGGGCATGTGGAGGTCCAGGGTGACGACGGAAGGACGTAGCTCTCTGGTAGCAGAGAGGCCCTCTCGGCCATCTCTGCATCCCCTGACCCGGAAGCCAACGGACTCGAGCAGCTCGCAAATCATCTCTCGAACCGTGTCGTCGTCCTCAACGACTACAGCAAGGCGTGCTGACCCATTCAAAGACACAGTTCACCTTCCCTCAGCGATCCGCCGTTTGGCAGTCGCCAGGCATAGTCTGGACTAGGCTCGGCCAGGTGGGGATGCTCCTGAAGAAGGAGGCAGCGCGCATATCCCACATCCGCGCGCGCATAGACATTCTAGTGGAGAGCCGTGTAGTGTCAAGGTCCGAGACCGCCAAAACGAGAATAGATGTTGAAGATGGGTCGCGGGCTCAGGATACGGAGGTTGTGCTGGTCTTCCGTCGGGTCCGACGCCGGGGGGGTGTCGGAGGGGCTTCGACGCCGTTGGGCGAATCGGTATCGATGTCGGGATCAGGTTGCGGACGCCAGCCCCTGGTACGTGGGAGAGCCAGGTATTCGTCGGCGCAAAGCCTCAACTCGCGGTTGATGCTCTCCTGGTCGGCAGCCACCACCACCCGCTTGCCGTGTCGCTTGAGGGCGTTGGCCACGGCGATGAAGTTCCGATCACCGGAGCCAATGATGAAGACCTCAATCTCGGGGGCGTATTCCAACTGATCCCTGAGGTCCTGGGCCATGACGTCATCCACCACCGACTTCAGCCTGCCTCGCTGGTTCGGCCAGGCCGGACAATGGATCAGCCGGAAACCGTACTGGTAGAGCTGTACGGCCAGTTCATCCATGTCTTCCCGCCGCCAGTCGCCGAAGGCGTGCCGGAGGAGCACTCTCCCCTGATCCGGGGCCAACTCCACCAGCCGCTCGATCGCCTCGCGCGGAACATTAGCTACGTCGATGTTGAGACTCACCAGAGGCCGCCGTTGCGGCTCGCTTACCTTAGGCACCAGTATGAAGGGACCTCCCCTTTGCAGACGGTCACGATGACCTTGTTACGATGGTAATTATAGCCCATTCGGCCAGCATGCTGCGAATCCGCGCTGCTCTTGGGCTGGTCCTCTACTTGCAGCAGGTGGTTGTAGCCACTCAAACCGATGCCAAGGAGACGGAAATGCTCGAGATAGAGGAGAGAATAGTCGCCCCTGTCACCCACAGCAGCGGTGCCGAGGGCCTGGCGGAAACGGTACACGGGGGACTGCGAGGGCTGTTTTCAAGTACTGAGATTGGCCGCAGGGTGAAGGATGTCCTGAACGGGATCCAACTCGCGCACCCCTTCCATCCGGCGATGACGGACGTCACCCTGGGTGCCTTCACCACCGCCGCCGTCCTGGACGGCATGGAGACGGTGACAGGGAACGGCAAGGAGGGCGCCACTACCGCGGTCATTGGGATGGGGCTTGCGAGCGCCACCGTTACGATAGCGAGCGGCCTAGCCGATTGGTCAGACCTATACGGTCAGCAGCGCCGCGTCGGCCTGTTCCACGCCCTGACCAACATCACCTCCACGCTGCTGTTCGGCGCCTCGTTCGTGATGCGCCTCAGGGGTGGAGGGACAGTAGCCAAAGCACTCTCCACGACCGGATTCCTCACTGTGCTGTTCGGGGGCTATCTCGGTGGCGACCTGGCCTATCGACTTGGAACCCAGGTGAACCGCAACGCATGGGTCAAGGAGCCTAAGGAGTTCGTGCCGGCCATGAGGGAGGCAGATCTCCCGCCGGACAAGCCGACGAAGGTGACCGTGAAGGGGGTGAACGTCGTCCTGGTGCGACAGGGGGACAAGATCTACGCAATGAACGAGACCTGCTCCCACGCCCACGGCCCCCTCTCGCAGGGCCATCTGGAGGACGGGAGCCTGGTGTGCCCCTGGCACGGCTCGACCTACAGGCTGGAGGATGGGAGGGTAGTCCACGGGCCGTCGTCCTTCAGCCAGACCCACTACGAGGTACAACTGCGAGACGGGCAGATAGAGGTACGCGCCAAGGTGCCGCGGCTCTAGTTCGTTACCGCTGGCAAGGCTCCAAGCTGGAGGGCCGTGGCGATAGCCATCTGAGTGAACAGCCTCACCAGCGGACTCTGAGACCGCCCTGACCTCGTAATCAGACCCACGTCTCGGTACAGGGGAGGCGCCAGCGGCCGAGTAATTAGGCCTGTGCCGAGCGCGGGCCTCACCACGCTCATCCCACCGAGGATAGCCACTCCAAGGCCTGCCCGAACGGCATCTTTTCGCGCCTGCGCCGATTCCAACTCGAACACCGCCGTAGGCGCCCCACCCTCGCTCTCGAGGGCCTCGTCCACCAACCGCCAGGTATTCTGGCCCCGGCGCGCGGTCACCAGCCGCTCATTGCGCAGCAGTTTGACGGGGACCTTGCGGTGGGAGGCAAGTGGGTGTTGAGCCGGCATGGTGAGGACCAACTGCTCGCGAAAGAGCGGGGATAGCACGAAGCCAGACAGCGGGACGGGCAGCGTCACCATGGCGGCATCCACACTCCCCTCTCGCAGGGCCCGCAGGGCGTCCCCTGTCTTGAGGGTCGCAACGGATATCGATAGCAGTGGGTAGGAAGCATGGACGGCGGCCAGGATCGCGGGCATCAGGTAGACACTGGCACCGTCGAAACAGGATATGGATAGGCTCCCCTTGCAGGACTCCGCCTGCTCCGAAATGGCACGCCGGGCCTCCTGGATCTCATCAATCACCCGCTGAGCATATGCCGCCAGGGTGTGTCCTTGGGGGGTCAGCGCCACGCGGCGTCCAGTGCGCTCGAAGAGGACCACCCCCAATTCCCGCTCCAGGCTCTGAATCTGGCGACTGAGAGCAGACTGAGACAGGCAGACTCGCTCGGCAGCACGACCGAAGTGCAGAGTAGCGGATAGGACGAGAAAGGACTCAAGTTGCCGAAGTTCCATACTCGATGTGTCCCGTGCATCAGTCAAATGACGAGGACGCTCTTGTACCTGAGACGCCACTACTTATACTCGCTACATGGGTGGGAGTCAACGCTCCAGAGGGAAAGGAGGTGTAGACCAAGCCGCTAATCCTTCGGACGGCAGTAGGAGAGGTGTGGCAGCACCGAGAGGGATGCCGAGACCGTCTGCTATGGAGGGGATTTCGGGATCTGGGACTGGACGGCATCGGCCGTTCGTTCGAGGAAGGAATTGAGAGGATAGACCATGCGATCCCCGAGAATTCTGTGCTTGGTACTGTTGGAGGCCACCGTAGCGTTCGTGCTTGCCACAGGCTGTGGTCGGGCTGGGGCAGGTATCTATCCGACGAAGCCAATCGAGGCCGTGTGCCACGGTGCGGCGGGCTCATCCGCCGACGTACTGCTTCGCACCATGGCCGACATAGTTGAGAAGGAAAAGATCCTTCCTCAACCGATGGCCGTGGTCAACAAGGAGGGGGGGAGCGGCGCCGTCGCCTTCGCATACGTTGTCGAGAAGAAGGAAGACCCCTACACATTGGTGAACGCGCCGCCTATCTTCCTCACGACGCCATACACCCAGGGGCTGAAGTTCAGCTACAAGGACTTCACCCCCATTGCCAACCTGATCTTCGAGAAGACCCTCTTCGTCGTCCGGTCGGACTCCCCCTTCAAGAGCCTCAAGGACATCATCGAGACCGCCAAAGCGAAGCCAAATACCCTGAACCAGGGCGGCGGCGCGGTGACCGCGATGGACAACTACATTAGGGGGATAATCCAGCAACAGACAGGTGCCCAATGGAAGTTCGTCTCCTTCACAGGGAGCGACGGAGCTACCACCGCGACCCTGGGCGGCAACGTGGATTTCTGCAGCCCGAATCCCAGCGAGGTCATGGAGTTGATCCGCGCTGGAAAGCTCCGCCCACTGGCCACCACTCGGAAGATCGCGAGCCTGCCTGATGTCCCTACCCTCGATGAGCTGGGCTTCCCGTTCGCAATCAAGCACTTCCGGGGCATCATGGCGCCGAGCGGCATCTCGGCTGAGGCCAAGAAGACGCTGGAGGAAGCCTACGGCAAGGCCGTCAAGACCGAAAGATGGAAGAGGTATCTAGAGGAAACACAGGTGGACGACGGCTTCATGGCGGGGGACGAGTTCGGCAAGCTGTTGGTCGATATGGACAAGGTGCTCGCAGATCTGACTGACAGCCTGGGTCTGAAGAAGAAGTAGACACGCTACAGGGCAACCACGGTGAAGCCCCCAGCGTTCTCGCTGGGGGCTTCACCGTGGTTGGCATCTCCAACCCATGCACTCGGAGCATGGGTGGCATGAAGAGAAAGCGCTTGCTACACAGGCTGCGCCCTCTATACTGGCGATATTGAGGTTGATCCGCGTCCCATCCATAGCTCGCAGCCCTCAGCCATAGGCGGGAGGCGCTCCGCCTGGAAGCTATCTCTTCCAGCGGCGAAACCCATGTAGCGTCGGAGGCTTGAAGGTGATCCAAGAGATAAACCTGGCATGCATGTCGGGACAGGGTTCCGTACAGGCCATGGAGTTGCTATCCAAAGCCTACTTCATACGGCACGGGTACTTCGTCAAGTCCCAGGTCTTCCCAGGGCCTCGTGCCCGAAGCGCACCGGTAGTGTGCTACATCAAGATTAGCGACAGTCCTATCAACTCCATATCGGCCAACTACCACCCGAGTGAGGTGCTGGTTTTCTGGGATGGCCTGTTTCGGGTTGTCGCGAACGACGCCCACGGCATCGTCTCCGATGCGATCGGGCGACTGCAATCAGGGCTGTTCGTCGTGAACACTCCCCTGCCGCCAGAGGACGTGGATATCCCGTTTGCCTTCAGTGGGACCATCGCCACGGTAGATGCGGACCGGATCGTGACCAAGTACCTGCGGAGGGATCCACCTCCGGTGGGCACCGCCCTGGTTGGAGCATACGCGGCGGTCACAGGCAAGCTGCCCCTCGCTCTGCTCGAGGGGTTGATGCGGGAACGGTTTCCAGGGAACAACGGCCAGAGAAACGCCGAAGCGATGCAGGAGGCGTTTGAGACGGTCAAGGTGGAGCGGGGCTATCGCAGTCGATCCAGCAAGACCGTGCCTGAGACAGACCCGATCGATCCCCAAAGCCTGCCGGAGTACTCTCCTATCGAGAAGGGCACCATGCGAGGCTACACCCAGGGCGGCGCCAACATCCTCCGTGCCAAGATACCGGTCTGCGACGACAACCGCTGCCTCTGCAAGGGTGTCTGCTTAAGTGAAGCGATGTGTCCCGACAACACAGGGTTCATTGCACGATGGACGACCGCCGACGGGCAGAAGAGGCAGGGATACCGGATCGACGTCGACTACTGTCGCGGCTGTGGCACATGTGCCGAGATCTGCCCGTACGGGGCAATCGGCAGGGTTCCAGAGCGCGAGGTGCTAGCCACTAACCCGACCTATGAAGGGATCACAGTAGCCCCCTTCTGGAAGCGAGGAGACTGATGATAGAGGTCGCCAGGGTTGAACGCCAGCAGACCGACACCCAGATCTTGACGGGCAACGAGGCCGCTGCGGAGGCCGCCAAGCTCGCACGGGTGGGCGTGGTCGCCTTCTTCCCCATCGGACCATCAGACGAGGTGTGCGAGGAGTTGGTGAAGATGATCCGGGCAGGCAAATTGGACGCCCGCGTGCTCGACCTGCCCAACGAGCGGAGCACAGTGAACGCCCAGATCGTGGCGACTCAGGCCGGCGTCCGCAGCATCTTCGCAACCAACTCCGAGGGTTTGGTCTTCGCCTACCAACAGCTGTTCTGGTCCGCCTACGCTCGGGTGCCCATCGTGGTGTGCGTATCTCATCGAGCCATGGAGCCCCCGACAGTCATCACCCCGGACGACCACGACACCATCATCTTTCGAGACACAGGGTGGATGCAGTTCTATTGCGAGAACCCGCAGGACGTCTTGGACACTCTGCTCCAGGCATACTGGGTGGCCGAGCGCCAAGACGTCCTGCTGCCAGCCTTCGTGACCTGCGCTGGATGGGAGGTATCCCATGGCAGCTCCCCTGTGGCGGTGCCTACTCAGCAGCAGGTTGACCAATTCCTACCCCGCCTGCAACTCCCGCCAGGTCAAGACTTCCTCTCGCCGGAGTTCGACTTCGCCCAGTTCTACTCCAAGCGCCCGGGGGTCACACGTGGTTTCCACCCAGCATATATGGAGTTGCGGTACAAGGTGGACCGAGCGCTCAACGACACGGCTAAGGCGGCGATCAAGGAAGCGCATCAGGAGTACGTACGCATCATGGGCCGCGGGTATGGAGGAGTGCTGGAGAGCTACAAGACCGATGACGCGGACGTGGTTCTAGTCTCCATGGGCAACATCGCCGCGCTGGCAAGGAATGTGGTGGACCAACTTCGGAGCGCGGGCGCAGCGGTGGGGTCGGTGAAGCTGCGCACCCTGCGCCCATTCCCAGGGGAGGAACTGCGCGGCCTGCTAGGCAAGGCGAAGGTAGTACTGGTACTGGACCGCAACCCCGTCTACGCCCTGACTCACGAGCTGAGATCGGCTCTCTATGGGATGAATCCGGCCCCGCAGATCGCGGGGAGGGTGATCGCGCTGGGCGGGCGGGACTTCACATCGCTTGATCTTGCCGAGTTGTGTTATGAGGCATTCCAGATCGCCAGGACGGGTCGGGCCGAGCACGAGGTGCAGTGGCGCTTCCGTGTGGCCAAGGGATGATTGACGCTCCCTCTCCCTGCGGGAGAGGGTCGGGGTGAGGGGAGCCTGTTGCTCCTCTCCCAAGTCGGCCCTCACTACCTGGACGGGCCCTCACCCTGTCCCTCTCCCAGAGGGAGAAGGGACTCCTTTACAGCCTCTCCCACGGGGAGAGGGGACATACATGGAGGTATCGGCCGTGAAGATGGTCCTGGAAACCGACACACAGGCCACCTACAGAAACGTGGACAGCAACCAGTGTCCGGGCTGCCCGTCCAACCTGGCGACCAAGCTGATAATGAACACCGTATTCCAGAGCTGCGAGCAGCGAGGTCAGAAGCCGATCATCTTTGGCCAGGGCTGTGGCATAGGGCGTAATTTCTTGCAGAGGAGCGGGATTGGCACCCACGATAGCGCCTGCGTCGCCCTGCGGGCGGCCATGGAGGTCCGGGGGATCGACCGGCCCATTGTGGTTATCGACGGCGACGGCCAACTGGACATGGGTTTCGACGACTTCACCGGAGCTTTCCAACTGGGCTACCCATACGTGCACATCGTCTGCGACAACCAGTCCTACGCGGCCAGCGGCAGCCATGCCACTGGCATGACGGACATGCTGGCCCGAGTGAGCACTCGCGTGACCGGGCGAGTTGGGAAGCCCGATGGTCGCATCGTGATGCGAAAGCAGCCAGCGATGATGATCATGTTCAGCGGAGCGCGCTATTCCGCCACTGCCTCGCCGGTCCACCTGAAGGATTTCGAACGCAAGATCATCAACGCCCTCGACAATCCTCCAGCCTTCATCCAGGTGATCGCCCCGTGCAACATGTCGTGGGGATACAACGACGACCAGAACGCCCACATCACCAGGCTGGCCGTCAGGAGCGGCATCTGGCCGCTATGGGAGTGGATGGGGGGAGCATTCCGTAGAACGGTGCCGCATCGAGAGGATCGGGGCGACGAGTCGCTGCGGGAATACACGAAGGCCCAGCGCCGATACGCCCACCTCACGGACGAGGACATACAGGCGATGAGGGGCTACGTAGCGGAGCTGAACAATCTTGTGGACCGGATGGCCGTGGCTTTTCCTGGATAGCTGTATACGAGGAGTGTGGCAATGGCCGTGGCAATGGCTCGGAGCTTCGAGTACAAGATCAAGCAGCCCTGGGAGTTGAGATCTCGGGAGGAGATCCGCGATCTGCAGTGGAAGAAACTGGAGAAGCAGATCGACTACAACTATTCCAGGTCGCCCTTCTACCGAGAGTTGATGGACGGCGCTGGGATCAAGCCCCAGGATGTCCGAAGCTGGGAGGACTTCCAGCAGATACCCACCTGGAACAAGGATGTGCAGCGGCAGATTCAGACAAAGGGCGCCGAGGAGTACGGGGACCCCTTCTACTACGTGGGTTGCGCCGGCAGAGACAAGTTCCTCAGGTTCTCGTCGACTTCGGGGACAACGGGGGTGCCCACCCTGTACACGCTCACGAAGAGCGATATAGCAGTGATGAATGAACTGTTCGCCCGAAAGTTCAAGATCATCGGTCTCAAGCCGGGGGACATCGTGGCCCATGGGAAGAGCCTGAGCATGTTCACCGGCGGCGTACCAGCCGTCATGGCCCTCATCGATTATGGGGTGGGTGTGGTACCTGTCGGGGCAGACGCCGGAAGCCGCCGCCTGCTGGAGTACACGAGACTGGCCAAGGCCAACGTGCTCTGGTGCACCCCTTCGCTGTCGGAGTACATGATCGAGCGGTGCCCCGAACTGCTCGGTATCCCAGCGAAGGATCTGGGCATCGAGATCATCATAGGCGGGGGCGAGCAGGGGCCGGGTATCCCCTCTCTGAAGGAGAGGATAGAGACCTCCTACGGGGCAAGGCTGTTCGACAACATAGGGAGTTCCCACCCATTCCACGGCGTCTCCTGTCCCGACGGGGTCTACAGGGGAATGCACTGGGTCTCCGAAGACTACTGCATCCTGGAGTTGCTAGATCTGGAGACCAAGAAACCGATCCCGCTCACCGACGGTGCAATCGGAGAGAAGGTGTTCACCTATCTGGACTGGGAGGGAACGCCGCTCATGCGCTACGCCCTGGGCGACGTGTTCCAGATATTCTCCGAGCCCTGCCCTTGCGGCGTGAATAGCCCGCGCTTCAAGATCATTGGCCGCGCCGACGACATGCTGATCGTGAAGGGAGTCAACATCTACCCATCGGCCATCAAGAACTCCCTGGTCAACTTCGCGCCGGCTGTGACCGGCTACTTCAAGATCGTGCTGGATGCCCCGGGTCCCAGGGTCACGCCGCCCCTGTGCCTCGAGGTGGAGCACGGGCCGGATTGTTGCAGCGCGGACTTGCCCGGACTGGCGGAGAAAATCGTGAAGACGATGAAGGACGCCCACAGGGTCTCACCGAAGATCACGTGGCTCCCTCCAAACAGCATCGAACGGTCTTCTCACAAGCAGAAGGTCATAGAGATCCGAAAGCCAGGCCAGTAGGAAAGGTCTGCAAATGGAAGCTAGCTGGGGTGACCAATATATTGGTCACCCCAGCTAGCTGTTGCCACTCAGTATCCACCATTAGATAATGAGCTGGCAGATGAATGGTAAGGCAACTCGACGAGGATACAGAGCGGGAGAGCTGTTGGACACGTTGTTGAGAGCAGCCAGGGACAGGGGGCTACCTGTGGAAGGGGCAGCCACACCGGCAGACCGCTGGTACCAGCACGGGGACCTGCGGCTGCACTACCTGGAGTGGCCCGTTCGGGGCAACCGGCCCCTGGTGCTGCTGCATGGGGGAACTCAGACCGCCCACAGTTGGGATCTG
The DNA here is from genome assembly GCA_002436065.1 of Chloroflexi bacterium UBA6077. Lineage (GTDB taxonomy): Bacteria > Chloroflexota > UBA6077 > UBA6077 > UBA6077 > UBA6077. The sequence continues at coordinate 22,610 of DIXP01000049.1, forward strand.
CTGGCCCTGACTCTGCAGAGCCGGTTTGACGTCTACGCACTTGAGCTGAGGGGCCATGGCGACAGCGGCTGGTCTACGGAGGGCCACTACAAGCTGGGCGACTACCTGGGCGATGTGCTGGCCTTCCTGGAGGTAGCCGGCCGAGAGCGGGTCCTCTTGCTGGGGCTCTCCCTAGGGGCCCGCGTCGCCGCGTCGGTCGCAGCACTCAGACCGCAGTTGGTCGAGAGGCTGGTGTTAGTGGATATCGACCTCACGCGGCACGAGAACCCTGGTCGAGACCGAATTCAGCGGTTCCGCGAGGGTCCGGACGAGTTGGAGTTCGACCAGTTCGTGCGGATGGCGCAGCAGTTCAACCCTCGACGAAGCGAGGACCAATTGCGGGCCAGCCTGCGGCACCATCTACGGCAACTCCCTTCGGGGCTCTGGAGCTGGAAGTACGATCGCCGCTTCCGGACAGAGGGAAAGACCTTCACCCCTGAAACGAGGTATGCGACGGCAACCCTCGCGAGTAAGATGGGAGCGCCAACCCTAGTGGTGAGGGGCGGGGAAAGCGATGTGACCTCGCGGCAGGCCGCTCAGGCTCTGTCGAATGCGCTCCCCCGAGGTAGCTTTGTGGAGGTGCCTGACGCGGGGCACACCGTGCCTGGGGACAACCCACTGGGGTTCTACGAGGCGGTGATAGGCTTCTTGGACGGGGCGGACGAATCCGCCCGATCTGACCGGTCGGCGCTTGACGCTGATTGACGGAGACGAAAACGGGAGGAACCAACCTGGGGTAGCCGCCGCCCTGCGCGACCGTGGGGTGGTGGTAGGCGACTGAAGAGACGATTCTGGTGGGGAGGACTACAGTGACCATAAGCCAGCAGTTCGCGGAGTTTGGCACGGCCCTTCGATGGGAGAAGCTTCCTTCTGAGGTCCAACAACGAGCCCGATTGGTCCTTCTGGACATGCTTGGGGCGACCATAGCCGGCTCTACCACTCCCACCGCCAGGCAAGGGTCTGCCGTTGCTCGCCGCTATGGGGCATCGGACGCAGCTCAGCTCATCGGCCAGCGTCAACGAGCCAGTGTGCCGTTCGCCGCACTGGCCAATGGCATGAATTGCCACGCCCTGGAGGTGGATGACGGCCATAGGCGAGCCATCGGTCTCCACAACGCCGCCACCGCCACCCCTGCCGCGCTTGCAGTCGCCGAGGAGGAGGACGCATCCATGGAGCGCTTCCTGGCCGCCATGGTGCTGGGCTACGAAGTGGCTAGCCGTTTGGGCAGCGCCATGAACCCGGCCCACCGGCACGCGGGCTTCCACTCAACCGGCACCCTGGGGGTCTTCGGCGCGGCGGCGGCGGCCGCCTACTTGAGAGGCCTGGACGCTGAGAAGTGCGCACGGGCACTCGGGATCGCGGGTTCGGCCTCCGCGGGCATCTTCGAGTTCCTGAGCGACGGCTCCACGAGCAAGCACTTCCACGGTGGCCACGCCGCCATGTCGGGGATCGTGGCCGCCGACCTTGCGGCCGAGGGGCTCACCGGCCCGATGCGCATCTTCGAAGGTGATGAGGGAATCCTCAAGGTGTACAGCCAGGGCGTGGACCCGGAGACGATCACCCAGGGGTTGGGGGAGCGCTACGAGGTAATGAACCTGTTCTTCAAGATCCACGCTACCTGCGCGCACGTCTTCTCTCCTATCGACGCGGTGCTAAAGCTACGCTCCCAGATCGGAACACCGGTGCGCTTCGAGCGGATGGTCGTGAGGACTTACCACGCGGCCGCCATCCTGAACCAGCAACGTCCGCCCACTCGAGCCGGCGCCAAGTTCAGCATCCCCTACTGCGCCACAATCGCCTGGATCCACGGCAAGGCCTCTGACGAGATGTTCGAGCCCAAGCACTTGGAGGATCCGGAGTTGCTGGAGCTGGCGGCTCGGGTAGAGGTGGTGGAGGACCCCGAGATCCACGCCGACTTCCCGAATACCAGGGCGGCGCGGGTTGAGGTTACCCTGCCCGACGGAAGCCACAAGGAAGCTTACGTCCCCTTGCCCAAGGGAATGCCGGAGTGCCCGGCCTCGGAGGATGAGCTGGCCACCAAGTTCCACGGGCTGGTCAGGCCCATCCTGGGAGAGATGGCGACGGAGAGGCTGAGAGAAACGGTGCTGAGGGGAGGGGGAATCTCCGCTCGCCAGCTGGCCGAGATGACAGTGCCCAGACTGTAGTGACCGGCGGTCACTCTCTGTCCGTATCCTGCAGCATCACTCTCGGGAAAGGATGCACTCATGCTAATCCTGGACAACGAGACCATCGAGCGAGTGTTGAACATGGAGGACTGCCTGGAGTCGTTGGAAGACGCCTACCGCCAGGTAGCCGAGGGTACGGCCATCATGGGGGCCAGGACAGACGTGCTGGCCCCCGGGGAACAGCCCAGCACGGCCTACAGCCTGAAGACTATGAGCTCCCTGATACCGTCTCGCTCGGTGGGATGCCTCCGGCTGAACTCCGATGTGCTGGCGTGGGAGGGTCCACCCGAGGGCAGGCGTCGAGTCAAACTGCCCGTGGGTCCCGGCGGGACCTGGGTAGGGCTGGTGATGCTGTTCAGCATGGAGACGGGCGAGCCGCTGGTGATCTTCCCCGACGGCGTGGTGCAAAGGATGAGGGTTGGCGCCACCAGCGGGCTGGCGGTCAACTACCTGGCCAACGAGGACGCGGGAGATGTGGCCATCATCGGGTCAGGCTGGCAGGCCGGAGGGCAGGCCATGGCCGTCTGCTCCGTTCGCCCCGTCCGCAGGGTGAGGGTGTACAGTCCCAATCCCACTCGACGCGAGGCCTTCTGCCAGGAGTGGCAGCTTAAGCTGGGGGTACAGTTCCAGCCTGTCGCCACGGCCCAAGCTGCAGTCGAGGGAGCAGAGATAGTGCTGTGCGCGACCAACTCCATGCGGCCAGTGCTGCAGGCTGAGTGGGTCGCACCGGGCGCCCACGTCGGGGCGATCCGGCTCACAGAGTTGAGCCAGGACTTCTACTCGCGAGCCGGGTCCACGTTCGTTCACGTCTCCGCGGAACCCAGCCTAACGGTACACACCGCCAACTGCACTTTCCATGAGTCCTCCATAGAACGGGGCAAGGGGCAGGAGGCATTCGTAGGCGGCCTGCCGACCCTCTTCGACCTCATTGGAGGAAAAGCCATGGGAAGAAAGAGCTGCCAGGAGATCACCTGCTTCCTCAATAATATAGGTCTCGGGATTCAGTTTGCGGCAGTGGGCTACGAAGTGTGGAAGAAGGCGCACGAGCTGCAGATCGGCTGCAAACTGCCGACGCCGTGGTTCACTCAAACCCTGCACTCATGACCAACCTCAGGGAATGGCATCCTGCACCCTGGCTTCGCCTGCCAGTAGGCGCCGCGCTCACGGGACACGAGATTCCACGATTCTGGAAAATTGGCCCCGGAAACCCTTGACGGCCTCCCGGGACGCTGCTATACTCTGGTAGTTGGTTGACGCACGGCGCACGCAGCGCCAGGACTTTGCAGGGAAGGTAACCGAGAGTCCCCAGCGTGCCAAAATACTCTTGACACGGATCAGGGCAGCTGCTATAATTAGCAGTGTTGGTTGACGCGATGGCGCATGAGGCGCCAAGGATTTTCCGGTGAAGGTACCGAGAGTCCAGAGCGTACCAAACAGACCCTTGACAATGGCCAAGGGTGCTGGTATACTCTGGGGTGTTGGTGACGCAGCCGTTGTGGTTGCATCGGGCCTTCCAGTGAAGGATATAGGTCCGAGAGTCCCGAGCGTATCCAGGGTGGAGCGCTTGGGATTTTTGTCGGCCAACTCATGTTAACGAGCCTTAACAATCGAAGAGTGGTGGG
>DIXP01000102.1 GCA_002436065.1 Chloroflexi bacterium UBA6077
CATCACACTTTATCGCGATGAGCCGTTTCGTTCACCCGCTGACAATCATGCTGGCGTTGCCCTTCTCCATCGTGGGCGCGCTGTTGGCGTTGTTCTTCAGCGGTTTCAGCCTGGATCTGATGGGGATGATCGGCCTCGTCCTGCTGATGGGGTTGGTAACCAAGAACTCCATTCTGCTGGTGGAGTTCATCAACCAGTTGAGACGTCGAGGACTCAGCATGGGTGAGGCGGTCGTTCAGGCCGGCCAGACGCGGCTCCGCCCGATCTTGATGACCACCCTATCCATGATCTTAGGCATGCTGCCCATTGCCATTGGATTTGGGGCCGGTGGAGAGTTCCGGCAGCCGATGGGTGTCAGCGTGATTGGTGGCGTCATCATCTCCACCGTGCTGACCTTGGTGATAGTACCCGTGGCTTACACCCTGATTGACGATGCCAGCAGATGGGTAGCCAGGTGGCGACGGAACAAGGAGACCGATACGACGGAAGTGAGGCAGTGGCAGAAAGAGCCGGTGCCATAGATCTCTGGCAAGACGATCGTGCTGAAGTGCGGCGGCTCGACGCCGCAAGGCGACGCGTGCGTCTCTGCTCGCGGGCAGGGTGCTCGCGTTCGCAGGAAATTGGAGGATAGGACGATGGCAGTTAGGTCCCTTTACCGTGAACGGGGGAGCCAACTCTGGAACAGGACAATGGGAATCCTGGCGCGGCGCGATGCGTTGCGGAAGTTCGACATGCGCTGGTTGTGGTTACTGGCAGGAGTGCTGGTGTTGGCCGCTGCTTGGAACGTAATCAATGGAATCCAAGCCGCCAGCAGGGCTGACACTGTACAGGTGGCCCTGGTGCCCAACGTGAAGGTCGCCCAGCCGGCGGTGGGCCCAATCGCATCCAGCCTATCCTTCACCGGCGACGTGAAGGCGAGTGCCCAGGTAAACGTGGTTCCCAAAGCGACGGGCAGGGTCGAGAGGCTGGCGGTGGACGTGGGGTCCACGGTCAAGAAGGGGGATGTGATCGCGGAGATCGACTCGGCGCTGCCGAAGGCGCAGGTGGCCCAGGCGCAGGCGGCCCTGGACGCTGCTCAGGCCAAGTACGCCAGCATGCAGGCCGGGTCGCGGGAGGAGCAGATTGCCCAGGCCGCGGCCAGCCTGGAGTCAGCCAAGCTGAAGCTCTCGGCCATGTACGACGGAAGCCGGGAGGAGCAGATCGCCCAGGCCCAGGCGGCACTGGATGCGGCCAAGGCGAAGGCGGAGCAGGTGAAGGCCGGGGCCAAGGCCACCGACCTGGCAGCGTTGCAGAGCCAGGTGGACGCCGCCAATGGCAGTCTGGCAGTCGCCAAGGCCCAGTTGGAGAAAGCAAAGCAGGGGCCGACCCAGACCCAGTGGTGGCAAGCTCTGGGACAGTTGGATGTGGCCAGGGCCAACATGAAGGCAGCAGAGGCGAGGCTGGCCGACGTAAAGGCCGGGCCGAAACAGGCGGACCTGGCGGCTGCGCAGGCAGCGGTGGTAGCGGCCCAGGCGCAGTTGACGGCGACTGACGATCTGCACGACCTGTACGACCACAGAAACGATCTGACCAATGGGGTACCGGTTAATGCGACGATGGCAGGGAGCGCCGGGGCAACTAGCAGCGAGACGATAAATCGCAAGGGGGCGGCGGTCCAAGCCGCCCTAGAGGCCGCCCAAGCGAAGCTGGATCTGCTGAGGAGCTACCCGCTACCGGCAGACCTGCAGGCGGCGCAGAGCACCTACGATGCGGCTAAGGGCGTGTACGACCTGTGGTTCAACGCCGTGGATCAGATGAAACGGGGAGTGACGCCCGAGGACCTTCAGCAGGCACAGGGGGCTGTGACCTCCGCGGAGGCGGCGGCGGCTGGGGCTCAGGCGAAGCTCCAGACCGCTAGAGACGGGGCAACGGAGGACGACTTGATCCAGGTGAACACTGCGGTGACACAGGCGGAGCAGGCGCTGGCCCTGGTGCAGAAGCCCTTCCGGGCCCAGGACCTGGCCCAGGCCCAGGTCGCCGTGACCGCCGCTCAGGCCCAGTACAACCTGGTCCAGAACCCCTACACCGACAACGACCTGAATCTGGGCAAGGCTGCGGTGAACCAGGCTCAGGCAGCCCTGGACATGGCGCAGATAGGGCTGAGCGAGACGCAGGTGGTGAGCCCGATAGACGGCATGGTGGCGGACCGGCTGCAGTCCGTGGGGAACCTTGTGGCACCGACGACGCCCATAGTAGTGCTGGTCTCCAGCGACGTCGAGCTCGCGCTGCTGGTTGAGGAGAGCCAGATAGGCCAAATCAAGGCCGGGCAGAAGGCCGAGTTGACCGTTCCAGCCTATCCTAACAAGGAATTTAGGGCTGCCGTTACCGCTATCGCACCGGTCGCGGACCCCAGGAGTCGCTCCTTCCAGGTGAAGATCAAGCCCGACGACCCTGACGGTAACCTGATGCAAGGGATGTTCGCCGACGTGAAGATCGTCACCCAGCAGAAGGATAACGCCCTGACATTGCCCAAGGAGGCAGTGGTAACCCGCGGGGGCAAGAGCGGAGTCTTCGTCCTCAAGGACGGTATAGTCCAGTTCCGCGAGGTGAAGCTGGGTATTCAGACTAACACCATGGTGGAGGTTGCGAGCGGGGTGGACCCCGGCGAGCAGGTGATCACTGCTGGCCACGCCGACCTTCAGGATGGCAACGAGGTGAACACGCTGTAGCCCCCTATCGCTCCGATACGAGAGATGGTTGCTCCCCGGATGGCAGCCTCGAAAGACAGCGGCCGTCCGGGGAGCAACGTCGTTACGGACATAACTACCCGGCCGATGGTCGGGCCCCGCTGCGGTAGTATCCCTGGAAGCGATGTGAAAGCAGCAGGCGACTGACAGAGACGGCCACCCTGTGGTTGAACCGGACCGGACGGCAGAAGGCGCGTCTCTTGCGCCCATTGCCAGTCTGCGCTCCGATTCTTCGATGGCTGGCAATGGGTTGGAGGCAAGAAAGGCTTGGACTCGAGCGAGAAAAGGGGTCGCCGCGCCAGGGTCTCTGCGATTCGCAGCGTCAACGCCGGCAGCTACCTGGAGAGCTTCCTAGTATCGGCCATCGCCGCCGTGCTGGGGATTCGGGTATTCCTCGAGCTGACGGGCTACCCGCAGATCGGAGGTAGTGGCCTACACATCGCCCACATGCTGTGGGGCGGTTTCTTCATGCTGGCGGCGATCATCCCTTTGCTGGCGCTGCTGGGCCAGGAGGTGAGGGGGGTTGCGGCGATCCTGGGAGGGATCGGCTTCGGCACCTTCATCGATGAACTGGGGAAGTTCATCACCGCCGATAACGACTACTTCTTCCGTCCCGCGATCGCGCTGATCTACGTCATCTTCATCCTGCTGTTCCTGCTGTTCCGTTCCATAGAGCGCCGCCAGGAACCATCGCAAGACGAGTTGTTGGCCAACTCCGCAGACATGGTTGTGACGCTGCTGGTGGGCGGAGCAAGCCGGGAGGAGACCACCCAGGCGCTCGAACTGTTGGATAGAAGCGGCGTGCATAGTCCCCTCAGCCGGGCGCTTCGCCAAGCGGTGCTGGCCGCCGCTCATGGTGTGGAGGAATCCTCACCCTCTCTCCCCACCAGGGTTAGCACTCTCCTGAGACGTGGCTACGGCCACCTTATTCGCTGGCAATGGTTCCAGCGGACAGTGCTGGCCCTGTTCGTCGTCTACGCGATACTCTTCCTGAGCACAGCCATATGGTTGTTGGTTCGGATGGGGCCTGCTTCGCTGTTGATCGAGAACGGGCGCTCCGTGGTGGCCCTGGGCTTCCCGCTCTCGGCGGTGATATCGTCGCTGCTGGTGGTGTCTGGTGCAACTCGCTTGCCGACCTCCCGCCTGGCAGCCTATCGTTGGTTTAAGCGAGCGATCCTGGTCTCGATCTTCTTCGGACAGTTCTTCCTCTTCTATGACAACCAGTTGGGTGCGATTGGAGGACTGGCAGCGAACCTTGTACTGCTTTCAGGTCTGAACTACATGATTCGCGAAGAGGAGTACTCGCAGCGGGTGGGGAGGGGGCCTACACAAGAGAGACCAGCCTGAGCTGTGCCCAGCCGATCTTTCGCTACAGTACTTCCGTGCACAAGCTATCAACACCGCGATCGTGGCCACTACGATGCCATGGCATTTCCCCGATGTCAAAGGAAACATAGTCTGTTACTGCTCAGCGATTATGACCG
>DIXP01000027.1 GCA_002436065.1 Chloroflexi bacterium UBA6077
GGGGGTTTTTCATGAGTCTCCTAGGTAAACTCGTGATATGGTCGCCCAGTGGTCTATACCACGAATGTGAACCTTGACCCTGTGGCGTGTGGGCATTCGAGCATCTTGCCACTCCCCTTGGTGCCCAGATGGGTTGATGAGTTCGCTGCCTGCTCTCGTCTCCGCGAGACCATTAGGCAGCGGATTGATCTCGAAAACCCCTGGCGGACCGTCGACCTGGCCGAACGCTGCCGTTCGGACGCCAGTTGTCCGACAAAGGAGGTTAGATGCGCCGAGTCGAGATCTCAGGAGCGCTGGCCTTCATGGATTGCATATCCAAGGCCGATGCCGGTCTCGCCGCGATAGTCTAGGATATGAGGCTGGAGAATCAGAAGTAGAGGGGGATTCCACTAGTGGGGCAGACCATCGCCGAGAAGATATTCAGCCAGAAGGCAGGAAGGCCGGTGGCCGCCGGCGAGATCGTCGTGATCCCCGTGGATGTCGTCATGGCCCAGGACACGAAGACGCCCATCGCCCTCGACGTGCTCCAGAGGTCCCAACTACCTGTTCGAATAGACCGGAAGAGGATTTCCTTCGTCATCGACCACAGGGTTCCCAGCACCAGCGAGCTGCACTCGAACTATCACGCGGCGATGCGCCGCGTGGCCGAGCAGGAGGACATCCCCCTGGTAGACGCGGGTAGCGGAACGGGACACATAGTGGTGCCGGAGATGGGAAGGGTCCTCCCCGGGCATGTAGCGGTGGGGACCGATTCCCACGCCACGACCTACGGAGCGCTGAACGCCCTCGGTATCGCCATCGGGTCTACGGAGCTGGTGTCTCTGCTGGCCACGGGCAAGCTGTGGTTCAAGGTCCCGCAGTCTATGCAGGTTACCCTGGCGGGCAGGCTCCAAGCAGGCGTGTTTTCCAAAGACCTGATACTCCATGTAGTGGGCCTCTTCGGGGAGGCTGGAGCCAACTACCACTGCGTGGAATTCGCTGGTGAGGCGCTGAGCCACATGTCCATGGACGCGCGCTTCACCATCAGCAACCAGAGCACTGACATGGGCGCCAAGGCTGCCATCATGGAGGCAGACGCCGTCACCAGGGAATGGCTCGAGGGTCGCTCCAGCGAGCTGTGGGAACCGGTTTCGCCCGACGCCGATGCCACCTACACTCGCAGGCTCGGGATAGATGCCAGTTCCCTGGAGCCTGTGGTCTCGGCGCCCCACAGGGTGGACAACGTTATCCCCGTTACGCAGGCTCTCGGCACACGAATCAACCAGGCAGCAGTGAGCACCTGCACCAACGGCCGGTTGGAGGACCTACAGATTGTGGCCGGGATACTCAAAGGTAAGCAGGTGGCCAAGGGAGTGAGGTTCTTCGTGGCGGCAGGAAGCCGAGAGATCCATCGACAGGCCATGCGGCAGGGTATCCTGGAAACCCTCTTCGAAGCAGGGGTCATGATCCTAGCCCCTGGTTGCGCACCCTGCTCAACAGGTCTGAGACAGGCGATCCTCGGCGACGGTGAGGTGACCATTCAAGCCTCCAATCGCAACTTCCGGGGCCGTATGGGGAGCAAGAATGCATCTATCTACCTCGCGTCCCCGGCGACGGTGGCAGCCTCTGCCCTGAAGGGGTACATCGCCGACCCTCGAGAGCATTTCTGAGTGGAAAGCAGCACAGGATAGGGAGTGGTGAGGATGACGTTGCGAGGCAAGGCCCATAAGCTGGGGAATAACGTCAGTACGGACATCCAGGCCTCCAACAAGTATAGACCTGTCGGTACGACGGTCGAGGAGGTAGTCAGCCAGCTATTCGCCGAATTGGACCCAGAGCTGTCGAAGCGCGTTCGGCCCGGGGACATCCTGGTAGCAGGCGAGGTTTTCGGGATGGTCTCCTCTCGGGAGGATGCTGTCACCGTCCTGAAGACTGCCGGTTTCACTGTCGTCCTAGCCAAGTCCTTCGGCAACCTGTTCTACCGCAACGCCATCAACCTGGGTTTGCCGGCACTTGAGGGTAACACCGATGGTATCGCGACAGGTGATGACCTGGAGATAGATCTCGCCACCGGCAGGGTAACCAACCACACCAAAGGCACGACAACTCAAGCCACGATCCTGCCAGCACCGATCCTCAGGTTGGTCGAAGATGGTGGCATTATCGAGCACCTGAAGAAGCACGGTGACTTCGCCGTCGCGTGAAACGCGACTCCTTCTGGACCAGGGTGTCATGGCAGCCGGGTGTTCCTGCCTACCGGGAGTCGGACCAGCAGCGAGAAGGGGATTTGGAGGTTGATCGCCAGTGAGCAAGGCAAGGCGACTTCGGGAGTTGATGGAGCAACCAGGGGTAATCCTTTGCCCTGGGGTCTATGATTGCGTATCAGCAAAGCTCGCTGAGCGCGCCGGTTTCCCCACAGCGGGGATCAGCGGCGCTGGCCTAACGGCTAGCCTTCTTGGTTACCCTGATGTGGGGTTGCAGAGCTTCTCCGAGATCTTGAACCAGGCGCGCAATATTGCCCGCTCCGTGGACATCCCCATCACCATTGACGCCGATACAGGCTACGGCAATGCCCTTAACGTGATGAGGGCAACTCGCGAGTTCGAGGCAGCGGGCCTGGCCGGAATGATGATGGAAGACCAGACCTTTCCGAAGCGATGCGGTCACTTCGAGGGCAAGAAGGTCATTTCGGCCGATGAAATGGCTACAAAGATCAGGGCCGCATGTCAAGCTAGGCGGAGCGACGACTTCGTCGTGTTGGCCCGCACGGACGCTTTGGCCGTCGAGGGTTTCGACAAGACCATCCAACGGGTTCTCATCTACTGCGAGGCGGGGGCGGACATGGTCTTTGTCGAGGCCAGCGCCTCCCTGGAGCATATCCGCCAGATACCCAAGCTCGTGCCAAGACCGACGAAGATAACCCAGCAAGAAGGCGGCAAGACGCCGACCTTCCACTATCAGCAGCTGCATGAGATGGGATACAAGCTGATAGCCTTCCCGAGCCTCCTTCAGCGTGCTCAGATCAAGGCGGGTTTGGATGCCCTCGAGGTACTGGAGAGGGAGGGCCATACCACATCTCTCTATCCGGATAGGATCTGCGATCACGTCGCTCGCAGCGAGCTTCTGGGGATGGCACAGTTCTACGAACTGGAGGAGAGCCTGTATGGACCACTGCTGGACACGGAGGGAAGCCAGCGGAACGAATTGAGACAGCGAGCTGATCTGAGCGCCTCGGACCTCCAGATACCAATCTGAAACGCCCCGGACCGAAAAGGAGCAGAAGCACCAGCGGGCGGTGCGCCCCCGAAGCTAGGCTCCAGCAGTGAAGCCTAGCTTCGTCGATTCCATGGCATCACCGGCAGATCCGGACAACCTGCAGGTCAGGGCCGTTCCGGCCAGGGGACACTACGATGTTGGCAAGCCACTCGGCATCGTTCTGGCGCGGATGGTCGGTCCTGAAGTGGGCTCCCCGGCTCTCCGTGCGGCGAAGCACCGCCCTGAGGATGATCTCACCGACCTCCAGCATGTTGCGCAATTCCACGATCCTCGGTATGTCGCCTGGGCGGCTAGCACCAACGACGACGGCCTCGGCCTTGAGACCAGCAAGACAGGCCAGGGCGGCTTCGGTGCTGGAGACACATCGCTCCAACCCAGCGCCGGCCAGCATCACGGATCGCAGCCGCTCCAGGTAGGGCCCGATATCCACCGAAGCCTTCTCCATCGCCTCGATACCCAGGCGGGCCCTCTCCAGGGCATCCGCCGGCAATGGCGGAGTAGATGCACGTGAGGCATAACCCGCTGCCTCCTGCCCGGCAATCTGCCCAAACACCACCGCTTCCGAGAGACCGTTGCTGCTGAGGCGGTTTGCCCCGTGAACCCCTGCCGCCACCTCCCCAGCGGCGTAGAGCCCCTGGATATCGGTGGCACAATGAGCATCGACGATCACCCCGCCCATCATATGATGGACAGCCGGGGCCACCTCCATGGGATCCTTGAGGGGATCGGTGCCATGGCGAAGAAGCCTGGGTATGGCGTGCCCAGATATGTGGGACAGCGCGGTGGGGTCCACGCGGGTTGCGTCCAAATAGACCGCCCCATGCTCGCTGCCCCGCCCCTCGACGATCTCTCGATAGATGGCCCGCGAGGTGACAGCCCGAGTGCTGCGCTCCATTCGCTCCAGGTCATAGCGCGCCATGAACCGCTCGCCGAGGCGATTCAGCAGCCAGGCCCCTTCTTGTCCCAAGAGGGCACCACCTGTGCTTCCACCCCGCAAGCCCAACGGCCACGCCAGGGCAGTGGGGTTGAACTGGATGAACTCCATGTCAGCCAGCCGAGCACCGGCCCGGTAGGCAACGGCGTAACCGTCGCCTGTCAGATCCGAATTGTTGCTGGTGAGGGGAAAGAGCTGACCAGCCCCTCCGCACGCCAGCACGACCGCCTTCGCCTGAAAGGCCACCAGTTCGTCCCGTTCTGGAACGTATCCGAAGGCCCCGACTACCTGATCGCCGATGCGGGCGAGGTCCAGCAGTATGGCACCTTCGAGCAGCCGTATCCCTTCCTTGCGAGCAATCGAACCCAGCACCTCGAATAGCTGGCGCATCCCGCCGCCTGCGGTACGCACGCTGCGTCTGTAGGCCTGGGCTGGGGCCATGTATTGGGCAATCTGATCCCTCTCCGTGGCGAAGGCAACCCCCTCGGCTTGTAGCTCGAGGATGGCGGCCGGTGCCATCTCGCCCAGTAGCCGCACCAGATGGGGATTGCCTATCTGGCTGCCACCGGCCATGGTATCGGAGAAGTGGGCCTCCGGACTGTCATCGGGGTCGGCCACCCTAAGGGCAGCACTGAAGCCGCCTCCAGCCCTAGCAGAGTTGCCGCTAGCTCCCAGCCTTCTCTTCAGGACTGTGATAACGGAGGCGCCTGCCTTCCTTGCCGCTAGTGCCGCTCGAACACCGGCCAGGCCTCCACCCACGACCAGGACATCACACTGCATCGTCTCGGTGTTCATGTCATTGCCTCCCGAAATCAGTCACAGCGGCACCGTGGCCCTCGCCAGTTCGCCCACGTCTGCCAGCTCATCCAGACCCCGCACCAGGCCCACCACCCGGTCGGCGCCCCGCGGCCCCAGTACCGGCTCCGCCAGGGAGCGGAACTTGGCCTCCAACGCCTCCTGGCTCATCGGGTTGTCGCGACTGCCGGTGCAGTGTTCCACATGTCTCTCCAGCACCCGGCCGTCGCGCAGGGTGATCCGTATCCACGCCTCGTCCTTGCGAACGGCCTCGTCCGTTTGGATCGTCACCCGGTCGCGAAGCCCCGCCACCTCGGGGTCGTCTACCCGGGCATCGGTGTACTGGGCTACCCGAGCCTCTCCATCGATCAGCGCCACGGCTGCGCAGTGCACGGTGCTGAACTTACCCTCCAGACCAGTCCGAGGCTTCATCTTACCCATGGCGAACATGGTGTAGGGGTTCGTCCGCGCGTGGATCGACTCAACGTCCCCTGCCTTCAGCCCGTGCTCGTTGCGTAGCTCGATCACCCCGTCTATGGCAGGGTGAGCGACGACCCCACAGGAGTAGGGCTTGAAGCCGCCCTGCAGCATCTCCCAGTGCGCCCCCAACCCCTCGGACAGGGCGTCAAGATCCCTCTTTCTCGCGAAAGCCCATCCAACGCCACGGGAAGCCTCCAGCACCTGCTCGCTGCTGTCCAGCCCCTTCTCCGCCAGGAGGCCCGCCATAACGCCGTGCATAGCGGCCTTGCCAGGGTGGAAAGCCTTGCACATGGAGCCGTGCACCTCGCCGATGCCCGACGCGGAGGTGCCTGCGATGCCCAGGGCGTAGGCCGTTCGCCTCGCGTCGAGCCCCAGCAGTCTGGACGCAGCGGTCGCCGCACCGAGGGTGCCCATGGTGGCGGTTACGTGCCATCCGCCCTCCTGTACGGCCCTGCCCAGACCACGGCTCACTCGAGCGGCCAGCTCAAAGCCCAGGGCGAAAGCGGCAATCGCCTCGCGCCCCGACAGCCGCTTCCACTCCCCCAGGGCCAGCACAACCGGTAGAATCGGCGACGTCCCGTGCAGAATAGTCTCCGGCGGCATGTAGCTGTCGTCATAGTCCAGGACGTGAGCCATATAGCCGTTCAGCAGCGCCGCGAAGGTGGCGTTGAGCCGGGTCCCCCTTCCGATAACCGTGGCCTGGGGGTTTCCTCCCATCTCCTCGGCATAGGCCATGAGCGATCCCACGGCCGGATGCCCCACCGCACCCAGCGCTACCCCGATCCCATCCAGGACATACTGCTTCGCCCGATGGGCGACCTCGGGAGGCAACTCCCTGTAGGGAGTCTCCGAGACGAATCTGGCAAGATCCAGTGTCACACCCATACTACACTCTCCAATCCCTCATCCACGATCTCACTCACTGCCCAAAGCGTGGAGCCACCGTGAACGGATCTCAACACTCCCGGCGGCGAACTCAATGCCACCCCGTTCAAGGTGGTCATCGCGCTGTTTGGACGCCAGTCCGTCCAGCATCTTCGCGGCCCTGACCAAGTTCACGATCCCGCAGACGCAGGGTTTACCCAACATCCGCGCCGCCTCATCCGGCGTCTTCCTAGCGGACTTCACGTCCTCCACGACTTTCTTCACGAGCTTGGAGTAGACCAGGGCATGGCCGCACATGGTGGTGAACTCCAACGTCTCGGGGCCGGCAGCAACTCCCTCTTGCCCTCTACTCCCAAAGAAAGGGCGACGGTGGGGCACGGCGCCTAGCGAATGCAGGTTTCGCACTCCACGCAGCCATCGAAGTCGATCTCCACCATGCCATCCCGCTCCCTGATCGCGTCCACCAGGCAATGAGGCGCGCATTACTGGATAGCCGTGCATAGCCCTTGGTCGATCTGCACTTTGGGCCTCCCCTGCCATCGCAGTCTGGAATGAGCCACCTGACATGGTTCGTCTTGGGGTGGGGCAGGCAATCGGCCTCCCTCTCCCAGGACAAGTCGTGTTGGCTGTTGCAGAGACCGGGACCAGTCTAGAGCGAATTATGACCAAAGCATGTCATGGACTGAACGTAGGGTGTTTTGGAATCATGGTACAGTGGCTGGCTTTCGGTTCCTTCGAAGCCATGGTTCATGACCTGAGAGTGAAGTTGTGGCAAACTGTAGGAAGAAGAGCTCAGCCTTCGGCCATTGTTTTCGACGACAGGACCTTGCAGTCCACCCCTGACAGTGGGGCCGGGGCTGGATACGACGGACACAAGAAGGGATCGGTGGAAGAGTTGGCGAGCGCAGTGCAAGAGGTCACGGGGGACAACGTTGAGACCGCCTTTCCCGACCAGGCCTACACTAGGGACGAGGAAGCCCAGGCTGGACAAAACCATGGCATTACTCTCCGCGTAGTCAAGCTGCCCGAGACCAGGCGAGGCTTCGTGCCGCTGCCAAAGCGGCGGATAGCAGACCTTACCAACCCACAATGCCGACCGGGACGTTTCTGCCCTCGTGGTGATGCCGCACGGATTGCCTAGCCTTCGGTATGATAGCGTCTCACCTCTTGCACTCGCAAGAGCTCGCTCCGCCGTCGATGGTCTCCCCAGGGCGACTCGACAAGCCACGTCGCTTGTCGGTTGCTCCCGGACTCATCGTACCGTATTCGGATGCCGAGTGCGGCCCGGCCGCCCCGGGCCGCTGCTAACCCGAGGGCTCGTGCCGACCCGGCACGTTTTCCTGGGTGCCGTCTTGGTGAACCAACTAGCGTTCCAAAAAGATCCTACTCACCACAGGATCGCGTCGCTCAACTGAGCACTTCCGGATTCAACACATGCAGCGGCCTTTCACCCTTGAAGAGGCGTATCACCTCTCCAGCGGCTATCAGAGGCGACCGATCATGGGTGTCATGAGTCGATCCAGCAGCATGAGGAGTGAGAATGACGTTGTCCAACTCCAACAGAGGGCTCTCGCCCAGCGGCTCCTGCTCGAAGACGTCCAGGCCAGCGCCACCAATCCGCTTCTCTTTGAGCGCCTGGTACAGCGCATCGGTGTCAACAACACCGCCCCGCGACGTGTTAATCAGGTAG
>DIXP01000106.1 GCA_002436065.1 Chloroflexi bacterium UBA6077
TACCCCACATTATTGAGAAGATACGTACACGTGGCCTAACAGCCCCTTTAGTGGGCTTCGTCTTCTTAGCCTGACGGTTTTAACCTCGGGCTCTGGGACATGGACGACCAACGTTGGGTTGATTAGCTAACTGCCATAAGGGCCGGACTAACCATCTTAGCCTGGCCGTAGTTAGCCCGGCCGTTTACGGCCGAGGCATCACACAAAACCGCGAAGAGCCGATTCCCGCTTCCGCGGGAATGACGGTTGTCATTGTCTTTCTCAAGACCGTCCACGCTCACGGTGCAGTTCCAGTGAAGGCCAATGCCCAGAATCAACCGGCGGGGGCCCAAGCCCCCGCCCTATCCGTCTCTCTGAGGAATCCCGGCCAGCCTGCTCAGTGCTTGAAGTGCCGCCTGTAGGTGAATATCATCGCCATCTGCGCAGTGTTCGCAGCCCGGATCACCTCCTGGTCCCGCACCGAGCCCCCGGGCTGGATCACCGCCGTGACCCCCGCGTCCGCCGCAGCCTGAATCCCATCGGGGAAGGGGAAGAACGCGTCCGAGGCCATCACGCTCCCTCGAGCCCTGTCCCCGGACTTCTTGATCGCCAGCTCCACGCTGTCCACCCGGCTCATCTGCCCGGCCCCAACCCCAACCAGCGCCAGCTTCCTCGCCAGCACGATCGCGTTCGAGCGCACATGCTTCACCGCCCGCCAGGCGAACAGCAGATCGGTCACCTCCTCCAGCGTCGGCTCCCGCTTGGTCACCACGTCGGTGGATATCGACCCCTCCAGGTTGACGTCCCTCTCCTGGACCAGGAAGCCCCCAAGCACCCGCTTGAAGTCCAGCCCCGGTATCCCCACCACGCTCTTCCGCCTGCTTTCCCAATCGTCGCCAACCACCATCACGCGGAGGTCCCGCCTACTCCGCAGCACCTCCAGCGCACCCTCGGTGAAGCCCGGTGCGATCAGATCCTCGAAGAACACCTGCGCTATCTCCTGCGCCGTCGGCTCGTCCACCACCCGGTTGATCCCCACCGCACCCCCGTACGCCGACTTCGGATCCGTTGCCAGCGCCCGCCGGAACGCCTCCACTATGCTATTCGCGCAGGCCAGCCCGCACGGGTTCCCGTGCTTCACGATGGCCACCGCCGGAACCGCGAAGTCGATCGCCGCGGACCAGGCGGCGTCCAGGTCGAAGCTGTTGTTGTAGGATAGCTGCTTGCCGTGCAGCTGCTTCGCCGTCGCGACCCCCGGCGGCAGCGCCGACGTCGAGGCGTCCAGGTAGAACGCCGCCGCCTGGTGCGGGTTCTCCCCGTAGCGCAGCTCCTGCATACGCTTCAGCGGCACCGTCAGCTCATCCGGGAAGATGCTCCCCTCCGGCCGCAGGTAGTTCGCGATCTGGGCATCGTAAAACGCCGTGTGCTCGAACGCCTTCGCCGCCAGCTTCCGACGGGTCGCCGGCGACACCCCCTGCGCCCCCCGCAGCTCCGCCAGCACCATCGGGTAGTCCTTCGGGTCCACCAACACCACCACGTCCTGGTAGTTCTTTGCCGCCGCCCGCAGCATCGTGGGACCCCCCACGTCGATCATCTCCAGCGTCTCCTCCAGACTCGCGTCCGGGCGGCACGCCGTCTGGGCAAAGGGGTACAGATTCACCACCACAAGATCCACCGGCTGGATCTTATGCTTCTTCAGCTCCGCCATGTGGCCGCTGTCGCTCCGTCGGGCCAGGATCCCCCCGTGGATCGCCGGGTGCAGCGTCTTCACCCGCCCGCCCAGGATCTCCGAGTAGCCCGTGACCTCACTCACGGGCTTCACCGGAATCCCCGCCTCCGACAGGACCATCTGAGTCCCGCCGGTCGAGAGGATCTCCACCTTCATCTCGCTCAAACCCCGAGCGAAATCCGCTATGCCGGTCTTGTCGAATACGCTAATAATCGCTCTCATGCACCCCTCCCTATCCTGACCCGTCTGCCCTCTATCCTCAGCCTTCCCTCGGCGTACAACCGGATAGCCTCAGGGTAGACCCTGTGCTCCTGCTCCAGGATCCTGGCGGCCAGCTTATCCACCGTGTCATCCTCCAGCACCGGCACCGCCGCCTGCAGGATGATCGGACCCGCATCCACGCCACCCTCCGTGACGAAATGCACCGTGCAGCCCGCTATCTTCACTCCATACTGCAAGGCGTCGGCCTGAGCGTGGAGGCTCCCCGGAAAGGCCGGCAACAGCGACGGATGGATATTCATGATCCGGTTGGGAAAGGCGTGGAAGAACTCTTCCGTGATCAGCCTGTCGTACCCGGCCATCACCGCCAGCTCCACCCCAGCATCCGCCATGCGCGCCGCCATCGCGGCGTTCTGAGCCCCCCGCGATGAGTAGCCGCCCCTCTCGAAGACGGCCGTCGGCAAACCCTTCTCCCTGGCCCAGATCAGCCCCGGCGCGCCCGCGTGGTTGCACACCACCAGCGCCACCTCGGCCGGCAGCCTCCCCATCTCGATATTGCGGACTACCGCCTGCATATTACTACCGCGGCCCGAGATCATGATCCCGAGCCGCAATGGAACCGACCTATGAACAGTGTCAGACACCTAGTCCAATACCTCTACCCGCTCGCCCCCGTCCGACGCGACGATCTCGCCCACCAACTGGGCCTCCGGCACCAAACGCCGCACCCGATCCCGATGGCCGGGCGGGCAGATCAGCACGTACCCTATCCCCACGTTGAACACCCGCAGCATCTCCCCCTGGTCCACCTTGCCCCGCTCCTGGATCAACGAGAAGATGGGGGGAACGGGCCAGCTACCCCACTGGAACAGCGCCTTCTTCCCCTCCGGGATGATCCGTGCGACGTTCCCTGGGATCCCGCCGCCCGTAATGTGCGCCATCCCCCGCACCTCTACCTTTGCCATCAGCTTCCGCACCGGCTCAAGGTAGCAGCGGTGGGGCTCCAGCAGCTCCTCACCCAGCGTCCGGCCAAACTCCTGCCAGCGCCGGCCAAGCGGCTCCCCCTTCAGCACCCTCCTCACCAGCGAAAAACCGTTGGTGTGCAGGCCACTGGAGGGGAGTCCCCAGATCAGATCCCCCACCTGGATGCGGCTCCCATCCACGATCTGCGACTTCTCCACCGCCCCCACGATGAACCCTGCCAGGTCGTACTCATCCTTCGCGTACAGCCCCGGCATCTCCGCCGTCTCCCCCCCCACCAGGGCGCAACCGGCGGCCCTGCAGGCCGTTGCCAGCCCGTCCACCAGGTCGGCCACCTTCTCCGGGGCCAGCTTCCCCATAGCTATGTAGTCCAGGAAGAAGAGCGGGCTCGCACCCAGTGTCAGGATGTCGTTCACGCAATGGTTCACCAGATCCATGCCGATGGTGTTGTGCCTGTCCATGGCGAAGGCGATCTTCAGCTTCGTCCCCACCCCATCCACGCTGGACACCAGCACCGGCACCTTATAGCCGCCGAATACGTACAACGAGCCGAAGCCGCCGATGCCGGTTAGCACCTGCGGCCCAAAGGTCGAGCGCACCTTATCCTTGATCAGATCTACCGCGCGGTTGCCGGCATCTATGTCGACCCCCGCCTCCCTATATGACGAAGGGGTGGAACCGCCCTCTCCAGCCACTACCTACCCCCCAAACAAATCATTCCGCCCCAGCTCTTGTCATCCTGAGCACCCTACTCGTTGTCATCCTGAGTGCAGCGAAGGATCTCCTGTTACAGGTAGACCCTCCTCGCCACGTGGGGCATGGCAGTACCTACCATAACCACTGTGCCGGAGCGCTACTACACGACCAAAGTGATTCTGATAGGCGGCGGGAGCCGCCTGCTGGGAGCGCGGGCCGCTGGCCCGCCCGTCCTCGCGGGCGAGCCGCCCGCGCTCCCAGCATTGGATCGCCTTCGGCGACCAATCAAAACCAACTTGCCGGAGTACTACACCTCCAGCACCAGCTTTTCCATCTCAAGCTGTATCGGCACCGGATAACTGCCGGTGAAGCAAGCCCGACAGTAGCCATCCGCCTCTCGGTCGACCGAGGAGAGCAGCCCTCGAAGGCTCAGGTAGCCGAGGGAGTCCGCCCCGATGTGCCGGCGGATCTCCTCCACCGTCATCCTCGCGGCAATCAGCTCCGCCCGGCGCGCAAGGTCCACACCAAGATAGCATGGGTGGCACATCGGCGGAGCGCAGACCCTCATGTGGACCTCGCGTGCCCCCGCCTTCCGCAGCAGCCCTATCACCCGCGGCGTCGTGGTGCCCCGAACGATGCTATCGTCCACCAGCACCACCCTCTTGCCGTTCAGCATCTCCGGCAGCGGGTTGAACTTAAGCTGGACGCCCACATCCCTCAGCCGCTGGTCCGGCTGGATGAAGGTGCGTCCGATGTACCGGTTCTTGATCAACCCCTCTCCAAAGGGGATGCCCGCCTCCTGTGCATACCCCGTCGCGGCGGCAATGGCCGAGTCCGGCACCGGTATCACCAGATCGGCATCCACAGGATACTCCCGTGCCAATTGGCGCCCCATCTCCTGGCGAGCCAGATACACCAGCCGCCCATCTATCACGCTGTCGGGCCTGGCAAAGTAGATGAACTCGAAGATGCACAGCGCCCGGCGCCGTCGCTCCTCCGCAGTCTGCACCCGCCGCAAACCCTCGTTGTCGATGGCGATCAACTCCCCGGGCTCCACCTCCCGCACGAAGTCGGCCCCCACCGTGTCCAGGGCGCACGACTCGGAGGCCACCACCCAGCCACCGTTCAGCCTGCCGATGCACAGCGGGCGCACCCCCAGATGGTCTCGAGCGGCATAAAGCGTGTCGCGGGTCGCCATCACCAGGCTGAAGGCGCCCTGCAGGCGGGCGAGCGTGTGGAGGATCCGGGACTCCCAATCCAGACCCGGGGCGTTCGCGACGGCCCGAGCGATCAGCTCGGAGTCGCTCGTAGAGGTGAGCTTCTCGCCCTGGCCGATCAACTGCTTCGAGAGGGTGAGGGTGTTCACCAGGTTGCCGTTGTGCCCGAGCGCCATCTGCCCAAGATCGGAATCCACCACGATGGGCTGGGCGTTGCAGATCTTGCTGGAGCCGGTGGTGGAGTAGCGGTTGTGCCCTATAGCGATGTGCCCGCGGAGGAACTCCAGCTCCTCCTCGTTGAACACCTGCACCACCAAGCCCATCGCCTTGTGGGTCCTCAGCTCCTTGCCATCGCTGGTGGTGATCCCTGCGCTCTCCTGGCCCCGGTGCTGCAGGGCATATAAACCGAAGAAGGTAATCCGAGCGACATCCACGCCCGGCGCGAAGATCCCAAACACGCCGCAGGCTTCGTGCAGTTCAGCCATCCAAATCCCCCCAAGCGCTCCCAGGCACGTCGCCTTTGACGACCATCTATCGCCGACGCCTAATCCCGTAGTGCAGGGCCCTGTGCCCTGCCACCTGTTGGCATACACTAGTCAACTTCGTGGCGTTCCGAATTCCCCAACGTCCCGCGTAGGGAAGGGGCTTGTCCCCTTCCGCATTCCCTAATGTCCCGTAGGGAAGGGGCTTGTCCCCTTCCGCCCACGGNNCGCCGGGCGGCAGGGGATAAACCCCCGCCCTACGCCAGGAACGACACGCTAACCCGCCCACTTCGCGCAGACCCCTGTCTACTCGCTCATCATCCTGCGGTACGCCTCGCTCCACGCGCTCCGCATCTCAGATACAGGCAGCTCTACCATCTTCCCCAGCCGGAGCCGCTCCCCACCCACGGTGCCCAGCACCGCCAGCGGGACGCCCCCCCCCGAGGCCATCTTCTCCAACTCGGCCAGCCTATCCGGCGCCACAGACAGCACGATCCGCGACTGGCTCTCCCCGAACAGCAGGGAGTCCACCCGGCAGCCGTCCCGCTCCAGCAACCCCCTCAGGGTGTCCTCCGGACAGTTCAGCCCCACCCCGCCGGCCATGCAGCATTCCGCCAGCGCCACCGCCAGCCCCCCGTCGGAGCAGTCGTGCGCCGACCTGGCCAGCCCCGACCGAACGGCCTCCAGGCAGCAACGCTGCACCCGAGCCTCGGTCTCCAAATCTATCCTCGGTGGGACCCCCTTCGCCTCGCCCGTGGCCAGCTTCAGGTACTCCGTCCCCCCCAGGTCGTCTCCGCTCCGCCCCAGCAGCACCGCCAGGTCGCCCGCGTCCCGGAACCCCACCCTCGCGGTCCGGGTCACGTCCTCCAGCAGCCCCACCATCCCGATCACCGGCGTCGGGTAGATCGCAGAGCCGTTGTTCTCGTTGTACAGGCTCACGTTGCCGCTGATCACCGGCGTACCCAGCACCTCGCACGCCTCGGCCATCCCGGCCACGCTCTCCCTCAGTGTGTAGAACACCTCGGGCTTCTCCGGATTGCCATAGTTCAGGCAGTCCGTGACCGCCATCGGCTCCGCCCCAACGCACACCAGGTTGCGCGCCGCCTCGGCCACCGCGATCATCCCGCCCCACTTCGGCTCCAGGTAGCAGTACCGGCCGTTCCCGTCCGTGGTGAGCGCGATCCCCTTGCCCGTCCCCTTGATCCGGAGAACCGCCGCGTCACCCTCCTCGGGCAGCACCACCGTGTTGGTCTGGATCATGTGGTCGTACTGCTGGAAGATGCCCTTGCGGCTGCACAGGTTCGGCGAGGCCAGCAACTCCAGCAGCGTCCCGCTGTAGTCCGCCCTTACCGGCAGGGAGGCCGGGTCGAACCGCTGAGCCTCCACTATCCAGGTCGGCCGCACCCCCTCACGGTGGTACACCGGCGCCTCATCGGTCAGCAGCGGCGCGGGGATCTCCGCCACCACCCTCTCGCCCTCGCGCACCCGCACCAAACCGTCGTCCGTGACCATCCCGATCAGGTCCGAGTGCAGCCCCCACCGGGCGAACAGCTTCTGCACCTGCTCCTCGCAGCCCCGCTTCGCCACCACCAGCATCCGCTCCTGCGATTCCGAGAGCATCAGCTCGTAGGGGGTCATCCCCTCCTCGCGGCGAGAGACCTTCAGCAGGTCGATGTCTATGCCGCACCCGCCCCGGCCGGCCATCTCCACGGAGGAGCTCGTCAGTCCGGCCGCGCCCAGGTCCTGCATCCCGACCACGTAGTCGGTCTCCAGCAGCTCCAGGCACGCCTCTATCAGCAGCTTCTCCATGAAGGGATTCCCCACCTGCACCGCCGGCCGCCGCTCCTGGGACTTCTCGCTCAGCTCCACCGAGGCGAACGTCGCCCCGTTGATGCCGTCGCGCCCGGTGTCGGCCCCAACCAGGATCATCGGGTTGCCGGCCCCGCTGGCCTCCGCCCGCATCAGCCGGTCGGCCTTCACCAGCCCCACGCACATCGCGTTCACGAGCGGGTTGCCGGAGTAGCTATCCTCGAAGTACACCTCGCCCGCCACCGTGGGGACGCCGATGCAGTTGCCATAACCGGCTATGCCGGCCACGATGCCGGAAGTGAGGTATCGGTTGCGCTGCTCGGATGGGGGGCCAAATCGGAGGGAGTCCAGAATGGCAATGGGCCTCGCACCCATCGTGAATATGTCGCGAACGATGCCGCCCACCCCCGTGGCCGCCCCCTGGTAGGGCTCCACAGCGCTCGGGTGGTTGTGCGACTCGATCTTCATCACCACCGCCAGCCCATCCCCAATGTCGATGGCGCCGGCGTTCTCGCCCGGGCCCTGTAGAACCCTCGGGCCCTTCGTGGGGAACAGCTTGAGCACGGGCCTGGAGTTCTTGTAGCCGCAGTGCTCGCTCCACATCGCGCCGAACATCCCAAGCTCCACCATGTTCGGCTCCCGACCGAGCTTCGCCACCACCAAGTCGTACTCCGCCTGCGTGAGCGCGACCTCCTCCAGCACCTCTCGGCTAACGCCCATCGTCCCCTCCCTCGCTCAGCGCTGAGTGCCGAGCGCCGAGTCCCGAGGATTCCCTCTCCCTCTGGGAGAGGGTCAGGGTGAGGGCCGTTCCCGCGTCTCTGCGTCCTATCCGTCTATCCTGTCCATCCTCTTTCGCACCGGCCCGCCCCAGGATAGACCTGAAGATGTACCGCCCGTCCTCGCTCCCCAGCATCGCCTCGCAGCATCGCTCAGGGTGCGGCATCAGGCCAAACACGTTCCGCCCCTCGTTGCAGACCCCCGCGATGTTGCGCAGCGCCCCGTTGGGGTTGGCCTCCGCGCTGACCCGTCCATCCTCGTCGCAGTACCGGAGCAGCACCTGCCCCCTGCTCTCCAGCCGGTCAAGCATCTCCGGCGGCGCATAGTAGTTGCCCTCGCCGTGCGCGATGGGCAGCTTCAGCAGCTGGCCCTTCTCGCAGGCCGAGGTAAAGGGCGAGTCGGTGGATTCCACCCGCGTGTGGACCCAGGAACAGCGGAACTGGAGATGGTCGTTGTGGAGCATAGCGCCCGGCAGCAACCCAGCCTCCAGCAATATCTGGAAGCCGTTGCAGATACCCAGCACCAACCCATCACTCTTCGCGAACCGCTCTACCGACTGCATCACCGGCGAGAATCGGGCAATTGCCCCCGCACGCAGGTAGTCCCCGTAGGAGAAGCCACCCGGAAGGACTATGCAGTCGTAAGAGGATAGGTCGGTTTCTTCGTGCCAGAGATAGTGGACCGGCTGCTCGAAGACCGTATGCAGCACGTGGTGAGTGTCCCTGTCGCAATTTATGCCAGGGAACACTATCACGCCGAATTTCAAGAGGAGCCTCCTGGACCGCGCAAGGCATTTGTGACGCCTGGATTCTATCACAGCCCGCCCCCCGATGCCAGGCTTTGGCAGGCTCAGCTACATACCCCAGAGCTGCCTCGCTGCACACCCATAGGCCTGATACGACAAATGTCGCAGATGCTGATTACTGCAAATACGCGATTCTGGCGATGACGCCGGAGCAGTTCAGCTCTATCCTGGCAGCGTGACGCCCAACCCAACGGTCATCACACAGACCTGTCTGGCAGCACATGGCGCCCCCTCGTCCTCTTAGGACAAGGGCCTGCACCCTGTCATCCAACTCAGTAGGCCGCCAACCGGTACTGCACCGGCGGCATTCAAGGAGAGAACCACCATGGAGTGGACAGACGTCTTCTGGGGCTTCTGGAACGGCATCACCGCCTGGATCGTCCTGATCGTGCACGCATTCGGCGGTTGGAGTGAGTTCCCCTTCTACGACCTTGCCCGCAGTGGCAACTGGTACGACTTCGGCTTCCTGCTCGGCGCCGGCTCCCCATTCCTCGGCGCCACCAGAGGGCGAGGCAGATAGCCCCCAACCCACGGCACCAAGCAGCTAGCCCCGGTCGGGTCCTGGTACACGTTTGTGGCTGCCTGAACCTCGTGTTGCATGGCTGCCTGAACCTCGTGTAGGGTCGGTTCGCGAACCGCCCATCCGTTCCATGGAGCCGCATGCCAACTACGTTTAGCGTCCCGTGCAGAGATCAGTAGCCCCACTGGTGTACACTCTATAGTGCCCCCGGGAAATCGGACAGGACAATTTGTTAGTATGGCTGTGCCGAGGAGCGGCAGGAGGGATGGTGTAGGTGAGACAGTACAGGCGGCACATACTCCGCCTCCAATCTATCTATCTGCCCTGGAGGTCAGATGACTGCTGAAATCACTATTCGCGGCGCACGGCTGCACAATCTGAAAAATATCACCCTCACAATCCCAAAGAACAAGCTCGTCGTCCTTACCGGTCTGTCCGGTTCGGGCAAATCCACCCTGGGGTTCGACATCCTTCACAAAGAGGGTCAGCGCCAGTACATAGAGTCCCTAGGCATGGCCGCCTTCGGGTTAGCGAAACCCCCGGTAGATTCCATCACCGGCCTCTCCCCATCCATCAGCGTGGACCAACACCTCACCAACCACAGCCCGCGCTCCACCCTTGGCACTGCCACCGACGTCTACACCTACCTGCGCGTGCTGTTCGCTCGCCTGGGACACCGCCCCTGCCCGGCCTGCGGAAAGGACGTCCCGCCCTCCTTCGACCCTTCCAACGCAGAATGGGAAGCTGAATCCAGCGCCGACGACGATGCCGCCGCTCTGGAAGAAACCTTTCCCTGCCCCCACTGCGGCGCGCCTATTCCGGAGATCGGCATGGCTCACTTCTCCTTCAACAAACCCGAAGGCGCCTGTCCAACCTGCACCGGCCTGGGCATCGTCCAGCAGGCCAACGTCAAACGGCTGGTCGACGAGGAAAAGGGCATCACGGATGGCGCCGTCTCCGGCTGGGACACCCATCTGGTCAACTACTACTCACCCACCCTGCGGGCGGCCGCGCGCCGCTACGGGTTCGAATTCGACCTGTCGCTCCCGGTCAAGGACTACACCCAGCCGCAGCACGACCTGCTGCTCTTTGGCGTGGATAGCCCCACCTTCCGCCGCCACTTCCCCGAGGTCGAGCCGCCAACCCTGGTCCGCGAGGGGCGCTTCGAGGGCATTGCCACCAATCTGCTGCGCCGCTACGCCGAACGGATCCAGGACGCCGACTACCGCGCCAAGATGGAGGAGTTCCTGGTCACCCAGAGCTGTCCCGACTGTGCCGGCACGCGGCTGCGTCCCGAGAGCCGGGTCGTCACCCTCCACGGGCAGACCATCATCGCCCTCTCGCGGCTGCCGCTCACCGATCTCGGCGCCTGGCTGGACGCTCTCCCCGTCCTTCTCACTCCAGATGAAATGATCGTCGCCGGACCCATCCTGGCCGATCTAGCGGTGCGCATCGCCCGGCTGGTCGAGGTCGGCGCCGGTTACCTCACCCCGGACCGCTCTTCGCCGACCCTCTCCGCCGGTGAAGCCCAGCGTCTGCGCCTGGCCTCCCTGCTCGACTCGGGGTTGAGCGGCGTCCTCTACGTCTTCGACGAGCCGACCATCGGGCTGCACAATCGCGACACCCACCGCCTGATCGGCGTCTTGCGCCGCTTGCGCGATCTTGACAACACCGTCCTAGTCGTCGAGCACGACCTGGAGATGATCGCCGCCGCGGATTACGTCGTCGACTTCGGCCCGGGCGCCGGCAAGCATGGCGGGCAGGTGGTCGCTGCCGGTACACCGGCCGAAGTTGCCGCGCAGCCTGGGTCCATCACCGGTGACTACCTGGCCAGGAGGGCATCCATCCCCATCCCCCAGCGCCGCCGCGAGCCCGACGGGCGGGCCATTACGGTCCACGGCGCTCGCCAGCACAACCTCCAGAACCTCACCGTGCGGCTGCCGCTGGGGTTGCTGGTCGCCGTGACGGGTGTATCCGGATCCGGAAAATCCTCGCTGGTATTCGATGTCCTCGACCGCGCCCTCCGCCGGCGGCTGTACGGTTCGGGCGATGCCCCCGGCGAGCACGACGCCATCGAAGGCTGCGAGCATCTCGATAAAGTCATCACCATTGACCAGGACCACATCGGGCGCATCCCGCGCTCGAACGCCGCGACCTATTCCGATGCGTTTACCCCGATCCGCGAAGCCTTTGCGGCTACCCCTGAGGCTCGCCGCCGGGGGTTATCCGCCCGCCACTTCTCCTTCAACGTCCCCGGCGGGCGCTGCGAGCGCTGCGAAGGCACCGGCGTCCTGACCGTCAAGATGCAGCTCCTGCCCGACGCGGAGGTGCGCTGCCCGGCCTGCCACGGACGCCGCTTCACCCGCGAGACGCTCGCGGTGCGTTACCGTGGCCACGACATCTCCCAGGTCCTCGATATGACGGTCGAGGAAGCCCTGGCGCTGTTCGAGGATGTTCCCGCCGCCCTCTCCCGCCTCCGGGTGCTGTCCGACGTCGGCCTGGGCTATCTCCAGCTCGGCCAGCCCGCCACCACCCTTTCGGGCGGCGAAGCCCAGCGCGTAAAGCTGGCGAAGGAGCTGGGCCGCCGTGTCGCCG
Source organism: Chloroflexi bacterium UBA6077 (assembly GCA_002436065.1). GTDB lineage: Bacteria > Chloroflexota > UBA6077 > UBA6077 > UBA6077 > UBA6077. The sequence goes on from DIXP01000106.1 coordinate 11,810, forward strand.
GCCGCACCCTCTATCTGCTCGACGAACCCACCACCGGCCTGCACCTGGCCGATATCGCCCGCTTGCTAGGGGTGCTGCAGCGGCTCGTGGATGCGGGCAACAGTGTGGTAGTCGTAGAACACAACCTGGAGCTGGTAAAAACAGCCGATTGGGTCATCGACCTTGGACCGGAAGGCGGTGCGGCGGGGGGCAGACTGGTCGCTCAGGGCACCCCCGAACAGGTCGCCCAAACCCCCGGCTCCCACACCGGCCACAGCTTGAGGGAATTACTGTAGCTCTCGGAAGTCTCATAGTGTCCCCCGAAGAACGGCAAAGGAGGCGCATCAACGTTGATGCGCCTCCCGCAAGGTAATGCTCGCTAGCTACAGTAGATCTACTTCTTGGGATCTGGATCCTACCAATGCCCTCCCAGGATGGGGCCACCCAGCTCCCTACCGAGGATGGTGCCTGCGGGGACGGCGATGGCTGCTGCTCCGGCTGCGCCCAGCACCACCACCATGATCAGGAGGGAGACCATCGTAGCCCTGGCTCCAGTTCCCAGATAGCCCCTCAGCAGGATATCCAGCCCGATGGCTATCAGCAGAACGGGCCACATCTGGCCGATAACCCGCCAAACAGTCCAGCTCACTATTCCCAGGTTGTTCAGCAGAAACAGGGTTCCCATCGCTATCAGAAGGAGGGGAAACAGTAGTCCCCCCCGACGTTGCGGCAGCGGTCGGTCTTCCATCTCTCCCCCTCTCTATGCCGTCTTGATCCGGCGATGGATCAGCATCACACCGCCCAGGATCAGCAGTAGCGGCCACACCAGGTCGAAGTTGATCCATCGCAGCCAGCCGATGTGGAGGTTCTGGACAAGTAGCACGAACCCGAAGAGCACGAGAGCCGCGCCGGCGAACGCCCTGCCGCGGGAGTTCGAGTCGCCCGAACCGCCCTGCAGCCTCTCACCCAGGGCACCGGCCTGCTCCACCATCTCCGATGCGCCGGATTTCAAGGTATCGCTGGGGCTCCCCTCGCCCTGCCCCTCTTTCGGGACTATCAGCCACATCGCCGGGTACAGCAACAGCCCCGTCCCGGTGAACCCCAGAACGACGAAGACCAGCCGTATCAGCGTGGAATCCGTACCCAGGTACTGGGCCAACCCCCCGCAGACGCCTCCGATCATCACATCCGTCCGGCTTCTATACAACCGCCTTTCCATCCTATCTCCTCCCCTAGTCAATCCCGAGACTCCCATCCCCAGGGCCTTTTAGTTCTCCTGCTTCTCTGCTCCTAGCGCCGCCCTCACCCGCCCTTCGGGCGGCCTCTCCCAGAGGGAGAGGCGATTCTGACGCCTCCCTCTCCCTCTGGGAGAGGGTCGGGGTGAGGGCCAGACGCAGAACTAAAAGGCCCTGCCCCCATCCCGCCCTACTGTCATCCCGAGCCCACCCCCCTGTCATCCTGAGCAACCCATGGCCCTAGCGGGCCACTTGAAACAATGAAAAGATGCTCGCTACAACTGTCATCCTGAACCTCTCCCCCCTGTCATCCTGAGCGTCGAGCGAAGGATCTCCTGTTGGAGGGTGAGCACGATTCATTTTTGTAGGAGCGCAGCGAAGGATCTCCTGTCACAGGTACACCCCTCTCGCCACGTTCAGCACGCCAGCACCTGCCAAGACACTGTGGCGAACCCTAAACCTGCTCCTCCGCCGGCTGCTGGGGAATAACGATCCACAACAGCGGATAGACCAGGAGGGTCATCCCGGTCATCACTGCCAGGACGAACAGTATGCGGACCAGTGTAGGGTCGATACCCAGGTACTCCCCCAGCCCACCGCACACTCCGCCGATCATCGATTCCTTCCGACTCCGGTATAGCCGCTTCTCCATCCCTATCCTCCTGATATCGGTTGAAGCATCTTCGCCAACCGTTTCCTTCATGGCTGCAGGATAGCGGCACCGACCCCTGTGGGCATCCAACCAGCGACGGATTCCCATCTACGACGAATAGAGTGGTTCCACCACAACACCCTGGGGACTGCTTGTGCCCCCACTACAACAAATGTGGTAGACGGGCACGAAGCGCTTGACACACCGCCACCCTCGCGTACAACATACAACCTGCCCGCTCGCCCATCTCATGAGCCGAAGTGCCCTGGCGCCCTACGCCATCACCGCCGTTCCCGTTCCGGCGGACCGTCCAACCATCCCAGCCAACCGCGGAGTCGCACCATGCCCGACCACAACTACTTCGCCAACCTGATCTGGCAGATAGCCGACCTGTTGCGCGGGCCCTACCGCCCGCCGCAGTACGAGCGCGTCATGCTCCCCATGACCGTGCTCCGCCGCTTCGACTGCGTCCTGGCCCCCACCAAAGACCACGTCCTGGCCGAGCACCGGCGCTACGAAGGGCGGCTGGAGAACGAAGCCCTGGACGCCGTCCTGAACAGGGCGGCCGGCCAGCCCTTCCATAACCGCTCGCCCCTCTCCCTCGAACAGCTCAAGGGCGACCCTGACAACATAGACCGCCACCTGGTCAGCTACCTCAACGGCTTCTCCCAAAACGTCCGCGACATCTTCGAGTCCTTCGAGCTGACCGGCGAGATCGAGAAGATGCGCGAGGCGAACATCCTCTATCTCGTGGTGTCCAAGTTCTGCGAGGTGGACCTCCACCCGGACTCCGTACCCAACGAGCAGATGGGGCTGATCTTCGAAAACCTCATCCGCCGCTTCAACGAGCTCGCCAACGAGACCGCGGGCGACCACTTCACCCCGCGCGAGGTGATCCGCCTCATGGTCAATCTACTCTTCATCGAGGACGACCACCTCCTGGCCACCCCCGGCACCGCCCGCAAGCTGCTCGACCCCGCCTGCGGCACCGGCGGCATGCTCGCCGAGGCCCAGAACTACCTGCGGGATCACCACCCCTCCGCCCAGCTTTACGTCTACGGCCAGGACTACAACAAGCGCGCCTACGCCACCGCCGCCTCCGACATGCTGATGAAGCAGATCAACCACAACGGCGGTGGGGAAAACGTCCGCTACGGCGACAGCTTCACCGACGACAGGTTCGCCGGAGAGAGCTTCGACTACCTCCTAGCCAACCCGCCCTTCGGCGTGGACTGGAAGAAGCAGCAGAAGGAGATCCAGCGGGAGCACGATAAGCTCGGCTTCGCCGGCCGCTTCGGCGCCGGCCTGCCCCGCGTCAACGACGGCTCCCTCCTCTTCCTCCAGCACATGATCCGCAAGTTCGAGCCGCTGCTGCCCGCACAGCGTAAGCACGGCTCCCGCCTCGCCATCGTCTTCAGCGGCTCGCCCCTCTTCACCGGCGGCGCGGGCTCGGGCGAGAGCGACATCCGCAAGTGGATCATCGAGAACGACTGGCTGGAGGCCATCATCGCCCTGCCGGAGCAGATGTTCTACAACACCGGCATCGGCACCTACGTCTGGATCGTCACCAACCGCAAGGAAGAGCGGCGCAAGGGCAAGATCCAACTGCTGGACGCACGGGAGTTCTACGTCCCCCTGCGCCGCAGCCTCGGCGACAAACGGCGCAAGATCGGAGAGCAGGAGGACGGCCGCGACCAACTCTCTGAGATCGTGCGGCTATACGGCCGCCTCGAGGATGGCGACACCGTGAAGCTCTTCGACAACAGCGATTTCGGCTACACCCGCGTCACCGTCGAACGGCCCCTGCGGCTTCGCTGCCAGATGGCGGACGAGGCGAAGGCCCGCTTCCTCGCCGAATGCCCCCACCTCCTGGACGATCTGCAGGCCATCGACCAGGCCCTCGGCCGCAAGCCCCAGCGCGACTGGAACGCCGTGTGGTCGCGCATCCAACGGCTTCTCGCCAGGAACAACTCCCGCTGGAAGGCCCCCGAGCAGCGACTATTCCGCAACCTCTTCACCCAGAAGGACCCCGAGGCCGAGCCGGTGCGGCAATCCAACGGCGGCTACGAGCCCGACCCCGACCTCCGCGACTTCGAGAACGTCCCCCTCAAGCAGGACATCGACGCCTACTTCGAGAGGGAGGTCCTGCCGCACGTCCCCGACGCCTGGATGGACCGCACCAGGGACAAGGTCGGCTACGAGATCAGCTTCAACCGCCACTTCTACCGCTACACCCCACCCCGCCCCCTGGCGGAGATCGACGCCGACCTCAAGCGGGCCGAAGAGGAGTTCCTGCGGCTGCTCGGCGAGGTGACGGCGTGAGTCATCCAGAGAGGGATGCATGGCCGACGAAGCGCATTCGCTTCCTGACGCGACGGACCCTCACGCCAGAGCAGCGGTACAGGCTCTCTGCGGTTTCACAGGTGACCTTTCTCCCAATGGAGGCTGTCGGACTGCATGGCGAACTGGATCTCTCCTCGATCCGACCGATTGATGAGGTCCGCAGTGGGTACACCCTGTTCTTTGATGGCGACATCATCGTAGCGAAGATCACACCATGCTTCGAGAACGGAAAGGGAGCCCTTGTCCGAAGCACTCTCAATGGTGTGGGTTACGGCACGACTGAATTGCACGTCCTCAGTCCCGAGTCCGAGTTGGATGGACGTTTCCTATACTACGTCACAACCAGCCAACCATTCCGACGACTTGGTGAGGCTGCAATGACGGGCGCGGCTGGGCAGAAGCGCGTGCCTGAGGAGTTCATTAGGGACTACTCGATTGCTGTCCCTCCACTGCTGCTGCAACGCGCCATCGCGAACTACCTCGACGTGGAGACCGCACGACTCGACAGTCTGATCGCCGCCAAAGAGCACTTGTTGACCCTGCTGGCAGAGAAGCGTCGCGCCCTAATCACCCACGCCGTCACCCGGGGCCTAAACCCCAACGCCCCCCTCCGCGACTCCGGCATCCCCTGGCTCGGCGAGATCCCAGCGCACTGGAGGATGGAGCGGCTCAAGTACCATCTCAATGCGCTGGAACAGGGCTGGTCACCCCAGTGTGACAATACTGAAGCAACGTCATATGAGTGGGGCGTGCTCAAGGTCGGCTGCGTCAACGGATGGGAGTTCGCTGCTGAAGAGAACAAGCGTTTGCCTGAGGGCACAGAGCCACTCGTTGAGTACGAGATCCAACCCGGCGACGTTCTGATGAGCCGAGCAAACACGACAGAACTTCTTGGAAGCACAGCCTTGGTTCGAACTGTTCGGCCGCATCTGTTGCTGTGTGACAAGCTGTATCGGCTCCAGGTTGACGAATCTCGTCTCAGCAAAGAGTATCTCGTCATGTTCCTACGATCCTCACCTGGCCGACACACCTTCGAGCGCGACGCCACAGGAGCCAGCAATTCTATGCAGAACATAGGGCAGGATTCGGTGCGCAACGCCTGGATTCCCATTCCCCCCTTGTTGGAGCAGGAGACCATCGTCGCCCACATCGCAGCCGAGACCGCCAAGCTGGACGCCCTCCGCGCGTCCGCCGAACGTACCATCGCCCTGCTCAAGGAGCGCCGCGCCGCCCTCATCGCCGCGGCCGTCACCGGCAAGCTCGACCTCCAGGCGGCTGTGCGATAGACGAACATCTGGTCTACAATAAAGGCGAGGTCGAGACGAGACCATGACGCGTGTCGATGTGAAGCCGGAGCTGCTGATTTGGGCGCGCGAGCGCAGCGGGCTGAGCCTCGCCGTGCTCTCCGACCGTTTCCCCCAGCTCGATGCCTGGGAGCGCGGCGAGGCGCGCCCGACCCTCAGACAGCTCGAAGACTTCGCCCGCGCCACCCGCGCCCCTGTCGGCTACCTCTTCCTCCAGGAGCCGCCCGTCGAGCGAGTTCCGATCCCGGACTTCCGCACCATCGGCGCCCAGCGCCCCTGTCGCCCGAGCCCCGACCTGTTAGAAACCCTCTACCTTTGCCAGCAGCGCCAGGAGTGGTACCGCGACCACGCACGCTCCCTGGGCGAGGCGCCGCTCCCCTTCGTGGGCTCCCTGAGTGTAGGGGACGACGTCGAGATGGCTGCGGCCGACCTTCGGCACAAGCTCGGGTTCGAAGTCGAGGAACGCCGCCAGCTCCCGACCTGGACCGACGCGTTACGCCGCTTCATCGATCAGGCGGAGGCGCTAGGCATCCTCGTCATGTGCAGCGGCGTCGTGCTCAACAACAACCGGCGGCGTCTCGATCCCGACGAGTTCCGAGGCTTCGCCATGGCGGACGACCTGGCGCCGCTGGTGTTCATCAACGGCGCCGACACCAAAGCCGCCCAGATGTTCACTCTCGCCCACGAGCTGGCACACCACTGGATCGGGCAGTCTGCCGTCTCGGACGCCCAGCCATCGCTGATGCCCGACCACCAGGTGGAGCGTTGGTGCAACCGGGTCGCAGCTGAACTGCTCGTACCGCTCGCCCTCCTGCGAGAGGAGTACCGGGAGAGCGCCGAGATGCGCACCGAGGTCGACCGGCTGGCGCGCCGCTTCAAGGTCAGCACCCTGGTCATCTTGCGCCGAATCCACGACGCCGGACTCCTGACCAGGGATCAATTCTGGCAGGCATATCAGGAGGAACTGGCCCGCCTTCGGGCTATCCCCAAAGGAAGCGGCGGCAATTTCTATCTCACGCAGGCAGCTCGGGTCAGCAAGCGTTTCGCTCGCGCCCTCGTTGCCAGCACCCTTGAGGGCCAGACACTCCATCGCGATGCCTTCCGCCTGCTCGGTCTTTCCAAGCTCTCGACCTTCCACCAGCTCGGACAGAATCTGGAGGTTTGTTGATGGCCTATCTCCTCGACGCCAACGTGTTCATGCAGGCCAAGAACCTCCACTACGGCCTCGATTTCTGTCCGGCCTTCTGGGACTGGCTCATCGCGAGCAACGCGGCCGAAAGGGTCTTCAGCATCGAGAAGGTCGGCGACGAAATCGATGCGGGCTCGGACGAACTGACTGCCCGGGCAGCGCAACGCGGTACCGGCTTCTTTCTCAAACCGGACTCTGCCATCCTGCCGGCTCTCGGTTCGGTCAGCACTTGGGCGACGAGTCAACGCTACGAGCCCGCCGCCGTAAGCACCTTCCTTCAACTGGCCGACTACTACCTGGTGGCCCACGCGCTCGCCCACGGTTACACGGTGGTCACCCACGAGATAGCCTCCCCCTCGACCAGGAGGATAAAGATCCCCAACGCCTGCATAGGTCTTGGCATCAAGTGCGTGACGCCCTTCGAGATGCTTCGGCGCGAGCGTGCACGGTTTGTCCTGGGGCAGCAACCATGACGCACACGAGGGAAATCGCCTTCGAATCCGTCATCGAGGCCCACCTGCTGGCCAACGGCTACCAGTCCGTCCAGCGGGACGGCTTCGATCGTGAGCGGGCGATCTTTCCGGAGGTCGTCCTCTCCTTTATCCGGGAGACCCAGCCCGCGGAGTGGGCCAAACTCGAGGCCCTGCTCGGCCCCAACACCTCAGGCCAGGTCCTAACCGATCTCTGCAAGTGGATGGACCTCAACGGCTCCCTGGCGACCCTCCGCCACGGCTTCAAGTGCTACGGCCGCACCCTCCGTGTGGCCTTCTTCAAGGCAGCCCACGCCCTCAACCCGGAGATGGAGGCCCGCTACGCCGCCAACCGCCTCGGCATCACCCGCCAACTCCACTACTCGCCCCGCTCCGAGGCGTCCCTGGACCTCACCCTCACCCTGAACGGCATTCCGATCGCTACGGCTGAGCTGAAGAACCCCCTCACCGGCCAGACCGTCGAGGAAGGCTGCCGGCAGTACCGGCAGGACCGGGACCCCCGGGAGCCGATCTTCGACTTCAAGCGGCGCACCCTCGTGCACTTCGCCCTGGACACCGAGGCCGTCTTCATGGCCACCCGCCTGGCGGGGCCCGCCACCCACTTCCTGCCCTTTAACAAGGGGCACAACGGCGGCGCCGGCAACCCTCCCGACCCGGCCGGCCGCGGCTACCGCACCGCCTACCTCTGGGAAGAGGTCCTCCAGCGTGACAGCCTCCTCGACCTGCTGGCCCGCTTCGTCCACCTCCAGATCGACGAGAGGCGCGACGACCAGGGTCGCAAGGTGAAACGGGAGACGATGATCTTCCCCCGCTACCACCAGCTCGAGGCCGTCCGCCTCCTCGTGGACGCGGCCCGGCGCGACGGCGTGGGCCACAACTACCTCGTGGAGCACTCGGCGGGCAGCGGCAAGAGCAACACCATCGGCTGGCTCGCCCACCGCCTCGCCTCCCTCCACGACGCCGACAACCGGCGCGTCTTCGACAGCGTCATCGTGGTCACCGACCGGGTCGTCCTGGACCAGCAGCTTCAGGACACCATCTACCAGTTCGAGCACAAAAGGGGCGTGGTCCAGAAGATCGACGAAAGCTCGCGCCAGCTTGCCGAGGCGCTGGAGAGCGCCGTGCCGGTGATCATCACCACCCTCCAGAAGTTCCCCTTCGTCTCCCGCCAGCTTCTTAAGATGGCGGAGGAGCGGGGGGAGAAGGGCACCGGCGCCCTCCCCACCCGGCGCTGCGCCGTCCTCATCGACGAGGCCCACAGCTCCCAGGGTGGCGAGGCGGCCGGCGACCTCAAGGGGGTGCTGGGCGGCGAGGCCCTGCTCCAGGAGGCCAGGCAGCGGGCGGAGGAGGAGGGTCTTGACCGCATGGAGGAGCTGTTCCGGAGCATGGCCAAGCGGGGAAAGCAGGTCAACCTCAGCTTCTTCGCCTTCACCGCCACCCCCAAGCACAAGACCCTCGCCGTCTTCGGCCAGAACGGGCAGCCGGCCCACCGCTACACCATGCGCCAGGCCATCGAGGAGCACTTCATCCTGGACGTGCTGAAGCACTACACCAGCTACGCCTCCTACTTCAAGCTGCTCAAGGCCTGCGAGGACGACCCGAACGTGGAGCGGAAGAGGGCGGCCAGGGCGCTGGCGCGCTTCATGAAGCTGCACCCCCACAACGTCGCCCAGAAAACCGAGGTCATGGTGGAGCACTTCCACGCGTCCACCCGCCACAAGATCGGGGGCCGCGCGAAGGCGATGGTGGTGACCGGCTCGCGGCTGGAGGCGGTGCGCTACAAGCAGAGCTTCGACCGCTACATCCAGGCCAAAGGCTACCCCATCAAGACCCTCGTGGCCTTCTCCGGCACCGTCCAGGACGACAAGCTCCAGGATGTGACCTACACCGAGGAGGGCATGAACCTGGGCATCCGGGAGAGGGAGCTACCCGAGAAGTTCGCCACCCAGGAGTACCAGCTCCTCCTGGTCGCCGAGAAGTACCAGACCGGCTTCGACCAGCCCCTCCTCCACACCATGTACGTGGACCGGCGGCTGGCGGGCATCCAGGCCGTGCAGACCCTCTCCCGCCTCAACCGCACCCACCCCCTGAAGGAGGACACCTTCGTCCTCGATTTCGTGAACGATCGTGAGGAGATCCGCGAGGCTTTCAAGACCTACTACGAGGGTGCCGAGATGGGCGAGGAGGTCGACCCGGCCCACATGTACGGGATCAAGGGGGAGCTGGACGCCTCCAGCATCTATCTGCCTGAGGAGATGGAGCGCTTCTGCGCGGTTTACTTCGCGCCCAAGCAGCAGCAGAGCGCCGCGGACCACCGCTCCATGAACGCGGCGCTGGACCCCGCGGTTTCCCGCTTCTCGGCCCGCCAACGGGAAAACGAGGACGAGGCGGAGCTGTGGCGGGGGAAGCAGCAGGCATTCCGCAACCTGTACGGCTTCCTAAGCCAGATCATCCCCTACCAGGACTCGGACCTCGAAAAGCTGTACGTCTTCCTCCGCCACCTCGGCGCGAAGCTGCCCAGGCGCCGGAGCGATTCGGCCTACCAGTTCGACGATGAGGTGCGTCTGGAGTACTACCGCCTACAGAAGATCGGCGAGGGCTCCATAGACCTGAGCCAGGGCTACGCACAGCCGCTGGACGGCCCCTCCGAGGTGGGCAGCGGCATGGTCCGCGAGGAAGCCGTGCCGCTGTCGACGCTGATAGACCTCTTGAACGAGCGCTTCGGCACCGACTTCAAGCCTGCGGACCAGCTCTTCTTCGATCAGATCGTCGAGGCGGCCATCGCCGACGAAACCCTCCAGCAAGCTGCGGCTGTGAACCCCGGCGACAAGTTCGAGCTGGTCTTCCGGAACCTGCTGGAGACCCTCTTCGTCGAGCGGATGGACCAGAACGAGGACCTGTTCATCCGGTTCATGAACGAGAAGCCGTTCCAGAAGATGGTCACCACCTGGCTATCCTCCGAGGTCTACCACCGCTTCCGCACCACCCCTTAGATCACCAGATCCCCCACCCGCAGCTCCTGCAGCGACCCATCGTCCAGCCGCAGCAGCAGCGCGCCGTCCTCCGCCACCCCCTCGAACACCCCCTCCAGCGTCTGGCTCCCCTCAACCACCGCCACCTTCTGCCTCCGATGCCACAGTCGCTCAGCCCAGCGGGACTGCACCTCCTGCTCCACCCGCTGCGGGTCCATGCCCAGGAAGGAGTCGATCCGGAGCAGGATCTCGTACAGCAACTGCTGTCGGTGAACCCTCTGCCCCGTCCCCCTCAGCAGGCTGGTCGCCGTATCGGGGATACCATCCACCCCTATCGGGTCGAAGTTCACGTTGATCCCTATCCCCACCACCGCGAACGGCTCGGTCAACTGCCAGCTGGTCTCCGTCAGCACCCCTGCCAGCTTCCGGCCCTGCAGCATCAGGTCATTCGGCCACTTGATCTCCACCCTCACTCCGGCCATCCGGTCGATCGCCTCGGCCGCCGCGACGGAGCAGAGCATCGTCAGCAGGAAGGACTCCGAGAGGCGGCGCCGGAACAGGATGGTGAACAGCAGCGAACTGCCCGACTCCTCCAGCCAGTTCCGCCCCATCCGGCCACGTCCCCTCGTCTGGTGGTCGGCCACGAACACCGACCGCTCCGGCGCCCCTGCCTCGCCGGCCTCGCGCGCCAGGTCGTTGGTGGAGTACGTCTCCTCGAAGTGGTATATCACCCAGCCCGCGGGAGCAACAAATCCCCCCTCTGCCATACACCCCCCTCACCCAACATGCTACTTACCCCTGTCCTCCTGCCCTCCCCATGTATCCCCCTCTCCCCCTGGGGATCGCCACCCCGGGGTGCCGTCCTTCTCCCCCTCTCCCCGCGGGGGAGGGGGCCGGGGGGTGGGGTCCGTCCTCCTGTTCCACGTACACCCCTGCAAGAAAAAAATAGCCAGAGGAAGGAAAACCCTCCTCTGGCTATCGACGCTAAGCGCGATGACGCCTAGCTTTCGGTCCATGCAACATCCGGGAGCAAGAAGCCCCGTCGAGCCCTAGAGCCCGGCCTCCAGCCCTCGAGATGTGCGAACCGGGTGCGCCATCGCGCTACAGCTACTGTCTGAACCCATTCGCATCACCTCCTTTCATGACTGCCCATATCCTACCAGGCCGACCATCCCGCGTCAAGTAGCATTTCAGCTACCCATCCAGTGCTGTCCAGTACCGCCATTCAGCCGTCGGCCCTGCATCACGGACAGCCATCAGCTAATCCTCCGGCAGCTCGGGCTCCTCGACGATCTCCGGCTCCTCCCCGCCCAGCTCTACCTCGGCAGAAGGCTCGATCCCCTCGTCTGCATCCTCCCCCAGATCCTCTTCGTCGTCCAGATCGTACTTGAGGACGCTGTCCTTGATGTAACCGCGGAACACCTCGGTAGGGACCTTCGACGGGAAGGAGACCTTGCCGGCCGTACTCGGGCTCTTGTACACCTCGCGGATGATCACCTTCACCGTCTGATCGTCAACGCTGGTGACCGCCGTCTGGTAGCGATTGCCGGCCTCGATCAGCCCCATCAGCCGCTTGGACAGCTTGGGCTCGACCTGCCCTATGATCTCCCCCGTGGAGGCAACCACCTGGACCGCGCGCTCCCCGCAACGCAGCTCCAGCAGATCACCCGCCCTCATCTTGGCCAGCACTGCTGCACTGGCAACATTAAGCAGGATCGTGATGACCGTCTTCCCGCTCTCCTCAATGAACAGCGCGGGGTCCACCCTGGTCGGCGGCGCCGACACCCTCTCCTCGACTGCCAGCCTGGACAGCCTCTGGAGGTTCTTCATCGCGATGACGTTGGTCGGATCGAGGGTCGCAGCCCGACTGTAGAAGCCTTTAGCCTCTTCCAGCTGCCCCAACTCGGACAGGGCCTTGCCCAGCCTGTTGTGTGCGTCCACATCCTCGGGAAAAAGAGCCAGCAGATCTCGGTTAACCTGAGCAGCCTCCTCCCAGCGACTTGCCATGGCCAGCGCAATGGCCCGCTCCGACAACTGTCGCTTCGCTCTCAGCCGCTCTTCGGGGAAGGTCACCATCTTCGGTCAGTCCCTCCTTACGCCCCTCTGTTGGAAGGCTGGCATTCTACCCTAAGCCCCCAGCACTTTCAACAACACTCCCACAAGAATCGCCCTGTTGCCTCACCACATAGCCCCCATACTGGGCGACCTCAACATCCATCATCTTAGGCGCCCCACCTATGTCATCCTGAGTGATAGCGAAGGATCTCCAGTTCCACGTGGTCCTTCACTCCCCTCAGCGATGCCGGCACCTGTCACCTCCACTGTGGCGGGACCGCCAGTTTTCCCGCAAAGTCCGCGCCACAGCGCCCGCCAACCCGGCCTACTTCCCCTTCTGCTCCTCGTCCAGCCTCGCGTGCAACTCGGCAATGCGGGCTTCCACCTCCGCTAGCGTGGAGACCCCCAACTCCTCCATCTCTTCCTTTATGGTCTCCAGCTGCTCCAGCTCCAGCATCAGTCCGTATTCCTCTTGGTCGCGTTCGTCCATTCCCACTCCAACGAGCCGTCAGGGCATCGCCCACGAAATCGCCACTATTCCCAGCACCCCCACGATGCCATACTCAGCCACTATCCGCCGATCGAGGCCACCCTCCTGTACTGCCAGAAACAGGCCGGAGAACAGGTAGAAGCAGAGCAGCAGCAACGCCCCTCCCATCAGACCCCCCGCCGGCCAGTAGTTGAGTGCCCATGTCATCTCGGCCACCACCAACGCCACCACTGCGGGTAGGCGCACACCCGCGACCTGGCTGCCCTGAGAAGGACGCAGGATCTCCAGGGCGGCGACGAAGCTCACAAGACCGATGGAGGTGGCAGTGAAGAGACTGCGCTCCTTGGTCTGGTAGATCAGCGCGAACAGCAGAAACACCACCAGGTACAGCACCAGGTTCGCGAGGAACCTCCCCATCCTGTAGAAGCGACCCTCGGGACTCAACCCCGTGCTCAGCCCCAGCAGCAGCAGCGCCGCGATGGCCGCCCCCCCCCCGCACACCATCGGCAGATAGCCCCCCGGCAGCAGATCCACCAACCACAGCCCCGCTACCACCAGCAGGCCTGGCGCTGCCCACAGGATGAAGCCCTGGCGGTGTGTCCGCAACTCTGCGTTGTTAGCGCGGTCAAGGAAGGTCTCCGCCGCAATCCCAACAAGTCCGGTGAGGCCGGCACCAAACAGCAACAGGTGCGGCATCTCCAGCCCTACCGACAGCCACAGCCCAGAAGCCACTAGCCCAAGCGCCAGTGAAAACCCGATCCACCGTTTCACCTCGCTGCCCCCCCTTCCGGAAGTCGGCGGCATTCTACACCGCACCCCCACTCCACACAAGTGACCCCTTGCCGAACTGCCTATCCTCCCCCTCTCCCCGCGGGGGAGG
>DIXP01000089.1 GCA_002436065.1 Chloroflexi bacterium UBA6077
AGAACCACAAGATCAGGGTGTTGGGCAAGGGTCGGGACGGGGGCAAATGGCGATGGGTGCCGGTGAGTGACGAAGCCCTAGCGGCCATTGACGCGTACAAGAGGGTCCGAGGCCCGAAAGTTGACGGCCTGTTCGTCACACGCATCAAGAAGCCATTCTCCAGGACCTCGCTGTACAACCTGTTGAGAAAGCTGGAGGCGGAGGTGGGCATCACGGGGCTGCGGAGCAAGGTTCACGGCCTGCGCCACACCTTTGCTACAGAGTGGCTGAGGGCAGGCGGCGACCTCCTGAGTCTGCAACAAGCTCTTGGACACACCAACCTGGAGACCACCGCGATCTACGCCAGGGTCGCCTTCTCCGATGTGGCGCGCGTTCACCAGAAGGTGAGCCTAGGCAGCCGACTATCGGGAGGTGAGTGATCATGGCACTGGCAGCAGTAGCTACCAGACCAACCAGGCAGACCACGCCCCGCGGCTCCGTCCAGTGGGCCGTCAACAACTTCCTGCTAGACGCCAGGGCGCGGAACCTGACTCCTGAGACCATCGACTTCTACGGGCGCAAGCTGCGGCCCCTGACCGCCTACATGGAGGAGCAAGGCGTGGAGCACGTGGAGAGCCTGACCCGAACCGACCTGACCGGCTACCTGGTGAGCCTCCAGGATGCCGGCAAGAGCGGGAGCAACGTCTACACCCATGCTTCGGCCGCTCGGGCCTTCATCGGTTGGCTGGCCGAAAATGACATGCTGGATGCGACCATAGCGCGGCGCTTCAAGATGCCCAGGAAGGGCAAGCCGGAGCGGGCAGTCTTCACGCGCCAGGAGTTGACCAGTCTCCTGGAGGCCGCGGGCAAGACGGCGCAGCCCGAAAGAGACGTCGCCATCCTGTCGGTGATGCTCGACTGTGGCCTACGTGGCGGGGAGGTGGGCCGTACCCGTGATGATGACGTCGACCTCAACAGGATCTTGATCCACGGCAAGGGCCGGAAGGAGCGCTGGGTGCCGATCAGCCCCACCACCAGGAAGGCTGTCCAGAAGTGGATCAAGCGGAGGGGCGAGAGCGAATGGTTGTTCATCACAGTTCGCAACGAGCCGATGGACCGTCAGACAGTCTACAAGCTCTTCCGGAGGCTGGGAGAGGTGACGGGGATTGATCCCTGCTATCCGCACATGATGAGGCGAGCGGTTGCCACTAGCTGGATCAGGGAGGGTGGCGACACGTTCACGTTGCAGAGTCTCCTCGGCCACAGCAGCCAGACTATGAGCAGGATCTACGTCCAGATGGCCGACGAGACGGTGCAGGAGAAGCACGCCAAACTCTCCTTGGTGGAGAAGATCAGGAGGGGTGGCCGTGGGTGAGGTGATCGACTTCCAGCAATGGCGACAGCAACGAGGCCAGTGACCAGGACGGCCGCCACAGAAGCCAGTCAGAGGAGCACGCCCACGCGGGGGAGGGCGATGTAGCTCAGTCTCGAGAGAAAGCGTCGGTGTAAACAGCACGCCCACGCGGGGGAGGGCGATGTGTAACACATAGGTGTCTAACACACACTGAGCGGAAGGCAGACGGAAGAAGGGCGAAGGGGGGTAACCTCTCGCCCTTCTTCCGTCTCATAGTGTAAACCTCATGGTTTATTCAGCTTTCATGTTCTGCTGGAATGCGTTAGGGCCACAGATCGCCAGCGAAAGGGTAGAGAACATGGCAGCGATTGACCAGTTAGAGAACGGGCTGGCAGCCCTGGAGCAGGAACTAGCGAACCACATAAAGGAGGCCAAGCGGAAGGGATATCCTCTGGACGCCACCGCAACCGAGGCCCTGCCATCGCGTCAAGTGCCATTCTCAGGCGGCTACACGACACGTAGCGGCCTTCAACCTGGTGGGTGGGGTGAGGGGACCTTCACTGGCAGCCAGGGGCATTCTGGCGCGTCTGCTAGGGGTAGGGGTAGGTCGAGGTTGGCTGAGCGTGGTCGCATATACACTAGTGGCTCTCCCATCCGTGACATGTACAAAAGGGGGCTTCCATTCTTCCGGAAGGTCTGCAGGACTGCCAGGTATAGCCTATACTGCGACCATCAACGCCGCAGGTACAGCACACTGCTTTTAGTCCCCTCTGACTCGAGCGAAGATAGCCTCTTGCTGATGCTCCAGACCCTCGAGGAGCCTCATGTGTTGCTGATAGGGCAACTGCATGAGGACATCGTAGGAATCTGGACAACCCTGGTTGAAGACAACAGGAACGTTGTTCTTACTGCCAAGTGTAGGCTCCACTACCTGGAGCGACATCCGGAGATAGCCGGCCACGAGCCCACCCTTTGCGCTGCTTTGTTAGATCCTGATGAGATCCACCGGAACAAGAAGGACTGGCAGATGGGCATCTTCTACAAGAAGCTCGAGGATGGAGAGCACTACCTACGAGTAGCGGTCTGTATGCAGGAGTCTCCAGGCAGACAGAAACACTCTGTGCTTTCGGCCCGAATCGCTGGCGAGGAAGAGGTTACCAAGGGGAGGGTAAGGCTAGTGTGGGCAAGGGAATAGCCGCCTGGCGGTGCTGCCAACTCCGCATCTCGTCGTAGCCAGTGGCTGGTGTAGTGGGCAGACTCTCTACTTCAGGCGGCTAGGTTCCACAGTCATCGTATCACCAGGATACGATTTGTCAAGAAGGACGTTGGCCCTCATGACGTTGACTGCTGGTCCCAATTGCACATGCCGCAAGATTCTTTCCAGGCAACGGTGTTGACGATAGTGAGCCTGCCCCCTGGACGCACGGCCAAAAGGCTAGGCGGCTGGCTAAGGAGCGCTATCGACCACACTCCCGTAGCTGTTCCTTCAGTCTCTCAATCTCGGGTTCCAACTCGTACTGCACACGATACTCATGCTTTCTAACACTCGTCTCCAGGGCCTTGATCTTGTCCAGTTTGCCCTGATACCAGATACCAAGCCGGGAGAGACCCCACAAGGTGGGAAACACAAAGAGGAGGACATACGCGAAGAATGGGTTCCATGTGGAAGTCATCCCCATCGATGCCCCGAGACCGGCACCCAGGGCAAGCATCATGTAGATCCCTACTGAGCAGTCGATGACCTTGGGGGTAATCCTGGCTATCCATCCCAATACACTCTGCAGGATGGAGGCTCGCGGAGGTGGGGCGTACATCTTGGCCAGAAGGGCTTTGACCTCTGCCCTCGTCCTGGCCGATGGTCCCGCTCCTCCGAGCGGCTCACTTGATTCGTCGGTAGGGCTCGTCATAGATTGCCTTCCTCCCACCAGCCCGGGGAGTCATCCCAGCTACTACCTACCCTTGCCATCAGTTTACTGCGCTTCGTCGTCCTCGTCATCACCCAGCTGGGCCAGGTACTTGGCTGGGTCCAGGCCGATCATGGGGCATACCTGCTTGACCACCGCTTTCATGTCTACCTTCTTGCCTGCGCCCATGTCCTCTATGGCCTGGAATAGGATCGCCTGCCCCTCCATCTCTATTTGGATGGATAAGCACTCGGCTATCAGCTCTTCCCTGGTGCGCTTTGGCTGTTCGGTCATTGTACTCCTACCAATCTGGCCTCAAGGGCCGCTATCTGTCTGTTTCGGTCTCATCCATTGGGATGCGTGTCTGTTCGGCTCTTAGGAAGCGGTCGGGCTGTTTCCGCATGCCTCTCTGAATGCCGCGAGTAGGATTCGCCCTTCACTCTGGCCGGGCGGCTGTGCTGGTGGCCTTGCGTTCATCTCCTTCGAGAAGACGGCCAGCTTGTCGGCCCAAATGCCCCCTGTTACACTTAGGTCTCTCAGCTGCCCTACCGTCAGAGCCTGTATCTGCTTCTGGTCCTCCAGGATGGCGGTTACTCGCTGCTCAACGATGTTGCCGATGCTCCCGACGATGGCGGCCGCCCGCTGGATCAACTCCCACTTGCCGGCCTCGGCTGCCTCCTCCACCATGGCCGCTAGCTCGGGATCATCCTTAACGTCGGCTCTCCACTGCTTCAAGGTACGGGGTGCGATGCCCATTCGCTCGGCTGTTTGCGTCACCTTGCCCGTAGCCTCGGCCATGGCCATGGCTGCTATCTTTTTATCCTTGTCGAACTTACTGATGCCCATGGTGCCTCCTATCTGATGGCCCGCTGATATGTCCTGCTAAAACACTGCCTGCACATCGCGAAGCAGCTCCAAGGGGTCGTCGTATACCGACTGCTCGCCTCTCCCCTGGTTGGCATATAGTGGCGCTCCCCCTTCGTCGCCGCGCCATGCTCGATTGATGATGCTACTCAGGGCCCGGTCCCGCTGTCTATGGCCGGTGATGGTGTATGTTGCAGCGCAGAGCGGCTGGCTCTTCAAAGCCTGGAGGAACAGGCCCCAGCGATGGCCGGGGGACAGGATGTCCACCAGCAGGCCGGCCAACATAGAGCAGTCGTTGACCGCTAGCCGGTGTTCACGTTCAGGGTTGTAGGGCAGGATGGCCGTCGCGGTTGGGTGCTTCCAGTAGTAATCCTCCAGCATCCACATAGCCAGGGCGCGGGTAGTATCATCCTCAGTAGTCCCCGCAGCCTCGATGCGAGACGCGATGTTCTCCTTGATCCTGGGGTGATTAGGGGACACGAAGAACAGACATCGGCCCAGGTCGGAGATCTTCCAGGTGGAGCCGAAGCGAAGGACGTTCCGCGCATGGCTGCTCCACCTGTAAACTTGCCTGGAGTGCAGCCAGGCCACTGCCTTACAGGCAATGGTGAACACAGAGAGGGCATCGCCGATTGGCAGGGATCGGTAGCATCGCTTCCTCAGCAGATCCTCGAGTGTGCCGTCAGGTGTGTACTCCCTAGCTACCCACTCATCCCCTCGCTCCGATATCCCCGTGTCGTAGATCCTGATGATGGACGGGTGCCAGTCATCGCCCAGTACCGAGAGGGCCAGGGCATCGCCGCGCCGTGGTATCTTGATCGTCACCTCCTGGCCGGTCTCGACGTGCCGGGCGTGCAGTGCCCTCCCATCGCCACCCTGCCCGAGGTAGAGGTCTGCCAGGTAGGGACCGAAACGTCTTGGCTCCCTCAACTTCCACCGACCAATATCCTCCCTCCTAGGCGTTCGGGTGTGCCGTCGCGCCTCGCTGATGGTAGGGAACACGACGTCCAGCCATACCAGGGCGTTCTCATGAGTGGGATCGCGCCAGAAGCTGGTAACTGCCGTCTCCGCGCTCCAGTGCCTACGGTCCTCGGGCCAGTGCAATGGCTGGCCCCACTCGCACAGCAGCGTCTGCGCCTGGATAGCTCTTTCCTCGGGTGACGCATCGGGAGCTAGCCTCTCCAGGAAAGCATACAGTTCGGGCGGGGTAGCCCCCGATGGTAGAAGCCTCTCCCCCTCCAGATCCCTCAGTGCGGTCGCTGCCTCGCTCACTTCTCCCCCTGTGCCGACGGCGCCCGCGGTGGTACTGGTATCGACGGTGCTCGCTTAGGCGTGTCCTGCTCCTCATGACTGCCGCCGCGCAGGATATCCCCCAACACGTCGGTAGCCACTTTTCCCCCCTCATACAGGGTTCCGGCCACCGCTGTCGCCAACAAGGCCTCTTGAGCTTGCCAACTCATACCCATGTTCATATCTCCTTTGCTACTATGCTGCCCCTGGCCATCTCCCCCGCAACTGGTCAGCGGGTGGACTGGGCCTAGTGGGTCGCTTACATCCGATTTGTCCCAACGGTTCGCACTTCCAGGTGGAGACGTTCAGCCCGTGGCGTTTCTCACCCGTGGCCGTCTCCCATTCCGATGCAGTCAACGCCCCCTCGATGTAGACTTCATCTCCCTTCTTGAGGATCTCGGCCAGCTGCTCGGCGCGTTCCTTCCAGACTGTCACCCGGAGCCATGTGGCGATGCCCTTCTTGTCAGTCACCACCAGGCCGAATGACAGGGCCGCGGTCCCACTGGGCGTGTATTTCAGATCGTCCGGCTGGCTTATTCTGCCCTCACAGGCTACGTGTATCCCGTCCATCTAGCCCGCCTCCGCCAGGGAGAATGCCGGCTGGCAGTCGCAGACACCCCCAGCGAATAGCCCACAGGCCTCGCCGTGGCGAACCTCCAACCTGTAGACGCCACCCTTCTGTAGGCCGTCGAAGGCTCCGGAGGTCAACAACTCCTCGAGACCGCGAGAGTAGTTGTGCTGCTTCGCCTCCACCGCGGGGGCCTGCCCCGTCCGTATCAGGAGCGCGTTGCCCTTCATGCTGCCGCCTCGGCTAGATCCGTCTCGGGGATCTCCGTTTCCTGCAACCGCTGCAGCTTCTCCCAGAGCATCAGCCCTTCTCCAACCAGGTCGCCGATCTCCTTCCACTGCCGTTCCGTCAGGGCCCGGGCCGCGTCATTCCCGAACAGCTCGTTTACCTCGGCCGCTGGCACTAGCTCCCCCACTCTCTTATCGATGGCCGCGCACCTGGCCTCCAGGGCCAGGGCTTCCAGGAGCTGGGCCTTGCATCGCTTCATAGCCGCCACTGTCGCCAGCGTCAGGGCGCCACGCGGGGCTGTAACCTTCAGTTGCCCAGCGTCCACCGCGAGCACCACGCCATGACCTTGAAGCCGTTCGCGCAGTTCGGCGAGCTTCACAGCAACACCTCCTCATAATCGGGCTCTGGTTCCGAGCCCACTTCGGGTTCTGGCGTGGCCAGCGCCAGGTCTAGCCAGGCCCGAAGGTTCCCCCCTGCCTTCACGAAGTCCCCCAGGTCCTTACCCTCCCCCTCGAGCAAGGGCAGCCTGAGCCGTTTGGACCTGGCCGACCACGCCCACTTGCCGGCCCCTTCCTGGCCCGAGGGGTCCAGGTCGTAGCAGATCCATTGGCGAGCGTAGGAAGCCAGGTAGGGCAGCCATCGGCCGGAGGGCTGGACGTTGCAGCTTCCGAAGGTCGCCACGTCCACCAGGTCGCCCGCCTCCTGCCAGGCAAGCATCATGTCTAGCTCCCCCTCGACCAGGAGCAGATCGGCCTTGCCGGTGGGTCTGCCCAGCATTGCCTTCTTCCGCGAGCCCCCCACCGCCCTGTATCGCTTCGTGTGGTCCTGGACGGGGCGACGCACGTTCACCAGCCAGGGGAGCCCGTCGAAGGCGATGCCAGGTATGGTGATCCCGTGGCAGACCCACAGCCCCTCGACGTAGCGGCCGCGCTGGGTCTCGCCATCGGCCAGCATCCGCTCCCGTTTCGCAGGGTTGAAACCGAGCCGCCAGCTTCGCAGCGTCCCATCGTTGAAGCCGCGATTCCGTAGCCAGTCCAGGGCCTTTGCCCCCTCTTCGGTCCACAGCCGGGCCTCGCAGTCGGCAACGATAGCCACAACCTTGGCACGCCAAGTATCGAGGGGTTCGGTATCCTCCGGAATCTCCGGCAGCGAAAGCTTCGCGGCTTTCCCGTCAGGTTGCGGGTTCGCCCCCAGTCGCCTGCAGGCCTCCAGGAAGTCCACTCGATCGCGCATCATCACGTAGTCAATGGCGCTACGCCATCGGCCATCAGGAAAGCAGATCCGGCAGAACCATAGGCCTGTAGCCGGCTGGACGTGGATCCGGTGCCCGCTCTTGCAGAGGGGGCAGGGGCCGACGTACTCGCCCCCGCGAGTGCTCGCGTGCCTGCGCAGGGTAACGTCCTGGCCCACCAGGGAGAGGAGGTCAGTCTGCTGTTTGATGGCTGCTACGTCGATCATGGCTGCATCTCCGAGAAACCTGTCAATTTGTCACCTGTCACCCATATACGGTGGGTTTGCCCTCACGGCCTTTGTGGGAGCAAGTTCCCCCTTCCCCCAAGGTTCCCCCTAAGTTCCCCCAAGAGGGAGCCTGAAACCGGAAGAAAGTTCCCCTCACTTCCCCCGTGTGTCTATAGACACGGGGGAATGGGGGAACTTCCGGACAGGGGCTACTCATCATCTGGGGATTCCTCCTTCGGCGTTAGGCCATAGGTGGCAACGGAGCCTCTACCGCCTCCGTCAACCCTGCGAACCACTCCCTTGGCGACAAGCCCATACACTGCGTTCTCTGCCGACCTGGGGGCGCATGAATCGGCGTGGCTCTTCAGGTCATCGATGGTGGACATGGAGTGTCTAGCCAGGTAGCGGAGCACGTAATCCTCTGCCTTGGTGTAGCTCACACTCTTGGGGGCAGCGCAGACCGGTTCGATTGTGACCGTCTCGGTCAGACTGTCGAACCGGGCAAGGGCAGAGAAGGTCAGGGGCTCAACGTCCCTTGCCTTTTCGGTCGTGACGTCGATCCTTCCGGAGTCGGGCTTGCTGTCCACCATGAGCATCAGGTCAACGGCCGCCTTCACCGCAGTAGATCCTCGATAGCCGCCCAGCTTGTTGCTGTGATGAATGACCACGATCGCGCACTGGTACTTCTCGGCGATGGACCGGAGAGCCTGGAAGACAGGCTGAACATCCTTGACAGCGTTCTCATCTGCGTTTGGCATCACGTCGGCCAGAGCATCGATAATGACCAGAGCTGGCTTCAGCTCCTGCACCAGGGCTTCGATCAGGGCCACATCCGCCGCGTCCCGGAGGTTGAACTGGGCCAGACTGGTATAGGCCAACGGAATCCCATGGTTGATTCCCCGACCTCTCATCAGTGCGCTAAGACGGCGCTTGGTCCGGTTGTTGCCGCTCTCTTCGTCGATCAGGAGAACAGTCCCTTGGGTAGTGAAATAGTCCAGCCACTTCAGGCCAGCCGCCACCCGCACCCCACAGTCCTGCATTAGGTAGGTCTTTTTGCTTCCGCCCTCGCCTACCACAAGGTTGACACTGCCCTTGGCGAAGACCGGCTCCACAACCCATTCCGTGGGAGGAATGGTCCCTAGAGCCTCAGCTGCCCAACGGACTACAAACCTCTGGGACTGACTAACCATTGGCGCCGGCGCAGCCTGGGCCGGGTCAATGGCAGCTATCTCTCTCCACACTTCCGGTCTGTCGAGCCCCTGCCTGGCCATCTCAACCTGCACAGCATTCGGCCGCTCGGATGGCGCCACCTTCATTCCGGCCACAATCACGGCCGCCACGCCCTCGGAGTGCTCGCGCCCGTTGGGCGATGGTGCATCCATCCCGCAAAGCAGCCGTGAGACGGCGCGCAAGTCAGCCGCCGTGTATTTGGCCGTTGGTGCAGCCGGCGCGCTCACGCTACGCGGCTCCCTGCTCTTCCATCTGCTTCTCAACCCATCGGCGTAGAGCCTCCGCCGGAATACGCCGGCACTTTCCCACCTTGATTGAGGGGATCTCGCTCCTCATCATCAGTTCCCACAGCTTGCTCCGCCCGAGCTTCAACGTCTTTCTCGCCTGCTCTTCCGTCAGCAGCAGATCCTCCATTCCGTCCGCTCCTTTCTGTTTCCATGCGCCAGACGATTGACAACACCGTCTCTATCCATTACGATATATTACATAGATCATCGTTACAGTGCAACGGTATTTTGGCTTTATTACCGTTACAGATGCCGTGAGGTATCACGTTGGTTTTTCCGTTGCGGAAAGGGGGGTCCATGCGGGACAAACCCACTCAGCCCGTGCTGAAACTCTTCGTTCGAGCGGCGTCTGATGAACCTGAGATCACCGCCGGTCTACGGCCGAGGTATAGCCGATATGAGGCGCGCGGCTACTACCTGTGCCCGGTAGGCGAGGCCATCGGGGCGTATGATCCTGTCGAGAACCCGCAGGTGGCTACCGACTTTGCCCGACTTGGCAATGGCTCCCTAGATGACTTGGTGCTATTCGCAGAGAGGTGGGGGCTGCTTGAGGCGTACGACAAGCCCGGGGACAAGGTTTCTTGGTTGAGAGACCACGCGACCCAGGTTAAGCTCGCTCTTGATCTTCTCTCTGGTCTGCATGACGAGGACGTGAGGCGCGTGACGGATGCGCTTAGTGGGCCGGTCTCATCGGACACGCGGCGGCACCTTCCGATTGTCTTGGGACAGGACGAGGAGCTAGACGGGTGCGTCTATGATTTGTCCTCTGATCCGATGCGGAATGCTGATCTCGTGTTCGAGTCCATAGTGGGGGCCAACATTCGACACCTGCATCCTGAACTGGTGCGGGTGGGACCTGGTGCCAAGTTCGAGGTGCATCACCATTTCGATACCACTAGAGAGGCGATCTACTGGCATGTCGCCCAGTTCGCGGTTCGCCGTGGTGGGTTGGCCCGATGTGAGTGGTGTAGACGCTATTTCGTGATGACGCACGGAAACCAGCGCTACTGTCCGTCCGACGAGTATTCAGAAAGCCCATGTGCTCTTCAGGCTCGCCAAGCGAGATTCAGGAGCAAGCGCCATGAGTGATCGGCCATAGAGGGACGAAAGAACGAGGAGGGATAGCGATGAAGCCAAAGGCTGGTCTGCAGGTCGCCCATGAGTCACCTGGAGGCCGCGCCCCCAAGCGCGCCAATGGAGAAGGAGGGATCCGTCAACGGAAGGATGGCCGGTACGAAGCCAGGTTGACCCTAGCCGACGGCACGCGGTGGTCAATCTGCCATCAGAGCAGGGAGAAGGTAGCCTCTGCCTTGGCCAAGGCGATCACCGACCGCAACGATGGTCTCCCCGTCAGGGTGGACGGCAAGCAGACGCTCAAGCAGTTCCTCGAGGCCTGGCTGACTGCGATCAAGGGTAGCGTGCGGCCGGCCACCTTCGACGGGTACAACAACTACGTGCACACTCACATCATCCCGTGCCTGGGGAAGACCCGCATAGCGAAGCTGACACCCCAACAGCTGCAGGCTTTCTACTCCAAGAAGCTGGGCGAGGGCCTTTCCCCTACCACGGTCCGCCATATCCACGGCGCCCTGCACCGCGCTCTCAAGCAGGCTACCCGCTGGGGCGTGGTAGGCCGCAACGTCGCCGATCTGGTGGACCCACCCAGGCGAGCGCGCCACGAGATGAAAGCCCTATCCACCAGCCAGGCACGGCAGCTCCTGGAGGCAGCTGCCGGCGATCGGCTGGAAGCCCTGTACGTCCTGGCGATCACTACAGGCATGCGCCAGGGCGAGCTACTGGCGCTCCGGTGGCAGGACGTGGACCTCGACGGCGGGACGCTGCAGGTTCGATCGACGGTGCAACGGGTGAAGGATGGCCTGCTGTTCGGCGAGCCCAAGACGGCAAGCGGCAGGCGGCGGATTGCCCTAGCTCCGGCTGCAGTTGCAGCCCTCCGTCATCACCACGTCAGCCAGGCAGAGGGGCGGTTGAAGGCCGGTCCCGCGTGGCAGGACAACGATCTCGTCTTCCCCAACACCTTCGGGCGGGCGATGGAGGCAACCAACCTGCTACACCGTTCCTTCACTCCTCTACTGGAACGCGCCGGTCTCCCCAAGATGCGCTTCCATGACCTTCGCCACACTGCCGCCACTCTGCTTCTATCCAAGAAGGTCCCGGTGAAGGTGGTTTCAGAAATGCTGGGACACGCCCAGGTAGGGGTAACGCTGGCAGTGTACTCCCACGTCCTGCCCGACATGCAGAGGGAGGCCACGGCCGCAATGCAGGCTGCTTTGTGGGGATAAGAAATGACCGTTGGGGGCAATATTGGGGGCAACTCCCGTGAACAAGCCCAGAGGGATGATAAGGGAGCAAAAAGAATAGCCCCGAGGCTTACTCGGAGCTACTGTGTGTTGGTGGGCCCACCCGGATTCGAACCAGGGACCAAGCGGTTATGAGCCGCCCGCTCTGCCGCTGAGCTATGGGCCCTCAGTGGGTACCATCAATTATACCGAATTACGGACCCTGGCAGCAAGGCGGCGCATGCCCGGGTGCGCCCATTAGAACCACGGACTGCGCTGGTCCGGGCGTCTGGCCGTAAACGGACCAGGCTGAGACGCCCAAGGGCGCTTATGGTCGCTAACAAATAAACCTGACAGTAGCCCGGGAGGGCGAAGCTCCTGCTGAGCCGTCCAGTAGGGGGAGCAGGCGACAGACTCCAACAGGTGGCTCGCCAGGAGGCTCGCCCTCCCACAGTGTGGACACGCCTGTTAGCCATACCGTGTCAGGTTTATTTGTTAAGGTTCATCAGCGTCGGGCGGCTCCAGGCCGACAGGTTTCCGAGAAACCTGAGAACACCCAATCATCCTGTGCATCCTGTCACGGCCATCTCCCTGCCCCCGTCACCCAATGCCCAGGGCACGGCGCTGCGCGGCCAGCAACTGCTGGACCCCCGCGCGGGACATGGAGAGCATCTGCTGGAGCTCGGCATCGCCGAAGGCCCGTCCCTCGGCCGTGCCCTGCACCTCCACCATGTCCCCGTCCTCGTTCATCACCACGTTGAGGTCGGTGTCGGCCCGCACGTCCTCGCTGTAGTTGAGGTCCAGCATAGGCTGTCCGCCCACCACGCCGGCGCTCACAGCCGCCACCGCTTTGCCCAGAGGGCTCTTGGACAGCGTCCCCTTCTCCATGAGGCCCCGTACAGCGAGTACCAGGGCGACGTACCCGCCGGTGATGGAGGCCGTCCGCGTCCCGCCATCGGCCTGGAGCACGTCGCAGTCGATAGTAATGGTGCGCTGCCCCAGCTTGGAAAGATCCACGGCCCCGCGCAGAGAGCGCCCGATCAACCGGCTTATCTCCTGGGACCGGCCGCTGGCCTGCCGCTCCCGACCGGTGCGCTGCTTCGTGGAGGCGGGCAACATGGCGTACTCCGCCGTCACCCACCCCTGGCCCTTGCCCTCCAGGAAGCGAGGCACGCTCTCCTCCACAGTGGCGGCGCACAGCACCCAGGTCATGCCCATCTTGATGAGGCAGCAGGTGGGATGCAGTTCGATGTAGCCGGGGAACATCTCCACCGGACGCAACTGGTCGATGCCTCGACCATCGATTCGAGTCATGTTTCCTCCGATCGCGAGAATCCCCTCTCCCACTGCGGTGGGAGAGGGAGACAAGGGCTCCCCCTCTCCCCGTGGGGGGAGGGGGCCGGGGGGTGGGGTCCGTTCCTATGGGGCAGAGCCCAGCCCCTCCAACGCAGCCTGGGCACGTTTCCATTGGGCGCCGGTGCCGTCCAGTTCCCAGACCATCTCGTACTGCTCGCGGGCCGCTTCCCTCTGTCCCAACGCCTCGTGGACGGCAGCGAGGCGGTAGCGCAAAGTGGCCGACTCCGGATCCTTGCCGACAGCCTCCGTCAGCAGCTTCAGGGCATCCTCGGTCCCTCCGGCCAGATGGGTCGCCCACCCCAGGGTGCCCAGCGCCTCTGCGCTTCGGCCGGAGAGCCGCACGGCCTCGCGCCCATGGATCAGGGCGGCCTCCGCCCTGTATTGCCGGTCCACGTAGAAGCGCGCCGCGGCAAGCCGAAGGGAGCCGTCGTCGGGCGCCGCCGCCACCGCCATCACCACGGCCTGCTCGGCATTGCCGTAGTCCCCCAGGCCGGCCAGCGCCTCTCCCAACTCCAACAGATAGGCGGGATTACCTGGCTCCCGCCGGACCGCGCGCTCCAGCCATTGCATCGCCACCTCAGCATCACCCCATGATAGAAGCAACGATCCCAACAGATGCTGCCCAAGGGCCTGGTCGGGCGATAGCTCCAGCGACCGTCTGAGCGCGGCTTCGGCATCTTCGGGACGGCCGAGCCGCATCAGGGCGTAGCCCCTGAGCGCCAGAGCCTCGGCCCCGGCGTTACCATCCTCCGGCACCGCCTCCAGATCAGCGAGGGCAGGCCCCAATACGCCCTCGGCGAGGAGCAGCCGGGCTACAGCAACCGAGCCTCCAAGAGAGTCCTCCAGATCGCCGGTGGCGATCTGGCCGGGAGCGCGGGCCTCTGGCCCGCCCGTCCCACTCGCGGCCACGCCGCTCGCGTTCCCAGCAGCTTGTCCAGCGGCCAGCAGCTCCAATGCCCTGGACCCTACTCCGGCGCCGGGTCCGGAAGCGGCCATCCGAAGTGCGGCAAGTCCATCGGCCGACTCCGGCCCCAGCAAGCAGGCCGCTTCGAGGTAGGCGACCCTCTGCCCTGCCGCGCCATCCATCGAAGGCCTAGGCTGAGCGACCAGGAGTCCCTGGATCTCCACAGGCGAGAACCCCAACCTGGCCGCCTGCTCCACCAGCCTGGACCACACCTCCGGCTGTCCAGGCCGAGCCGCCAACTCCCGCCGCAGGGCACTCAGGCCCTCTCTACCCTCGCCAAGCCGTTCCAGCGCCGTCGCCAGCCCCAGCCCGACCTGTGGGCTCGTGGCCCCCGTGGCCTCAACATACCGGTAGAGATCGGCGGCCTCCCGCCATCGGCCCGGAATCAACAGTATCCTGCCCAATCGTAGTCGGAGGGCGATATCCCCCTGGTGAGAAGCGATGGCAGACTCGTACTGCTGGGCGGCCGACCGTAGCCGGTGCTCCCCCTCGAGCCGGGCGCCCCTTTCGGCAGGCCCGGCCCACCCTTCCGATCCCGGCACAGCCACGAACAGGAGGATCAGGGCACCCAGAAGGGCGCGGCGAATGGTGCACAAAGATGTGCCTTTGCGGATCAAGTGTCGGACCCCACCCCCCTCCCCGTGGGGAGGGGGGTGGGGTCCGACCTCTACTTCCTGAAGAAATCCACGGTGCGGGCGATGCCCTCCGCCAGAGGGATCATCGGCCTCCAGCCCAGCTCCTTGCGGATCCGGGTTGTATCCAGATAGATCCTGAAGGTCTCGCCGGTCTTCGCCGGACCGTACCGGGCATCCAGGGGATAGCCGATCGTCTCCTTGAGCCGGGCGAACACCTCGTTCACGTTGGTGCCAATGCCCCAGCCCAGGTTGTACTCTTTGCCCCCTCCGGCCTCCAGCACCAGCAGGTTTGCCGATACGCAGTCGCCGACGTAGATGAAGTCGCGCTCCTGCTCTCCGGTGCCGTTGATGGTGACCGGCTCTCCCTTCAGCATCCGCTCGGTGAAGATGGCCACCACTCCAGCCTCGCCATACGGGTCCTGCCTGGGACCGTACACGTTGGGATAGCGCAACACGGTGTAGTCCAGACCGAAGCTCTCCTTGTACATGAAGCAGTAGTGCTCCACCGTGTGCTTGCTGGCCCCGTAGGGAGAGAGCGGCCTGACGGGATGGGCCTCGTCGCAGGGAAGGTAGTCCGGCTCCCCGTACATGGCTCCGCCGGATGAGATGTAGATGATCTTGCGGACGCCGCTCTTCCGGCAGGCCTCTAGCAGGGAAATGGATCCGACGATATTCACGGAGGTGTCGTACAGCGGGTCGGCCACGGAGCGCCGCACGTCGATGTGTGCGGCATGGTGGTTCACCACATCAGGCTTCTCCCTCTCCAGCACCTCGGCCAGCTCAGGGGTCCTTATGTCCACTTCGTACAGCTTGGCAGCGGGGTTCAGGTTGGCCCGGTTCCCTGACGCCAGATTGTCCACAACCACCACTTCGTGGCCAGCCCCCAGGTAGGCATCCACCACGTTGGAGCCGATGAAGCCGGCCCCCCCTGTCACCAGTATCTTCACTATCTTCCTCCTAGCTGGAGTTCTACCCTGTCCCCAGCCTTAACCCCGTTGTTCTCGAAGAAGCCCCGGTTCACCTCCAGGGCATTCCGGTAGCTCTGCTTTGGGATGTGCACGTTCTCCGTGTTCGCTTCCATGTCCTGTATCTCGACGATCCGCCCATCCGAGGCGATGAAGGCGATCGAGAGCGGGATCCAGGTGTCCTTCATCCAGAAGGCCCCCTGGTGGTCGGCCTGGTACAGGAAGACCATGCCGGAGTCCGCCGGCAGGGAGGATCGCTTGGAGAGACCGACGCTCCTCTCCTGGGCCGTGTCCGCCACCTCCAGCCTGACGTACACCGTGCGGCCGTCCGAGGTGAGTATCCGCGCGTACGCCCCCTCGGGCGGCTGCAGCGTCGGTGTGGCCGCGGGCATTGGCGACGCCGCTACGGTAGCCGTGGGCACGGGAGCAGCCGGGGCGCAGGCAGCCCCCAAAGTCGCTACTACGGCAGCCAGTATGAGGGCGATCGTGTTATGTTGTCGCCTCAGACGCACCGCTGACACACCTCCATCCACCAACCCACCCTGTCACCCTTAGGACCCCGCCCCAGTCATCCTGAAACCCTTACCCTGTCATCCTGAGCACACCAGCCCCTGCCACGCCGAGCCTTCTACAATGTCATCCTGAGCGTGGAGCGAAGGATCTCTTGTTACTCCCACTGCACGCTCAGGTCAATCCACTCCGGGTTTGCGGACTCGACCAGGGCCGCCTTCCTCGCACGCAGCCAGCCCTTGATCTGCTTCTCTCGTTCGATCGCGGCCACTATGTCAGGCATGGCCTCGAAGTGGACGAGGAGCGTCAGGTTGTACCTCCTGGTGAAACCGTGACCGAGCCTCTGCTTGTGCTCGTAGACGCGCCGCTTCAGGTCGTTCGTCACGCCCACGTAGAGGGTTCGCGACACCTTGGACATGATGCAGACGTAGTAGTCCTTCACCGAGTCCACCCAGCCATGCTGGTTGCGTCACAAAGGAACAGGAGATCCTTCGCTCCACGCTCGGGATGACAGGGGTGGGTGCGCCTCTCCCAGGTAGCACGTAAGGGCCACTGGAGGGCCTCCGCCCCATCATCTCTCCGTGCCTCCCCCGTCCACCCTCACGCACGCTGCAGTGGCGCGAAGCTGAGGGCCAGCTTCTTCACGCCCCGCTGCTCGAAGGCCACCGTGACCTCCTCGTCGTTGCGGGCGATCTTGCTGGACACCACCACTCCGTTGCCAAAGGCAGGGTGGAACACCCGATCGCCTGCCCTGTAGGTTGGCTCCCTCCCCGACTCCGTAACCTGCGGCTGCGGGGCGATAGGCACCTCCCTGCCCGGACCCATCACCGGCCGCTGTGTAGGAGTCATCGGCGGCACCGGACGGGCCGGCCGATTCGACCGGTCGGTCAGATCCAGCGACCTGGACGGCTTGGCTGTCTTCGGCGGCTCGCGCCGCGTCGCCTGCCCTCCAACCTTGGACCAGGGGTTGAAGCCGGACCGCGGCTGCCGCTGGGGAACGGAGATCTCGGAGTCGCCCCCGCTGGAGCGCCCTCGCACCGCCCGGTCGGCGCCGTTCCCCTCCACCAGGTGGGGAGGAATGTCCGCCAGGAAGCGAGAGGGCTCGTTGAAGTTCTGGTTGCCGTAGATGGTCCGACGGGTGGCGTACACCAGCCACAGCCTCTCCATCGCCCTGGTGATCCCCACGTAGGCCAGCCGCCGCTCCTCCTCCAGCGCCGCCTGGTCGTCCAGACTGCGGGAGTGGGGGCAGATCCCCTCCTCCAGGCCAACGATCAGGACGCAGGGGTACTCCAACCCCTTCGCGGCGTGGAGGGTGATGAGGGTCACCGCGTCTTCCTCCTCCTGTAGGCCGTCCAGGTCGGACACGAGGGCCACGTTCTCCAGGAACGCCTCCATGGCCGCCTCAGGGCTGAGATGCTCGTAGTCGCGGGCCACGGTGCGGAGCTCCATCACGTTCTCCCACCGCTCCTCGCCCTCGTCCGACCCGTCACGCAGATAGGTCTGGTAGCCGGTGCGCTCCAGCAGGAGGTCCAGCATCGGCAGTATCCCCAGCTCCGAGCGAGCATCCAGCATGGCGTCGACGGCTTTGAGGAAGGAGATGACGGCGTTCCGCACCTTGGGCACCAACGGCAGTACCGGCTTCCCATCCTCCGTTTCGGTGCTCACGGCCAACCTCAACGCCTGGATCATCGAGATGTCCCGCTGCCGGGACAG
Source organism: Chloroflexi bacterium UBA6077 (assembly GCA_002436065.1). GTDB lineage: Bacteria > Chloroflexota > UBA6077 > UBA6077 > UBA6077 > UBA6077. The sequence goes on from DIXP01000089.1 coordinate 17,603, forward strand.
CCGCTCCACCTCCGCGAGCGTGCGGGCGCCGATCCCCCGAGGAGGCACGTTCACCACCCTGTTGAGGGAAACGCCATCGTCCGGATTCTGTAACAGCCGCAGGTAGGCCAGTACGTCCTTTACCTCCCGCCGCTCGTAGAAGCGGGTGCCCCCCACCAACTTGTAGCGGAGCCCGAAGCGAAGGAATATGTCCTCCAGTATCCGGGATTGGGCGTTTGTCCGGTACATGACGGCGAAGTCCTTGAGGGCGTGGCCCTCGCGACCAGCCAACCGTTCGATCTCTCGAGCGACGTAGCTCGCCTCCTCACCCTCGTCGAACGCCTCGAAGACGGTAACCGGCACCCCCTTGGGGTTCTCCGTCCACAGCTTCTTCTCCTTGCGCATCCGATTGGGGCTGATGACTCCCTGGGCCGCCTCGAGGATGGTGCCGGTGGATCGGTAGTTCTGCTCCAGCATCACCACCTTCAGATCCGGGTAATCCTGCTCGAAATTGAGGATGTTGCGGATGTCGGCGGACCGCCAGGAGTAGATGGACTGGTCGGGGTCGCCCACCACGCAGACGTTGCGGTGCTTGCCGGCCAGCAGCTTCACCAGGGCATACTGGGCGATGTTGGTATCCTGGAACTCGTCTACCAGCAGCTGGTGGTAACGATCCTGGTACCTCTCCAGCACCTCAGGGCAGTTGCGGAACAGCTGGACCGTGGACATCAGCAGATCGTCGAAGTCCATGGCGTGGTTCAGGCTCAGCAGCTCCTGGTAGCGGCGGTAGACGCGGGATGCCACCTCCTGCCAGAAGGTCGCGGCCATCTCTCCGTACTGGTGAGGACCAACCAGCTCGCTCTTGGCGCTGGAGATGGCGTTCAGGAAGGGTCGGGCTGGGTAACGCTTCTCGTCCAGCTCCAGCTCCTTCAGGACGCTCTTCACCAGGTTCAACTGGTCCGAGTCGTCGTAGATGGCGAAATGGGGATCTACCCCTATCTGGTGGACCTCCCGCCGCAACAGCCGTGCGCAGGTAGCGTGGAAGGTGCCTACCGTGAGCCCCTCGTAGCGAGGGCCAACCAGCTTCTCCAGCCGCTCCCTCATCTCCTTGGCCGCCTTGTTTGTGAAGGTGACGGCCATGATTTGGTGGGGGCTGACACGCTGTTGGTGGACCAGGTGGGCAATGCGGTGGGTGATGACGCGGGTTTTACCCGAGCCGGGCCCCGCGAGGATCAACAGTGGCCCCGTGGTGATGGTAACCGCCTCTCGCTGGGCGGGGTTCAAACCTTCCAGTGTTTGCAATCAAGACTCCAGACGCCTCTTGCGTAGTCATGAGTCTAAATTATAGCATCCAACGGTGGCCGTAGACTTGCCGATAGCCAAGAGAGCTGAAATCGGACCGTACGGACCTGCTCTAATCTGCGCCTAACAAACTTATGTAAAGAGGTGGCGTGAACGTGGCAAAGGTGCTGGTGATATCTGCCCACCCCGACGACGAGTCGGGCTTTGGCGGAGGGCTGGTGGCCAAGCTGGCCAGCGAGGGCAACCAGGTGACTATCCTGGAGACCACCCGCGGCGAGGGCGGGGAGGTGGGTGTACCCCCCGTGGGATCCAAGGAGCGGCTGGGGGAGTTCAGGGAGGTAGAGGTGCGCTGTGCCACCCGTGCCCTGGGGACTATCGACCTGCGCTTCCTCGGCTTCGTCGACCCCTCCATCGAGATCGGCCAGCCCGGCAGACCCGTTGACGCCACCATGGAGGAGTTCTCCTCCTCGATCCGGCGGGAGATCGACCAGATCCGCCCGGACATCCTGATCACCCACGGCACCAACGGGGAGTATGGCCACCCCCAGCACATCTTCACCCATCAGGCCGTGCGCGAGGCGCTGCGAAGCCTGGCGCCCTGGTATCCGGGCGAGGTCCTCACCTGGTGTGCCAACGCCGGGGCCAACGCCGAGGATCGGCTGACTAACAGGGACGACCCCGCGACCTTCACCCTGGAGTTAGAAGGCACCGACTGGCATGAGCGAAAGGTGGAGGCGATGCTGTGTCACCGGAGCCAGCACGACATGTTCCTCCGGAACAGCAAGGCCCCCTCGGTACGCGACATGGTGCGGAAGACCGAGGCATACCGCCGCTGGACCCGCGCGGAGTTCCTGGCACCCTTGGAGAGTCCCGCCGCCGCACCGCCCTCCGACGACTGGCGCGTACCCGGCAACCAGCAGCAGTAGCCTACATTACCCGTCGCCCAATGCTGGAGCGGCGCCCCCGAGTTGCACGCGCCGCTCCAGCATTGGTATAATTCCCTCAGCCGTTGCGACAACGGCCTCGTGGCGGGGTAGCTCAGTGGCAGAGCAGGGGACTCATAAGCCCTTGGTCGACAGTTCAAATCTGTCCCCCGCCACCCCTTCATCTCCGGCGCCCCTCAACCGTCACCATTCCCCACCTTTCGCCTCGACCTGCAGAGGCGTTCGCAACCCGTTACACCCAACCTTTCCAACGGGTTCCCACGTGCTATACTTTGATTCAAACAGCTTGAGGGAACCTGCGTGAGCATTGGATCAATGGCTGTAGAGGCCAGAACCCTGCTAGGACGCATAAGAGCGGTAGTCCAAGACGTGGATCCCGCTGCCCGAGTGATCCTCTTCGGTTCGCGTGCCCGTGGAGACAGCTCCCCTGATTCCGACTGGGACATCCTCATCCTGTCCGATGCCGCGCTGAGTATGGAGCAGGAAGACACCATATCCCATCGCCTATACGACCTCGGACTGGAGACCGACTCCGTCATCAGCGTGATCTTCAACATTAAAGGTGACTGGGCTAGTCCACTCTATCAGTCCATGCCGTTCCAGCAGAACGTGGATCGCGAGGGCATAGAGCTTTGAACCAGGATCGCGAGGCTCTGGTCCACTATCGCCTCGAACGCGCGAAGGAGACCTTGGCCGAGGCGGAGTTGCTAGCCAAGGCTGGACACTGGAATGGTTGCGTCAACCGGCTGTACTACGCCTGCTTCTACGCGGTCACCGCTGCTCTACTTCACGCCGGCTTTGCTTCCTCCAAGCATTCAGGCGTGATGAGTCTGTTCAACCGGCACCTCGTCAAGCCCGGCATCGTGTCCAGGGACTCCGGCCAACTCTACAGCGACCTGTTCCGGAGCCGCCAACGGGGAGACTACGAAGACCTGGTGGTGTTCGATGAGGCTAGAGTGCGACCCTGGGTGGAAGGCAGCCGGCACCTTATCGCTGAGGCCGAATTCGCGATAGCCCTAGAGCGTGTTATGAACCGCTCGCAATGAGAGGCTCTGCTTGATTCAACAGTAGGCACACGAAGGCGACGAAGTGCAGCCCAACCAAGGTGGAGCCGGCTATGGACAACTGGGAGAAGTACTACCATGCCGACGAGAAGGACCCATTGGTGCAACTCGCTGTGGTGAAGGCCCAGTTCGAGTTGATCCACCCCTTCCTCGACCTCTTCTACGGCACGCCCTCGGCCGGCAACAAGGAAGCGCAGGAGAGATACCTCCAGAACCGCTTCAGCGTCACCCGCCAGCTCAGGTACAGCCTGGACGAGAGCCAGCTCGCCCTCGACCTCTGCCTCTTCATCAACGGCCTGCCTGTCTTCACCTTCGAGCTGAAGAACTCCCTCACCAAGCAGACCATCGAGGACGCCATCCAGCAGTACAGGCGCGACCGCGACCCGAAGGATCTGCTCTTCGGCTTCATCCCCAAGCTCCCCGTCCCCATCGAGGAGGACCTCTCCAAGGGCATCCTGGAGTCCGTAGACATGGACAGCTACCGAGTCGAGAAGCAGGCGGTGATGAAGATACAGCTTCCCGATGCGGACGTGGAGATAGAGCCGGTGCCGACCGGTGGAGGCGGGGGCAAGCCCGAGCTGGAGTGACTGTCCAACATCCTGAAGAGCTTCAACGACCAGTTCGGGAGCATCCCCTGGACGGACGCGGACCGCGTGCGGAAGCTGATAACCGAGGAGATACCTGCCAAGGTGGTGGCGGATACCGCCTACCAGAGCGCGAAGAAGAACTCCAACAGGCAGAACGCCCGCATCGAACACGACAAGGCACTCCTGCGAGTGATGGCAGCGATGATCACGGACGACACGGATCTCTTCAAACAGTTCAGTGACAACGAGTCCTTCAGGCGCTGGCTGACGGACATGGTGTTCGCGCAGACCTACGTGTGAGGGTAGAGCCGTGTCTTGTGTTCCGATATGGTTGTCAGGAGTGACTGGTAACTGTCAGCTTGGAATTCAACAGCCTTTCCCATCCGAATCAGATCGAGTATGCCGGAGTACTGCTCAAGCGCGGCCTCTTGATACGATGGGGTAGGGCAGAAGATGGGACGGTTGTGCTCTCGAGCGAACCCGACCGTATGCCTGGTACCATCCCTCATGTCTGTTTGAACCGGAATCACAGCGAGGGACAACCCGCTCTGTATCCGGTCTCGCTTCGCGAAGTTTGCATGGTGGGTCCTCGTTCCTAGCGGCAGCTCGCTCACCAATGCCCCCCCATTGGCGAGAATACGTTCCGCAAGAGGTTTGTTCTCCGCGGGGTATACCGAGTCTAAGCTTGTCGGCATCACTGCCACGGTCAGCCCCCGGGCGTCAAGAGCTCCCTTGTGGGCTTCAGTGTCGATCCCTCTCGCCAGTCCGCTCACCACAACATAGCCAGATGATGCAAATCCCCTGGCTACCCGGTTGGCAACAACCCTGCCCCCTTCAGTCGGCTCCCGCGTCCCGACCACCGCGACCGCGTCCGAGTTCTGAACCGTAGAGAGAGTCCCCTTAACGTATAGGATTATTGGAGGGTCGGGAATTAGCTTGAGGAGCCATGGGTAGGAATCGCTGGTGATCGGGACTGGACATACCCCCAGCTCTTCGTGTCGGAGCATTACGTCGTGGGCGGTTCGCCACAACGGCTGCCATTGGCTCGGAAGGACAGGGCCTATTGCGCTGGCCACTCTCCAGCCTAGTCTGGCCCTAAGGTCGCTAGACGATGCGGCAATGAGGGACTCTGGGTCAGAGAAGCTCCTGGCGATAACGAAAGCGTACCTGGGTCCAATTCCCTTGAGCCGGCTTAGAGCGTAAAGGTAGGCAGCACGTACTAGATCCACACAGTCCTCCCAGATAGATGCCAAAGACCCTGCCGTAACCCGCTACTTCGCCGATTATATCGCGGCAGGCTCTAGATGTTGAACCACCCATATTGGGAAGTGAAGCGGAAGCGAACGGCCTGGCAGCAACGGTGGGCTGATAGTATAATCGCGCCTATCAACACACGGTGGAGTCGCAGCGTAGCACCCCAGTGTCTGACAGCAGATTGACAGCGGGGGTGGGCCATGAAAGTGGTCGCTACCGAGAGTGGGGGAGGGACAGCATGTGGCAGTGCCCGAAATGTGGCCGCGACTTCAAGAACGCGAATCAGGGCCACTACTGCAAGGGGTCAACCACAATCGACGACTACATCGCGCAAGCGCCGGAAGAACACCAGGAAACGCTGCGACGGGTGCGCGACACAATCCGCGCCGCTGCCCCTGACGCGACGGAGTGCATCAAGTGGCAGATGCCCACCTTCTTCCAGAAGGAGAACCTCATTCATTTCGCCCACAATAAGAACCACCTCGGCGTCTACCCCGGAGATGGCGCCGTCAGGGCCTTCGCGGCGCGGCTTGCCGCCGAGGGCTATAAAGCGAGCAAGGGCTCAATCCAGTTTCCGTGGAGCAAGCCGATCCCCCTTGAGCTGATCGCGGAGATTGCCCGCTTCCGCGTGAGAGAAGTCGAGGAGCTGGACTAGCGCGGATGCCCCTTGCCCCCAGTCCACAGAGCAATCACGATCAATGGCGTCTGACCCTCGATCAACCGGTAGCGGCTCTGGTTAGTGCTCCTGCTCCCGCCCTCCCGCCTCCTGTGGGTACTGCACGTCGATCGATTCGGGGTCGGCGCTGAGCGCATCACCGACCAGTTGAGCCATTAGCAGCTTTGGGACGAGGCACTCCGCGCAAGCGTCTTCTTGAGCGACGATCTCGAAGCATCGACGATCGCCTGACATCCCCCGATAGACCAACTTGTAGCCATCTGCCCCCAGACTCTCTCGAATGCCCCGCAGTGCGTGGTCGATCGCCGCGTCTCCAGGCAATGGGCGCGTCACCGGGTGGGTCGTGCCTCCCCAGCCTGAGATGAAAGCCGACTTGGAGCCCGCACCGCCGGCCACGACGAGGACGATGTCCTCAGGACGTTTGGCCGTTCGAACCCAGCCGTCTTCGAACAACCCATTCGATCGCTGCCACTCAGCCACGCTCTCTCGGATCTCCTCCGAGAGAAGGTCGAGCCGAATACGAGCCTCCTTCCAAAGCCAGGCCTTCGCGTCGGCCTTGGAGAACCCTGCCTCATGGATCTTCTGAGCATGTTCGGGAACGAGAACGATGACAGGGTGGCCACCATCACCGTCGTTCGTCGTTCCTATGAAGGCCGCCGACGTGATGGAATGTGCCACGGTGTTCAAAATACCCTCCGCGCTGTGGCTGGAGGAATCCCGAATTTCGATGGAACCGGTAACGCCGATGGCGGTGACGACGCTTTCCTCTCGCGGGAACCCTCGCTCCGCGTGATAGGGTTCCCACGGACTCTCCTCCTCGTTCTCACCGAAGCAGAAGGTGAGCTTGCCCGGCTGGCCCAGGGAGGCCTTGTCCACTTCTCCGGGCAGCGCACCTCCAACGTTCATCAGGGCGAGTCGGAGAGCCCGACCGATAACGGCATTGCCACGGCCACCTGGGCCCAGAGCACTCGCTCCGCAGCCAATCCCCAGCTCGCGGCGAACGGGGCCGTTGAAGAGGAGCATGGGAGTCGTAGCACTTGTGGTGCATTGAACGCCGTTCAGGTTGAAGGCGGGGTCCAGGACCGCCTCGAGCGCGGCCACTACCGCCGGTAGATGGCATGGCAGACATCCGGCCATGACCGCATTGATGGCGATCTTCTCCAGGGTGGCCTCGGACATGGACGGGGGGACGGGGCCAAGGGAGCGAGATGGGGGCAGAGGGTAATGCTCCAGCATCCGCTCCACTCGGTCGCGAGTGGGGGGAATGATCGGGAGTCCGTCAGTCCAACCCCGCCTGTAGAACATGTCGGACACGGCTTCGGGAACGTCCTCAACCGTCAGCAGTTCGGAGCGGAGATCCATCTCACCCCTCCGTCAGCTTGCGTACGATCTCCGACAGGGCTCCGCCCAGGAGATCGGTAACTTGCTTGGGATTCAGCGTATTGACCGGGTGCTTCAGGAGAACCATTCGCAGGTCGGGCAGCCCGAAGGCGTTGGCGCCCGCCATCGCCAGACTCAGGAAAGCGTCTGTTCCTACGAGCAGTGCCGGAATCCCGCGCTTCTCGGATTCGATGCAGTCGTGGACACTCCACGTTGTGCACGACCCTCAATCCGCGAAGGCTGTGACCAGAAAGTCGCAGCCCTTCAACTGGTCCCACACCTCGGGTGAGGCTGGGCTCGCTGCCCCCGGCTTTCGGGTGTGGACGACCTCCCGCACTCCGTAGTGTACCTTGAGAGCAGCTCCCATCTGGCGTAGGAAGTCGGCCGAGTTGGACTTGTTGTTGCCGAGAAGTCCCGCGACCTTCCCCTCCAGTGATAGCAAGGGATCGGAGCGACGCAACTCTATCTTCGGACGCTCTCCCACCGGGCTCAGCACCTCGATAGTATTTCTCACCTTCTGTTCTCCTTTCTGGACCGCAAAGGAACTATCCATGAAAGCGCGGGCGCCCCAAGAGAGTCAGCCGGTCAGCCGGCCAACCCAACGCCGGCCCCATCATCCATTTGTCGTGGATCGATTTCCTCGACCTTCTGCCTCAGTTGTTCGACGAGATACTGGTGCCCGCAGCGGTGCGCGATGAGGTGCTGCGGGCAGCACCCGAAGTGCCTGGGGTTCCAGAGATTCATGCGGCTTTCCAAGCCGGCTGGCTCGCCGTTCGCGCCGTCACGAATCCAGCCAGAGCAGAGCAGAGCAACTGAGAATTGATCTGGACCCGGGTGAAGCCGAAGCGATCACACTCGCCGAGGAGTTGGAGGCAGATCTGCTCCTGCTCGATGAGCGCCGCGCTAGAGCCCATGCCGTCGGCCGTGGTCTACCGATCGCGGGAACCATCGGAATCCTGCGCAGGGCCCGAGAGCGCGAACTGGTCCAGGCAGTGTCACCGTTGCTCCAAGATCTGCGGCTCCGCGGATTCCGAATAAGCGCCGAGATGGTTACCACAGCTGGCGATCCTCGGAACCGCTTCGGTTGCTCCCCCCGGCCACTCCGCGGAGCCATCCCGCACTGCCGCGATGAATTGCTCGATGCTCCGAATCACTTCCCTGCCTCCGATTGCTCGCGTGGCCATCTCTCCATGGAGCGGGGCATCAGGCAGCCATTGGCTCCGACGGTAGAGCTACTCGGTAGACATACTCCTTGCCTCCAGCCTGAGGGATGCCAGGTCGTCGGACCAGCAGCCCACACGCGAGGAGCTGCTTCAGGCGGTTGTTGGCAGCCTGTACGGTGATCCCCAGGTCGGCGGCTAGCTCAGGGGTTCGGAACTCTCCCCGAGACTTGGCCACCCTGAATGTGGCTGCTACGTGTTCCGGAGCCCCAATCAGCCGGATGCCGTCGGGCCGCAGGGAGGCCACCACTAGCTTCCGCCTCTCCATGGAACTCTGGATTGGGTGGATCACCTCATCATTGGCGTTGACGATCAGTATGGACACATCCCCCATCTCACCGCTGGCACGATCTGAGACCAGCCGGCCCACCACTTCGTCGGCGAAGGAGAAGCTGATGAGCTGCACGCCATCGAAATCCAGTATCAGCAGATCCTCGGAAGTCCTACGGAGAGCCTCGTTGATCTCATCGCGCACCTTCACGCCGCGCTCGCGCGTCGAGAAGTAGGCGCCAAATATGTGGAACACAAAGCGCATCGCTCACGCACCTTCCTCTCAAAGGTAAGCCGGACTTCATCGCCATCAGTGAAAGCGATGATAAACACTCTATCGCGAAAACAGCGCCGCGTCAATCTGGCTATCTGACTCTAGCTTCGGACGATGAGCTGGATGAGAGTGCCGGGAAAGCTGCGTTGGTGATCGGTTGCAGAAGTCTTCCGTCTTCTGCCTCTGCGGACAACCGTCCGCACCCAACCGTTTCCCGAGTGGACGTACAACTCGGCATCGGCGGTCTCCTCCAGTTGCTCCAGCACCTCGTCGAACCCGTAGCCTCGGCGGTCTCGTGTCCCGGTGACGCCTGGCTCCATAGCCCTGCGGATAGCTTCCTCATCGGTCCCGATCGACTGGTACTTGGGATTCCTGGTCAAGTGCTCACGGATGCCGATTCCGAGGTCGCCGACAGCCAAGTAACTGCCATGGCGGTAGGTCTGGGCAGTTAGGATACCGCCGCAAGGGCTGCTGCTGTGGCTGCTGACATTGCCACACAGCTCGGGGATGGCCACGGTTAGGGTGGAGTACAGGGTGCTGGTTATGGTCTTGACCACTACCATGCCCTGGAGAAACTTGGCCACGTCCTCGAACAGGTGCTCTACATCGACGTCGGTCCGGAAAAACCTCACCGGGATCAGCACGTCGGAGCGGTCGGCAGGGCATGCGGAAGAGGTGTCAAGAACGTTCACCACTTCGACCGCATCGGGGATGTGGTTGTAGAAGTCCATCCGGTTCAGGTAGTGGGCAAGGTCCGAGTCCAAGGGGGCGACGAAGCGCACGAGGGAGCTGAGATCGGTCAGATGGTGCACCAGCAAGGCGAGCTGGACCAGCCCCATTGGTTCCACGAACTGGAGTCCGGAGGCGTCGATTACGTACTCCTCCATGGTCTCCGACGGAAGAGTGAGGATCGTCCGCCCATTGAGTCTTGAAGGAACAGCCATGGTGATGGTCAATGCGGCCCTCCATCCTTGTTGGATGGCAGACATTGTAGTACACGAAAGGAAGCTTGGCAGGGCGCAGACGCGACACGGCTGTTCGTCGAGCGTGGAGAAGGGAGGTGACAACCATTTGAGCGCGGGTCATGGAGAATCCCACAACGGGGGCCGGGTGTACTACGACCAGTATTGGCCCAAGTAGGTGGCCAACCCGAAAGCTTGCTGGGTCTATTGGGAAGAAGCAGCGAAGAAGAAACTGCGGCTGCACTGGTGGAGACCCGCCCGGAAGCTGGGCTGAACCAGGCAGATGTGCCGGGCGGCCAGTAGTATCCCGAGCCCAGGCGGCAAGGATCAAGAAGTGCATCTACGAGTCTTGCACTGGGCCCGAGAGCGAGAGCTGGTCCGGACAGTGTCGCCGTTGCTCCAAGATCTACGGCTCCGTGGTTTCCGAATAAGCGCCGGGCTAGTTGAAGAGATCCGACACGAAGAGACCTAGAGTAGGGCGGAGGAGAGGCACTCCCTTGTTCCCCCAACCAAGGAACTGTGACCTAGAAACCTTGGCCGACGACCGGGCGGTTTTCGGACAAGGAATTGTGTGATTTCGGCCAGTTTGTTGGTTCAGCTATGCGGTGGCCTCATTAGCCCTTGGTCGTCAGTTCAAATCTGACCCCGTCACTCCCTTTTTGGGGCTAGGCTCTTGGCTTGGTCGCTTCATTTCCAGGCCAGTCGCTACCACCATACATCGCAGTCCCTCCAGCATCCAGAACCTGTCATTCCCCAGGGCAACAAGACGGCCGCCAATCGGCAACTCCGTTGTAGTTCCGTATGCAGGATCATCGATCTTTGCCGGATTAGAGTACACTACCATCCGAAGCCGTCGAAGAAAGCTCGGTGTCCGGGGGGATCCCCGCCTCCGAGCGATCGCAGACTGGTCGATCTGCCTCTTGCTCGACTCGATTCAGTATGTCACGTACTGACTCCCATATCACCTGGTCCAGCCCCACTTCTCGACGCATGGCGGATTCCAGAGCCGCCTCGAACCAATCGTGGCACAACGGGTCACCGCTCCTTAGAGACCTATAGAGCCTCATGGTTACCCTGTTCTCCATAGCTCCTCCCCGCCTCCGTTCATAACCGCTCGCGCTCAGCCACCTCCTGCCATTTGCCAGACCGGTCCCCAGCGTTCCATGCTTTCCTAGCTCTAGAGCACGGGACGGTCGCCGGCTGGCCCCCATTCCTGGCGCACCCGTTCGGGTGGCGCCTTCCCCCAAATGGGGTCACTACCCGCGCCATCCCTCCCTCACACAATCCACTGGATCTGGTAGACGGAGGCGGAGAATTTGCCAGGCCCACCGCCTCTATTCCATCTTCGGCTGACTTCTTAGCCGTCGTCGCCTTTCATCGCAGCCTCTCCGACATCCCAGATTATGTCGCGCCCAGGGCAACAAAACGGCCGCCAATTGGCGGCCACACTGTATTCGATATCGCATGAAGTGTCAACTGCGTTTATACTTATACGGGTCCTTGCTCCGCGATTCGGGGTTTGCCAGGTATTCGGCGACGGCCTCTTTTGTCGTAATCCAGTTGCGCCCGATCTTCCTGGCTTTGAGCTTACCCTTTTCCGCCAGGAGTCGGAGATGCCCGGCACTGAGTCCCGACAGGGCCGCCGCCTCGGTGAGCGAAATGAACCGCTCTTCTTCCAACGGCCCTTTGGCTAATTCAAGGTTAAGGGCATTATAGCGACAAGCAGCAGATTAGACGACTAGGGCAATCTTCTTGTCGAGCACCTCGGCCCGATCTGAATCGCCGTCGCTGCGGAGCTGTCTCCGTTACGCTGGTTCGCCCGAAATCGCCGAAAGCAGGCGCACGGCTAATTGAGTATAAGCTAATCGACCCGGCGGGTAGAGTTATGATATCGGGCCGCTTGCGAGCCTCCGACACTACCACGTTCCTTCGCTTGAGGAATTCCTTCACGACAGTCGCCAATGTTCGGTTTGCCATGAAGTCCACAGCCTCATACTCAGGTCCGAAGATCCAAAACCCGCGCTCAAAGAGTAGCTGGATATCATGCAGTTCATCGCTGGATGAATCATCGACGAGATCGGTGAGGCTCTTGATAAGTTTGAGCCTCCAGTGCAGTTCGCCAAGGACCGCATCCATCCTGGCTGCCGCATCTTGCTGCATAGATGGAGGATTGTGGCTATAGAGTTCATGGTCAGGCTGAATCTGGCTGTGGCCGAGAATGTCCATGATCATTCGGGGAGCCATCACTGTGCCAACAGCAGCGACGCACAGGCATGGCGACGGTCCATGATTGGGCCATCCAGTGCTACAATGTGGTAGTCTGATGAGCAGCTATGATTGGGGTGTCCCACCTGACTTGCAGGGAGAATACAGAGATCGAGGAAAGGAGCACGCCTTTCACATGTCGCAGTGGAACCAGTTCGACACCGCCGCATACCATGGCGTCATCGCCGAGACCATCAGCTACCCAGGGTACAACGGCGATTTCATCCACGCCTACTACGCCCGTCCAACGGGCATGGGCCCGGTCCCGGGCATCACGCTCGTGCACCACATGCCGGGCTGGGATGAGTTCTACCGCGAGATGGCGTACCGATTCGCCAACCACGGCTACGCGGTGCTGATGCCGGACCTGTATTGCCGCCACAGCCACGGCTCGCCGGATGACGTTGCCGCCGGAGTGCGGGAGGCAGGAGGCGAGCCGGACGACCAGGTGGTGGGGGACCTGGCCGCGGCCAGCCGTTTCCTGCGCGCCCAGCCGGGCAGCAACGGCAAGGTGGGGGTGATAGGCACCTGCTCCGGTGGCCGCCATGCGCTCCTGGCCGCCGCCCGTGAGCCAGACGAATTCGACGCGGTGGCCGATCTGTGGGGCGGTCGGGTGGTGATGAAGCCCGAAGAGCTTACCCCGAGCATGCCGGTGGCGCCGCTGGAATACGTCAAGGATCTGCGAGCGCCGCTGCTGGGGCTGTTCGGCAATGAGGACAAGAACCCCACGCCGGAGGACGTCAACGTGCTGGAGGCCAAGCTCAAGGAGCACGGCAAACGGTACGAGTTCCACCGCTACGACGGCGCCGGCCACGGTTTCTTCTACTACCACACCCCGAACTATCGGCAGCAGCAGGCGATGGACGGCTGGAGCAAGGTGTTCACCTTCTTCGACAGGGAGCTGAGAGCCGGGTAGGTGGTGGGAACGGTGTCGACTCCTGGACTACCCGATCGGGCGGGAAATCGGGCGTTCGCCGGCACGACAGCCGATCAGCCTGCCGTGGCGACGAGCCCGGCGGCCGTTGGGGAGGCTGCTCCCTTCGTGGTGATGGTCAAGCCCGTGGGCCCCGCGTGCAACCTGGCGTGCGGCTATTGCTACTACCGCCAGACCTCCGAGATGTACGAGGGTGGCCACGTCCTCCCCATGAGCGATGCCACCCTCGAGCGCTTCGTGCGGCAGTTTATCGAGGCGAGCCCGGGACCCGAGGTCCACTTCGTCTGGCACGGGGGAGAGCCCACCCTGGCGGGGTTGCCGTTCTTCCAGCGGGCGATGGCCCTCCAGCGCCGCTACCTGCCCACCGGCTGGCGCTGCTGGAACAACCTCCAGACGAACGGCACGCTGCTGGACGACGAGTGGTGCGCCTTCCTCGCTGCCGAAGGGTTCGAGGTGGGGTTGAGCGTGGACGGTCCGGCCCTGCTGCACGACGCGCAGCGGCCCGATCACCAGGGCCGCGGCAGCGCGGCGCGAGCGGCCGCCGGCTTGCGCCGTCTGCTGGCGCACGGGGTCGAGCCGGACCTGCTGTGCACGGTCACCGCGGCGACCGCGGCGCAACCACTGGCCGTCTACCGCGCCCTGCGGGAGATGGGCTCGACCTTCCTCCAGTTCCTGCCGATCGTTCGGCCGGCCGGCGACGGCCTGTCGGCGGAGTCGGTCGGCGCACTGGAGTATGGCAAATTCCTTTGCGCCGTCTTCGACGAGTGGATCCGGCGCGACGTCGGGCAGATCGTGGTGCAATTCTTCGCCGAGACTTATCGCGCCTGGGCGGGGCAGCAGCCGACCCTGTGTGCGCTGGCAGAGAGCTGCGGCAGTGTGCTGGTCGTGGAGCACGACGGCGCGGTGTACGCGTGCGACCACTTCGTACGCGACTCGCATCGCCTCGGCACCATCGACACGGCGCACCTCGGTGCCCTGGCAATGTCTCCCGAGCAGCTCCGCTTCGGACAGCAGAAGCGGGACAGCCTCCCCGGCCAGTGTCGGGCTTGCCCCTGGCTCTTCGCCTGCGGCGGCGGCTGTCCCAAGGATCGCCTGGCCACGACCGACACGGGCGAGCCGGGGTTGAACGTCCTGTGCGATGGGCTGCGCGCGTTCTACGAGCACGCCGACCCGCTGCTGCGCCGGATGGTGGAGCTGGGTCCGCACCCGTCGGCGATCAAGGAGGAGTTGCGGGCAGAGGAGCAGCAGCGCTGGCGTGGGGTGGGCCGCAACGATCCCTGTCCCTGCGGCAGCGGTCGCAAGGCCAAGCGCTGCTGCTGGCCGAGCCGCCCCTGAGACGACTGCCAGGTCCGATCGCCAATCCTCCCACCCCCAAAGCATCCACTCCACTACCCGATGTGGCTCTACCCTTCGATCACGCGGATGGGCTTGCCGTCCAGCCAGGCGAGGATGTTCTGGACCGTGTCGCCGTAGAAGGTCTGATAGCGATTCTCTTCAGCAGCTCCTCCAGATCTCCCCGCCCGAGATCCGGGCAACCCATCGGGACATCGTACTCCCCGTAGTAGCCATGGTAGTCAGATCCGCCGGTGACGAGAAGCTCGTGGCGCTGCGCCATATCGAGGGCCCGCCCGATCACCTCCGTGTTTCCGCTTGGGTGGTACACCTCGATCCCGTCAAGCCCGTGCCCCAGTAGCTCGTCCAATGAGTCGAGCGTGCGATCGATCGCCGGATGAGCCAGCACCGCGACTCCCCCAGCCTCGTGAATCAGCCCAATAGCGAGTGCGGCGCTGACGTAGGCTTTGTGTCCGCTGAGAGGGCCACCGGGTGCGTTCAGCTCTCTGTAGAGGCTTCCCTTGATCTTCGTCGCGTACCCGGCTGAGATCAGGGCGTGCATAATATGGTACTTGAAGACCCCCTCACCCCCGCTGCATCTGACAACATCGCTCCATGGTAGTCTGAAGCCCCGCTCGTTGAGCGCCTTTACGGTCTGCCGGCAGGCTTCGGTTCGCCCCTCCCTAACCGGAGCAAGCGCTTCCTCCACTCTGCCGATCGATTCCGTCTCAAGCCCGTATCCCAACAGGTGCACGATAGAGCCGTTCTCGACGGCCGAGGTTATCTCAATACCGGGTACCAGACCTATCTCATACCTGGCGGCAGCTTCGATACAAGCAGGCAATCCGACCGCGGTGTCGTGGTCGGTCACGGAAAGCCACCGAATGCCCAGCCTCTTCGCGCTGGCAAACAGCTCCGGCACCGTGAAAGGACAGTCGGACACGTTGGAGTGGGTGTGCAGATCCGCGAATCCCCCGTTCAAGGCACGCTCGATTGTCACGAAAGGACCTCCATTCTCATCCAGTGGCGCCGTCCGAGGCAGCCGGCAGGTTGCGGCATCACGAAACCCCTCCTCAGACCCGTCTCACGGGAGAGTACTTCTCGACGAATCGAGGCGTATCCATTAGATCCTCGAACCGCTCCTCGATCGTCGCCCGGTCCCAGTCCCACCACGCTATCGCGAGCAGCGCCTCGATCACCTCTTCAGGAAAACGCTTCCTGATTGGCCTCGCGGGCACTCCGACAACGATCTCGTAGGGCTCCACATCCTTGCTGACCACCGCGCCGGCGCCTATCACCGCCCCGGTCCCAACGGTAACTCCCGGTAGTATGACCGCCCCGTGGCCGATCCAGACGTCGTGGCCGACAACGCACTTGTGGGCACGCCTCCAGGCGAAGAACTCCGCGTCGTCGGCCTCGCCGAACCCGAACCTCGCCCTACGATAGGTGCAGTGATGTTGCGTCACCCTATGCATCGGGTGATTACCCGGATTGATCCGCACGTTCCTGGCGATCGAACAGAACTTGCCGATCTCGGAGTAGATGACGTCCACGTACTCGCTCGTGTAGCTGTAATCGTCGAAGCTGGACTCCGCCAGCATGTTGAAGGGCCCGATTTCCGTCCAGGAACCGATCTTACAGTCACGAATCGACGTGGTGGGATGTATTGACGGCTGCTCTCCAAGTCTCTTGCCGGCTCCATTGCGGACCGGTGTAGGGAAGGTATCTATCTGGAATAGCATCAGGTTCGTTCTCCTGCTAGCTTCTCACCCAATTCGTTCTGGATAACCGACCAGCGCTCGCTGGTGCATCTCAGGCTGGTTGAAAGACCCGCTCGCTTCTCGCTCGATTCACCATTGTCCTGTCCCAGTAGACGGGCACTCCCGAGCGCAGCACGCCGCGAACCCGCAGGCCCTCTGACTCTCCGAGGAGGACGAGATCGGCTTCCGCCCCGACCTCTATGCGACCCCGCCCATCCAATCCGAGAGCTCTGGCGGGGTTGGCGGTGACGAGTCCAACAGCCTCGTGCAGGGGCAGAATACCCCTCTGCGCCAGGGCGAAGGCAGCGTGCAGGAGGGTCGCCGGGTGGTAGTCGGCAACCAGCACGTCCACTAGCCCCGCCTCTATCGCCTCCAGCGCGCTGAGGTTCCCCGCGTGAGAGTACCCCTGCAGCACGTTCGGGGCACCCATCGCTATGGACATCCCGATCCGCCTCGCCTCCCATGCAGCCTCCATGGTTACGGGAAACTCGCTAATGCAGGCCCCAAAGCCCGAGACGAGACGCACCTTGGCCGGCGTATCGTCGTCGTGGGACGCGACACAGAGTCCGTGTTCTCGAGCCACGCTCGCGACCTGCCTCGCCACGTCCCAGCTAGGTGGCGCCTCCTTGGCCTGCTTCAGCCGTTCCTCTGTCATCCTCTGCGCCTCCTCCACCGAGATCTTGCGCCATCTCGCTATGAACTCGATGTAGGCTTCGATGTCTCGATACTGACCCTGGCCGGGCGTGTGGTCGTTCAGAGACACCAGGTCGACCTGTCGGTCCCGCAGAAGCTCCATCAGCACCGGCACGGCACTGGGATTGTTGATATCGAAGCGCGCGTGAACACGGATATCCACCAGCAGGGACCGGCGCAAGCCGGTGATCGTACTGACTATCTCCCTGGCACGCTCGTTTGAGCGTAGATCCTCGCTAAGCTTGTACACCGCGAAGGTCACTGTGGCGAAGGCGGTCGTGACCCCGGCCGCGGCGAGTCGCTTGTCCAGCTCAAATACCGCCATGTCCGTGGGGAACCTGGTGCCGGGCCGGGGTTCCATCTCCCGCTCCAGCATATCCCCATGCAGATCGATTATGCCCGGTATAGCGGTCAGCCCTTCACCGCCGATTATCGCCTCCCCGCTACGGATTGGGGTGGGTCCTTCGATGATCTGGCATATGCGTCCACCATCGATCCGCAAGGAGCCGCGCTCCAGTTCGCCCGTGGGCAGGACAACGCGAAGGTCACTAAGCCACATGGGTGGCCACCTCCCGTGTGAAGCTGGTAGCGGTGGAAGGCCCTGACAACTCCACCTCCGTGTCTATCAGGTATGCCACATCCTCCGGGTGGTGAAGGATGGCAATCATCGCGACGCCTTGATCCTTCAGGTCGGCCAGTCGCCCCACCAGGGCAGCGGTCGTCTCCCTGTCGAGGGATGCGGTCGGCTCATCCAACAGCAGTAGCGGAAGGGGCCGAATCAGGGCTCTGGCCAGGTTGACCTTCTGTTGCTCCCCACCTGAGAAGGTGCTCGGGTACGCGTTCCAGATCTCCGGCTTCAAGCCGAACGCGTCGAGCCAGTGGGATGCCTGCTCATGGGCATCGTCCCAGGAGGTTCC
This sequence comes from Chloroflexi bacterium UBA6077, assembly GCA_002436065.1. GTDB lineage: Bacteria > Chloroflexota > UBA6077 > UBA6077 > UBA6077 > UBA6077. The sequence goes on from DIXP01000089.1 coordinate 35,416, forward strand.
AGTCAGCAGAAGCGGTTCAGCCACGATCTCAAGGGCAGTGACCCGAGGACGCGGTCTCAAAAACTGAGTGACATGTCCGATGTCCGTCTTCCTCAGCAGAGCTATATCGACATCCGCCGCACTGGCCAGGTCCACCTCTCCTAGCGGCGAGTGGAACAGCGCTCGGCCGCCGGAAGGGAGATAGGTGCGGTAGAGGCAGCGAAGCAAGGTGGACTTGCCCACCCCGTTGGCCCCCCGAATCAACAGGAACTCCCCACGGTGGAGCGAGAAGGTCACATCCTCGAAGACGGGGACTTCCCTCGAGAGCTGGTGTATGGTGAACTGCTTGCTGAGACTCTGTACATCCAGTAGCTTCATATATACATTACCCTTCCGAAATCACAGCTTCGCGTGGACCAGAAGCTGCGTGTATGGGCTCTGAGGGTCTTCCAGCACCTGGTCCGCCAGTCCCTGTTCCACGACCTGCCCGTTGCGCATCACCATCACCCGACCAGCGAGGGTGCGAATCACACCCAGGTCGTGGGAGACGACGACGGTCGCCAGTCGCAACTCTCTCTGAAGCCTCTTCACGGTATCGAGCACCAGGGCCTGGACCGAAACGTCCAGTCCGGTAGTCGGCTCATCCAGAAGAAGGACTGATGGTCTCAGGGCTATAGCCTTTGCGAGCTGCACCCGCTGTTGCATGCCCCCGGAGAGGTGCAGCGGGATATCATCCATGCGATCCAGAGGGAACTCGGAGCTCGCCAGGGAATCACGGGCGGTGAGTCGCAACAGCCCGTAGTCCCGCTTGCCCACCATGATCAGCCGCTCCGCCACGTTCCCGCTGCTGGTGTTCCGCATACGCAGCCCCAGGTGTGGATACTGATAGACGACTCCGATGTACTTGATCCTCACTTCGCGTTTGCAGAAGCGATCGAGCGAGAGGAGGTTGACACCCTCGTAGCCCGGCTCGTTCAGGTGGACCCGACCGGCGTCGGCCGGCTCCTCCAGATTGAGCAACCGAAGGAGGGTGGACTTGCCGGACCCGGATTCCCCGACTATGCCGACGATCTCCCCCGGGTAGACGTCCAGGTCCACTTCATCCACCGCCGTGACGCTGTTGTAGCGCTTGCACAGGCCGCGACCGCTGAGCAGCGGCCGCTCCGTCGTTAGCCTGGGTGGATCGAGGCGAGCCCAACTAGCCTTTGAGATATCCAGCATGATAGAAATGGCCCTCCTCGTCGTAATATGTCTCGCCCACAGTCACCGGTTCCCCGCCGGCCTTCATCCGCAGCTTATCGGCATATCCGGAGTCCGAGAGGTAATAGAGCGACGTGCCATCGGGCTGCGGTACCTCGTCCATGAACTTCTCGGTCGCTCCGGTGTGCCCGCACACCCGTCCCTTCTGGCTCTCCACGTTGAAGGGAACGTCCGTGAACTCTATTGGGTAGACGTCCGTATAGGGCGGAACCGCATACAGCCTCTTCTCACGCCCGGCGGAGAGCAGCGTGAGGTGCTGGGCCTGATGGAGCTTTGGCGTGTCCCACCTCGGGATTGGGCTGGGGCTCATCAGGTATCGATGATTGACGATCACGGGATAGCTGGCGCCGGTTACGTACTGCTTGTAGCGCACGAGCTGCTCGTACAACCGAAGCCACATCAACGAGTAATCCGCGTCACCGTGCATCTCACGGGCGACGGACATGCTGGGCTCTACCCGCTTGAGGGGCTCGGGGTCTGGCACCTGCAGCACGATCACCTGTCCTTCTCTCAGTATCTCCTCCGGGACACGGTGGCGGCTCTGGATGATCGTCGCCTCCAGTGCATCCGTCGTGGTTTTCACACCCGCCATCTTGGCAATGAAGCTGCGCAGATTGGCGGCGTTCACCGAATCGTCGGCTCCCTGGTCGATCACCTTGACCACGTCGTCCGGACCGACGATGCTGAGAGTGACCTGGAGTCCTCCCGTGCCCCACCCCCTCGCCATCGGCATCTCACGGCTAGCGTATGGGACCTGATAGCCTGGTATCGCTATGGCCTTCAGGATGCGACGCCGCAGCTCCCGCTTGGCGAACTCGTCCATGAAGGCGTAGCTGTAGTCCGCGCGAGACCAAGCCAACTCCGCTAGTGTCATACCAGTGCCTCCTGACTGTTTCGCTGGGTCACGGTCTCGCCGACCGCTTCTGGTTCGGGACCACTGCCATTGCCGCCGACCCCGGCCTTCGCGTCGGGTCGCTGTGCGCTCCTGATGTTGTCGAGGGCGCTATTGAAGGTGACGTAGTGCGGCAGCTTGTAGTGAATGCAGAAGCCCGACGCCTCCACCGGCTCCGTGTGATACAGGACGAACTCATCACTGTGCGCCGGGTGTCCGTCGGTCCTATCCATCTCCATGTCCAGCATTGAGGCAGCCATGGTCTTGACCTCGTTCCAGCCCATGGTGGCCGCGAAACCCAGGCCAAGCTTGGCCTGCTCGTGCGCGAAGGTGGTCACCACCTCGCACTGACTCAGACGAACCCGTCCGACGGAGAAGGGCTCTCCTGTTATCGGATGGCGCAACCGAACGTCGGCGTAAGCGAGCTTAAGCTCGTTCACGGTGGGGTGAGTGAGACCATATCCGCGCATGCTGGCATACCCCAGCGCGAGGACACCGCCTGTATCCGCGCGGGCGAGAGACTGGAGGCGATGCTCCCGAGGAGCGGGAAAGGCGATCGGCTCCCGAGTGACGTCGGGCAGCCCCGCCGGGTCAACCGGAGGCAGCTCCGGCAAAGGGTCCAACAAACCATTCAACCGCTGCCACCGGGCGACAGGTGGAAAGGAGGGCGACGCGACGGTATCCGCCGCCGCGGGTTCATCCCTCGTTTCGCCGGCTTCGCCGTCTTCCAGGACATTGGTGTGAAGGATGCGATGGCTGTAATCGAGGGTAGGGCCGAGTACCTGCCCACCGGGAATGTCCCGGAAAGCCGCCGAGATGCGGCGCACGGTAAGCAGGCTCGAGTCGGTCACCGGTTCCGCGTAGGCAACGCGGGGTTGGGTCGACCGGTAGGCTCGGAGCAGCAGCAGCGCCTCGTACAGGTCTCCGCCCGTCTGGGCTATGGCTAGCGCCGCCAACTCCGGCGCGTATAGCGAGCCCTCCCCCATTACGCGATCCACTAGATAAGGGAGGTGCTGCTCGATGGAGCGGACCTGCTCTATAGAAACCCGTCCATTCAGGGCGCGATATAGTCTCTCCGCTTGCTGGATGGCCTCCTCGCCACCCCGAGCGGCTACGTATGCCATCGCTACACCTCCACCAGCGTAGCGCGCGGCAGCCCCATCAGGAGGTCACCCGCTACTAGCAACAGATCCCAGCCAAGGGGATAACGCACTGCCTGCTGCCGGAAGATCCAGAGTTCCTCAGGAACGCCACCCACGGCTACCCTCACCTCTCCATCGATGCCCGGCCCGCGCCACCGCCTGTCCGGCCCTGTGCCGAAGGTGCAGCCCACAATCAGTGTCGCGGAGTTGTCGGGGTACTCGTAGCTGCCAACAGGGGCAGCCTTCAGCTTCTCCAGGGCGTCAACGGACAACGCAGGGTAGAACTGGTACATCGCCTGCTCGGGAGGCAACTGTCGCGCTCCCGTGCGGGCAAACTCCCGATCGAGAGCCGCGTCGGGCGTGTAGTAGCTGGTCTCCAGATCCAGCAGGGTCTGAGCGATTGCCACGAATGCGTCGTATTGAGCCATAGGAGTCGAGGAGCCGGAGATCGCGAGGGCGGCAGGCGGCGCGTATGCATCGCCGGCGGTCCGCAGCCGCTGGATCCTCCCCGGGTGGCTCAGTACCCACATACAGGCAGTGAAGATGCCATGAGTGAGCCTTTCCCTTTCGGTTATCAGTACCGTCGCTTTGGACATCAAAATGTCTCCATCCGCACGCGCGTAGCCTCTACCTGCCGAAGCAGCAGTTCATCGGCTTCGGCCAGATACTTCGATTGCTCCAGGACGAAGGCGGATATCCTGTCGGCAGCCATTCCCGCCGCTCCGGCCCCGTCGATGAGAGCCAGTGCGAGGGCCTGCTGCAGGTCTCTGCCCAGACAGGCGGCGTAGCCTTCAGCGCCACCGAGGCGCACCCGCGCCTCGGCGACCAGGACCTCGCCGACGTAGAAGGTGGTGCCCTTCGCAGTCTCCACCATCGGGAGCATCACCAGGCCGGTTCGATTGACCAGCACCTCGATGGGGCCCAACTCCGGAATGAGCTCCTCCGCGAACCCCTTCACCGCTTCCGCCGGCGCCATGCTCAGCGAGCTCAGGACCTCTCCCCGGCGCACGCCGGTTGATAGTGATTCAGTCATAGCACAACACCCGCCTTAACCGCCCAGTTCCTTGAGATCCAGGTTCAGCAGCTTCGCGACGTCACGAAGGGGGTTGTAGAACTGGTCCAGGGTCGACAGCCCCAGCTCCTTGCTGGGATCCACGTACCACTTTTTCGACGTCGACAGCCGCTCGGCGTTGGCGGGGTCGGACATCAGCGCCGCCTTAACGGCAGCCTTGAAAGAGGCGGGCAGGTCGCTCCTCACCGCGAAAGGAGTGTTGGGAATGGGATCGGTCTGGCCAATGATCACGATCTTGCCGTCCGTGGCCTGATCGTATATCTTGAGCAGCTCCTCCTCGGTTCGCTTCTTATTGAACTGGCCGTCCGGGTACCAGAAGACGTCGGCCTGTTCCTGGGCAATCATAAGGTTGAGGTTGCCCTCGTAGGTGGCTCCTGCCGGGGTCTTGCCATTGGCGACGGCGATTACAGAGGTGGGATGGCTTCCCGCGAAGACCGTGGTCATGTCCTTATCCGGATCCAGCCCCATCTTGACGAGGTAGGTCTTGGGCATGAGATGTCCGGAGGTAGATGCGGGGTCGACGAAGCTGAAGCCCTTGCCCTTCAGGTCGGCGATGGTCCTTACGCCTGAGCCCTTCTTGGTGATGATGACGCTGTAGTAATACGGAAGCTGGGCCGGATCGTACTTCGGTTTCTTCTGGTCGGTGGCCGACACCGTCGCTACCAAGGCCTCGGCCTTCGCCTCCTGCACGGCCAGGATGTACGAGAACGGTCCAACTTCCATCGCGTCGGCCTTCTTGGCCGCCATGGCCTCGATCACCGCGGTGTAGCTGGTTCCGGTGATCGCCTTAACGGGGATGCCAAGCTCCTTCTCCAGGTGAGCACGCCAGGCCTCTTGCTTTTCCAACTGTGCCGACGGGTCATCCCCGCCGAAGTAGCCGACTATGAACTCCTTTGGCCAATCGGCCTTAGGATCGGGGGTAGCGGGCTGAGCGGATGTGGTACTGCCGGAGCTGCTTCCCCCACTGACCGGGGGCGCCGCAGCAGTACTGCAGCCGGCGGCGATGGTGAGAGCCGCCGTGGCAATCAGGGTAATCGCGATGGTCGAGACGGACTTGGACACAGTGTTCCTCCTAAACTGATTCCTATATGATCTTCTTTCTCAGGTAGTCGCTGAACCGGTCGATAATGGTGACGGAGATGATTATCAGGATCATCGCCCCCGTAAGCTGCCGGAACTGGAAGAGGGCGATGTACTTGCTGATGATGAAGCCGACGCCCCCGGCCCCCACGAGGCCGAGGATCGTGGCCGCGCGCACGTTGTGCTCGAAAAGGTAAAGACAGTAAGAGGCTACCATCGGCAGCGCCTGGGGAAGCACTCCGAAGACGAAGGACTGCAGGCGGGTCGCCCCGGTGGCGCGCACCGCGAGGACCTGCTGCGGGTCGATCGCCTCGATCGCCTCTGCGTACATCTTGCCCATGAACCCGACCGACCCGACCGCGAGGGCGAGCACTCCGCCGAATGGACCTAGCCCGACGGCCGAGACGAAGATCAGGGCAAAGACGATCTCGGGTACTGCCCTATTGATGTTGAGCGCAAAGCGGGTCGCCGCGTAGACCACGGGATGGGGCGACACGTTGCGCGCGGCGAGAAGGCCGAAGGGGATGGACAGGAACACCGAGATGGTCGTTCCGATCACCGCCATCTGCAGCGTCTCCACTATGGCAGTGACGACCTCGGGAAAGGGGAAGCTGAGCGTTGCCACTAGGGGGAGTCCGCGCAGTTCTACGGTTTCTATCTCCAGTTCCGGAGGGAGCAGCCTGGAGAGGAAGTTGAGGATGTCGGGGATGCCCCTGATCAGCTCGTCGGGTCGAGCGTTGGTTCCGTTTAGCCCCCACGCGTATATCAGGATGACCAGTAGTCCCACGGCCACCGTGCGGATCCCGATCCTCGGAAGGGGCCGGAGCAACTCCTTCTCCGCATCCTCAGATCGGGGCTCGGGCACATGCGGAGACTGTTCCAGGCGCAGCGTCTTCATTTCCATTGAATCACCCGTCAGACCGCGGCCAGCGCGAGGGGCTCCACGCAGTCGGCAACGACGGCAGGGTGGCCAGATCTGTAGATGAGATTCATCGCTTCGTCGTCCAGCCGGCTCGGAGGCCCGTCGAACACCACCGTTCCGTCCGCGATGCCAACGATACGGTCAACGAACGACTTCGCGAGATTGACCTGGTGGATGCTAATGAGGGTGAGAACCCCGTCGGCTCGCGCCACGGTGGAGAGGTCATGAATGACCTGCCGTGACAACTCGGGGTCGAGGCTGGATACCGGCTCGTCGGCGAGGACTATCGTCGGCTGCTGTGTGATGGCCCGGGCAATCGCGGCTCGTTGCTTCTCGCCGCCCGACAGCCGGTCGGCTCGCTGATTGGCCCTGTGCAAGAGGCTGACTCGACTCAGGTTCCGAACTGCGATTTCCCTGTGTTTCGTGTTGAAATAGCCGAGCAAGCCAGTCAACCCATCATTGTATCCCAGTCGTCCCGTGAGCACGTTGGTGATGACCGGAAGGCGGTCCACCAGGTTGTACTCCTGCCAGACGAAGCCGATCTTCCGTCGGGCGACGCGGAGCTGACTTTCGTCCATGGAAGTGATCTCCTGGCCATCCAGGATGATACTTCCGGAGGCGGTGCGCTGCAGGCCGTTGATGCAGCGAAGCAGCGTCGACTTGCCTGCGCCCGAACGACCGACTATCGCCACGATCTCTCCGGGCTCCGCCTTCATGCTGACCGATCTGAGGGCTTCGTGTCCATTGGGATAGACCACTCGAAGGTCCCGTATCTCGAGTAGGCTCACCATCCAGTCTCCTCTCTGTTGCCCGCTTGAGGCATTGATCCGAGCCCTGTGCCGGGCTCTTACGGGTAGCTGGAGCCAGAACCAGCAGCCGTAGTCTCATACTTACACTCAAGGTTTAATGCGGGATCAACAGCCTGTTAAAACTACGATAACGTCGGGCTAACACGGCGTTAACAAGGCGGGAGTAGGGCAGGCGCATCCGAAGTGCGGGGATTGTAGAAGTAGACCTTCACCTCGTTTGTCGCGGGAGGAGTCTCGCGACATTAGACGGGCTGTGGGGATGTCAGGGGACTCATCCCGTGGTGCAGAGACCAGTATTCCTTTGCGCTGGCAGGATCATCGGGATAATGGGTGCCCAGAATAGGCGGAACGCCATACCGCAATTGGCCAGTGTCTCTAGCCAATTGCGGTATGGCGCAATCGGGACGTATGGAGGCAAGCCTCGGCAGATTACTGTCCTTCGATCACGCGGATGAGCTTGCCGTCCAGCCAGGCTAGGATGTTCTGGACCGTGTCGCCGTAGAAGGTCTCGTACGCGTTCCGCGTTACGAAGCCGATGTGCGGCGTCGCCAGGACGTTGTCAAGCGTGCGGAACGGATGGGACTCCGGCAGCGGCTCGACGTCGAACACGTCCAGCGCCGCGCCCGCGATCGATCGGTTCCGTAGCGCGTCGATCAGGGCAGCTTCCTCGACGATCGGCCCCCGGGAGGTATTCACCAGGTAGGAGGTCGGCTTCATCAGCTCAAGCTCGGGCACGCCGACGAGTCCCCTGGTTCGGTCGCTCAGTATCAGGTGGATCGTGACGATGTCCGCCTCGCGGAACAACGCTTCCTTGTCCACGAGCCGCGCGCCATACTCGCGCGCCCTCTCCTCGGTCAGGTTCTGGCTCCAGGCGATCACGTCCATCCCAAACGCAAGGGCAATCCCCGCCATCGTGCTGCCTATCCGGCCTAGCCCCACCACCCCGAGCGTCTTGCCCTTGAGACCGACGCCAACCGAGAGCTGCCATCCGCCGCCGCGCAATGAGGCGCTCTCCCCTGGGATGTTCCGCAGCAGCGCGAGGATCAGCCCCCACGTCAGCTCCGCCGCCCCCTGCCCCGAGGAGCCCGTTCCGCACACGGTGATGCCGAGGGCCCTGGCTGCCGCAACGTCTATGGACGCATTGCGTGGAGTCGTGGAACATATCAGTCTGAGGTTGGGCAGCTGCTCCAGTATCGCGGAGCGCAGCGGTGTACGCTCCCGCATGACGCAGACGGCGTCGAAGGGCTTGAGGCGATCCACGACGGCCGCGGGGTCCGACAGATGGTCGCGGAAGACCGTGATCTCGGCCTTCCCCTCCAGGGGCGACCAGTCGGCCATCGTGAGAGCCACCCCCTGGAAATCATCCAGCACGGCAACCTGAACGGGCTTATTCCTCGACATGGCAGGACCTCCCTCGTCACTTTGCCGGGGCGGAGAGCCGCACCCTCCCCAGCCTCCCTGTTCCATGCAGGTGCGCGGCGCCACACTCCCACCAGTATAGCCGAATCGCCTGGTATCATCGTGTGATTCACTCGTACGATCCCAATTAGCCTCCAGCTCTGATCAGATGGACCCTTCTCGGACGTTGCAGATACCAGTAGGTTGCTGAATTTACCAGCCCTTAAACCAACATTGAACTGCCGTTAACAGCCATCAACTATCCTGACTCCTGTAATCCACATACCCCTCGTTGCGGGGGTATTGCAGCCGACGTGCGGAACGACCCGGTCGGTCTTCCGTAGTCTCACGGAACCATGTTGGAGAGAGACAGAGGAAACGATGCAGCAAGAGGATATCCACTTCATTCACCTGAGCGACTTGCATGTTCTCCCGGCAGAGGCATGCGGCCTCTGGGAACTGGACGGCGCGCGGAACCTGCGCGCTGTGCTCGACGCCGTGCGGGAGATGGACGTGACGCCAGCGTTCTTCCTGATCACCGGCGACCTGGCAGACAACGGCGAGCCGGCCAGCTACCAGCGGCTCCTCGTCATACTCGACGAGATGGAGAGCCTCGGGACGCCCGTCCTCCTGGGCCTGGGAAATCACGATCATCGCGTGCCCTTTCGCCAGGTCGTACTCCGCGAGAGCGACGCCGACGAGGAGCAGCGCTATTTCTACAGTCGGATGATCGGCGACCTGCGAGTGATCGTGCTGGACTCCAAGGTTTCGGGCGCAGTTCACGGCGACCTCAGTCCGGAACAGCTGGAGTGGTTGAAAGAGGAGCTATCGGAGCCCGCGCCAGAGGGCACCGTGCTGGCGTTGCACCACCCGCCCTTCCGCAACGGCATTCCCTTCCTGGATGATCACACGTTGCGAAATGCGGATGCGCTGCGGCAGCTGCTGGTCGGGAGCGATAGCGATGTCCTCGGCATCCTGACCGGCCACACCCACGTCGCGGGCTTCAGCACCTTCGCGAACGTCGCCTGCGTGACGGCGCCTGGAACCGCGTTCCTGCTCGATCCCAGTACTCAGAAGGGCATTCGGATGCTGGGAGGAACAGGCTTCAACCTCGTGAGCCTCCGGCAGGGCACCTTGACCGTGTCTCCGGTGCTGTTGCCGGGTGGCCGCCCGGAGATCTACCACCTCCGCCCCGAGGAAATGGTAGCGATGCTGGGATACACTCGATGATTGCTGCTCAGTTCCCGGAAAGAAAACTGATCGACCTCCATACTCACTCTGCCCTCTCTGATGGTTCCGCTGCGCCGGAGGATCTCCTTGCCCAGGCACGGCGACTGGGGATCCGCTGGCTGGCGGTCGCCGATCACGACTCCGTGGGGTCCTACCCCAGGTGCGACGGCATCGCCGCCGAGGCAGGCATCGGCCTGATCCCAGCCGTCGAGATCACCTCGGTGAACCCGATGGACGGCGCACCGCTGCACATCCTGGGATACGGTGTGGGTCCGAACAGTTCCGAAGCGCTGGAGTCGGAGTTGGCAGGGGTGCGGCAGGCCCGGACGGACTGGTATCGGCGCGGCGTGCAGAGGCTGCGGGCCGAGGGCTACCAGGTGACCTGGACAGAAGTGCTGAAGCACGCCACGGGCGGGGACGTCCATAGAGTGCACGTCATGCACGCCCTGGCCGTGGCGGGATACACCACTCGCTTCAAAGGCTATCTCTACCATGAGATGTCGAAGCCAGGCGCCCCCCTTTACGGACACGTTGGCTACCTGAACCCGGACCGGGCCATCGACCTCATCCACCAGAATAGTGGAGTGGCGGTGCTGGCGCATCCAGCCATTGCCGGCGCCATCGCCGCGTGCGACCTGCTGGTGGAGATGGGCATCGACGGGATCGAGGCATTTCACCCTTCCCACACCCCCCTCGTCGTCGAGCAGGCGTTGGCTCTGGCCAGGGGCCACCGGCTTGTGGTGACCGGCGGGTCGGACTATCACGGCCTCTACAGCGAATATGATACCACCCTGGGCTGTCCAGAGCTGACGCTAGAGAACGTCGAGGATCTCCTGGCACGAATCCACGCCATAGGTCGGATCGACGTCACAGCCAGCCCGGGGAATGGGGATCCTGACCTGCCAGCAGCCGCTCCAGCAGTCTCGCCAGACCATCCTCTTCTACGTCTTCCGTCACGAGGCTGACCTGCCGCCGAACGAGCCGCCGATAGAGTGACCTCCATCAAGACAAGAGACGAGGAGGTCCAAATGGTGCCCGGTTTCCTCCTGCGAATGGCCGCTACCCTCGGCTGCCTCTGTGGGCTGCTTGTGCTGTCTGTCGCCTGCGCAGCCCCTGAAGCCACCCCCCCAACCAGCGCGGCCCAGCCTACCCCAGCTGCGGCGGGCGCCGCAGCCAAGGCTACTGGTACTCTGACGGTCTACTCGGCACTGAACGAGTCCACCAACAACGCATTCGTGGAGTCCTTCACGAAGACTCAGCCGAGCGTGAAGTTCGAGGAGCCTTCGTGACAGGACTGGTGACGGCCTTCGTTCGCGCGATCACCACCCTGTCGGTGCTCATCTTTCTCTTCACGCCGGCCACCACGGTGGCCACGATCACGATCTTCCAGTTGGTGAGCGATTTCAACTGGGGTGGAGCGGCAGCCTTCACCGTAGCCGTCATCGGCGCCGCGATGGCTTCCATATCCATCATGTCCGCCCTGGGGACCAGAGGCATCTCGATAGGAGGCATCCGGAATGGCTGAGGCCCACGTCCGCCTGGTCCGCCTCTCCAAGCGGTTCGCCGCCGGCAGCCCCGCCGTGGATGACGTGTCTCTGGAGGTGCCCAAGGGCAGCTTCACCACCCTGCTCGGGCCCTCCGGTTGCGGAAAGACGACCCTCCTCCGGCTTATAGCCGGACTCTACGAAGCTGACGCAGGTGACATCTACCTCAGCACGCGACGAGTCAACCAGTTGCCAGCCCACCGTCGCGGGACAGCCATGGTATTTCAGGAATACGCGCTCTTCCCTCACATGAGTGTGGAGGAGAACGTGGGCTACGGACTCAGGTTGGCGGGCGTCAAGAAGGCGGAGATGCGGCGCAGGGTCTCCGCCACCCTGCGCATGCTCAGCCTCGAGGGCTTCGAGCGGCGGCTGCCGGGCCAGTTGAGCGGCGGGCAGCCGCAGCGCGTGGCGATCGCGCGGTCCCTGGTCGTCGACCCGGAGCTGCTTCTCCTGGACGAGCCTCTCTCCAACCTGGACGCCAAGCTGCGACTGAGCATCCGCGAGGAGATCCACTCCCTCCAGCGCAGGCTGGGCATCACGACCCTCTACGTCACCCACGATCAGCAGGAGGTTCTCGGCGAGGGTGGGATAGTACCATCCCTCGTGGAAGTTCTCGATGGCGCCCCAGAAACCCCAAAAAGAGGCGATGCCGGTGGACATGAGGACGGCTACCCAGCCGACGACAGATCTTCCCTTCAACCTTCGAAGCAACTTGTGCGTTCCGGCAAGAACCCGAGGCACGAGCACACCTCCATCACAGATCTGGCGCTACTAGATAGACGCCTTGGGCCTGCTCTTAGTTCCACCTTGAACTGATTCGTTGCCGCAACTGTTCGGAGACGGGCCAACGAAACAGAGTTACACTTACCGTAGGTTCGGCTCCCGGGTAATGGGTTGCTGATCACCCCTATCTTACCCGAGGAGCCGAACTTTCTGTTTACTCACTTCGGGACAGTCTCCCGATCCGTTCGTCGGTACAGCTATTGCCGGGCTGGACAGCATGGACCCCGTGCAAGAAGTTGAACTGATACTCGCTCTACTGGCGGCATTGGCTGGCCTGTCCATCGCTGCTCGCCGGCTGAGGGTCCCGTACCCCATTTTGTTCTTCCTAGGGGGATCGGTGCTTGGCCTGCTGCCCGGGGTACCGGAGGTGACCGTCCCGCCTGATCTGGTCCTATTGCTCTTCCTGCCTCCGCTGATCTACTCAGCCGCCGTATTCACATCCCCTAGTGAAGTCCGAAGGAACCTGCGCCCCATCGCAATCCTGGCAGTGGGACTGGTGGTCGCAACGACGGTCGTAGTAGCTACCGTGGCTCAACTCGCCATTCCGGCGTTCCCGTTGGACACGGCTTTCGTCCTGGGAGCCATCGTCTCCGCGACCGACGTGACGGCCGTGCTCGCCATGGTCCAGGGCCTTCATCTCCCTCGCCGCATCGTGACGATCCTGGAAGCGGAGGGTTTGTTCAACGACGCAACCGGGCTAGTGCTCTACCAAATGGCGGTAGGGGCGGTGCTTACCGGCACCTTTTCGCTCGTCGCGGCCGGGCCGGAGTTCCTGGCAACCATCCTGGGTGGACTCGTGATTGGACTGGCCATAGGGTGGCTTGCCGCCTGGATGAGAAGGCACGCGGAAGACCCCTTCGTCGACATCACCATCACGCTGCTCACGCCCTTCACCGCATGGATACCCGCGGAGCAGGTGGGTGTCTCAGGTGCTGTGGCCGTGGCGACCGCGGGGATCTACATTGGCCAACGGCGATACTCACAGCTCCCGGCCGCGACCCGTCTGATGGCCACATCCTTCTGGCGGGTAATTGCCTTCATCCTGGAGGGGCTTCTGTTCATCCTCACGGGATTGCAGGTGAGACCCTCCATAGAAGGCACTTCAGGCCAGAGCCTGGGGCTGGTGATATGGTACGCAGCCGCAATTAGCATCACCGTTATCCTCATGAGAATAGTCTGGGTCTTTGGTTCCGTATTTCTCGTTCGGTGGTGGGCAGTACATCACGATTCAGAAGATGCGGACATCCCGGATTGGAGAAGCGCGGCCGTCGTCTCCTGGGCAGGATTGCGGGGCGGCGAGTCTCTAGCCCTCGGCCTCGCTCTCCCACTGACCTTGGCCAACGGAGCAACCTTCACCGACCGGCACACGGTGATACTGCTGACCCTAGGCGTGATCTTCTCCACAATGGTGTTGCAGGGACTCAGCCTGCCGTTGCTGGTCCGGCGCCTGGAGATCCGAGGGAATGACGGCGTGGCCCCCGAGGAGTTGGCCGCGCTCCGCCAGACCTATGAGGCAGCGCTAACCAGACTCCGTAACGCCGCGGCGGAAGGATGGGCACCCACGGACTCGGTGGAGAGCATGCGCAACCAGTTCGAGCACCAGCTGCGCGATCTCAGCGAAGGGATGAACGAGCCGGACCGCGCTCGTCACGCTGCCCACCGAAGGCTGCGGCAGGAGCTAATCGATGCACGGCGCAGGGAAGCCGTCCGGCTTCGGGATCGGGGAGACATCAGCGATGAGATACTCCATCGGATCGAACGCGCGCTGGACCTGGAGGAGGTGCAGATCTCAGAGCAGGGTGAGAGGGATCCTATGGTGGGTCCGGCGCACCACAGCCGGTGATCGGAGCCAGCGTCGGTGCGGCAGAGCCTACGAGCGTACCTTTCAGCAGCAGGACACCATCATCGCTCGGACCGTTTCCCGCTGTCACAGCAGAGGAATCTGCGGGTTATGGGGAGACAATAAAGCTTGTGCTGTTCGTAGGTAGGGTGTATACTCTCTTTGCTGGTATGCTTCTTCAGTTCGCTTCGGCGGGGGGCAGTTATGGTTCGATTCTTCGGACCTCTCCCCACAGACTCAATCGCGCTGACGAACCGTTCCAAGTAAAGACCCAAATGGGAGTCAGCGTAATCAACATGCAAGACAAGACCCTCACCTGCCGCGACTGCAACCGCGAGTTCACCTTCACGGAGGGAGAGCAGGAGTTCTTCGCACAGAAGGGCTTCACCAACGAGCCGAGCCGATGCCCCGAGTGCAGGGCGGCCAACAAGGCGAGCAGGGGCGGAGGCGGCTATTCCTCTGGAGGATACTCTTCCGGCGGTGGATACGAGCGAAGGGAGCGAGAGATGTTCCCGGCCGTGTGCGCCCAGTGCGGCAAGGACACTCAGGTGCCATTCCAGCCTAGTGGAGATAAGCCGGTTTACTGCTCCGACTGCTTCTCGGCCCGCCGCAGCTCCAACGGCGGCGGAGGGTACGGCGGACGTGGTGGGAGCCGCGGCGGCAGCTACTAGGAACCCAACCGAGTTCTCTCGTCGAGATACCCGATCTGGGGGGTGGCGAAATCGCCACCCCCCTCTTCTTGCCCGGTGCATATACCGACTCATGTCGCGAGGGCTCCTATCCCGTCAGAGGCCCCACGGTAGTGCGCTATTCGCACCGGTGACGCTCTGCAATCAGCTGTCCCGAAATGCGTTCCGAGCTTGGCTTGATCCTGTGCTCACTTTACTGGGCCGGTGTGCCCACCAAATTAAGGAGGATAGATGCCCTTTATTGAGAAGACTCTAGTTGCTTGCCGTGACTGTGGACGATCGTATCCGTTCACTGTGGAAGAGCAGGAAGCATTCGCCCGGCAGGGGTACCGGAACGAGCCCTCACGCTGCCCTGAGTGTCGCGAGACCCGCAGGGCCAAGAGAGCTGCCTCTCCCATGAGGAGCTTCAACGACAACGTCAATCAAAGAAGCGAGCCTCGCGTGATGCATCCGGTTGTGTGCAGCCGCTGCGGCAAGGCCACCGAGGTCCCTTTCCTGCCTCGTGCCGACAGGGCCGTCTACTGCAGAGACTGCTATTCGCAGGAGCCTCGCAGCAGCCACGAGCGCTCCAATTACTGACGTATAGGTACACGCGAGACGGCGAGTCCGTCGGGAGGGAGGGTGCGGCGATGCATCCTCCCTCCCCTCCTGCTGCTTCACTCCCCTGAACCTCCCAAGAGAGGGTAGGACCTCATCATGCCACCCCAAGAACCCTAGTGGGTTCGAATCGATGTCGTCGTGGAGCTTTCCGACAAACCACGGTCTGGTGTTCCCGACTGTACTCGTGTCATTCTGGAGCCACCGGCAGGGTGAAGGAGAACGTTGAGCCCTCGCCTTGCTTGCTTTCAACCCATATCCGACCACCATGGGCTTCGACGAGTCCTTTGGTGATGTGGAGCCCAAGCCCTAGACCACCTTTCCTCTGGATCGCGGTGGGTGTCCGATAGTACCGCTGGAACAGCTTCGACACCTCTTCTGGAGACATGCCCTGTCCGCGATCGGTGATCGCCGTTACAACCTCCGCTCCTCTCAGCGTCATCGCGACGGTGACCGGACTATCCGGCTCCGAGTACTTGAGGGCATTGGTAAGTAGGTTCGTCAGGATCCGCTCCAGCTTGTCTGTATCGGCAAGAACCAGTGGCAACTCCTCCGGCAATTCCACACAGATCCTGCGAGCCTCAGCAGCCCCGGCCAATCGGTCTTTCAACTGGTTGACAAAGGAAGGCAGGTCGACGGGCATCGGCTCCAGGCGGATTTGTCCGGCCTCCAACTGTGCGGACTCGGCCAGGTCCGTGATCATGCTGCTCATCCTCTGGCTGTTGATGGCGATGGTCTCGATCGCCTTGCCTGCCATGCCTCCCTTCAACCCCGCCTTCTCCAGCACACGGTGCAAGAGCTGTGCGTGTCCTGCGATGGCCGTGAGTGGGTTGCGCAGATCGTGAGAGACCGCACGGACGTAGTCATCCCTGGTCTGCTCCAATAGGCGCAGCCTGGTAACGTCCCGGCAGACGATGATACCAAGGGCGATCCCACCCCCACGACCAACTATTGAACTGCCGGAAAAGAGTAGATGGCGTTCAGCCCCGTTTGCCGCGGTCACAAGGACCTCCTGTTCCACCACCTTGTCGCCCCGCAGGGTTCGGCTGATGGGCCATTCGTCGGGAGGTAGAGGACTCCCATCGGGTCGACGTACCTCTGAGGGGAGAGTCTCGTCAACGTTCAGTGAGTCTTGCTTGTCCGGTAGGTCAAGCAGCTCTCGAGCCACCCGGTTGACCAGCAGGAGTCGCCCGGTGGGATCCGCGACCATCACCCCCTCCGCGAGGTTCTCAAGGACGGCGCTCAGCTGTCTGCTGGCCTGCTCTGCCCTTTCTCGTTCCCTATCGGCGACGACGGCCAGCTGCTCGTTGGCCGCTCGCGCTGTCTCGGCCTGTTGCCGGGCCAACTCGCTCTGTCCATAAAGAGCGGCGTGGTCGATGTCCACCGCAAACAGGCGGGAGATCACCGCCGTGGCTTGGAGATCCTCCTCATAGAAGCGGCGAGGAGCCCGCGATGCATAGAGCATTGTCCCCATTAGGCGCTCGTCGGAAAGGAGAGGGGCGACAAGCCAGGAGGCAATGCCCTCGCTCTCGATCACCACACGGTCTATCTCGGAGGTTGGAGAGCCGGTTTCGACCTCTTCCGAATAGAGTGGCTTGCGCGTGCGGACCGACTCACAGATGGCCGACTTGCAGTCGAGAGAGAGCGTCTGAAGCCGGTCGAGGCTGGTTGCCGACAACCCGCGTTGCGCCGCCAGGCGCAGCTGCTGTCCGGTTTCATCCAACAGCCAGACTGCTGCCAGCGCAGCGCCACCCAGCGCTTCGCTGATCTGATTGAGCACGGACTCCAGAACATGATCCAGGTCCAACTGCGAGGAAATGCCCTGCGCAGCCGCGGTCACCGCTTTCCAGTAGTTGTGGACCCGATGCCGGGCAGTGATGTCGGTGGCGATCATCATGCCCAGGACTACTTTCCCCCGAGGGTCCCGGATGGGCATGGCGGCTAACTCGACAACATACTCGCGCCCTTTCGCTGTGGTGATCGTGGCGCGCTTGCGAGGGATTACCTCCCCTTTGAGAATCCTGCGCAACTCAGTGGGAGCGAAGTCTTTCTGTCCCACGCGCCAACCTGCTATCAACTGTTCGTATTGGTCCAGGGGCCGGAGAGCAGCGGCCTTGTCCGCGATATCCAGGAGGTTGATGGCAGCCTGGTTGACAGACACCACAGTCCCAGCGGTGTTGATGACCAACACCGCATCGGACATGGTATCAGTCACCCTCTCCAGGAAAGGCAGCATCTCTTCGGCGGACCTATAGCGAGCTACCACCGCACCCCCGGCTCCTCAACGGTCCAAGTCGCTTCCTGACATCCAACCGCAGCCACAGCTGCGCCTCTCATCACGATAAGCAGTCTGCGCCTATCGCATAGCCTGGATATTCACGCATCAATGATGCCCACGATCACAGGGCATGGCCGGTTCGCCATCCCTCTGTATGCCCTGATTTAAGGCGAAGCCGCCGTCCTACTGACCTCTGCATGGATACCTGAACCTCGTGTAGGGGCGGTTCGCGAACCGCCCTGTCGTTTGCTCTCGCATGGCAACTGCGTTTAGCATCCCGTGCAGAGACCGGTAAACGTCCCTCGTGCTACAATGGGAAAAAGCATGCTTCGGAATTCATGTATTTATCTTCGTAGTAAGGGAAGGCCCGCTCGCCGCGTTGGTCTGCGCTGCGGCCAGAGGTTCGTGGGGGTGGTTTGAGGGATCTACTATCGAGTTGAGTTGGATCGGCAAGAAGGCCGCTCAGGCCCTTGTGCTGGGCTCCTACCCGGATCTCGAGTCCGGCCGGTTGGCGCTTCGGAGTCTCCGACGCAGCAGCTTCCGGCACGCAGCAGCAGTCTACGGACTCCCCGGCGGGCGAGTCGTCGTCGAGGGCAACAACCCCTCACAGCTCCTGAGCGCCCTGGGAGGCGGACTCCTCGCGATTGCCGCCGTCGCTGTCTACATTCTCCTGGCACAGATGCATCTCCTCCCGGATGTCTTTGAGTGGACAACCATCGCCCCCTTGGTCGCCGTGGCTGCCCTCGCGGGCTGGCTCCTCAGTCGGCGGCTTGGTTTCCGCGTGCGCAACTCTGTCCTCGACCGCTACCGCCGGTGGGTGACCACCGGTGAGATGCTGGTCATCGTCCAGGTGGAGGTCCACCAGTCCCGAGCCGTGCTCGCCCTGCTCCGCGAGACGGAAGGTGCCCTGCCGGCAACGTTCATCAGCCGCCCTCACCGAGACATCCCCGGCCGCGTCACCGAGTTCCAGCGGCAAGAACGCTTCTCGCCGGAGCGGCTGAAGCTCCATGCGGCCTGGTTGGCGGGCCGGCATGCCGGTGCGCTTCAGACCCGCCGCCCCCAGCCTCTTTGGAACCGCCTGCGCGATTGCGAGCGGATCGTCGATGCGATCACCCTGGACCTCGCCCAGGCCGTCCAACTCGAGCAAAGGATCTCGGTCTCGGCAGAGTGGCTGCTCGACAACGCCTACGTGATCCAACGCCAGATCGCTGATGTACGCCGGAACCTTTCTCGCCAGCTCTACGACGTCCTACCAACGCTGGAGATCGGCCCACACCAGGGCGAGCCGCGAGCTTACGACCTTGCCGCACAGGTGGTCGTCCACACAGACGCCGAGCTTGACGAGCAAGACCTTGTCGACTTCCTGCTCGCCTACCAGCAAGTCTCGCCCCTGACCATGAGCGAGCTATGGGCGCTTCCTCTACTGCTTCGGCTTGCCCTGCTCGAGAGCCTGAGCTACCTGGCCGCTCGGATCGACGAGCAGCAACACGAGTTCGAGTGGGCCGACTTCTGGGCCAATCGGTTGCTCGTGGCCGCCCGCCGGACCCCGGACCGGCTGCTCTTCACCCTCGCCGAGTTGGCCCGCGAGCACCCCGACCCTTCCACCGTGTTTGCGGACCGCCTGATGAGCCAACTCCAGGGCGAATCCCTTGCGCTCGGCCCCGTGCTCGCCTGGCTGGAGCTGAAGTGGGGCCAGCCGGTGCCCGCGGCGATTCTGCAGGAGGAGCGCCGACACGCCGCCGACCAGGCGACTATAGCCAACGGAATCGGCAGCCTGCGGTTACTCGCCCGGCTGGACTGGAGCGACGTCTTCGAGCAGATCAACCTGGTCGAGGAAAGCTTGCGCTCGGAGCCGGCCGACGTCTACCGCCGGATGGACTTTGGGACGCGCGACCGCTACCGCCACGTAGTTGAGGAAATCGCCCGACACTCCCCTGCGAGCGAACTCGAGATCGCCCGAACTGCCATTGAGCTGTCGAGTGCAGCGGATGGAGTCTGCCCGGGGCACGTCGGGTACTACCTGATCGACGCCGGGCGCCGACTGCTGGAATCCCGGGTCGGCTACCGCCCAACGGCTTCCCAACGCTTTTGCCTGGGCATCCTTCGCTGGCCGGCCACTGAGTACCTCGGTAGTATCGCGCTGGGCACAGCGCTTGTCCTGGCGATTCCGCTGGTGATGGGCGCCTCGCTCGGCGCGGACTCTTCGCAACTCCTGGCCCTGACCGCCCTCTGCCTCCTGGCGCTGGTGCCGGCGAGCGAACTGGCGGTCCAGACCGTCAATTTCGTTGTGGCGACGGAGCTGCATCCCGAACCCCTGCCCAAGCTCTCCTTCGACGACGGCGTTCCCGAGGAGTGGCGGACCCTGGTGGTGGTGCCAACGCTGCTGGTTTCCTCACGGTCGATCCAAAAGGACCTCGAACAGCTCGAGATTCGATACCTGGCCAACCGCGACGCCAACCTCCGGTTCGCGCTGCTGGCCGACCCGGTGGATGCCCCCGAGCGTGATATGCCGGAGGACGCCGCGCTGGTCGAGGTCGCCGTCCGGGGTATTGATGAACTCAACGGACGCTATGCCGGCAGCCACTTCGGGCTCTTCTTCCGCCCCCGCCGTTGGAGCGAAACCGAGCAATGCTGGATGGGATGGGAGCGCAAGCGCGGCAAGCTCGAGGAACTCAACGCCTGGCTGCTCGGGGAGGGCGGGTCATCTCCTGACCTGCTGCGGCCGATTGCCGGCGACCCTTCCCAGCTTCAGGGCACACGGTTGGTGATCACCCTGGATGCCGACACCCAGTTGCCCCACGGCACGGCCCGGCGTCTGATCGGCACGCTCGCCCATCCTCTGAACCGGCCGCGCCTGGCGCCCGACGGGCGGCGGGTCTCCGGCGGATACACGGTCATTCAGCCGCGGGTGAGCCCGAGCCTGCCCAGTGCGACCGCGACCCGCTTCTCCCGGGTCTTCGCCGACTCCATCGGTCTCGACCCCTACTCTCACGTCGTCTCCGACCTCTACCAGGATCTCACGGGTGAGGGCAGCTACTACGGCAAGGGTATCTACGACGTGGAGACCTTCCACCGAATGCTCGGCGGCCGGTTCCCACCTGCCACGCTGCTCAGCCACGATCTCCTCGAGGGTGCTTACGTCAAGGTCGGCATGGCCACAGACATCGAGCTGTTTGATGCCTTCCCGAGCAGCTACCTCGCCGACACCCAGCGCCAGCATCGATGGGTACGGGGCGACTGGCAAATCGCCGCCTGGTGCGGCGGTTCCGTGCCCGCCGAGGTTGACCGCCGGGAGCCGAATCCGTTGGGAGCACTCAACCGCTGGAAGCTGCTGGACAACCTGCGGCGCAGCCTGTTTCCGGCGACGAGCGTTGGGCTGCTGCTGGCGGGCTGGCTGCTCTTTCCCAGCCTGGCGGCGCCGGCGAGCCTCCTCGTCGGACTCGACCTGCTGCTGCCCCCCGCCCTGCGGCTAGTCGCCTGGGTACCGTCCCAGCCTCGCGCCGTCCTCGCCTCCGGACGAGCCTGGCGCGAGCAGGGGATCGTCTGGCTGCGTGCCCTCCTCGGCGTGGTGCTGCTGCCCCACCAGGCTATGGTCACGCTCGACGCAATCGCACGCACCCTTTTCCGAAGTCTCGTCTCGCGGCGCGATCTCCTCGAGTGGCAAACCTACAGGGCAGGGAGTCGGGGAGCGCGGGCCGGAAATCGCCTCCTGGCCTGGCAGTTGGCGCTGATCAGCCTTTCCTCCCTCGGGCTGGGAGCGGTGCTCCTCCTGGCAAGCAGCGCGACGCTGTTCATAGCGGCGCCGTTCCTGCTGCTGTGGATGCTCTCGCCGGCCGCCGTCGCCTGGCTTGGCGCCTCACGGAAGCCACGACCGGAACAGCTACTGGCCGACTCGGATCGCCAGAGGCTTCGCCGGACCGCCCGAGAGACCTGGCGGTACTTCGATGACTTCGTCGGGCCCAAGACGAACTGGCTGCCACCCGACAACTACCAGGAGGCGCCGCGCACCGAGCTAGCCGAGCGGACATCGCCGACGAACGTCGGCCTCTGGCTACTCGCCACGCTGGCAGCCCACGACCTCGGCTACATCACGCCCGACCAGGTCGTCGAGCGCGGTCGAGCTACCCTCGACACTCTCGAGCGACTCGAGCGCTTCGAGGGCCACCTCCTCAACTGGTACCACACCCGGACCCTCGAGCCCCTGCTGCCTCGCTACGTCTCAACCGTCGACAGCGGTAACCTGCTGGCGAGTCTCTGGACCCTCGCCCAGGGCTATCGGGAGATGCTCCTCCGCCCGAGACTCGGGCCCGAAGCGCTGCGCGGCCTGGAGGACACCCTCGCGCCTGCCCTTGCCCACGGATGGTCGGTAGCTGATCTTCCCCGGCGGGTCGATGCCGGCCGCATCGGTAACCTCCTCAGGGAGCTGTCCAGGCTGTTCGCCAACCCCCCGGATCAAGCCGAAGGGGTCGTCGGGCGTCTCCGTGCGGCTGTGGGTCCAGCCCATGAGCTGGCGCGAGCGCTGGGGGACCGGTCGAGCGCCAAACCCGGCCAGCCCGCGGAGGGCGAGGAGTCGGCCGCCGCATATTGGGCGATCCAGGTGGAGCGCCAGCTACTGGCCTGGCTCGACGTCGCCGACCGCGAGGGTCTGCAGTCGTCGGCCAAGTTCGCCGCTGAACTGGAGGGACTCATCACCCGAGTCGAGGACCTTGCTGAGGCGATGAACCTGCGCTTTCTCTACGACACGAAGCGCCGGCTGTTCACAATCGGGTACAACGTCAGCGACCGGCACTTCGACACCTCCTACTATGACCTGCTGGCAAGCGAGGCTCGGATAGCGAGCCTGGTCGCCATCGCCCGGGGGGATGTGCCTGCCGAACACTGGTTCGCTCTGGGGCGGACCTTCGGAAAGGCTCAGGACCACAGGGTGCTGTTCTCCTGGAGCGGGACGATGTTCGAGTACCTGATGCCGATGCTCCTAACCCGAAGCTACCGGCACACGCTCCTCGATGAGGCCCTCCGGGAGGCTGTAGGGCTCCAGGTCGACTACGGGCGCCAGCAGGGTGTCCCCTGGGGGATCTCCGAGTCGGCCTTCGCCACCACCGATGTCAACCAGATCTACCAGTATCAGGCATTTGGAGTACCAGGTCTCGGGCTCAAGCGAGGACTCGCCGACGACCTGGTGGTGGCGCCGTACGCCACCTTTCTCGCTTCGATGGTCGACCCCAAGGCGGCGCTGGCGAACCTCCGCTGGCTCGACCGGTTGGGCCTGCGCGGCGACTACGGCTACTACGAGTCTATCGACTACACCCGCCGGCGCCAGCCAAAGGGCGGTCACGGCGTCATCGTCCACACCTACATGGTCCACCACCTGGGTATGACGCTCCTGGCGCTCGACAATGTGCTGAACGCCGGCATCATGCAGGGACGGTTCCACTCCGATCCACGGGTCCAGGCCGTCGAGCCACTTCTCTTCGAGCAGGCTCCAGTAGCTCCGCTGCTCGTCGAGGCGATCGAGCGCGGCGAGGCGCCGCTCCGGCTATCGGCAGTCGCTCCAGTCGAGTTGGCTGCCCCGCTCGACGCGCCGGCCCCGGCAACGCAGCTGCTCGGCAACGGCACCTACACCGTGATGGTGACCTCGACCGGGGGAGGTTTCAGCCGCTGGCACGACCTGGACATCACGCGCTGGCGAGCCGATACAACGCTGGATGCCCACGGTTTCTTCTGCTACGTTAAGGACCAGGATCGCGGTATGGTCTGGTCAACGACCTACCAGCCGGTGGGAAAGCCGGCGTCCCGTTATCTGACCAGCTTCAGTTCCGACCGGGTCGAGTTCGAAAGGCGCGATTTCGGGATCGGCGTGACGACCGAGATCGGGGTCTCGCCGGAGGATGCCGTCGAGGTCCGCTACCTGACCGTTGCCAACTACTCGAACCGCCGGCGGCGTCTCGAGTTGACCAGCTACGCCGAGCTGGCGCTGGCGCCCCACGGCGCGGACCTGGCCCACCCGGCCTTTTCCAAGCTGTTCGTCGAGACCGAGGCCCTTCCCGCTGAGAATGCTCTGCTCGCCCGGCGCAAGCCTCGCTCGCCACAGGAACCTCAAGTCTGCGCCATCCACCTCCTGGCGATGCCGGTCTCGCCTAAGCTAGCCGTCGCGGCCAGGGGCTACGAGACCGATCGAGCCCGTTTCCTCGGCCGGGGCCGGAGCCTAGAGAATCCCCTGGAGATCGAGAAGGAGCTTTCTGGCAGCACTGGATCGGTGCTGGACCCGATCTTCAGCCTGCGCTGTGAGCTAGCACTCGACCCCGGCGAGCGGGTGGAGCTGGCTTTCGCGACCGGGGCTGCCGAGAGCCGCGAGTCAGCCGTTGCCCTCATCGAGAAGTACCGTGACCTCCACACCGCTCACCGGGCGCTGGAAGCCGCCACCAGCCAGGGGCAAACGGCCGCCCGCCAACTTGGGGTGACGGCCGACGACCTCCGGCGCTTCCAACAGCTCGCCGGCCCCCTACTCTACCCAAGCGCCCGGCTGAGGGCCTCCGAGCGACAGCTCCGCCGCAACCGCCTGGGGCAGGCCGGCCTCTGGGCCCACGGCATCTCCGGTGACCTGCCGATCCTCCTGGTCAGCCTCTGCGACCGCCGCGACATGGAGGTCGTGCGGGAAGCGTTGCTCGCTCACGCCTACTGGCGGCTCCTCGGGTTCCGAGCCGACCTCGTGATCCTCAATGAGGAGGCAAGCGGCTACGAGCAACCCCTCCAGGCGGACCTGAGGCGAGTCATCCAGCGTCATGCGCCTTACACTCCCCTCGACCAGCCGGGCGGCATATTCCTGCGGCCGGCCGAAAAGCTGCCTGAGGACGACCTGGCGCTCCTCTTCGCCGTAGCTCGGGTGGTACTGGTGGCGGCGCGCGGTCCTCTTGTCCAGCAACTGGCGATCACCGCCGAGGTGACGGAGCTACCCCCGCCCCTTACCGTCGGGCGACGTGCCGACGAGGAGCCATCGGCACAGCTGCCGTTCCTGGAGCTGCCCTACTTCAACGGGTTGGGTGGCTTCACCCCCGACGGCCGAGAATACGCGATCTACCTCGGGCCCGGCACGCACACCCCGGCCCCCTGGGTGAACGTGACCGCCAACCCGAACTTCGGCGCCCTCGTCTCGGAGTCCGGGGCCGGCTTTGCCTGGGCCGAGAACTCCCAGGCTAACCGGCTCACCCCCTGGTCCAATGACCCGGTGATCGACCCTCCGGGTGAGGCCATCTATATCCGCGACGAGCAGCTCGGGGTGTTCTGGACGCCGACCGCCGCACCCATTCGGGAGCTCGACGCCTACCGTGCGCGCCACGGCCAGGGGTACACCCTTTTCGAGCACAACAGCCATGCCCTCGAGCAGGAACTGGTGACCTTCGTGCCGCTGGACGACGCGGGGGGCGTGCCGGTCCGAGTCCAGCGGCTACGGCTGCGCAACCGTTCGTCACATCGTCGGCGGCTCAGCGTCTTCGCCTACGTCGATTGGGTCCTCGGCTCGAGTCGCGAGGACACGCAGATGCACGTCGTCACGAGCTGGGATGCCGGAAGCCGGACGCTACTGGCGCGCAACAGCTACCACCCTGACTTCGGGAGCCGCGTAGCCTTTGCCAGCGCGAGCCCATTGCCCCAGAGCTACACCGCCGACCGGACCGAGTTCCTCGGGCGAAACGGCTCTTACACTCGGCCGACAGCGCTGCTGCGCAGGGCTCTCTCCGGCCAAGCCGGCGCCGGCTTCGACCCCTGCGCGGCGCTCCAGGTGGTCGTGGAGATCGATCCCGGGCAGGAGGCGGAGGTTACCTTCCTGACGGGCGAGGCCGCGGACACTGCAGAGGTTCAACGGCTGGTCGAGCGCTTCCGGGATCCCATCAGGGTCGACCAGGCACTCCAGGAGACCCGGAGCTGGTGGGATCACCTCTTGGAAACGATCCAGGTGGAGACGCCGGACCTATCAGTCAACTTCCTGCTCAACCGCTGGCTTCTCTACCAGGCACTCTCCTGCCGCATCTGGGCGCGTTCGGCCTTCTACCAGTCCGGAGGCGCCGTCGGATTCCGCGATCAACTCCAGGACAGCCTTGCCCTCCTGTACGCGGTGCCCGAGATCGCCCGGCAGCAGATCCTCGCCGCAGCCTCCCGCCAGTTCGTCGAGGGCGACGTCCAGCACTGGTGGCACCCCGAGTCGGGGGCCGGCGTGCGGACACGGATATCCGACGACCTGCTCTGGCTCCCCTACGCCACGGCGCAATATGTCCGGGTGACCGGCGACACAGAGATCTTGAATGAGACGGTGCCCTTCCTTGAGGGGCGAGGACTCTCCGTGGACGAGCCCGAGGCATACTTCGCACCGGTGGTCTCCCTGGAGGCCGGTTCGCTCCTCGATCACTGTCGGCGAGCGATCGGGAAGGGACTCACCGCCGGCCCGCATGGCCTTCCGCTCATCGGCACAGGCGATTGGAACGACGGGCTGAACCGGGTTGGCGCCGCGGGCCGGGGCGAGAGCGTCTGGCTCGCCTGGTTCCTGGCCGATGTGCTGGGCAGCTTTGCCGAGCTACTGGAGAGATGCGGGCAGGGCGAGGAGGCGCGGGAGTGCCGGGGGCGGGCCGAGCGGCTGGTGTCTGCCGTGGAAGAGCACGGCTGGGATGGTGAGTGGTACCGGCGCGCCTACTTCGACGACGGGACACCGCTGGGATCGCGGGAGAGCGAAGAGGCGAAGATCGACTCGCTGCCGCAGTCCTGGGCGGCGATCTCCGGCGCCGGGGATCCGGCGCGCACCGAACGGGCTTTGCGAGCGGTCGAGGAGCAGCTCGTACGCTCGGCCGAGGGGCTGGTGCTCCTCTTCACGCCACCCTTCGACAAGTCGCCGGTCGACCCCGGCTACGTCAAAGGGTATCCCCCGGGCGTTCGGGAGAATGGCGGACAGTACACCCACGCCGCGCTCTGGGTGGCGCTGGCGCTGGCCCGGCTGGGCGAGGGCGACCGGGCAGTAGCGATTCTCCGGCTACTCAACCCCGTCGAGCACGCGCGCACTCCCGAGGCGGTCGAACGCTACCGAATCGAGCCCTACGTCGTGGCGGCCGATGTCTACTCCCTGGAAGACCATGTCGGCCAGGGGGGCTGGAGTTGGTACACCGGCTCGGCCAGCTGGATGTACCGCGTCTGGATCGAGGAGGTGCTGGGGTTCAACCTTCGGGGCAACCTGCTCCGGCTCGATCCAGCCATTCCATCGCACTGGCAGGGCTTCACACTGCGCTATCGATTCCGCAGCACCCACTACGAGGTTCGAGTGAAGAACCCCGACCGCGTCAGTCGCGGCGTGGCGTGGGTCGAAATCGATGGCCGGCGCCGGCCCGGGCCGGAGGTTGCGCTGGAAGACGATGGGCGCAGTCACACGGTCATCATCAGGCTCGGTCCTGGCAGCGGGCCATAGCCACCCGGAGCAACAAGCTCGCGGTACTGTTAGTGCAGTTATGGGCTATTCGTGGAAGTTGCTCGATCATGCCAATATTGGGGCAAGTTGTCACAGTCCCTGTCCGCCGCGGTAACAGCACGTTCACCCGGCGTGCCCTATGCAGACTTGCGTCTCCAGGTCGCGTAGTCCACCCGGGAGTGCCATATGCGGGATGAACGGAAGACCAAGGAAGAACCGGCCACCGAGCTCGCCAGGCTGCGCCGCAAGGTCGCCGAGTTGGAGGTGGCTCTCCAGCAGGCCGAGGAGGATTGCGCCCGGGCCACCGCCCGCTTTAGCGATCTCCAGAAGGTAGAGCTGCTGGAGCAGGAGAGCCATCTCTTCGCCGATAGCATCGTGCAGACGGTGCTGGAACCGCTCATGGTGCTCGATGAGGAGCTGCGGGTCAGGATGGCCAACCGCTCCTTCTACGAAACGTTCCAGGTGACACTGGAGGAAACGAGCATCTGGATTTCACAATCGGTTCTCGAAGGTCCCAGAGTTCACCTGTATTGGACTCCTCGTTCCCGAGGAGGGCCTGGACTACGGCTTGCAGCAGTACGCACTCATTGATGAGGCCCCGTGACCGGTACGGGAGAGCCTCCTGGGCGCACGAGGGCAAGCCATCGCCGATGGTGAAATGAACGCTGGAGGAGTGAGATGAGTTCCACGGAAAGCATGCCCTATCGGACGCTGGGCCGCACCGGGGAGCGAGTCTCTCTCATCGGCCTGGGGGGATTCCACCTCGGGAGGCCCACCGAGCAGGAGGCGGTCAGGATCGTTCGCACGGCCCTCGACAACGGAGTCAACTTCCTCGACAACGCCTGGGACTACAACGATGGTCAGAGCGAAATCCGGGTGGGCAAAGCCCTCAAGGATGGCTACCGGGCACGCGCCTTCGTCATGACCAAGATCGACGCTCGGACCAAACAGGTTGCCATCCATCAGATCGAGGAATCCCTCCACCGCCTCCAGGTGGACACCATCGACCTGCTACAGTTCCATGAGGTCATCCGGCCGCAAGACGCCGACATCGTCTTCTCGCCGGACGGCGCCATTGAGGCGGCCCTGGAGGCGAAGAGGGCGGGCAAGATCCGATACATCGGCTTCACGGGGCACAAGGACCCGGATATCCACCTCAGAATGCTGAACACTGCCTTCGCCCACGGCTTCAATTTCGACACGGTTCAGATGCCGCTCAACGTGATGGACCCCCACTACCGCAGCTTCGAGAAGCAGGTTCTGCCGGTGCTGGTCCAGCATGGGATAGGCGTCCTGGGGATGAAACCGATCGGAGACGCGATCTTCCTGCGCAGCCTGGTCGTCACTCCGATTGAGTGCCTGCACTACTCGATGAACCTTCCGACCTCGGTGGTCATCACGGGTTGCGAGTCCATGGAAATCCTGCACCAGGCGCTGGAAGCGGCCCGGACCTTCCGGCCCCTGACGCCGGAGAAGGTCTCGGCGCTCCTCGCCAAGACGGCCAAGGTCGCCTCCCAAGGGGAGTTTGAACTCTACAAGACGAGCCAGTTCTTCGACAGCACTCACTACCACCCCGAGTGGCTGGCCTGAGCAAACCCGGTTACCGACGGCTGGTGGGCTCGACTCCCTGGCTGATTGTGCCGTTGTCACCGGTCATCATCACCCAAGACGATTTCTGTCTCGCAACTCCTACGCCTCCACTTCCCTAACTGTCACTCCATCCCGAATCGTGGCACATGAATTGCGTAGCATCGGCTATCACAGGTCTTGCCGCGAGGCAGTATCCCCGCAATTGTAAGCAGAGCCGTGCCCAGCACTGCACGGCCCCTCTTGCGGATCCACACTTATCGTTCAGGAGGTAGAGCCGTGGCGCAGTTGGCCATCGAAACACAGGGTTTGGCCCCGGGCATGTGGGCCGTCGTCTCGAAGGTAATCTCGTGGGAATGGCTGGAGAGCACCGGAAGGGTACGCTGGCTGGTGGAGACTATTCTGCCCCCACACGTCGTCAAAAGCGCCATTCCCTCCATCGTGTCCATAGAGTCGGCTAGATCCGACCATCCAATCCCCTCTACACCCAAGTCGTCTGCCCGCAGAAGAGCCGCCAGGAAGCAGGCCCTATCAGTCGCTGTTCCGGCCGCTTCTTGACGGCTTCGGCCCGTCTCTCCTGACCACCGCCCGGCGCGGCGTGAGGGGTCCACGAATCTCGATGAATGGCGGCGACGCCTCAAGACTTGCCCTGACTTAATCTCCACCTTCCCTGCCAATTTGTGAAGGTTCTTGTCATATAGGTCTTGCCAACCACGCATAAAGCATCTACACTAACGCTGGTGCCTGACCGAGCCGGCGAGCGATGTCCCCAATCACTACTTGGAAGCCATTTCCGGTATCGCGTTGTCGAGAATTCGTGCGAACGAATCACTCAGCTTAGGAGGAAGAAATCGACATGGAGTTCAAGGGATCGCAGACAGAGAAAAACATCTTGACGGCTTTCGCGGGCGAGTCGCAAGCCAGGAATCGGTACAGCTACTTCGCGTCGGCAGCCAGGAACGAGGGCTACGTGCAGATCGCGGACATCTTCGAGGAGACGGCGAATCAGGAGAGAGAGCACGCCAAGCGCCTCTTCAAGCTGCTCCAGGGTGGATCAGCGGAGATCATTGGCATCTTCCCAGCGGGCATCATCGGTAAGACCGCGGAGAACCTGAAGGGGTCCGCCGAGGGAGAACTGCACGAGTGGGGAGAGATGTACCCGTCCTTCGCCAAGACGGCCCGAGATGAGGGCTTCTCGGAGGTCGCGGCCATCTTTGGGGCCATCGCGATTGCTGAGAAGCAGCACGAGAAGCGGTATCGCGCCCTGATGGCCAACCTGATGAACGGCTCCGTCTTCAAGAAGGCTGAGCCGACCGTGTGGCGATGCCGCAACTGCGGCTACATCCACTCGGGAACGGATGCCCCCAAGGTATGCCCTGCCTGTGCTCATCCTCAGGCCCATTTCGAAGTCCTGGCAGAGAACTACTAGTGGTCCGCCAAACTGGTTTCGATAGGCCGCCAGATGGCGGTCTATGCTGGGAGCGCGGGCGGCTCGCCCGCCAGTCCCTCGTGCGGGCGAGCCGCCCGCGCTCCCAGCAGGCGGCTTCGCCGACTACCAAATCCAGTTTGGTCGTGTACTAGGAACGGGTCGGCCAAGTCCGGTAGCCAGGAAGCAGGGAGCCCGCCAGCATGTCATGGCGGGCTCCGTTGCGGTAGGAGCGGCTGGTTGGGCGCATACGGCCGGCAGACCTCCCACCCTCGGCATTGGCGCCACTTACGGAGCGGCCACGCACCCTGATGGTCTGATCGACCGCCCGAGACAGCCGCTCAGGCGAAGCTGTAGCATGGCATGCTGATCGGATGATTGGGAGTGGTGCCACCAGGGATCGCGGGCACGCTTGAAGCGCAGCCGGTGCAATGGTACAGTGCCAACACTCGGAACCGACTGCCTCTGACCTTGCCTGTCGGTCCTGCCCATTGAGAGAAACCGATGAAGTCCTCCCTTCCAACCGAGTGCAGCAGCGACTACAGCGCCCACAGTGTGCCACCCCGCACCCATGTGGGCAGCGCTTCCCATCGTCTCACTCGCCGACGGTTCCTCAAGATGGCGATGGTTGGAGTCGGTTGCGCGGCAGTAGCGGCTTGCACACCTTCTCCCCCCGACCCCGGGCCTCGCGTTCGGGAGAAAGTCCAACTGGTCTACCAGGATTCCCGAGTCGAGTGGTTCCCTCCCATGGTCCAGCAGATGATGGAGGAGTTCCACGCCAAGAATCCCAACATTCGGGTCTTCTACACCCCAGAACCCGATTCCCAGAGCATACAGGAGAAGACTCTGGATGCAATGCAGGCAGGCACGGCGCCGGACGTCTTCCAGGGATGCTGCTCCTGGTTCCCTATCTGGGCCCAGAAGGGCCACACCCTGGATCTCCGCCCGTACGTAGAGGCCGACCTGGATGCCGCCACTGTGGCGGAGTGGGACCAGGCGCAGTACATGGCCCTTCGCACCCAGGATGGCAAACAGTATGGCCTACCCAAGTACCACGGCGCCCTGGCTCTCTACTTCAACAGGGACCTATTCGACAGCTACCGGGTCGATTACCCCAACGAGAGCTGGAATCACGACGACTATTTCAATGCTATGAAGCAGTTCCGGCGCGATCGGGATGGCGACGGCAGAATCGACCTCTGGGGCAGCATGACCTACGTTACCTGGGACCGGATCCAGATGCATGTGAACGGCTGGGGGGGCAATTTGGTGGACCCCAACGATCCACGGCGCTGCCGGATGGCCGATCCAGAGGCTCTGGAGGCCCTGGAGTGGCTGCGGGCTCGAATGCACGACGACAAGGTAATGGCCAACAGTCTGGATGTGCAGAGGGCGTGGCCCAACGATACCTTTGCCGCGGGCCGGATCGCGATGGTGGAGGACGGCTCCTGGAATCTAAAGGAGATACTCACCAAGGCAGACTTCCGCGTGGGCGTCGCCCCATTCCCGGCGGGACCTGTGCGACGGGTAACCCTCACCTCAAACGACGGCTTCGGGATCTACGCCGGAACCAGGCACCCCGAGGCCGCGTGGGAGTTGATGAAGTTCCTGATCAGCAAGGACTTCGGCAGGGCCATGGCCAGGGCTAGCTTTCTCCAGCCTGCCCGTGCCTCACTGATCGACGAGTGGGTCGGGTCCGTCCGTGAGGAATTCCCGGAACGGGCGAAGGGCGTGGACATCGCGGCCTTCGCCGACGGCCATCTCAAGGGCTACTCCGTGACCTCCGAGGTGGCCGCCAACATGGAAGATGCCAGTCGAATCGCCCATGCAGCCTGGGACCAGATACTAACCCTCGGGCTGGAACCTGTGGACCGCATGAAGAGGGCGGCACAGGAGATCGAGCTGTCCCAGCAGGGGGTGGGAGAAGTCCCCTGCACCTCAAAGTGCCTCTGATTCCCCGGACCAACAGGCACCCATGGCTGCACAACACGGGCGTCCTGGCCAACGCCTTCCCTGCTACCTCACTCACCGACGCTAGTCCTTTATGCGTAGAAGCTTTCCGCCCTTTGTCCGATCCGGAAGGGGCCCCGATGGGATACCCTATCACCGTGCGAGGGCTATCGCATCACCCCGCGAAGGAGATGGACAGATGAACTGCGATGGACGCGAGTGGATAAACATAGTCGTCGGCATGGTGCTGGTTGCCCTGGGACTGCTGTTCCTGGTGGCGCAGCTGTTCAACATCAACGTGGTCAGCTTCACCTGGCCATTCTTCATAATCGTTCCGGGCATGCTATTCTTCGTCGGCATGATGCTGGGAGGCAAGAGGGCCGGAGGGCTGGCCATTCCCGGAAGCATCGTGACCATGGTGGGCCTCATCCTGCTGTATCAGAACAGTTTCAACCACTTCCAGAGTTGGGCCTACGCCTGGGCGCTCGTGTTCCCCACCGCAGTTGGGGTCGGGCTCATGGTCATGGGGGCCTGGAGTGGGGATGCCAGGACCCATCGCCATGGCAGAGGAATGGTAGGTTGGGGGCTGGCCATCTTCGCCGCAGGGGCGCTATTCTTCGAACTCGGTGTGAACATCAGCGGATTCACCAACAGCCTGATGGGGAAAATTGTCGGACCGGGGTTGCTCATAGCCTTCGGCCTCTACCTGATTGTCCGCCGCTCCACCCTTGCCTCTCGCAGAAGGGAGACAAAGGAGCCGCCAGCCAACGTACCAGAGGTTACACCCACCATCGCCGTGTCAGCAGCTCAGGGGCTGCCAGAGAGCGAGCCCGCCCCCTCAGCGGCAGGCCAGGACGCGGCCCCCGCTACAAGTCCAGCAACAGCCTCGATGGATCCTCCACCAGCTCCTTGATCCTGGCCAGGAACAGCACCGATTCCCTGCCATCCACCACACGGTGGTCGTAGGTCACGGCCGCGTACATCATCGGCCTGAGTACGATCTCCCCGTTCAACCCGACGGGCCGCTCCTGAATCCGGTGCATGCCCAGTATGCCCACCTGAGGCGGATTCAGGATGGGAGTGGAGAGCAACGACCCGAACACCCCGCCGTTGGTGATGCTGAAGGTACCCCCCCGCAAATCCTCCAATGAGAGGGTTCGATTGCCGGCCTTCTGGACGAAACCGGCGATCTCCTGCTCGATCTGGGCAAAGCCCTTTCTGTCCGCGTCCCGCAGCACCGGCACCACCAGCCCCTCGGGATCCCCCAGTGCAATCCCGATGTCGTAGTACCGCTTCAAGACAAGCTCTTCGCCCTGGACCTCGGCGTTCAACTGGGGAAATGCCTTCAGTGCCCCAACCACAGCCTTGACGAAGAAGGACATGTAACCGAGATCCGAGCCTGTGGACTTCCGGAATGACTCCCGGTGCTTGCGCCTCACCTCAATAACGGCGCTCATGTCGATCTCGTTGAAGGTGGTCAGCATCGCCGCGGTCTGCTGGGCTTCCACCAGCCGGCGAGCGATCGTGAGTCGACGGCGGGACATCCTCTGCCGGACTTCCTCTCGGTCGACCTGGATTGCAGCCGAGGGCTGAATCGTGGCTGTTGGAGGAACGATGGTGCCTTCTGAGTGTCGAGGAGCGACTTCGCGTCCCTCTTCCAGGGATGGATTCTGCCGCAGGAAGGCTTCGACATCCTCCTTCATGACCCTGCCGCCGGGTCCGGTCCCGCGCAGTTGCGCCAGCTCCACCCCAGACTCGGCCGCCATCTTGAGCGCCAACGGGGAAGCAGCTACCTTCCCCCCAGGGCTAGACTCTTCCCTAGCAACTCGAGAGGGGGTGTCCCACGCGGCAGCGGCCCCTGGAGCAGCGGCCGTAGCGATCTTCGGCAACGATCCTCCTTCGAGCAGCGCTAGCACCTCTCCGGGGTGCACCGTATCCCCCTCCTGACGAAGGATCTGCTTGAGGACACCTACATCTTGAGCGGAGACCTGGGTGTTCACTTTCTCGGTCTCCAACTCCACTACCGGCTCGCCCGCGGCCACTGCCTCGCCCTCCGCCTTGAGCCAGCGACCCACTGTGGCCTCCACCACCGACTCCCCAAACTCGGGTACCACGATCTCCATAGGCATTCAACCCTCCTGATGGGTGCAAACGAGTCCCCTCTCCCCATCCTTCACGATACTGCGTGTGAGTCCCCTTGCCGGCCCAACCGGCTCGCAACGAGGCCGTTGAGCCGGACGTCGAGGGCGGCCTGCACCAACCTGGACTGCTCTCGCACGTGCCAGCCGTGGGAGCCTTCCGCCGGGCTTGCCCGCGGCGGCCTGCCCACGTAGGTCAGCGGCCAGCGATCCCCCAACAGCTCGCCCAGGCGCGGGGCAACGAACGCCCAGGCCCCCATGTTTCTCGGCTCCTCCTGCGCCCAGACGATCTCCTCCAGCCGCGGATAACCTTCCACGATCTCCTCGATCTCCTCGACCGGGAAGGGATACAGCTCCTCCATCCGAACTATGGACACCTGTCTTCCCGTGCCGTTGCCCGAATCGCTCGCCTGGAGGCCAGCCTGGAGGTCCACGTACAGCTTGCCGCTGCAGAGGACCATCCGCCGGATCGACTCCGGCTTCTCCCTGGCGCCGGCGTCGTCGATCACCGGTTGGAACCTGCCCTGGGCCAGCTCCTCCATGGACGACGCAGCCTGCGGATGCCTCAACAGGCTCTTGGGGGTGAGCAGCACAAGGGGCCTTGGGTCCTGCTTCAGCAGCTGCGCCTGGCGACGAAGCAGATGGTAGTACTGGGCCGCTGTGGTGCAGTTAGCGACGCGCAGGTTGTCCTCCGTGGCCATCTGGAGGAAGCGCTCCAGGCGGGCACTGGAGTGCTCCGGCCCCTGACCTTCATAGCCGTGGGGTAGCAGCAGCACCAGGGAAGGAAGCTCGCCCCACTTGGAGCGAGCGGACACCATGAAGGCGTCCACGATCACCTGGGCGGAGTTGACGAAGTCCCCGTACTGAGCCTCCCACAGGACCAACGCCTCGGGGGCCTGTATATTGTAGCCATACTCGAAGGCCAGGGTAGCTTGCTCCGTCAACGGGCTGTCCCACAAGTCGAAGGAAGCCCTGGCCGAGGGAAGATGCTGCAGCGGGACATAGTCCTCGCCCGTCTCCGCATCGTATACGCGGAGATGACGCTGGCTGAAGGTCCCGCGGGGGGTATCTTCGCCCGTCAGTCGGATTGGCACCCCCTCGGATAGGATCGATGCGAAGGCCAGCGCCTCGGCATGGGCCCAGTCGACTCGGCCCTCGGTCCCCCCATTCTTCGGAGCCGAGAAGGCCGCCCGGCGGCGGAACAACGGTTCCAGCTTGGGATGGAGGTGGAAACCCGGCAGCAGCGTGAACAGCTGTTCGTTCAGCCGCTCCAATTCAGAGGGGTCGATGGCCGTACATATCCTCGAGGCCGGCCCCGCGTGGCCCATGGCCCCTTCAGTACCTCCCGCGTCCAGTCCAGCCTGCATCCCATTTCGTTCCGGGTTGTGCCCGCTATCCTTGGACAGGGTGCGCCGCAGCCCCTGGAGCTGTTCGATGGCAAACCGCAGCATCTGCTCGACCCTCTCCGCCGCCAGCTTCCCGCGCTCCACTAATCGACCCGCCCACAGCTCTCGCACCGTGGGGTGTTCGGTAATGATCCTGTACAGCACGGGCTGGGTGAAACCCGGCTCGTCGCCCTCGTTGTGACCCCACCGCCGATAGCCTATCAGGTCGATCATCACGTCCTTATGAAACTTGAGGACGTAGGCATGGGCCAACCTCACGGCGGCAACGCAGGCCTCGGGGTCGTCGGCGTTCACGTGGATGATGGGAACCTCGAACCCCTTTGCCAGGTCGCTGGCGAACAGGGTGGAGCGCCCCAGGCGTGGCGTTGTGGTGAAGCCAATCTGGTTGTTCTCGATGATGTGGACGATCCCGCCGGTGTGATAGCCGGGCAGCCCGGAGAGGTTGAGGGTCTCGGCATTCACCCCCTCTCCCACGAAGGCGGCGTCGCCATGGATCATCACTCCGAGGCAAACCCGCTCGTCCAGCACCGCCGGGCCGGGTCTGTCCCGCCTCTCGCTCTCGGCGCGAGTCCTCCCCTTGATCACAGGATTGACGAACTCCAGGTGGCTGGGGTTAGGCACCAGGGTGGCGGTCATCACCACCTCACGGCCGTTGCTGTAGGCCCTGCGGGCCCCCAGGTGGTACTTCACATCTCCGGTCCATCCCAGTTCGCAGCTGCTTCCCGGAGTGTCACATGGGCACTCGTACTGCCCCATGAACTCCGCGATGATCTGCTCGTAGGGCTTCCCCAGGACGTGAGCCAGCACGTTCAACCGCCCGCGATGCGCCATCCCCAGCAGAACGGTCCGGGTTCCGGCCTCGGCTGCCGCCTCTAGAAGGTCATCCAGCATCGGCACCAACATGTCCAGACCCTCTAGAGAGAAGCGAGTCTGGGCAGGAAAGGCGCCCTGCAGGAATCTTTCAAACGCCTCCACCTGGGTCAGCCTGTCCAGCAGCCCCCCCTCATCGATGGGATCCGTGGGGGGCCAGTACCGGTCGGTCTCGACCGCATCCCGAAGCCACAGCCGCTCCTCAGCATTGGAGACATGCTCGAACTCGTAGCCGGAGCTGCCCTCGTAGACCTCGCGCAGGGCGTGCATCGCTTCCAGGGCGTTGCGGGCGCCGTTAGCCAGGGGGCTGCCGACGACCTCAGACGGCAAGGAAGCCAGATCCTCATCTCGAAGTCCGTGGGTCTCCATTTGCAGCTCGGCATCGCCAGGCGGTGGGTTGCCCAGGGGGTCCAGGCGGGCCGCCCGGTAGCCGTACATCCGGATGGCCGTGGACAGAGCCTTGGCGGAACAGGCCTTGGTGGAGGTCGCTGGGGGACCGGCTGGCTCGGAGGACTCGCGATCTCCCACTATCGCCGCCGGAGGAGCTCCCCAGCGCTCGAAGAACTCCCTGATCGACGAGTCCACCGAGTCGGGATCCGCGCTGTACTGCTCGAACAGCTCCGCCAGGTAGGCCGCGTTGGCGGGAGAGAAGGCTCGCCATCCATCCTTGAGGTTGGTATCCATCCGCCCCCCTGAGTCCATGCTGGAATCGTTGAGGCGCCATTTCGATCCGCGCCTCAACCATCCGTATCATAGCTGTTGCCCACCAGGCTGTACACGCCGACCCGCACCCCACCGCTAGAGGGCAAACCGACGCCGGGATCTGAGCACAGCATCGGTGGAATGCTGGTACAAGAAGCAAGTGCAACCTTCGGGCCTAGAGTGGGGCAGAATACCGCGAGCTGCCTCGAAGATGATAGGCGAAGCCAGCACGAGGCTGCCACCTCGTGCCGAGAGAACAAGACCCCTTTGGGAGTTGCCGTCTCTGGACGAAGGGAAGAGATTCATCCCCTCCCGCCCGCTCCCGGCCTCGATGTGTAGGGAAGGGGCTTGTCCCCTTCCGCCTGGGGGACATGGACGCGCGAGGTCGCCCATCCCGCACCGCCGTGCCCGCCACCGCCGGGCGGCAGGAGATAAACCCCTGCCCTACGGGACCGGGGACCGGGCCGACGAGCCGTCCGCGCTCCCGGCAGGGCGACAGGGGAAACCCTCCTGCCCCTACGGGACGAGAGCCGGCGCGGCTACGCAGCCTTCTGGTTCACGGTCAGACTGCGCCCCTGGTCGGTCTCCACGGCCTCCAGGCTGTCGTCCTCCAGCAGTTGTGCCATGGACGGGTCGAGAATGAGTATCCTGCGACCACTGTGCTCGATGATCTGGTCTTCCTCGTGAGGCTGGTCGAGCATCAGGCCGATCGCTACCTCGCCCTCCTCTCCGCCCTCACTCCCGGGAGGCACGGCCAGCACGAGGCGGATGCCCACCTCCTGATCCTCGCTCACCTGATCCAACATGTCTTTCAACAGATCCCTTGCCTCGGGGGTTATGTTGATCATCCTCGAATACTCCTTTGCCTCAACGGGAGATGGCATCGGGGCGCAACCCGCACCCCGACTGGCAGAACCATCGCACGTGCTGGACCAGGGACATGACCGCCATCCAGAAGCTGGAAATGCACCATAAGGGGAGG
>DIXP01000072.1:0-12174 GCA_002436065.1 Chloroflexi bacterium UBA6077
TCCACACAGGATGGAACCGAGTCTGAAACGGGTGATAGCGCTCTGGGAGTTGTTTACGGGTGTTCAATCCAACCCGACTGATAGCGGTCGAAATGACCGATCAGGCAGATCAGGTGGTAGAGGGGCAGGTAGCGATAAGCCCACCCCTCAACGGGAATCGCTCAGACAGGCGAAGCAATTCGGCCATTTCTCGGAAGGTGTATTGGCTGATCTGGAAAGAGAAGAAACCAAACTTGTCGTCATGAACCTGATCGGAGCGCCTCTCAATCGGGCCGTACTGTCGATCTTCACGGAGTACCTTCGTGACCGATCCATGATGGAGCTGGTTCACAAAGAATACGGATTGATTGGGAAGGTGGTTCGTAAGTTCTCCAAGTCAGACGGTGAGGCCATCGATTTACTTCAAGGGACTGCACTCGGTAGTTTGGAACCTCAAGCATTGACAACGCTGGCTGCTTCTCTGAACCAGGCAGAGGGTATGAACCTCCCAAGAGTCGAGACGAGGATCGGAGCCCCAGTCCTCCAAGTGGTTCCATTGGCGATTTTCGTTTAAGGCACAAACATGCACGGATTCGCGATCAAGCTCAGCAATGAGCAGTCTATCATCAATGTGGTGGAACCGAGTTGGGCGAGCTGTTTCGCTGAGGAATATGACTTCAGGCGGCGTCCCTCCATGCGATGGTGATGCCTTTCACAGGATGAGAAGACGACATGAAACCTACGAAGTTCCAAACCTGTGTGCAACGCAAGTTGAGTCAAGGCAACAGTTTGCTGCTGATAGCTCCAACGGGTCTAGGGAAGACATTTGCCGTTGTTGGAGACCTGCAGGACCACTTCTGTAAGACGGTGTATACGGTTCCCCTAAGGGCCCTTGGGACCGGAATCCGGCAGGAAGTGTGCGACCTCAGGCGCGGGGGTAGTCCCGTCCAAGCTGTGATTCACCATGGTGGCGTGCAGGAAAGCATGCTGTTTGGAGAGGAGGTGATTGTAACTACCTATGATCAGGTAGTATGCGCAACCCCAGGACTTCCACTCAGCCTTCCTCTCAAGGCTGGGCATGCTGTAGCTGGGGCGCTGCTCATGTCTCGCCTTGTGCTTGATGAGGCTCACCTAGCATGGGGAATCTCTGATCAGGCGCTGAGTATCCTCCTGGCAATTGTTGAATTCCGGGTCAAGCTGGGATTGCAGACCGTAGTCCTCACCGCGACGATGCCAAAGGATGTTGCCGGGCGGATATGCAATAGCATGAATGGTCTGGACCTGTGCATTGTAGGCGAAGGCGACATGTCTGAGGATGAGGGCCTACAGCTCCGCGAGACTAACAGAAACGTCACAGTGTCCACACTTGAGTTGAAGACGAAAGGAAAGGGTGACAGCAAGCAGCTGGACTTCATGCCTTTGGATGACCTCCTTCGTGGCCCATCTGGCAAGCGCATATACTTTGCGAATACTGTGAAGCGGATACAAGGCACGTTCGACCGGATGCTCAAACTCGGTATTGACCCGACCAAAGTCACGGTTCTCCACAACCGGATGCCGGGCTCCTGGCGCGCGGCAGCCGAGGACGAGGTGCGACAGCGATTTGGCAAAGGCAGCCCAGATGGCGACTGGCT
Organism: Chloroflexi bacterium UBA6077; assembly: GCA_002436065.1. Lineage (GTDB taxonomy): Bacteria > Chloroflexota > UBA6077 > UBA6077 > UBA6077 > UBA6077. The sequence continues at coordinate 1,614 of DIXP01000072.1, forward strand.
GCTTCTTACCAATCAAGTAGCCGAGGCCGGGCTTGACATCTCCGCTCCCCTCGTTGTCTCCGATCCGGCACCGGTGGACACGCTTGTTCAGCGGTCCGGCCGATGTGCCAGGTGGTTCCGCCACGGTCCAACGGATGGCGTCTTCAGAGTGATCCAGGTGCCGGCGACGCAATTCAAGGAGTGGGCGGCCCCGTACCGAGGGAGTTACGTGGGCGCGGCCATGAAGATGATTCCGGGCGGCCATCAACTCTCGTGGGACAACGAACGGAAGTGGGTGGAGGATACATGGGGGGGAGAACCTGAGAAGGCACAACAGGCGGTAGAGCAAGCTCTCGCCGATTCGGCCTTTGCATTGAACTTGTTTGACCGAGCCGCACAGGAACATCGCCCGGGCGAGATAGCATCGGTGTTTCGGGATATTGTCTCAGTGGATGTCGCGGTCGAGGACGTCGGTTCTGCTAGGGATCTTCAGGATCTGCTTGGTGCGGGAAGTCGGCCAGAAACGTCGTCAGTAAGTCTCGGCCAAGCGTGGCAACTACTGAGAGACGCAAAGGGAGAAGCCTCCGTCATCAGCTCGGTGGATGGGGAACTCCAGATAAGCCGCGCGCAGTATATTCAGCCTGGGGACACGCTCGTCGTGCCATCCTCCATCGCCTACCTGCACCGAAGAAAAGGGTTGTGCCTGGCGACAGACGCCGAGGCGTCAAGACCGAACGACGCCGTGCTCAGCAGCGAATGGCATGACTATACGACGGTTCAACGGTCCCTTACGCGGGAAAACGGGCGCCGACAGACGCTTCTTGAGCACACCACGGCGGTGATGGATCGTACCTACGAGAAGTTGACATCTGACGGGGCGTACCTCCAAACGCTCACGGGAGTACTTAGGTGCCTCGAACCGGAGCTGGATCCTGAGCAACTGACCGAGATCATCGCCCAACTTGCCAAGCTGGCAGCAGGATTTCACGATTTGGGAAAAGCCGACCAGAGATGGCAGGCTAGAGCCCGCCAGATTGACCCCGATTGCCCCGGCGACCTCATTGGCCGGACCAAGGATACTCGAGGACGTATGGGAATACCACACACTCCACCGAGCTACAATGCCGTCATTAAGGCTTGCGAGCTTCTTATGGGGCCCCTTGGGGCCTACGAATCTCTGGTGCGAGCCGTATCGTTGGCTGCTGCCCGCCACCACTCTAGCCTGCTCAATCCGGCAGATGTTCAGCATCGATTTGCCCCCTCGATCCAAACGATCGAGTTCATTGGCTCTGTCCTCAATAGCATCGGTGCAACGGATTCGGTGATCTCGCAGGCTCAAGACATTCTTGCGGCAGCGGAAACGACCACTCTAGAAGGGGATGTGCCTCTCCTGCTGCCCAACCATGACCTTTTCCCGATCTATGTCTTGGTAGGACGAGCCATCCTATTGGCTGATCGCGAGGACGCAGCCGGCAAAGAACTTGAGACCTGGAGGTGCGTGGGATGACCAGCTTCGATTGGAGTTCCGCTGGGGCTACACTAGCGAACTTTGGCGGTGAACCCACAACTCTACACGTGCCGAAGACTGGCCTACCGTTCTTCGACGCTCTGCGCTTGTATGGTGCGATCGATCTATACATAGGGCTGCGGGAGGGCGTCACGATCAGGGACACCGGTGCCGAGTGGATAGTGGAAGCGAGGAGCCGCCGGAGCCGGCTGGCAGGTAGGGACCAATCGGCTTTCGCTCGCATCTGGAAGAAGAGTAAGCCGTCGGCGGTCGAGTACTGCGGTCGTCTCCGCAATAGCATCGCAAGTGGCGTGCAACTGGCTGGGGACGAGCAACTCTCGGCTACTAAGAGGCTTGACTCGGCGCTGCAGGCTGGTATCCGGGGTACCGCAGCGGCGAGCTATACAACACTGCAGACAGGGCAGACATCAGAATCTACTTGCTGTGTGGCTAAGATCCCTCTATCTGATGGTCTGCTGGCATTTGCCGGTATGCGCCGAGTGGAAGGTGTAGGCACCATCACTTTCCTACCGGTTTTCAAGGATAAAGTGGACTTATCGAAGATTGTTAGCCCTCTCCGCTTGCAGGTCGCGGTTCCAAATCCGCTTTGTGCCCAAGCATTGGCTTTGCTGGCACTCAGGTCATCACTGTTTTCGGAAGGTTACCAAGAGCAGTTCAAGTCTGTGGTGTTCAACACAGACTTCTCTGGACAGCGAAGCGACAATTACTCCGGGTCCATTACTGTCGGGTCAACGGCTGTAGGCAAAATGGCATCGGCAGAGTTTTGCGCTCACGTGTATGGGGTCTTTCGAAGGTTGGTCGGCAGAGCATGGAAGCGGCAGGGGCGGAGCTACACGACGACGGAGCTGACATCTGTAGCCTTAGCTCTAGCCTATTGGCTGATGCAGCCGGTGCCCAAGCATCTTTCATCCATGATCACGGCAGAGGAGCGATTGCGCAGGTCGGGGCTTGAAGGAATCCTGTCAAGAGCCGATTCAAGGGTCGATTGCGTGCAGGAGGTGTTTGAGATGACCTACAGTAATTCTTGGAACGGGGACCACGATGCGACCAAGAAGTTCGCACGGGCAGTAGCATCCGGTATCTACTATGCTCGCATGCTGAAGGAGGATGGCAAGGAAAGGGAAAAGGTCATGGAGGCGCGGCAGAAGGTCTGGTATGACGAGGTTACGATGCTTCGCTCGTCTCCGTCTGCCAAAGCCTTCATCGAGCGGGCCATGATCTTGATCGAACAAGGCCACCGTGAGAACGATTTCATCGGGACGGTCCAGCGCAACGAGGACTTCGACCCTGAAGGGTTGCGCAGGAGCATCGGTGCTGGCCAGGCAGAGTTCGAGACTTTCCGTGACCTGTTCCGAATGTACTTGGTCCAAGAGAGCACGCATAGGCGGAGCACGGAACCTACGGACGAGCCCATCATAGAGGCCGGCCAGACGACTGTCGACGCTAGCGAGGGTGAGAAGGAGGACGGGGAATGAATCTCTGGAGCATTTCTTTCGCGTTCCGTTTGGGACTGGGGTTCCATGCACTCAACAACGAGGGTGCTGATGGCAGTAACTTGATGCAACCTCGGCGTATTGATGTCGGAAGCGTGACATACGATGGGATCAGCGGAGAGATCGTCCGCCATCACATTCTGGAGAATTTCGTAAACATCTGCCGCGCGGAGAATATGCCTATGTTGCCTATGAGCGAGGCACTGCATCCAGACCGCGGGCCCATTGGGATTCGTGCTGCTGCCAAGATGCTTGACTTCCACGAACTTAACGCTGGGAACCTCTTCCAAAGTGTTCGCGAAGCAATCCGTCTTTGCCCTGTGCTTGATGTTGGTGGGTATCTGGCCGCCTGGAAAGAGCAGGGCGAGTCCAGTCAGAAGAAAGAGTACGTAGCAGAGAAACCCTATATCGATTCCTCTTGTGCTGTCTACAAGGACGCACAACCTGTGAAACGAGAGACGTGCTTTGATGTGGCGTGGTTGATCAGCGAGAATCCTCAGGACCTCTCCGCAACTCAGCACTCCGCGTTCCGGGACACGTTCGCCATGAACAGCCGCTATACGCAGATCATGCGCTCGAACGTATACGGCGGTGTCATTCGCGCCGACTTGCACCGAGTGGGAACAGATGACTACTGGTATCTGCATACAACGGACGCCAGTCCGAAGAAGCGCCTGGCAGTGACGGAGGATCAGCGTGCCGAGCGCCAGAAAGCGCTTATCAAGGCGATCTCAGACTTCATTGCGTCGCCTACGGGGGCGAAGGTTGCGGCGTGGGCCCCTCACGTGTTCCTTACGGAGGGTGCCGTTCTCTTGACCCGCAGCCGCACGGCACCCTTCGTCTCACCCATTAAGGTTAACCTGCAACAGGCCAAAGTCAACCTTCAAGAAGCAGCCAGACCGGTTCAACCCGATTCGACCTACGTCAAGAGGATGCAGGATCTGGCCAAGGAGGGCGACACCTGGGTTTGGAGCTTCACCGACATCAAAGGCTTGTTGGAATCTGCAGACCGCGCGATCACCATTGTTGACGGTCGCCATGATGGCTGAGAGCGAATCGAATATGGATGATGTGCGCGATGGTCTTGTCTGGTGGAAAGCGGCGTATGCGTTTCACAGCTTTGCTTATCGCGATCCTCGGTCCGCCTTTTCGTCCGCTGTGGGACTCCCTGTGGTGTCCCCAACGACAGTCCTTCTCGGGGTGGCTTCCACCCTGTTCAATATGGGCATGGCTCAGGAAGCACGCGATTTCCTGGAATCCGTTACTCGTTGCCGGGTGGTGGTGGACTCTCCCGAGGGTGCCGTGTTCTTCAGAGCATTCCATCAGTTGAGACGATATCACTCGACCACCAAAGGTAACACCAAGAGAGTCGGGTTCACAAACGTGAATCAGGGCACCCGCGAATACGGTCTTGTTCAGGGCGCTATCACGGTCTTCCTTGGAGTCCCGGAGAAGCATGCACAGGCTGTCGAGCTTGCTCTGCGGAACCGAGACCATCTTGGAACGCACGACTCCCTTTGTTCTCTTGTTGGCGAAGTGACACGAATTGATCCCTTGTCAGAGTTGAGGGATGTAGTGTACGTGGGTCCGGGAGAAGGAGATTTCCCTGCCGAGGGAATCTCGGTGGTGACCCTGACGCGTTTCAAACGCCAACTCATGCCTACACTGCCGCACTGGTGGATGGCCGGTGGCGATGACACGGAACTCGTTCCGTATGTCATAAAGGGGACATTCACTGGAACGACCAGGGGAAAGATCTATCGGAAGAACGGGTAATCGCTACACATAGCAGTATCTTATCTTACTGTTCCGATCAAGCATGCCTGCTGGGAGTGTGTGCGTTGCCGAGCAGCACTGTGTTGTCGACTTTCACCGCTCACCGCCTCACCTTCCGGTGCAGGGTGGTGGAGCCGATCTTGATGCGGGAGCACAAGGGGGCTGCGATACGCGGCGCCATCTTCGGGGCGGTGCGGTACCAGTTCTGCGTGCGCAAGGAGCTGGAGAGCTGCCACCAGTGCCAGTTGGTTGCCAATTGCCCGGTCTCGTTTCTTCTGGCCACGGTGGATGAGACGGGCCGGCGTGGTGATGACGTGCCGCGCCCCTACACGGTGCAACCGCCGCTGGGTCCGGCCGCCAGGTACGAGGCGGGCGAGTCGCTGGAGTTCGGCGTTACCCTGTACGCCCGTGCCCTTTCCTATCTCCCCTACTTGATCGTGGCCGTCCACAACCTGGAGCAATACGGGTTGGGGGCGAAGGCGCCGGACGGCCGCTGGCGCAGGGGGATGTTCCGCGTGGAGCAGATCATCGCCATGGACCCGCTGGACGGACGGACGAAGTTGGTGATGGCGGCAGGCGACAATCTGGTCCACATGCCCGACTTTGGGGTGACGCACGAGGCGGTGCTGCGGCGGGCCGCGGCGATGGGGGAGCCGGGGCGGCTGGCGATCGAGTTCCTCACTCCCACACGTCTTGTCGATGGGGGACGGTTGGTCCAGCGGCCTCAGCTCCGGCCGCTGGTGCAGCGTTTGATCGAGCGCATCTCCTCCCTCTGGGAGCACTACGCCGGATCATCTCCGCCCCTGGATTATGCGGCTCTAATGGCAGCCGCGGAAGGGGTGCGCACCGTGGAGGACGGCACCCGCTGGGTGGATCTGGAGAGCTACTCCTCTCGCAGAGACGTGCGGACCCCGATCGGCGGCTTCGTGGGGCGCGCTGTCTTCGAGGGGGCCATGGCGACTCTACTGCCGTGGGTGATCTGGGGGGAGTACGCCCACGTGGGTAAGAATGCCGTGAAGGGGGATGGGTGGTACCGGCTGGTGGAGGCACGAAATGTGCGGGAAGCATCTTCATCAACTTGATGCGTGCTCGTAGAGTTGCTGAGGTAGGGTTCCATGGCGGAAGCGGCGTCGACGGAGGGCAAGGCAGTCTCCAAGGGAGTGGCGACGCTCACGGAGGATGGCCACCTGCTGGTGGGGGAGTTCGGCGTTTTCCTCGGGCTGCACAGTGAGCGGCTGCAGCTGTCCCGCAAGGGGCAGACGCTGCTGGAAACGCCGCTGATAAAGCTGTCGCACGTCCTCGTGCTCTCCTCGGGGGTGTCCGTAAGCAGCAACGCGATCCGCGAGTGTTGCCTGCGGGGCATACCGATCACATTCCTGGATGGGCGGGGCGACCCGTATGCCACTCTCCTCTCCCCCGAACTCACCGGAACCATCCGCACCCGACGAGAGCAGCTCCTGGCCTACGCGGACGCTCGGGGGGTCCACCTCGCCCGGTGCTTCGCCGGCGGCAAGCTGGGGAACCAGGTGAATCTGCTGCGCTACGCCTCCAAGTACCGGAAGACGCTGGATCCAGGGCTGTTCGACAGGGTAAGGGAGCACTGGCTGGCCATCGAGGAGATCGCCGGGGATTTGGACCATCTTCACGGTGAGACGATCGAAGAGGTACGCGGCGAGGTGCTCTCCGCCGAGGGGCGGGCAACCCAGCACTACTGGGAGGCGGTGAAAGAGCTGCTGGTGGAGGACCACGACTGGCCGGGGAGAGAGACCCGCGGAGCGGACGACTTGGTCAACTCCATGCTCAACTATGGCTACGGTGTGCTGGGTTCGAAGGTGCAGCACGCCCTGGTGCTGGCCGGGCTCGATCCTTACGCGGGTTTTCTACATGCGGACAGGGCGGGGAAGCACTCCCTGGTCTACGACCTGATCGAGGAGTTCCGGCAGGCGGTGGTGGACCGCGCGGTGCTGGCGCTCCTGAACCGTCGCATGGAGCTGGGGATGGAGGAGGGCAAGCTGAACGATTCGACCCGCCGCCTGGTGGCGGAGAAGGTGTTGGAGCGGCTGGAGCAGGGGGTGGATCGGTACGAGGGCAAGAAGCGTCCGCTGCGCTCCATCCTCCACTCACAGGCTCGCCACATAGCCACCTATGTCCGGGGCGATGGCAAGTCCTACACTCCGTTTGTGGCCGGCTGGTAGGGACCGCGCTTCTGAGTCCGACCGTCCACTTGCGCCGCCGGCGGCCGAAATCCGGAAGCAGCCCGCTGATGGCTGAAAGATGATAGCCAATCGTGATGTGTCTGCTGGTCTACGACATCCCTGGAGACAGGCTGAGAGCGAAGGTGGCTGACATCTGCCTGGACTACGGTCTGGAGCGGGTCCAGTACAGCGCCTTCATGGGCGAGCTTAACCACAACCTGCAGGGTGAGCTGCTGCAGAAGCTGCGCCGTCGGGTGGGGAAGCAGGAGGCCAATGTCCAGCTCTTCCCCATCTGCGAGAAGGACCTCCGCCTCCGGAGGGAGATCATGGTAAGGAAGGCGTCGGAATAGGGGGGATGGGAGGCGACGGGATGGGTGGGATAGGGGATGGAGAGTGCCTGGCATACAGCACTCAGCACCCTGGTGCCCGGGGCTCGGCACTTTGAACACAGGACAGCGCCCTCTGCCCGAGTTGTCGGTTAGCGACGTGCGCCAGTGGGTCTACTGCCCGAGGATCGTCTACTACCGCCTTTGCCAGCCGCTCCGCAGGCCTACCACCTACAAGATGGAGGAGGGGAAGCTTCAGCACGAGCGGATCGAAGAGCTAGAGGCGCGGCGGACCATGCGAGCGTACGGTCTTCGGCAGGAGGAGCTGGAGGGGGTGGTGGAGCGGCACTTTCGGCCCAGGTTGCGATCCCAGCGACTGGGGCTCTCGGGCATAGTGGACCTGGTGCTGGTGCTGCCGCTGGAGTCGATTCCGGTGGAGTACAAGCATACGGAGGCTCCGCTGGGCTTGAACCACAAGTACCAACTGGTGGCGTATGCCCTGTTAGCTGAAGAGCAGTGGGGCAGGCCGGTGCGCCGGGGGATGGTGCACTTCCTGGCCAGCGAGCGGGTGGAGGATGTGCCGATTACGCCCAACGGTCGCACCCATCTGCGCAAGATCCTGTGGGAGATCCGGGACATGGTTGTTGGGGAGCATCTGCCCCCTCCTACCTCGAAGCGGGGTCGTTGTGTGGACTGCGAGTACCGCCGTTTCTGTGGGGATGTGGAGGTGGAGCCTTGTACTTCCTGAGCGATGAGGAGCGACGCTACGTGCTGCGGAAGTTGCTGCCGGAATCGCGGCGCGGTGATGTGCATTCCGAACTGCGGGGATGGAGTTGGAGGGATCCGCCTCTATCGCCCGTTTACGACGTGCCCCTCGGTGTGTCGGAGATAGCCGGGCGTTATTGCGGCACGGCGCGAGACGTGTATCTGCGCAGGGTTGTGGGGGTGAAGGCTCCACCCAACGTCGCGATGGTGGAGGGGCGGCTGCTGCATCGCGCCGTGGCCGGCCAACTGCTGCGAGCCATTCAGACCGTGTATACCCACCCGGTCGGCAGCGTGCTGCAGGCGTTGGAGGGTTTGCGCACTCCTTGCCTGGATGACGAGGATGTTGCCACCCTGCCGGAGCAGGTGCGGTGTCAGATTCGGGGCAAGGTGGAGGCGCTCGCGGAGTTCGAGTACCACCGCATCGTGACCAGGGTTGCGGACGTGCTTGCTCGCCAGCCGAGGGTGGGGCAGGGTGGCCTGGCTGCTCTCGCGCTTCCGGTGATGGTTGAGTTGCCGCTGGACGGCCGCTTCCTGGGGCTGTCCTCGCACCTATCGGCGGACGCGGTCTCGCTTTTCGAGCCGATGGTGGTGGATCTCAAGTTCGGGCCCAGGCGTGACTTCCATCGTCTGGCCACGGCGGGATATGCGTTGGTGCTGGAGAGCTTGCACGAGTGCCCTATCAATCTCGGCTGTGTGACCTACGTCTGTGTTGAAGGCGGGCGGGTGTCGATGGAGCGGGACTTCCACCTGATCGACGACGAGGTACGACAGTGGTTTGTCGAGGCCAGGGATGAGACGATGAGGCTTGTGAGCGAGGATATCGACCCCGGCACATCCTCCGAGTGCCATGAAGGTTGCCCCTATCTGGACCATTGCCGCCGATGACGATGGGGTGCGAGCTGGTTGTGTCCGTGGATGAGGCCCGAATCATCCCGTTTGGCGAGGGCTTTCGCAAACTTCATCGGATTCCGGCGTCATCCCGAGTTTCGTGTAGCTGAGGGCTTCCACAATGGGCGCGTTTGTGCGTAAACTACGAGGGAGGCTCTTCGCAAGAGGCCGGCTTTGGCCAGCAGACAGGGGTCTCGCGAAAACGTGGGCGACTTCAGTCGGTCGCCGCCCATTTCCGGGGAGGAACGAGACGCTCAGAGGCTCAAGAAAGCGGCGTTTAAGGTCGCAATGCCATACGGCTCACCTTTTTGCGGCCCGACACCCGCGGCTTCACTACCAACGATCCGTCGAAGGATACTGAAAGTTGTTGCGGGCACTGTTTTGCTTTGCTTGACTCATTGCTTCACTACCAACGATCCGTCGAAGGATACTGAAAGGATTGTGAGCCGGACGAGGGTAGCCACGACTGGCACAGGCTTCACTACCAACGATCCGTCGAAGGATACTGAAAGATGCGCTGCGTTCTCTGCAGTGAGGTCGGACAGCGTGCTTCACTACCAACGATCCGTCGAAGGATACTGAAAGGAACTGAGTCGCAGACTTTAATCGCATAGCGGCAATGCTTCACTACCAACGATCCGTCGAAGGATACTGAAAGGACCAAGCAGATGGAGGACATGGCAAACGGCAAGGGGCGCTTCACTACCAACGATCCGTCGAAGGATACTGAAAGTTCATGGCAGGGGCCTGAAGGCCACCTGGCGAGGGAAGCTTCACTACCAACGATCCGTCGAAGGATACTGAAAGAGGCGTCACTCGTGGCTGGAGTCGTTGGCGGCGTCGTCGCTTCACTACCAACGATCCGTCGAAGGATACTGAAAGGCTGGTCCAAAGAGCACCCGCCTCCTGCGATACAGCTAGCTTCACTACCAACGATCCGTCGAAGGATACTGAAAGTTGCCCCCCTTGCCCTTCGCCTCCATGCCGGCCAGCCGCTTCACTACCAACGATCCGTCGAAGGATACTGAAAGCTGGATGAGCATGCCCATGGCCTGCGGTCCATCGCCGCTTCACTACCAACGATCCGTCGAAGGATACTGAAAGCGTAGTACTGATTGCTGCCCCATCTACCGACGCAGCGCGCTTCACTACCAACGATCCGTCGAAGGATACTGAAAGCCGACACCAACATGGTGCAGTGCCTGACGCGGGAGGTGGCTTCACTACCAACGATCCGTCGAAGGATACTGAAAGATTCGGAGTGGAGGCTGCAGGGGCGCCAGGCGTAGCAGGCTTCACTACCAACGATCCGTCGAAGGATACTGAAAGGTGACGTGCTCGCTGATCCGCTTCTGAGCGGATTGATGCTTCACTACCAACGATCCGTCGAAGGATACTGAAAGATCGCAGTTGCGCGACTGAGGATTGCGGAGGGCAGGGGCTTCACTACCAACGATCCGTCGAAGGATACTGAAAGTGGTTCACCGCCTCTCAGTCCATCTCGGGGCAAATCGGCTTCACTACCAACGATCCGTCGAAGGATACTGAAAGGCCTGCGTCTTGGCGATGTCTGCCGGCAGGGTGGTGGTGCTTCACTACCAACGATCCGTC
>DIXP01000072.1:12212-12817 GCA_002436065.1 Chloroflexi bacterium UBA6077
ATCCGTCGAAGGATACTGAAAGTTGAGATGGAACTAATGGCACGTATTTGGGCTGGTTCGCTTCACTACCAACGATCCGTCGAAGGATACTGAAAGTCGTGACACTGACCCTGGGGCCGGCCGACTCCGACTCGCTTCACTACCAACGATCCGTCGAAGGATACTGAAAGGTGACCGATGTGAGCAACTGGGCGCCAGCATCCACCGGCGCTTCACTACCAACGATCCGTCGAAGGATACTGAAAGCTCGCTGTGACGTGCTCTTGCGGAAAGTCCGACTTCTGCTTCACTACCAACGATCCGTCGAAGGATACTGAAAGTGGCACCAGGAGTTCAGGGTATTTGTCAAGAACAGGCGCTTCACTACCAACGATCCGTCGAAGGATACTGAAAGGTCATTGCCTGAACATCTCCAAAGTCTCCAACGGACGGCTTCACTACCAACGATCCGTCGAAGGATACTGAAAGTGGTCACAGACACAACACAGCCACTACCTAGGAATATCGCTTCACTACCAACGATCCGTCGAAGGATACTGAAAGCCTTCCTGTGGCTCTACATCTGGTTGGGTCTGCTGCGAGCTTCACTACCAACGATCCGTCGA
>DIXP01000074.1 GCA_002436065.1 Chloroflexi bacterium UBA6077
CCGTTGCAGGTGTCACTGTCGTGGTCGCGGTCGGCGTCGGCGTCGGTGTCGGGGTGAGACAGACGAGCGAAGTGTCGACTACGGATTCGTGCCTCCTCGCCCCGGCCACAAGCAGGTGCACCTCGTTCGAGACCTTCTGATGGCACTCGAGGTCGGGGTCCACCCGCCCTTGGAATGTCAGGGTCAACGTTCCAGCCGGTCTGTCTCCGAGGCTATACCGATAGATGATCCTGTTCTCGTGCTCTTCGATCTTCACCGGATCGGCAATGGGAGATCCGTTCAGTGCCGAGGAACCTGGGACGTAGTCTACGCCGTTCAGGAATAGGTCGTCCACCACGACGTCCGTGGCCGCCTCCGTCGAGGTGATGACCACCGTATAGTTGATTATGCCGCCTGGGAACGAGGTTTCGGGGCTGCCCGTCTTCTTGATGTCGAACGGTACCCGCTGCGCGTCGGCTATGTTTGGCGACATGAACGGTATCGCCAACATGACCGCCGCCACAACGGATAACAGGCCTGCACGATGAGGCTTCAGCATGGATACCCTCCAACTGGATCTTCGGCTACTTCACAATAGCTGCAATACAAAGAGGTTAGCGACAATTTGCAGCACTTGCTTGTTGCCGCACATTTTATGCCACCTTTGCAGTTGTAGTTCCGCCAGCAGTGTGGGCGCGATTGTGGCAACAGGACATCCTGCATCTGGCCATACTATGCCCCACCCCTGTCTGCAATACCGCACGCACAAAGGCTCGGCCGCGGTGCTTACGGGCCGCAGCTACCGACGACATGGTTGGAGTTTGTCAGAGGATGGGTGACAGCAGGCCCGCCAGGATGAAGAGGGCAAGGAATATCTGGACTACAGCCAGGATTCGGCCGAATCCTCTCCCTACGCCCAACAGCGAGGAGTACCCCAGTGCCCTTAGGATGCCGTCCGCGAGTGCCAACAGCGCAATGGCGGTCCAACCCAAGGCAGACAGGACGGTGCTAGCCCCCCATAGACCCCCAAGTTCCAGCAGGGAGACCAGGGTGGTGAGGGCTGCCAGCAATACAGCGAGAATTAGCCAGTTTCGAACGACCCAGTTCATGCCGCTCCCTCCTTGGAGCCCTCCTGGCAACATCGCAAACCTGAAGACGCGGACCGCTCATCCCCGGTACGCACCTACGATGCCACGACTTCCACGGACAGGCAGGGTTCGCATCTGCGGCCAGATCTGACAACAGTATGTCCCTATAGCAGCCTCACGAGCCCCGACGCCACATCGCGACCCCCTCGTGAACCATACCCCTGACAGTTGCCTGCCCTGAGGGCCTGGTGTATCGTACTCCACGCATTTCAGGCGGCTATATTGAGGTACAGGGACTGCATCTGCCCGCAGCCGACCGACCATGCTGGTGGAGGAGCTTTTCACGTGGATTTCTTCATGGCAATCGTACTTGGCATAGTCCAGGGGCTCACGGAACCTCTCCCCATAAGCAGCTCCGGACACCTGATCTTGGTTCCTTGGATTTTCGATTGGCCAGAGCACTCGCTCACCTTCGACGTGGCTCTCCACGGAGGCACGGCCCTGGCTATCATCCTTTACTTCTGGAACGACTGGTTAATCCTCGCTGGAGCCTTCCTCAGCAGCCTGCGAGACCGCCAACTTACTTCCACCCCCGAGCGCCGGTTGGTGTGGTACATTGCCATCGCCTGCATTCCGGCGGCTATCGTCGGTGTTCTGTTTGAGAGTGAGATCGAGGCACTCCTCCGATCACCAGAGACGGTGGCGGTCCTGCTGATGCTGATGGGATTCGCGATGTTCGTGGCCGATCGCATCTCCAACCACAGTCGTGGACTCGCGCAGGTGACCTTGATCGACGCCCTCATCATCGGCGCCTCCCAGGCATTGGCACTTGCGCCCGGGGTCTCCCGGTCGGGCGTCACGATCACCGCAGCGCTGCTCCTCCAGATGTCGCGAACCGACGCCGCTCGTTTCTCGTTCCTCATGTCGGGGCCTATAGTGACCGGGGCGTTTCTCTACAAGATGGTCGGGCTACTGAGGGAAGGGCTGCCGGCAAACGAGTTCCTGCCCTTCATTGCGGGGATGGCAGTCGCCACGGTGGTCGGCTACGCCGCCATCAGCTTCCTTCTGGGATACCTGCAGCGGCGCGGGATGGCACTCTTCGCGGCCTACCGCTTCGGCTTCGGGGCTCTCATACTGGGGCTGTTGTTCTTGAGGGGAATGGGTTGAGGTAGGCCTCTACCCTACCGGTAGAGGCCTGTTTCGCGGATGTACGCCTCCACGGGGTCCAGCACCTGGTACCGGATCGGCTGCCCCTGGCGGACTCTTCGCTGCAGATCGCTCGAGGCCACGTAGATACCGGGGATGTCCACCATATCGACGCGGCTGGAGATACCAGGAAGCTTCTGCTCCAGTAGGGCCACATCCACGGGCAGGTAAGGGGGACGATTCACCACTGCCAGGCGGGCCAGGGTGATCAGCCGGGCCGGGTCTCTCCAGGTGATCAACTCCCCAAGGCTGTCCATCCCTACTATGAAGAACAGCTCAGTCCCCTGTACAAATTCGCGCTGGAGGTTTTCCAGCGTCTCCACTGTGTAGGATTTCCCCTCGCGCTGCACGTCCACCAGTGAGAGCTCGAACAGGGGGTTCGAGGCGATGGCCAGCTCCACCATCCGCACACGATGCACCGCTGGGCTGACTCCCTCCAACTTTTTGTGAGGAGGCTCGCCGGCCGGCACAAAGAGCACTTTATCCAGTCCCAGGGCGAACCTCACCTCCTCAGCCGCAATCATGTGCCCGACGTGAATGGGGTCGAAGGTCCCTCCCATCACGCCAACTCTCATCGCCCGGACTTGTACCAACGGAACTCTGCCTCACCAACCCGCACCAGGTCCCCCTCCTTAGCGCCGGCCCTCTCCAGCAACCTGTTCACCCCAAGCCTGGCCAGCCTGCGCTTCATCACCATCATACCCTCTGGAGTGTCCAGGTTGGTTAGCGCCGCGGCCCTTTCCGCCGCACGCCCCTTAAGTCTGTAGCTGTCCCCCTCACGCTCCACAGCCACCTCCTCAGCCGGCTTCGGCTCGAGGCGGTATACCCGCACCTGCTCCTCTACCGCCGGAACCGTAGGCGCGGGTGCAAGCTGAGCCAACATGGCAGCCACTGCCTCCACCAAGACCTGCACGCCTTCTCCTGTCGCCGCAGAAATGGGGAATGACTCCACCCCCATGGCCATGAGGCTACCTCTGACCTGTAGCCACCTGTCCCTAGCCTCGGGTATGTCCGTCTTGTTGAACGCCACTACCTGCGTTTTATCCAACAACTCCGTGCTGTACTCCGACAGCTCACGGTTCACCACCTCAAAATCCCGAACAGGGTCATCTGACAGGCCGTTCAGGACGTGCACCAGCAACCTCGTCCGACGGATGTGCCTGAGGAACTCCAGGCCAAGCCCTGCGCCAGTGTGGGCTCCCTCTATCAACCCCGGTATGTCGGCTACTACGAAGCTGGTTTCCCGGAGCGCTACCACTCCCAGGTTTGGGACCAAAGTGGTGAATGGATAATCGGCGATCTTGGGGCGGGCAGCGGTGATGCTCGAAAGCAGGGTGGACTTTCCAGCGTTCGGCAGCCCCACCAGCCCCACATCGGCCAACAACCGCAACTCCAGTCTCACCGATTTCTTCTCGCCTGGCTCACCCTTCTGCGCGATCCTCGGTGCCTGCATAGTGGCCGTGGTGAAATGAGTGTTTCCTAGTCCCCCTCGACCCCCTCGCGCGACGACAGCCTTGCCACCGGGCTCTGCCAGGTCGGCAACGACGTTGCCCTCTACATCGTAGGCCATCGTCCCCACCGGCACCATGATGGCCAGGTCCTTGCCCCTGGTGCCATGCTTACGAGCACCCGCACCGTTTCCCCCTCTGTCGGCCTCGAACCGCTGCTTATGGTGGAATCCGTACAGGGTGTTCACATCCTCGGTGGCCTCGAGGTAGACATCGCCCCCTCGACCACCATCGCCTCCATCAGGTCCCCCACGAGGGACGAACTTCTCCCGACGGAAGCTTACAACCCCATCGCCTCCATCACCGGCTTGAACGTAGATCTGAGCTTCGTCAATAAACATTGTTTCCTATCTGTGCACGACTTTTCGAATCTGGCGGGCAAGAGATGTGCCCACTATAGCCAGTACACAGAGTATCTTCAACAACCCGTTTATCCATATCACTATTAGTTAGAGGTAGTCGTAGGGACTGTGGATTTGGGGATGCCATGCCTGGATCGTGCGTGGTCTATCGTGGAAAGATTGAGGGAAGGGGATGGAAAAGGGGTGGAGGTTTGGAAAGTCGCTCGAAGAATGGCGATTCTTCTTGAGGCCGTTGTCAGGGGTGAACGGCAAAAAGGAGGGCGAGTTATCCACAAGGAGAGGTGGTTATCCACAGGATACGGCTACTTATCCACATTAGATGGGGATTCTGCTGATCCAGGGCAGGTTACCTTATGTAGAACAAATAACGATTCTCAGCCACTGGATCGTGTGCTGGCGGGGGCACACCACTGAGCGCCCCCGCCAAGATCACGGCTGATCCAGTTCTAAAGGCTAACGAGCTCTAATCCATGGGTTGCGGCGTAGGACCATCTGTGAGGCAGCATAGCCTCCGCGACGGAGGCTATAGACGACCTGCTGGCTATCAGTCCCCGCCACAGTCCTGCCATCCGCAAGTCACCCATGGCCACACCACCGACCAAGCGATCTCCCAGCAGGATCAGCTTTCGGTAGTCGCCAGTCTTCGGATTCACATACTTCTTCACGGTGAGGAAGTCCCCTTCCGGCTGGGTGATGCCGACCGCTGCCATGGAGAAGCCAAGGAAGGTGAAGCTATTCAACGTTACGGTACCCTGGAACAATTTCCTCAGGCCTGCCATGTTATATGCAGCTACCCTTCCCTGCTGAGAGGCATTTCCCCAGGTAGGATTCGGGAACCTTCTCCCACGGGCGATGTCCCATCCCTCGGCTACGTCACCTGCCGCGTAAATCCCTGGGACGCTGGTTTCCATGTAGCCATCGACCAGGATGCCCCTACCAAAGGCGATCCCGGCGGCCTTCGCCAGGGTAAGGTTGGGTCTTACACCGGTAGCGATGACCACGAGGTCGCAGTCAAGGCTGGTGCCATCGGTTAGCTCTACCCTCTGCACCCGACCCTCGCCGTCCACCTGGGCCAGGCCGGTGCCCGTGCGAAGGGTGAGACACCGCTGCTCAAGGGCGTTCTGGACGATGGCTGCGTCCTCAGCAACCAACACTTGAGGGAGGATGCGGTCGAGCAGCTCCACGACCGTGACCGAAAGACCCTGCATTAGGAAGGCTTCGGCAGCCTTGAGCCCTACCAAGCCAGCCCCAACCACGACGGCCCTCTGCCCTTCCCGTACCCACTTCTTCAGACGGAGGGCATCGTCGTGGGTCCACAGAGTGAAGACTCCAGGCAAAGGCGTTCGCCCTTGCCCGCCCACACCCTCTATGGGCGGGAGGAACGGCTCCGCGCCGCTTGCCAGCAGAAGGCGGTCATACTGGACCCTCTCTCCACCCGAGAGGGTCAACTCCCTGGTGGTTGAATTCAGCCTGATGGTCCGTTTACCGGTCAGAAGCTGGAGCTTCTCATCCTGGAGTCCCTCCAAGTCGGCCAGCACCATCTTATCGTAGGGCACCTTCCCTCCCACATAGTAGGAGGTGAGCACCTTGGAGTAGAAGGGCTGCGCCTCCTCCGACAAGACGGCGACTTGGTCCTTAGGGGCAATGCGGCGAAGGGTCCTAGCCGCGCTGATGCCAGCGGGCCCGTTGCCCACAATCAAATGTCTCATAGCATTCCCTTTCAAGCGGTCAGCAGTCAGCGGTCAGCTTTCAGGAGGCGGCTTGGGACCTGGGCGCATCCGCGATCCCCGAGTTAGTTGCTCCTGAGAGGAGCGACTGTCGCTCCTAGAGCTGATAGCTGATTGCTGACCAGCTGATTGCTATCAGCTAGTACACCGGGTATTCGGAGGTCCAGAGTGGCGCGTTCTTCTCCAGCAGCTCAACGGCACGGTTCACATTGAAGTTGCCGCAGGAGCAGCACTTGCCCATCTGGACCGCCGCCTCTCTGGGAGAGATATTGCCCTTTCTCGTGTCTACCATGGCCTTCTTCACGTACTCCGAGGCGACCATGGCGTGGCCGCACATGGTGGTGAACTCCAGCACTTCCCACTCAGGGAGCAGCTTCGTCCTGCCGAGGGTGCCAAGGGAGAACTCCCGGGTGTGCACCCTGGGGAGACCCGCATCCTCTACGATGGAATTGACCTCGTCGATCAACCCGGTGATCACCACGGAGATGCCCAGGTCGCGCTCTTTCAACTCCTTGATGCATGAGAGAACGTTCTCCCGGTTGTCGAAGGTGAACTCCAGGATTGTGGTCTTGCTGACCTTCTGGGCGATCTCCTCCGGACCGACGTACAGCAGGTTGCCGGTCTTCATGTCGCCGCCGTTGACCGGCTTGTGGCGGGCGCAGATCCGGACGAACTCCGATCCGAGGGGAGCAAACGTGTCCTCGTTGAACCCCTTGGCAGTGCAAGCGAGGATCAGAAAGTCCTTCTTGAGGCTCTCGATATCGCCCCTGCGATGCAGGCTGTGGGTCATGGCGCCACCTCCTCGACGAACCTTGGCCTTCCAAGACCTAGGTTGTTCTTGCTGACCGGAAGCATCGGGAAGCCACTCTGCTGGATCGTATTCAGAACGGTGGTGGCGCCGTCGGGCTTCAGCCTGGCGGCGATCTCGAAGGTGTAGACGGTGTCGATCTCGTCGTTCACCTCGTCACGCAGGACCCGGAACAGCTCAGGCAGCTTTTCCTCAGCCATCTCGAACTCGACGATGGCGGAGAGAGAGGCTTCGCCCAGCACCTCGGGGTCCAGCTTGCCGGTTTCCTTGTCGGCCATGAAGTGGGTGATCGGGTTGCCCTCACAGAACTCGATTCCGATCTTCGCGACCGCCATGCAGACCCTCGCTACCTCGGTCCACCTGGTGCTGATGCCGGGCCGGCCCATCTCGATCCCAACTCCGACGCGGCCATACTTGACCCGACCGCTGACCTCGTTGGTCTTGATCTCCTCGGTCCCGCGGCCGGGGACGCCCGTCCCCTTGAATTCAAGGAGCGGATTGGAGAGTATCCCACGCGCCATGCGCGGCCAGGGCAGTTCCTCCATGTGCATGGCGTCCACCGGGCAGACGCTAGCGCGCTCGCAGACGCCGCACTCGATGCACTTCTCCCTATCTATGACTACGTAGGTCCTCCCGCCGTTGGCCGCTCGCCCGTAGGCCCGCGCCTGGACGGGGCAGAACGGGAGGCACTTTCCGCAGCCGATGCACTTCGTCTCATCTACTTGCATCTCGGTTTCCTCCGCTTTGAGCTGTCAGCGTTCAGCATTCAGCTATCAGCTTTTATGGTGTTCACGAATGCCTCGGGGTCGCCCGCCTGGGCGGGGCCTACGAGGGAGCCACCCTTGGTTTTTAGCTGCTCGTTCAGGGTCGACACAGTTTGCAGGCCGCCGTCTAGCATGAAGACGGGGCCGACGTAGGTGGGTACGCCCTGGGCCGCGACGGCGAGAGCGGAGCTCCAGCCAGCGGGGCGGGAAAGCTCGGGCATGGCGGCGGCGATGGGGATGTTGAGCTTCTGGGCGAGGTAGCGGGCCATCTCCATTGCCGCGGGGATCTCCCAGCAACTGCCGGCCTCAAGCACGGCTGGAACGGCAGAGCCGAGCGTCTCGGAGAGGGCGTTCAGGAACCGGGGCAGCTTCTTGCCGGCCAGGGCTTCCGCCCGCGCGGGGTCCATGTAGCCGGCTTTCGCAAGGCCCGTGGCGGCGCACCCGTTGGCGATCACCAGGAAACCGTTGGCGAGGAACTCGCCGGCCATCCGGACGGCGGGCCCGTCCTGGGTGGCCATCGCGTTGTTGCAGCCGCCGATGAGGGCCACGCCTTTGACGCCAAGGTCCGCCAATCCGGACCACTGGGCGCCGGCGACGCTGCTGAAGGCAGCGCTGGTGAAGCCCACCACGGCCTTCGCGGGTGGGAACTTGCTCGCGAGGTTGCGGCCCTGGTTCACGCGGAAGTGGGCTTCGGCCCTCTCCAGCAGATCCCCCTCGTTGAACCGATCCGCGGCCATCACGGGGACGCCCTGCCTGGCGGCCAGGGCCAGGAAGCCGGGGGAGACGCAGGCGGTGCCCGCGATCACGCCGTCGACGCAGGTCGATACCAGGAGGGCCTCCTCGGAGCCGTAATTACCGGCGATCGGCGATCCGGCTGCCCCTGCACCCGTGGCGCCCACCAGGTTGAGCTTCCGATTAGGGGCCAGCTCCTTGGCGATCTTCTCCGCCTGGGCCGCGGGTATGTTCCCGAGCATCAGGACGTTGATCTTGTCAGCCTTGAGCGCCCCCAGACCAACCTCGATCTCCTCAATGGAGCGGCCGGATGTCGGAGCGCCGGCCAGAGCCTCGTATCCCGCGCCGGCCACCGCAACGGCCTTCGCAAGCAGTTGGGCAGGGGGAAGCATTCCCTCGTTGGCGGCGGCGATCCCCTCGAAGATCGCCCCCGCGGCCGCGCCTTGGGCGCCGGCGAAGGTGGCGTTCGCCACAGCGCCGTCGCAGACCAGGCGCAGGAAGCTAGAGGCGACGATGTTTTCCCGGTCGCGGCCGCATGTGGTGCCGTTGGTGGCATCGAAAGGGTTCACCCGGCAGGGGCCTTGTGTACAAGCTTTGCAGTCCAGCCCCATCAGGCCGAAGCGGCAAACGGGCGACATATCCTCGTATCGGTCGAAGGCGAGAGGGATACCAGCGGCAGCGGCCTGGGAAACGACGTTTTCGGTTGCCTTATCCAGGGTCTTCTTGCGAACTTGCACCATTTTCTATTCACCTCCTCGTCGCGAGCTATAGCCAAGTGTGGTGTAGGTGGGGGCATCGGCCCCGGTCCCCGACCGGTAAAGGGTCTCCACGACACGGCCGGCTCTTCGTTTGGAGAGCCGGCGCATGCCGGCGTCGTCGACGTAGGCGAGCGCCTTGGTTGGGCATGCCTCGACGCAGAAAGGGCGCTCCATACCGTAGCAGGCATCGCACTTGATGGAGACCTTCCCCTCGCTGCCCGGCTTTATCGCGCCGAAGGGGCATACGCCGACGCACATCCAGCAGCCGATGCAGCGGTTGTCGTCGAAGAGGACTCGGTTATCCTCTTCCGATCGGTAGAGTGCGCCGCTGGGGCAGGTATCGACGCAGAGGGCTTCCTCGCAGTGGCGGCACTGGACGGGTAGGGAGAGCGTTTCGTTGCCCTGAACCGATACCCGTGGGGTGGGCTTGACCTCCTCCTTGAATGCGCCCACAACGGTCTTGGCGACGGAGTCGCGGTTGATGCCGCAGGCGATCTCGCATGATCGGCACGCCATGCAGCGGCTGGGGTCCACCATGATTTCGGGCAAAGCAGAGCCTCCTCTCTAACGCTAAGGACGAGACGATCTATTCGATTGGATAGCTGCTTGGGGGAAGTCGACGTCGGGACCGCGGTTTCCCTGACTTCGCTGCACCCGATCCCTTTGGCGCACAGACGGCTCTCAGTGTTCCCACTGAGAAGACCTGCGCGCTTACGAGCCAGATACAGCTCTCTGCTGTCAGGAAGGTCCCTCTTATGAGGAGTGGACGCTCATGTCCGTGGGCCTGCCAAACTTCGTGCTCAGCCGAAGCCTAGAGGACCGAGTGGGGTACCAGATGTCGCTGGTACCTCCCCACGATGACACACTACCATCAAATTGGTGCACCGTCAAGACTTCATCTTCGAGCTTCTCTTGACACCGAAGCTGCCCTCTCAATAGAATAATGCGGCAAAGATATAACATTATACCTATGTATCCTTTCTCTACTCACCCGGCGGGAGGAAACCCCGTGATGCTAGATCGTTCCAGTCCCCTGCCTCTCTACTACCAGCTCCGCACCCTCCTCCTCGATCGGATTGAGAATGGAGACCTCCGGCCCGGTGATCTGGTCCCCACGGAGCGGGAGTTGATCGACTGCTACGGCGTCAGCCGCATCACCGTCCGTCAGGCCGTCAACAGCCTGATGGCCGACGGCCTGCTCTATCGTCAGCGGGGGCGTGGCACTTTCGTCCGCCGCAACCGCATCGAGCAGCAGTTGGCCACCCTCACCGACTTCTACGAAGAGATGGCCGACCGAGGACTCACTCCGTCTACAAGGATCCTCTCAGCCGAGATGATTGAGCCCGATGGGGCTGTGGTTGCCAAGCTGCGCCTCGGGGGGGGCGAGAAGGCATTGCGACTGGTGCGAGTCCAGATGGGCAACGACGAGCCGATGGCCCTTGACATCAGCCATTTCCCATCTGACCTTGGAGAGAGGCTGCTGAAGGAGAAGCCGGTCCGGGCTATCTATGCCTTCCTCGAAGGGATTGGCGTCGAGCTGGACTGGGCAGACCAGGCGATAGAGTCCACCCTCGCCGATGAGTTCACGGCGCGACAGCTGGGTATCAAGAGGGGCATGCCGGTCCTCCTGGTGGAGCGAACGGTATACTCGGCAGATGGGCGCCCCGTGGAGTACACCAGGGCCTTCTACCGAGCCGATCGCTACGCCTATCGCATCTGTCTCAACAGGAAGGGTTTGGCTCCCTCTAGCCTGGCTCCGACCATCCCATCCTTCACAAACGAGTTCTAGGCAGAATGATACATATAACGGACCGCCTGACAGGGTTGCTGTAGATGAGGATCGGAGGTTCAGTATGGCTCGTACCCTCAAGGAGCTGGCGACGATGTCGCCGGAGGCAGTGGAGATGGCGGCCAACGGCCATCTGACTGTCCTGCCCGATGTCGCGTCTCTCCACCTCCACTTCGCGGAGGCGATAGCCACCGAGTTGGAGGCCAACAACTCGACCGATAAACCCACCCGGTTGATCGTCCCGTTGGGACCCAAGGGGCAGTACCCCATCCTGGCCGAGATCTGCAACCGGCGGCGGATCAGTTGGGCCAATGCCCACCTGTTCTTCATGGATGAGTACCTGGATTGGCAGGGGCGACCGATTCCCAGGGATGACCCTCTCAGCTTCATCGGGCAGGCCCATGAAGCCCTCTTCGACCGACTGGACCCAGAGCTGAGGTTGCCCGAGGATCAACTTCATTTCCCTCATCCATTCCACCTGGAGTATCTGGTCGAGGAGATCGACCGCGTAGGGGGTATCGACACCTGCTATGGGGGTATCGGCATCCACGGCCACCTCGCCTTCAACGAGCCGCCGGTGTACGGTCTCTGGAGGGTGAGTGCCGAGGAGTTCAAGAAGGGCATGCCCAGGGTGGTGTTCCTGAACCCGGAGACGGTGACGATGGGGGCGGCCCGCTGGACTGGCGGAGACGTGGCCAACTTCCCCCCCATGGCGGTCACCCTGGGAATGAGGCAGATCCTGGAGGCGCGGCGGATCCGGCTCTACTGCGACGGCGGGCTGTGGCAGAGAGCAGTGCTGCGCGCTGCCTTCTTGCTGGACCCCACGGTCGAGTACCCCGCGACCTTAATACGCGACCACCCGGACTGGCTGATCGCCGCCGACCGGCTCACGGTAGGGTATTCCCTATGATCATCGACTGCCCTTCACCCGCACTATCTGATAGAATCCCTCCACTATGAGGACCATCATCGTCGTGCCCACCTACAACGAGCGTGAGAACCTGCCGGAGTTGGTCCGGCAAGTGGAAGCGCTGGCTCTCGACCTCCACCTGCTGGTAGTGGACGACAACTCACCGGATGGCACGGGCGACGTGGCCGATGAGTTGGCGAGGAGTCATCCCTGGTTGAAGCTGCTCCATCGACCCGGCAAGGGCGGCCTGGGACCAGCCTATGTAGCAGGATTCCGCCATGCCCTGGAGATGGGGTATGAGGCCATCGGCGAGATGGATGCCGACCTCTCCCACAACCCGGCCTATCTCCCTTCCATGCTTGCAGCCTTGGAAGGAGCCGATCTCGTGCTGGGTTCTCGCTACCGCCCTGGCGGAGGGGTGAGCAATTGGGGGCCGCTGCGCAGACTCATCAGCCGGGGTGGTAGCCTTTACTCCCAGTTGATCCTTAGTGTGGGGGTGCGCGATCTGACCGGGGGATTCAAGCTGTTTCGACGCCAAGTGCTGGAAACCGTCGGGCTGGACACGGTCCGCTCCAACGGCTACTCCTTCCAGATCGAAATGACCTACCGAACCCTTCGGCAGGGCTACCGAGTCACAGAAGTGCCTATCGTGTTCGTGGACCGGCGGGTGGGCAAATCCAAGCTCTCCCGGCAGGTGGTGCTGGAGGCCATGCTGATGGTGCCCAGGCTTCGCCTGAGCCTCTGACCTTCTACCCTTCTACGATCCTGTAGCTGGTCGTTATTGGGGCCGAAGCCCTCAGTATCGCGGAGACCGAGCAGTACTTCTCTTCCGACAGGTCGATGGCCCGCTTCACGGTGTCCTCGGCGACGCTCCGCCCCCTCACCACATACTCCACATGGAAGCCCGTAAACGTCTTGGGATCCTCCTGCCGCCTGTCCCCGCTGGCCACCACCTCCAGCCCGGTGACCTCTTGCCGGGCCTTTCTCAGGATAGAGATGACATCGAAGGCGGTGCAGCCCGCCAGGGCCGCGAGGATCAACTCGATAGGCTTGGCGCCCGGCCCTGTCCCACCGTGCTCCGGCGCCGTGTCCATTTCCATCCGGTATCCAGATTCCACCATGGTGGCCTCGAAATGCATGCCAGTAACCAGCTTAACCCTGGCTTCCACGGAGATCCCTCCTTTATGTTGGTGTGCCCCAACTGGGACAGGGGCGCAAGGGTTTACAGCAATTAGAGGACCGACCTGAACAGCAGGGCAGCCTCAGTTGACCAGGGAGATGGCCCTCTCGGGGCAGGCGCCCACGCATTTGGCGCAGGAGCGGCAGCGACTCCAATCCAATGCAGGCAACTCGTAGGGGTCGGGTTGATAGATAGCCCGCACATCGCACAGGCGGCGAAGGGGACAGACTCCCCCAGGACACAGTTCGGGTTTGCACAGTTCTGGGTCAAGAATCGGCTTGGACATCCCCTTCGCCTTTCTCATGAAGTCCGGACCGCAAGCGGGCGATCTCTTCCTCCAGATCCTCGAGCGCCATCAACATCCTGAGGCTTGGGGAATGGGCAGGCAGCCGCGCTCGGAGGTCAGCCAACTTCGACTCCAACTCCCGCAATTGATCCTTCTCATCCATAGTGGCATACTCCAGGAAACGAGTAGTCAACAGTCAGCTTTCAGTTCGCAACCGAAGCGTGCCGCGGATGCTCACGCCGCATCTCATCTCGTCTTTCAGGGTGCGTTTCGATGCTTCGCTCGCCAGAATCGCCATGGAGTCGAAGCTGAGAGCCGACAGTTGATTGCTTGACATGTATACCCCCCTACCGTATATTATCTTAGTGATGGCGGGGCTTCCCGTCAACTGGTTGGAGGCAGCGGTGGACGAGATCATCGAGGGAATCCTGCGCGAGTCCAAAACAGTCGCTGTGGTGGGTCTATCGCCCAAGCCGGAGCGAGCCAGCTACGAGGTGGCTAGTTACCTGCAGCAGCAGGGCTACCGGATCATCCCCGTGAACCCGATGGCAGACGAGGTGCTGGGCGAGCGCTCCTATCCTAACCTGAAGGCTGTTCCAGAGAAGATCGACGTGGTGGATGTCTTCCGGCGCTCGGAGGACGTGCCCGGCGTGGTGGAGGAGGCGATCGAGGTAGGAGCCCACACCATATGGATGCAGGATGGTGTCGTCAACGAGGCTGCCGCGGCCAGGGCCCGGGAGGCCGGGCTCCAGGTGGTCATGGACCGATGCATGCTGCGCGAGCATCACAAGCTGCATCCAGGCAGGTAGACCGGGGCGAATCCCCCTGAGTCCGCTGGGCTGTCCCACACAAAGGTGGGATTCACGGGAACGGTACGCTTTCCGGCGATTATTACGAGGTGGATCGATGGAGTCGAACGGTAGCCCCAGGAATGTCGTAGATGTGTTTGACGATTCCGCCAACTCCCGCTACTGCGCCGTTGGTTGAGGGCCCGCGCAATCTCAGGAGGAGATTACGCGGATTGTGGCCTGGTACCTATCCAGGGAATTCGGTAACACGGTGACGGTCAACTACAACGACATGGCGCAGGCGCCCGCGCGGGAGAAATACCCACACATCGTGGACCAACTGCGCAAGGGGGCTCTGATCCTGCCCACGGTGTACCTCGACGAGCAGGTGGTGAGCCTCGGCTCAGTCGACTACTTTGCCCTATCAAAGGCGATCCACCAGACCAGGGATAACGATGGCACCGGGAATCGTGACACGGAGACGCGGTGACGCGGAGAAAGACATCTCCTCGCGTCCTTATGTAAGGGAGGTAGCGGAATGGACATTCTCGTTGTCGCCGTAGTGTTCGTGGTCCTGGCGTTCCTATTGGCCAGGGGCGCTCCCGGCGGGGGTGGTTGAAAGGTCTAGCGCTCCGCGGAGCGGAGCTTACGACTCATTGTAGCTGTCGGCTGCAACTGCTATAGTCGCGGGAGTCCGGCCACGGTCGGGCTCCCTACCGTGTCTCCGCCACTCACCCGTAGTGTGGAGGAAGAGATGACCTACGACGTCGTGATCATTGGGGCCGGGGCTGCAGGGCTCTCGGCCGCTGTATACACCGCCCGAGGCGGCTTGAAGACCGTGGTCCTTGGGGATCCCATGAACTCGAGGGTGGCCAAGGCCCACCAGTTCGACAACTACCTGGGCTTTCCCCAGGGGATAGGCGGCACGGAACTGATGGAGCGCTCTGCCGCGCAGGCCCGTCGTTTCGGAGCCGACATCCTCAAGGATGAGGTGGTGGCCCTGGCGCCGGGCGAATCCTTCAAGGTCAGGCTGGCCGCGGGCGACCACCTGGAGGCCAAGGCCCTCATCCTCGCCACCGGCGTCGCCGGCAAACCGAGTGGCATCAAGGGCGAAGAGGGACTGGTGGGGCAGGGGGTATCACACTGCGTGATCTGCGACGGCTTTTTCTATCGAGGCAGGAAGGTCGCGGTGATCGGCCACGCTAACTACGGTGCCCAGGAGGCGCTGGAGCTGCTGGCCTACACCCGGGATGTGACCCTCTTCTCCAACGGCCGACCCTTCGCCATCGACGAGAAGCTGAGGGAGCGGTTGGGACAGGAGGGGATCGCCCTGCATGACGACAAGGTGCTGGAGTTCACTCGGGACGAGTCGGGTTTGACGGGCATGCTTCTCCAGAACGGTGAGCAGTTCCCCGCGGAGGGGGCGTTCATTGCCCTGGGCACCGCTGGCTCGGCAGACTTCGCCCGCACCCTTGGCATCGAGCTGAGCGGCGATGCCATCGCCATCGATCGAGAGGGCAAGACAAGCTTCCCAGGTATCTTCGCCGCGGGCGACTGCACGGGCGGCCCCCAGCAGATGGCCAAGGCCGTGGGCGAGGGGTGCGTCGCGGCCCTCTCGGCCATCGCCTACGTCAAGGGTACGGATAAACCCCTCATCGACTGGAAGTAGGACCCCAAGGAAAGGGGGCGGGTCGACGACCCGCCCCCAGGACTCCACTACCTCATGGGCTAAAGGGCGCGAGACCGGCGCCTAACGGCCACTCTCACCGGCACCGGGCGGAGCCTCTGCCGCTCCTGAGAGGCGCGCCGCTCAGCCTCCATCTCGATCCACCACTGCACGCTCTTCACAAGAACATAAGCCCCGACAGTGACCCCAAGGGCAACCGCCAGGCGGAAAAGAAGCACGCTCAGGCCACCGGCGCTGGCGGCGACGGCTGCGAACAACCCCGCTACCACTGCCAGGCCGAAGGCTCCGAAGAACGCCCGAAAACGGGAAACCGCGGCTTCCACGCTCTCGCTGCTACAATCGATAGGTCCATACTCGTTCATGCTGTTCCTCCATCGGGCTCCCTGCCGAACCTCTCATCGCCTGCCATAATGCACGAATCATGCGTAGCGACCATCAGCATTGCACAGCCATAGCATCACCGCACGGACATCAAAACCGCGCCCGCCCCAGATTGATGGCCTTACCCATCAATCTGGGGCGGGCGGATGGATCGGGGGAGCGCCGACAACTACAGTACGAACAGCTGCAACAGGTTCAGCATGACGATCAGGGCCAGGACCACGTTGGCGATGTGGAGGCCAAAGCGCAGCCGCCGGTAGTAGGGGGTGAGCCGTATGGCGGCCGCGATCACCAGCAAGGTTATGGCCACCTTGAAGAGATACATGGCAGCCTCGCCCCCCGAGGCAAGCAGCATTGCTGGAATCTGGTTGCCCTCAGCAAGCCCGGCCCCGATGGCTGCCCGGGTAGAGGCGATGTCCAGGAGATTCAGGCCAGCGAAGATGGCTACAGCGGATTGCACGTCCGGGGCCTGTTGCATCGGGAAGACCTCCTTCTCGGTGCATGGGAGCTACTTATGCACCCAAGTCTCGCCGCTCCCATTGGCCCCAGTATAGCACAAATGGGCTATTCCATCTGACGGCTTTCGGTGGTAAGAGTAACGGTTCTGTAATGGGCTGTCGTGTCTGGGGGAGGAGATCGCGGTGGCCAAGGACGCCATCGAGGGCTATCCCTACTACCAAAGGTAGTCGGAGGAGCGCCTGTGCCAATTGATCGCTACTGTCACAAGATCCAGAAGGTCCACCACCCCGTCCTGGTTGAGGTCCGCCCTGTAGCTGTCTTCCCCTGGAGTCACCGAGGCAGGCTGGTCCAGCAGCCGCTCCACGAACTCCAGGTCAGCCATGGAGACGTAGTTGACGGATCCGCCGTCGTTATTGAGGTTCCCCGACCATAGCCGCAGGAGGGGAAGATCGACGCTATCTCCGTTCCCAACGGATACGTTGGTCTTGCTGGCGGCCAGGTAGCCGTCCCGGGTGATCGTCACGGTATAGCTGCCGGGAGCCACCCACAGGGTGAAGAACCCCAAGGCATCGGTAGTAGTGGAGTAGCTGCCCGCCGCTACCGTGGCCTCGGCATCGCTCGTCCGGGCCTGGAGGTCCACCCTTCCACGTAGGCTGGCCATCGCCGTAGCAGTAGGCATTGCACTCGGCGTGCCCGTGGCCGTTGGGGTCACGCTGGGCGTGCCTGTGGCCGTGGAGGTGGATGTTGGTGTGCTTGTGCCGGTGGCCGTCGGGACCGGGGTCTCGGTCGGCGTGGCCGTCGGTGTGCCGGTCGGCAACGGGGTGTAGGTGGGGGTGGCGGTAGCCGCGACTGCCTCCACCACGAAACCGTCGATCACCACCTCGTACCCCGTGGAGCCCATCGGCCGGGAATTGGTTACCTCGATCGTGATCGTGTGCTCACCCGCCGGGACGTCGTGGCTCACCGCCTCCCCCCAACTGGTTCCCGCGGCTCGGTACAGCCCCACCTCCGGCATTCTCGACTCGTCGATCCAGACCTCGGCAACCCCTCCCATCGGGCTTCTTGCCGTCAACCAGCTGATCCTGGCCCCTTCGAACCTCAATCGGACCCATGCCCCGTCGGTAGAGGATCGATGTGCCGACCCACCCTCGGGCCCATCTCCGGTCCACTCAGCCCAGCCAACGGAGTATTCGATCCGTGGGTCGTCGTCATCGTAGCGGCCGACCCCCACGACGTGAGGTGTCGATGTGGGCGACGGGGTCGAGGTGGCGGTCGGCTGGGGCGTGGCGCTCGCCGTGGGCGAGGGTATGGGGCTGGGCGTGCCGGTGGTCGTAGGCGTAGCGGTAGCTGTGACCGTGTAAGTCGCGGTAGTTGTGACCGTGGGAGTTGGAGTCGAGGTGATGGTTGGCATCGGGGTGTGAGTCGGTATCAGGGTCGGCGTGAACGTGCTCGTGGCTGTTGCGACCATCGTGGCCGTGCTCGTGGCCGTAGGAGTCCAGGTGGCGCTCGGTGTGGCGGAGGGAGTCCAGACGGCGGTAGGGGTCTGGGTCGGAGTCGAGGTCGGCACCAGAGTGGGCGTCGCGGTCAGGATGGGGCTGCTCGTTGGCGTTGGGATGGCGGTGTGAGTGCTTGTTGGCGTCGGCACCGGAGTAGCCGAGGCCGTCGCGGTGGAGGTGGCTGTGGGCATCGCGGTTTCCGTGGCCGTCGGCGTGTGAGTTGCTGTGGGGACTGGTGTGTCCGTTGGGGTAAGCGTGGGCGTTGGGGTATCCGTTGGTATGGAGGTGGGGGTGGCTGTGGCTGTTGGAACAGCAGTGGGGGTTGGTACCTCCGTCGGTGTTGGCGAGGGAGTTGCCGTCTCGGTAGGGGTCGGCAAGGGAGTAACCGTCTCGGTCGGGGTTGGGATGGCCGTTGCAGTCTCGGTCGGGGTCGAGGTTGGGGTATCTGTGGGCATTGTTGTCGGGCTCGGGGTCGCAGTCGAGGTTGGAGACACCCACTGCACCGTCCCCAGGTAGATGTCGGCGAAACCGGCTCGACTGTGCATCCATACGATCCGGTTACCGCTCACACGGGGCTCTGTCTGGTCTCCATCAGCGACGCAGATCTCGAATTCTCGTTGCCTGGAGATGTCGTAGCCGTAGATGTCGTAGTTTGCCGTAGAGCGGCGCTCCTGCCAAACCACCATCTGCCCGCTCACCGCAGGATTGATTTGGTCCACACCGCCGGTCGCAATGGCGAAGCGGGAGCCGCCGGAGCGTTGGCCGTATATGCCTGGGGCTGGGCCAGTACTCTCCTGCCACACCAGGGTCCAGTCAGCAGCACTCCCGCTGACCTGCGGCTTCATCAAGCTGGAGCTGGGAGCAGAGGCAACCGGGTCGGCCAAAGACTCGGCCTTCAGCTCCCCTCCGGCTGTGGAAAAAGAGAACAGCTTCACACGGTGAGTCGTGTTGTTCCCATCGGTGGCCTGCTGAAAGGCTATCAGACCGTCGGCAAGGGAGGGAAAGTCCTGGTTGTAGGATGAGGAGCTAACGATGATCTCCTGGCCGCTCTGCAGCTCCCTCAGCCGGATCTTGTATGGCTTGCTGGTGTAATCCTGGTAGGCGACAAACCCCCCATGAATGGCGGCGGGCGAAGTGCCCGACAGCTTGACCGTGGCCAATTGGCTCACCGGCGGGTCCGCCCCGGCAACATAGCCGAAGAGGGTGGGCTTGGGGGTGCTAAGCCGCCAGTCGGTCCACACCACACTCGAGCCGCTAACGCGGGGCCTCAACTGGTTCGCCAGGGCCGGCGACGACAGAGGGACCGGCGACCCCGATCCGATTGAGGCCGCGTACGCCGAGTAGATGCTTCCCACCTGCTGGTGGTACACAACCGTGTCGCCGTCGATATCCGGCGTTCCCTTCAGGCTGTCGCCACCCACCAACAAGCTCTCGGTGACCATAGGGGTGTCGACGGACGCGCTCGGAGCAGACTGCCTGGAAGCGGAGTGTAGGGCATACAGAGATGCGCCGTACTGCCCAGCCACGAGTGTCCCTGGTTGAGACAAAAGTAGGTACAGGGTCAGCATGGCGAGAAGGAGAAAGGGACAATGAGACGCCGCCGACCGCCTGTCCAAGAGACACCCCCACAAATGGTGTCCGATCGACTGGGGTAGCAACTACTAAGTAGGATACCAGTAGCGAATGCAGGTGTCAATCCTTTGGCGTAAGGGCTCAACGCAGTGGAGTGTGAAACACCACGCAAGATGGTGAAGAGCCTCGCAAGGCGAGAGGTACAGAATCGACCAGGGCAGCCAGCCTCAGTCGCCCGTCGCCCGTGCGTTGCTACCGCGGCCGGCCAGGTGGCCGAAGGGCAGGGCCAGCATCCCGCCCAACCCCAATGCGGCCAGCAGCACCATGTGAAGTGCGAGAGCAGCCGACACGGCGGAAGCCGGAGGTAACCCCAGGGTCATCAGAGGCGCCGATACGGCCAGCTCGTAGACCCCCAGTTGAGCAGGCCCCGACGGCACCAACCCCACCGCATATCCGCTCACCAACATGAGGACCGCTGCCATCAAGTCAAGGGGTAGCCCCATGGCCTCGGTCACCGCCAGGTTCACCAGGAGGCCGAGGGCCATCCCTGCCATCGTCAGCCCAGCAATCCCAGCGAGCAGCTGCGGGCTTCTCACCTCCATCACCTCCCCACGATTGCCGTACAGCCCCAGCAGTCTGGCTACTGTCGAGTTCCTCTGCCTCAACTTTCCCATGGCCCCGGTGAGCAGGCCATTCCGGAAGCCGGCCACCAGGAGCAGGGCGATGGCAGCCAGCAGCACAATCCCCAGCAGGCCTGCGCGTGTTCCACCGATCTCGATCTTTCCTATCAGGGCCAGGCTCAAGCCGCCGACGAGCGCCCCATCCAGCAGCTTCTCCACCACCACCGAGCCGCTGGCCCTCAGCAGAGGCCGCCCCTCCGCCCTCACTACCGAAGCCACCCGCCACACATCCCCCGCCCGGAGCGGCACCAGGACGTTGAGGAGGCGGGCGGTGAAGACCAGGCTCAGTAGCTGGGGCAGCGCTCGTGGCCCCACTCCCAGCAGCATCTGCCAGCGGAGCGTCTTCGCTACCTCCACCAACAAAGCGAGGGCCATGGCGGCAAGGAGCCACTCCCGTCTCGCCTCCACCAGCGGACGGATCGTCTCCTCCCAGTCACCTTCTACCAGAAGGGCTACCAGGATCCCGAGGGAGAGTAGGGACAGAACGCTCCCCGCCCACCGCACCGTACGAGGGCGGAGCCTCAAGAGACCTTCGATCATTTCCATTTCATGATATCTGCCCTCGTGGTTGCCGACTGGGCGAGGATCGGGTAGTCAATGGCAAGAAATAGGAAGCTTAGCCACCAATGATACTATCCGTGCCCAAAGGGATAAAGTGCGTGCGTGTTGACCATAGGATGGTGGGCTGCTATCCTCCAGCCTGTACATCCTCCTGAAGGAACATCCCTCCATGCCCATGAGGAGCCGAGACGGTTTCCTACCACGCCCACCATAGATAGTCTCACCTTCGAGGCTGCCATGGGCTCGTGTCCCCATCTGGGGGCCTCTCACGACCCCTTGACGCGAGCTGGACGGTTCCTGGGCGGGAGCTTTCTACAGGGAGTTCTTCTGCCGCTTGGATGAGCGGCCCTTCGTCGTCCTGTACAGCAGCGATCCCTCCAGGCCCAACGTCCCGGTGAACGTCCTGGTAGGGTTGGAGGCGCTCAAGGCCGGCTTTGCTGGAGCGACTCCGAGATGTACGATGCCTTCTGCTTCGACCTCTAGGTCAGGTATGCCCTGGGTTACCGGAACCTGGCCGAGGGCTACTTCGACCTGCGCACCGTCTACAACTTCCGGGGACGGCTGGTCCAGCACATGGCCCAGATGGGGGAGGACTTGCTGGACAGGGCCTTCGATGGGGTCACCGACGAGCAGATCGAGTCCTTTCGAGTGAAGACGGGCAAGCTGCGGGTGGACAGCAACCAGATCGCCAGCAACATTCGGCAGATGAGCCGGCTTCAACTGCTGGTGGAAGTACTGCAGCGGGTCCACCGGATGCTGAGCGAGATCGACCGAGCAGTTCACGGTTGTCGAGGCCGAAGTCCGGGCCAAGGCCGGCAAGGAGATCAGCCCCAGCAGTCTGCTCCCTTCTTTCGCCCCTCTTGTCTCATCACTCCCAGCCTCAAAGGTGGCGCAGCCTGTCTTGCCAGGCCGCCTAGATCCCGGTCAGGGGCGTTCTTGCACAGGAGTCATCCAATGAGCGTATTGAAATAATCGGCTACAATATGCTTGTTGATTAGCCCTTTTCCCGGGGGAATCTCGCCCGACTTCTGGGTGGAGCAAGTGGATTGAAAGTCAGCCTAGCCTGCTGCGGGCTGATGGCCGGCCTAACGCTGCTGGTGCACCTTCGCACCCTGGCCGGCTGGGACCTTCGCGCCATGGAGGCGGTGGCGGCATCCAGGCCTGCAGCGCTGACCGAGCCGATGAACTGGCTCTTCCGGTTGGGTTTTGCACAACTGGACCTGGTGGTGGCGCTGGCGTGGGCCGGCTGGCTGCTCTGGAGGCCACGTAGGGGCGACGCATGCGTCGCCCTCGCCCCACTGCTTCTGTTCGCCGCCGTGGCGATTCAGGGTGGGTTGAGGCTAGCGGTGCAGCAGCCGGCGCCGACCGCCTCCTTCGAGCTGCAGCGGCCCTTTGCCGAGCAACCGGTGAGCGCCGCGTTGGATCGGACCGATGCAGCCGCTAGGGGCGCCTTCGTGGCGGTCACCGGCCCGGTGGCGCCGGCAACGGCGGAGAGGGAGCGTGGCAGCTATCCCAGCGGCCACACTGCCCGCATACTGTTTCTGGCGCTGGCGGCCTGGAGTTTGAGACCGCGGGGCTGGGGGAAAAGAGGTTGTACGGCTTGGGTCGCTTTGCTGGGGATCCTGGTGGGCGGGGTCAGCTACAGCGCTCTCTTCTTCGGGTACCACTGGCCCAGCGACCTGATCGGTGGGTATCTTATCGCCGCCGGCCTCTGGGCTCCCCTGCGATGGCTCAGCGGCCCGTGACCCACTGCCGCACCAGCCTGGCCACCCCCAGGCAGGTCGCCCGCCCGATTACTGATCCACGCTGTTCAAGAGCCGACCGGCTGTTGCTATAATGGCAACATCCAGCGAGTCGGGTCTTCCCGCACCCAGGCTTCGGGGTTTCCCCGCGGTGGCGGCACTTTTTCAAGGGACGGTGGCATGGCGTCAGACTACAGCGTGATCCTCCCCGCCAGGAACGCGGCATCCGATCTGGGCTGCTGCATCGCCGCGCTGGGTCCCGCCGAGGGCAACCCCATCCTCCGCGAGGTGATCGTGGTGGACGACGGATCCACCGACGCCACGGCGGAAGTAGCGGCCAGTCTCGGAGCGCGGGTGCTGCGGCAGGCGGTGCTGGGTCCGGCAGCCGCCCGCAACGCCGGCGCCGGATCGGCCTCCGGCGAGCTGCTGGTGTTCCTGGATTCGGACTGCCTGGCGGCGCCGGGCTGCATGGAGGCGCTGCTCGCACCCTTCCAGGACCGCGCGGTCGCCGGCACTCGGGGCGGCTACACCACCTGCCGGCGGTCGCTGGTGGCGCGCTTCGTCCAGTTGGAGATGAACGAGAAGCAGGAGATGCTGGCCGCCAGTCGCGCGAGCCAGTCGCGCGGTTACCTTGCTGGACACGGCGTGCCCGGCCTACCGCCGATCGGTCTTCCTGCGCTACGGCGGTTTCGACGATCGCCTCCCCCGAATCTGCCACACAGGAGATGGATCAGGATTGAGTAAAGCTATGGTCGCCGCCTCCGTTCGACTTGGAGTCGCGCTGCTCGCCGCCTGCCTCGCCATCGTCTCCATCCTCGCGCTGGAGCCTGCGCCGGCATCGGCCCAAACATCCGACCCCGGCTTCGCCATTTCCAACCAGTCCTTCTGGGATTACTACCAGAAGCGGGGCGGCATGCGCGGCTTCGGCAACCCGATCTCCTGGCAGTTCACGCTGCAGGGCTACCAGGTGCAGCTCTATCAGCGGGGTGTACTCCAGCTCCAGCCCGAC
Source organism: Chloroflexi bacterium UBA6077 (assembly GCA_002436065.1). Classification (GTDB taxonomy): domain Bacteria; phylum Chloroflexota; class UBA6077; order UBA6077; family UBA6077; genus UBA6077. Next base: position 23,473 of record DIXP01000074.1, read on the forward strand.
GGCAGCGTGGCCGGCATGAATCTGCTGGACTCCGACCTTATGCCCTACACCAGCTTCAACTACTCCGTGGTGCCCGCGCCCGACCGAGATCTGATGCAGGCCGCGCCCTCCCCCGCCGATCCCGACTACGCGCGCAGGGCAATGGAGTTCGTGCAGGCCTACGTGCCGGACGAGTGGGGCGGCAGCAAGGTCGGTTTTCTCCGTAACTTTATGTCCACTGTTCGGATGGAGGACGCTTTCCCCGATGGAGGTGGTGATCCCGCGTTGCTGCCGCTGCTGAACCTGGAGCTGTGGGGGTTGCCCACCAGCTGGCCGGCGCTGGACCCGAATAACACCCACTTCGTATACCAGCGCTTCCAGCGCGGGATCATGCACTACGACTCCGCGAGCGGCGTGACCCAGGGGCTGCTGCTGGGCGACTACCTGAAATCGGTCCTCACGGGCCAGGGGCTGCCGCCGGACGTGGAGGACCAGGCCGCGGGCAGCCGCTTCCTGCGGCAATACGACCCTTCCACCATGCAGGGTCCGCGACGACCCGCCGAGCTGCCGGCCAGCGACCTCTCGCAGGCGTTCAAGCCGGGATGGGGCGATCCCCGCTTCGGCGTGGTAATCGCCGGGCCGGGAAGCGACGACGCCCAATGCGTCGCGGCGAGTCTGGCCGCACTCGGCGCGGGAAGCTGGTCGACCTTCACGGGGAGCAACGCTCAGGTGGCCGGGAGGGTGGAGATGGTGCGTCCCGGCGGGGATATGGTGGAGCTGGCAACCAGGGCGAGGGCGAGGCCGGGCTCCGCCTGGCTGATCGGCAACGAGCCCAACGTCCCCGGCCAGGATGACCTGACGCCCGAAGCGTACGCCGATTTCCTCTGGCGGGTCGGCACCGCGATCAAGGGTGCCGATCCTACGGCCGTCCTGGTGGGGCCTAACGTGCTGAACTGGGAGGTCACCTGTACCGGCTGTCCCGGCTTCGCCAAAGGGCGAGATTGGTCAGAGTCCTTCGTCGCCGCTTACCAGGATCGGCACGGCAAGCTGCCGCTGGACGTGTGGGGGATGCACAGCTACAGCCTGGACTGGGATCACCTGCCCATGGCGTCGAGCGCCACGGACCAGGCCCAGATCGAGGGCGCCAGGGCGTGGTTGGACTCGCGCGGCACGGGTCTCCCGATCTGGCTCACCGAGTTCGGCGTGATCTGGGGCTACGAGTCGATTGATTGGGGCGAGAAGGATGGCAAGCCGATAGCCAGGCCCGGCGGCCGATACAGGGAGGACCTACTGGGAGCCTACCTTGATGACATGCTTGGCTGGCTCGGCGCCATGCCGCAACCGGCGCGGGTGGAGCGATCGTTTCTCTACGCGACCGCGCCGCCGCCTGAGCCCTACGCATCCAGGTTTGCCGGGATAGGGCTGCTGGAGCCACGCAGGCTGAATCTGACCCCACTGGGCGAGCGATACAGGGCACAGGCGACGCACGCTAAGGCCGGACCATGACCTCTGCACAAGGTAGGCAGGATTGTTCGCCCGGGCCACCAACGCGGACATGGGACGCTGAAGTGGCGTCGGCATGGGGCAGCCGCGGCGGGTCGCAATTGATGAAGCCCAGGCCGCGCGCTCGGGGATGGGATCAGGCCATGCAGCTGGGTGTGCCTGCCGTGGTGTCGCTGGCCGCTCTGGGGCTCTACCTCGCCACCACTGCGCGCACCATCACCTGGTCTCACGGCGGCGCGGACGGTGCGGAGCTGAGCGCGGCGGCGGCCACACTGGGGGTGGCCCACCCTACCGGCTACCCGCTGTACCTGTTGCTCGCCTGGCTGTTCACGCTGGTGCCGGCAGGAGAGGTGGCTTTCCGGGTGGCGCTCCTCTCCGTTGTCTGCGCCGCGATCGCGGCGGGGATGGCGGCCCACGTGGTGGCGGCCATCAGCTCCCGGCAGTCGGCACTCGGCACTCAGCACCCACCGCTTCGAGGCCTCGAGTGGAGGGCGCTGCTCGGTCCAGCTGCCGCCGGGTTTGGGTTGGCCCTCTCGTCCCTGTTCTGGTCCCAGGCAACTATCCCCGAGGTGTACTCCCTTCACGCCCTTCTGGTGCTGCTGCTGGTCGCGGCCACGGCGCGGTGGCGCCGTGGGGATGACCGATCGTTCGTGGTGATGGCGCTGCTGGCGGGAATCGGGCTGGGAAATCATCTCACGCTGGCCCTTCTACTGGCTCCAGTGGCGCTCTACCTGCTGGTGGAGGATCCAGGGGTTCTGCGGCGCAGGGCTTTGCCCATGGCCGTGGCGGCCTTCCTGGCCGGGCTCTCCATCTATCTTTACATCCCGATCCGCGCGGCCGCCTCGCCGGCGCTGAACTGGGGGAACCCGGTGGACCCCGCGAGTTTCCTGTCCCATATTGCGGCCACTTCCTACTACGGCTACATCGGCAACCGCCCGACCGCCGATGCTCTCGCCAGGGTGCCGGTGATGGCTCGTCTGATGGGGGAGCAGTTGACCTGGCCGGGGCTGGCCCTTTCGATCCTCGGGCTCAGCGAGATGCTGTGCCGTCGCCGCCGCCTTACCCTGGCGTTGTTGGGTTACCTGCTGCTTACTCTGCTCTTCACCCTCTTCTACAACGCGGACAACGGTCAGGTGTACCTGATCCCGGCGACCGTCGTCCTGGCGCTGGGGTTGGGCATTGGAGTCGCTTCACTGGCAACCGGACGCGTGGGGGCGTACCTGGCGCTGGCGACCCTGGCCGTTCTGATCCCGTGGCAGCTGTGGAGCAACCTCCCCTCCATGGATCTCAGTTCGGATCAAGAGGCTGCCCTGTACGCGCGAGGAGCCCTGAACTCGGCACCATACGACGGAGTGCTGGCCACGGAGCGCGACGAGCAGACCTTTGCCCTCTGGTATGCGCAGACCGTGGATGGGTTGCGACCCGATGTCGCCGTAGTGGACCGCAGGCTTGCAGATCGAGAATGGTACCGGGACCAGATTCGCCGTAGCCATCCTGGCGCGCTCGAGAAGGTGGCGCAATGAAGTCGATAGTTGGAAACTTCTCCCGTCGCCGGATCGCGCTTCTGTTGCTGGCCCTGATCCTCCTGTCGGTTGCATGGAAAGGCTATCAGCTGGCAGATGCGGCCCAATCCGCGCGGGCGAGTGCGTCTGAGGTGCTGGTGCTGGTGCGGCAGCTTCAGGTTAATCCCGGCGATGGGGCTGCCCTTGCGGCAATCGGTCCCGCGACGGAATCCACATCCTGCTCCCTGGAACGGCTGCAGGCCGAGATCGTCCCGATGGAGCCGCTGCTGGTCCTCGCCAGGCCGCTGCCTGAGGTGGGCTGGCTGGCAGACGTTCCGGACCTGCTCCGCTTTGCGCTTCCACTCTCACGCATGGGAGCCATGGCCCTTCAGCCCCTCTCTCAGCCGGCCGTGGCCACCAACCAGGGTCAGGATCAGCTTGGGCGATTCCTCGCCGCTGCGGTCGCTCTGGGCTCCCAGGAGGCCGAGCTGCGCCAGCAGGTGGACGAGGCGGAGGCTGCATTGGCGCGCTTGGGCGGCAGAGAGATGCGCGGACCGCTGCAGCAGGTAGGCCCGGCGCTGGCGAAGGCCAACGAGTTGATACCCCAGGCCAAGATTGCCCTCCGGCTACTGCCGGCCATTGGGCCCGCTCTTGGCATGCAAGGCCCGAGGACATATCTCTTGCTGGGACAGAACAACGCGGAGTTGCGGGCCACGGGCGGCTTCATCGGCAGCTTCGGCTCCATCACCATAGATCGGGGTGCCGTGGCGAAGCTGGAGTACGGGTCCAGCTACGCGGCCGACCAGGGAGTGGCGACACCTCCCCCACCCGACCCGCTGGCGCGATACATGGGGCTTGGGGGCTGGTATCTGAGGGATGCCAATTGGTGGCCCGACTTCCCAGCATCCGCGGCCCAGGTGGAGCAGGCGTGGCGCCGAGCCGGCCACGGCCCGGTGGACGGGGTGATCGCCTTCGACATGGTCACCGTAGACGCCCTCCTCCAGTCGGTGGGGTCGTTGGAGGTGGCTGGCTACGGCAGCGTGACCGCCGGCAACTTCGATTGGGTGGCTGCGGAGCAGCTGTATTCCCGCGCCGCGCTGGCATCCGCGTCGAGCTTTCATGAGGCCAAGGGGGCCTTCCTGGGGGCCACCAGCCGCGCGTTGGTCGACCGAATCACGACTATGCCGCCTGCCCGACTGCTCGCCCTCACACCGCAGTTGGCGACACTGTTGGCGGAGAAGCACCTCCTCGTTGCCTTCAAAGAGCCACGCCTGGTGGAGGTGGCCAACAGGGCCGGATGGGACGGGTCCATACCGGCGGTGGATGGCGACTCACTGCTGGTGGTGGACAGCACCGTTTCATATGGGGACAGCTACAGCTACGTCAAGGTCCAGGATTCCCTGAGCCTCGCCGTGTCGGACGATGGTGGTCAAACGCACGACCTTGTGCTAGACTACAACAACATCTATCCACATGGTCTCCCGCCGTGGGTCCCCTCGGAGATGGTGGGCGGAGACAGTTTCGACCCCGTCTTGGGTAAACTGGTCCGCACGCCAGGTTTCTGGGGCGACTGGCTCCGGATATACCTGCCGTTAGACGCTCGATCCATCTCGCTTGATGGACTGACGGACCCGGCTCCTCTCCAATGGGAGTTTGGACGCACGGTGGTTGCAGGCTACCTTCCCTTGGCGCCGGGCGAGAATCGACGAGTCCAGGTGCACTATGTGATAGGCATCGGGCAGAAGGAGGAGCGAGCTGATCACAGCCTCTATCTGCAGAAGCAGGCCGGCGTTGCTTGCCGGCCCATCACCATCACGGCGGTACGGGCTGGAGACAGTTCAGCCTCCTTCCAGGGTTGTCCAACCCGAGACCAGTGGGTCCAACTGCCTGCCATAGAGGCGCAGCGTAGCAACGGAGCATCTCATTGATTGATGGAGGATAGTGACATGTTTCACTGTATCGTCCCCTTCCTCCGGCGAGGAAGCACCGACCTGGCCAAGCGCTACAGAGCCACCATTGTCCTGGTAGCCCTGATGGCAGCCGTCGCAGCTCTCGGTGGCTCCTGGGGAGTTGCTCTGGGCCAGACCGTACCGGGAGGCGGGCCTCCCGAACCCCCGGTGAGCCTGCCCCCCGAACCCCCGGTGAGCCTGCCTCCCGGACCCCTGGTGGGCCTGCCTCCCGTAGTGATACCTCCGCCAGCTCCCGTAGTGATACCTCCGCCAGCTCCCGTGGTGCAGGGGATTGTGCTGACCGTTCCCCCCGTGGGAGTGGCCGCGGTTGGCACTGGTGGTGTGATCGGTGTGGTTCCACCGACCCCAGGCGCGGCCACCTTCAGCGGAACCTTCACCAACGGCTCGGCCGTCCAGATCACGGTGGACAACCGGGACCAGGGCTCGGACCAGGGGCAGCCGCTAGTGGTCAGGTTTGAGCCTTTGGCGTCTCCGCCGTCCGGCGTTACTTTGCCACCAAACACCATCGTCAGCCGCACCTTCAGCCTCGAGGTGCTCAACTACGACAGTACCTCCAACAGCGCCACTGGCCGAACCACCGAGCAGAAGGACTCCGCTCGCCCTGTGGTTCTATCCTTCGGCCTAACCGAGAGTGAGTTCTCCAGCATGCCGAAGCTCGCGGATGGAAGCCCGGATGCCTCTGTCTTTTCACTCCTGAGGGTGAAGGCCGACGGCACCGTGGAGGTTGCTCCTGTCCTATGGAGTCCCGATCCGGCTCCCAACGGCACGGTTACCGCCGTCTTCGTCCCCAGGTCCACATACCTGCTGGCCATCCTTCCCCTGAATCAGCGCAGCCGAGTCCTGGTGGCAGACGCCCGCTACTTCGCCGAAACCGGCTTCAGGGTGAACGTGGACAGTTTCTGGGATTACTTCCAGAGGCGAGGCGGCGTGAAGACCTTCGGTTACCCGATTTCTCGCGAGTTCACGCTGATGGGCTTCGGCGTCCAGATGTTCCAGCGAGGCGTCCTCCAGTCCATGCCAGATGGCAGCGTCGCGCGGCTGAACCTGCTGGATGCTGGTGTGATGCCCTACACTCAGATCAACTTCAGCAACTTCCCGGCCCTGGATCCAAGCCTCATCTCCAGTACCCACGCGGTCAATGATCCAGCCTATGCCGAGAAGGCAATCGCCTTCGTCAACGCCAACGTGCCCGACGAATGGGATGGGCAGAAGGTCGACTTCAACAAGACCTTCCTCTCGACGGTGAGCTTCAAGGATGCATTCCCCGACGGCAGGGGCGATGAGGCGCTTCTTCCTCTGCTCAACCTTGAGCTGTGGGGTATGCCCACCAGCAAGCCGGCTTACGATCCCAACAACAAGTCTTTCGTTTACCAGAGATTCCAGCGCGGGATCATGCACTTCGATGCCTCTACGGGCGTTACCCAGGGTCTGCTGCTGGGCGACTACCTCAAGAGCATCATGACCGGCCAGAACCTGCCGTCGGATCTGGACGCGCAGGCCAAGACCAGCCCGTTCTACCGGCAGTATAACGGCGGCGCAGCTGGTTCCGTGGCCAGGCCGGAAAGCCTCGGAGCTACCAACCTTACAGGTGCCTTCGAGAAGGAGTTGACCGCCATCAGCCACTAGCTCCACGAGAGGGGCCATCCAAGTGGGATAAATAAGGGTGGGGTTCCAGTCGTTCGTCGGCTGGAACCCCACCCTGTCTACCATCCACCGTTCGGATCCTGGCGACTGGTTGTTCTGGAGTCCTTAGATGAAGCGAGTAGCTGTTACCGTCGCTCTTTCGATTACGCTGACGCTGCTGGCCTCCATGGGAGGAGGATGGGGAGATGCCCTTGGCCAGACCGCCGGTCCTCCTCCTACCAGGCTTCCGGCGGGGGCATCCAGCATTCCCAGCTACGCGCCGGTTGCGCCCCCGCCTGCATCAGAGTACCGACCGGCTTCCTCCTCCGCATCGTCCCCCACCTCGACTCCCTCCAGCGGCATCGCTGCGCCCCCACAGCCTGCTGGGCCGGATGTGAGTGGGGCTCAACCACAACCCAATCAGCCCGCCTTGGCCTCCACGTCAGTTCCACAGAGCGGGCCGTCCCCCCAGGGGATTCCTCAGCCCACGCGCATCGTGACGACCACGCCGATTCCTGCCACCGCAGACCGGGTTCCGCAACCCACGGAGGCCCGCCCCCAGGGACAGATTCAGTCCAATGCTCTCCCCTCCGATGGAGAGCAATCCGGTCAGCTCTCCTGGGCTTTTGGGGCTGTGGGCGCCGCGGTCGGCATTGTGATCGGCATAGGGCTGTACCGCCGACCATGGAAGTAGCCTCAAGCCCACAACTCTTCGCGGACCCCATTCGCGGAGCTGGATCCAGAGGCTCTGACTCTCAGAGCGGCCTCGAACCACCATCGATCTATCCGCCGACGCATACACCCACGGCAGCCCCCATGGCACCCGGCCTACCACGTGCGGCCAGGTCGAGGGTGACTCCCAGCAGCCGCAGGGGCGTCCCCAGCGCGTAGGTCCGGAAGACCAGGTTTCCTCCCGCCGGTCCCTCCGACACGAATGCCTCCCCCAGCCGGTACCTGCCCACGTAGCCGTAGAGCGGCTCGAACTGGAAGGTCACCCAGAAGAGGTTCTGCCAGCGCCTCTCGTACAGCTCCAGCGCCTTGCCCTGGGGCAGATCGGACAGCTTGGTGCGCAGCATCCTGAGATTCTGGCCCTTGGGACCCTCCTCCCGCAGTTAGAACTCGAGGTCGAACTGGTCGGTGGCACTAAGTGTGGAAAGCGGCACGTCGATGCGGTAGAGCCCCTCCTGGGACACGCGGAAGGTGTGGCCGGTGGAAACCCAGTCGTTCACCTGGACCGAGGAGTCGGCGCCGGTACTGGTGGCGGTATCTGGTAGGGGTACCGGCAGGAAGGCTATCAGCGCGACGAGCGCCACCGCCATGGCCGCCAGACCGGAGAGGAAGGTGACGGAGAGACGAGTCTTCAACCTAGAGCCTATCCGAATAACCCGGCC
>DIXP01000043.1 GCA_002436065.1 Chloroflexi bacterium UBA6077
GGTTTCGGCTCTGCCGAGTTAGGGAAGCCAAGAAGCTTTGGACGTATCTCCATGAGGATCGGGTAACGTACGAAGGCGGGTTCTTCATCCCCAACCTGCGTGGTACCGGCGATGCGATCGATCTCGGTGAGAGCATCATCCTCCGGCCAGCATCTCCTGACTGGGCGGCGACCCGATTGAGTCACTTGGAGAGATTGCCTGCTAACAGTTGGGCCATCAGCTTTGACTATTCCCTACCACGGTCTCCGGGTACAGCCACCGGCCCAGATGTGAAGGAACGAGAGGCCGCCCTTGTCGAGCGAAGTCTCTTCCGGCTGCGTTTGATATTTCCGACGGTGTTCCTGTTCTTCGATACCCTCTACCGGAGGCCCTATCGCCTGGCGGTCCAAGGCTCGTTCGAAGCACCCAAGCGTGCGTCAGTCATGGACGTGGATATTATCGAGCCTTGGTATCCGCTTCTTGATCTGGATGACCAAACCCAATCCCGGCTGAAGTCGCTCGGAGCGATCATTCCAACGGCAGAGACAACTCCCGAGCTCCTCTCGCTCGCCATCAGGTACTTCCAGAGTTCGTTCAAGCGGCATAACTGGGAAGACCGCGTCATCGACCTTGCTATCTGCTTCGAGGCCTTCTTCGCCCGTGATCGGGATGAAATCACGCACAAAGTCGTCACTCGCGCTGCTCTACTGCTCGGTACCGATCCTGGCCGGTCGAATCGGGTCGCAGAGACCGTTCGCCACCTGTACGCCCTGCGCTCTGCGATCGTCCATGCCAAGACGCACAAGGACCGCGACTCACAGGTAGAAAAGATGATCGCCGCGTGGCATGGCGGAAAAGCTATGCCCTTGATAACGAGGAATAGGGGCCACGTAGCCGCCGCCATTGCTGCGGAGTTGGTGGCTGCTTCACTGCGCGCCTTGCTACAAATGCGGGTGGCAGGTGAAGACCCTTTTCCAAGGGATGCGAGCGGTTTCACGAGCCGCCTAGATAATCTCGCGTTCGACCCTGACCGGCGTGCCGGCATTCAGCGCCTCGCTGGTATCCTGCCCGCAGAGTAGGAGTTGCGCTACAACCCATGAATGAGTGAATTTCTTCAAGTTGCCGGTCTTCTGCCCAAGCCAGAATACCCGAAGAGGGTCGCTACCTAGGGGTCAGACTATGGTCCCCTTTTGTTCTAGGGCGTAAGTGAGGGTCACTACACGAGGACGGCATGGGGCGTCACGATCATAACCTACCCCTCCTGGGTCGCAGGGACCGGCGCTACCCTGATGCCCTGGGGCTTGATCAAGAGATGAGGCGAGGAGGCCCGGCATGCCAAGAGACTGGGACGAGACAGGGGAGCCCTGCCCCGAAGCGGAGAAGCCCTCGTAGAGGCGACCTGCGCGGGCTGCGGCTGTGCGATCATCGAGTGCTTCGAATATGGCCACCTCACTGGTCTGGCCACGGAGGATGCCGACTGCGGCCAACCTGATTGCGAGTGCCACAAAGGGGACTGAGACACCGGAGCACGGTCGATCCCGGATGACGATAATTGACGACAACGCTGACGACAACCCGAGTGGTCGGTCAGTCAAGCGAGCGGTCATTCGCGGTCAATTGATGATAGGGCAGTATGACGAGGTTACGGCGAGGCTAAGCGAGTGAACCACCATGAACCGTCTTGGCATCGGCTGCCGAGGCACCCCTACAATTTGCCTCCGGAAGGTCGGCGGTTCGAATCCGCCCAGGTCCACTAGCGGGATTGGCTCCGAGTAAGGCTCGGAGCCTTTTCTATTCGCCACCTTCGGGTGTGGGTGAGGCTGGACGCGCCCGGCGGAGCAGCCCATCAGCCCCTCGGCCATCCAGACGTTGGGGTTGGTGCTATCGCACAGGGACCGTAGCTCGTTTCCCACGGCCCGTCGGACTTCGCGGGGAAGGTCATGAGGAGAGGTAGCCGCCGTCCACCGGCAGCATTGCCCCCTGGATGTAGCTGGCCAGGTCCGAGACCAGGAACAGAGCTGCTCGGGCGACCTCGTCAGGCCGTCCCCAGCGCCCCAGGGACAGGCGGCTCTGGAAGATGTATCCCGACCTCAGCGTACCCCATTGAAGCCCCCTTATGGCCGAACGCGCCAGACTCTCCGTGCTCCGGGTGCGGATGACCCCGGGCAGCAGGACGTTTACCCGAAAGCCGCGCCGGCCGTAGTCCCGAGCCAGGGATCGAGTGAGGGCGATGATCCCGGCCTTGCTCACGCTGTAGGGCACCAGGTCGTCCTTGAAGGGAAGCACCGCCTCGATTGAGGCGACGTTCACGATGACTCCGCCTTTCTTCAACCGTTGGGCAATGAAGCCCTGACACATCCAGAGGGCGGACTCCAGGTTGACCCGTAGGACCCTCTCCAGAAACGTCTCGTCGACCTTGAGGAAGTCTCTCATGGGGTAGATGCCGGCGTTGTTGACCAGGGTGTCCGGGGCCTCGTCTCCCAGCCTCTCCCAGAGCGAGGCGATCTGGTCGCGCTCCTGAAGATCTATGACCTCCAGGCTCACACCGGTGCCGAAGGCTCTGGCATCGCCGGCCGTCTCTTCCAGAGCCTCCCGGTTCACATCCAGCAGAATGAGATCGGCGCCCGCCTCGGCGAAGCGTTGAGCCATGGCCGCGCCGATGCCCGAGGCTGCGCCGGTGATCAGCACCCTGCGGTTCCGCAACGACAGCAGTTCCGCCGAGGACTTCAAGGGCGGTGCCTCCTTTCCGGTCCTTTGCCGTCTAGTACTCCACCAAATTGGTTTCGATAGGGTGCCAATTGGCACCCTATGCCGGGAGCGCGGGCGGCTCGCCCGCGAGGATGGGCGGGCGAGCCGCCCGCGCTCCCGGCAGGCGGCTCCCGCCGCCTATCACAATCAGTTTGGTCGAGTACTGGGCAGGTATCAAGAAGTCTTCGATAGTTCTGGGGACACCTCAGCCCCCGCCAGAAGGGGCAAAGCTTCCTCTGGACTCCCCCAAGGACTAATGCCCGGCCACCGGAAGGGTGAAGCTGAAGGTGCTGCCCCGCCCAACCTCGCTCTCCACCCAGATCCGGCCGCCGTGGGCCTCTGTCAGCATCCTGGTGATGTACAAACCCAAACCTATCCCTTCCGTCTTGCGCGTTCCTTTGACACGGTAGTATCGATCGAACAGGTGGGGCAGCTCCTCGGGCGGGATCCCCTTGCCCTGGTCGGCCACCCAGACCCTCACCTGCCCGTCGGCTCCCTCCGCGCCGAGCACCACCTCCGTACCGGGCTCCGAGTACTTGAGGGCGTTGCCGAGCAGGTTAGTCAGGATCCGATCCAGCCTGGCCGGGTCCGCTGCCACGGGCGAAAGCTCCGGCGAGATGCGGGTACGTACCCGAGCGACGTCCAGCACACCTGCGGAGGTAGCCAGCAGATCGGAGACCTTCGCCTCCAGCTGCACTGGCTGCTTCTCAAGCTGCAACTGCCCGCTCTCCATTCGGGCTGCGTCTACCAGGTCCTGGATCATCACGTTCATTCGGCGGGCATTGGCCGCTATGGCCTCGGCGCTCCGGACCGCCATGCCGCCGGTCTGACCCGCTGCCAGAGACCGCTCCAGCAGTTGAGCCTGCCCCTGGATGGCTGTCAGAGGGCTGCGCAGGTCGTGGCCTACGGTGCGAAGCAGATCCTCTAGCTCTACCAGCAGCCGCTGCTGTTCGGCCGAGCGCTCGGCCAGCCGGAGCCGCATTTCCTGGAAGGCCCCGGCGACGTCCGCGATGTCGCGGATATCACTGCTGGGTAAGGGAGCCTGGGGGTCGCCCCTGGCCAACCGACGGGAAGCCGAGGCCAGCACGGCCATGGGCCTGGCCAGCCGGTTGGCCAGGTATATCCCAACGACGACGGCGACGAAGAGGAACGCGACGAGGATGGTGAAAGAGAGGTCCTCCGCTGCATACAGGGCTGCCTCCCCGGTCGTGGCGCCGGCCAGAACCACCTGGGTGATCAGGGCCGTGGCCAGGACGAGGGGCAGGGAGCCCAGGTAGCAAAGGGCCAGCACCAACCGTGTTCGCAGGGATCGGGGATCGATGGACCGGAGGTAGTCCTCCAGCCAGGGTAGGAGCCCCAACAGAAGGCCGAAACCGGCGAAGTAGAACATGCCGATCCAGTCACCGGCCGGCAGGGAGAGAAGAGCGAAGAAGGCGAGCATGGCGGCTCCGGCCAGGAGGTGTGCGGCGACGTAGAGGGGGCGACCCAGTTCGAGGCGAAGCTGGGCGAAGGTGAGCAGCCCGCTAGTGGCGAGGAAGGCTGCTCCCAGCACCGTGAAGACGGGCTGGGCTTGGCTATAGAAGGCAAACCCGAACTGCAGTGGGACGATCAGCAGGAGCAAACCCGTCACGGCGTTGGCGGCGCCGCATGTCAGGGCAAACAAATCGCTGGAGTCCGCCGGGGCGGGCCATTCCGCCGTCTGGGGCAGAAAGGGAATGGCGGCCGTCGCCACCCCCAGGACGGCCCAGGTAGGCGTGAGCGACCATCGCCCCGATCTCTCCAGCTCGTAGGCAAGAGCCAGGAGGGCCGCGGCGTTCAAGACGTGCATGGCGGCTCGGGTCGGGTTCGGCAGCGCCAGAGCGGCCACAGTGATGAGACCGATGCCGATGAGCAAGAAGGCCGCCCCCCAGATCACCAGTTGGGGCAGCAGGGCGGCATAGATGGGCACCCGAAACTGGTGGGGGTCTACCAGCATCATGGCGCCCACGACGGCTGTCAGAGAGCCCACGGCCCACCGCAGGTTGTCGATGAACAGCCGCCGCCTCAAGGTGATCTCCGTCTGGGTTGTTGCCTGGCTGGTCCCCAGGGTTAGGGCCGGTTATGACTGATTCATGCCCGCGAGGTTGACGAACGGACAAGAGTCGTGCCAGGCCGCCTTGACAAGCACGTGTTCCTATTGCTCAGTGGGAGAGCGTCCGGTTCGCATCCGGAAGGTCGGCGGTTCGAATCCGCCCAGGTCCACTAAGCAGAAGGGCTTCGAGACCTACTCGGAGCCCTTCTGCTTGTCCTCCCCTAGCCGAGTCGCCTGCGTCTCTTCAAGACGTAGCGGGAGACATTCTCTTCATCACCATGTACAATGCTGGCAGCTTGTTGTTCTGCTTGCCTGGGGCACCTCGCCTTGTCTGCCGCTCCCTAATTCCTAACTCGGCAGAGCCGAAAC
>DIXP01000056.1:0-52283 GCA_002436065.1 Chloroflexi bacterium UBA6077
ACCCCGATTTATTGAGAAGTTACCTTGTCTTGCTGCAATTTACTTGGTAAAGACGGGGAAAGAAGTAAGTCTTGAAAACAGGGCACTCAACACAGCAATTCTTGTCTTGAGTTCGATTTCCCTGGTTATTTCCATGAAGCTATTCTGGAACATGGGTGTGTATGCGGATGAATACGGTTCATCCCCCGTTCTTGTAACCGGTGGAATGTTCTGGCTTTGCATGGATTGGCTTAGGTTGGGTCTGCTTTTTGTTCTCTGCGTGGCTTCAGGATTTAGACTACTTAAGCGTTCAGAATAGGCACTTAGCTTTGCGAGGCTGCAAGTTACTCCGCAGATGAATACTCTGTGGTGCAATACCCGCGATGGATGTAGTACGTGTGGGGGGAGTCCGTGCCAAAGGCAGCCACGAAGAAAGCCTAGGTGGCCCTGACCGAGGAGCAGTACCATCTCCTGGATTGGTACGCCCAGGAGCAGGGAAAGACGGTGAGCTCCCTGCTGCGGGAGAGTCCAGAACAGACCCTGATAGCCGCGCTGGAACGACGGCGTCGCCAGTCGGCATTGAGGAGGCTCACGGGACAGCACCCCCCGACCGCCGACTGGGAGGAGATAGAGCGCGAGTTGCAGGAGATTCGTCGTCTCGATCCCTCTGCAGTGGTGTAGACTATTCCTCGTGCGATCCTACCATCCTGGCTCACGACGGCCGTCCGCTTGAGGCTAACCTCCGGCTGGATGATCTCCAGCCGATCTGTTCCCGCATACCTGACATATCGAGACTGTCGCCTTGTTCCGGCGTCGGTACACAGTGCAAGAAGGGAGGGCTCTTGCAGTGCTAATTGAGGAAATCACTGCATCCTGTCACTTGGCCTACGCGAACGCCGACACAGTCAAGCGATGTGTTGGCTGCACCAACAACTGCCAGGGGAGCTGCGAAAAATGCTTAGAAGGAATCCATTATGTGAAGGATGATAGAAGATATAATTGCCCCAATATCGTGAACTACTACGTGTGCAAGTACTCGTTTAGGTATGCTACCGAAGTGGAAACATTACTGGGGGTTTGTCCCGCCTTTGATGACCTATCCGATTACAGGATTCTATCCGTCGGTTGTGGACCTTGCACCGATCTATTCGCATTTGAATCATCTGTTGACAAGAAGGGCTCCTCGACTCCTATTGATTATCGGGGAGTTGACTTGGATGAGACTTGGAAACCGATACACACAAGGATATCGAATATAGCAGCCAAGAGAGGGATAAGTACAAGGTTTTCCTACACCGACGTGCTCAACCTAATGGCAGGATTAAGCGGCAGGCCGACGCAATGGGTACCCAATATTCTCTCTTTACAGTATGTTCTCTCGGATATGGCGAATCATTGTACTGAACAGGAAATGCTATCCTTTCTCGATGATGTTCAGCAGAAAATAGTGAGCCAAATGCCGACTGGCTCGATCGTTCTCTTGAATGATATTAATCTCAGTTCTAACAACAAACCGGACGGTACTGCATTCAAGACCTCTCGGCATTTCTTTGACAGGTTGCATGCTGAGATGAAAAAAGCCTACAAGAACCTCAACCGCTGGACCTATCACTTCAAAGCGGACTCCTCCTATTATCGCTACGGCACTGAACATGATGGCAACGGTGTTCTTTACAGTGTCTCCGACACAATCAAGAAGAGCTACAACCCTTGGCTGCAGTGCAGGAGTGCACAGATGGTGATAAAGAAGGGAGCAGCAAACTGATCATTAGCGCAAGCCGCAGAACGGATATACCTGCCTTCTACAGTGACTGGTTCTTGAATAGAATCAGAGCCGGCTATGCCTTCGTGCGAAATCCCATGAACGTGCACCAAGTCAGCAAGGTATCCTTAGACAGAGGGGTTGTTGACTGCGTAGTCTTCTGGACCAAGAACCCCGGACCTTTGCTACCGAGCCTTCACCTCTTGAGGGAATACCAATACTACTTCCAGTTTACGCTGAATCCATACGATGTCCGGATCGAGCCACGCCTCCCTGAGAAGAGCACTCTTGTCGAGACCTTCAAACGGTTGTCTGACACAGTGGGTCCCCACAGGGTTATATGGAGATATGATCCTGTAATGCTCGGCGCAGATTTCGACATCACGTACCATGAGAAGCAGTTCGCTATTCTTGCGTCTAGTCTCGAAGGCTATAGTTCCAAGTGCATCATCAGTTTTGTGGATTTCTACAAGAAGGTTGAGGCCAGGCTGAAAGCGCTTCGGGTAGTCCCAGTGGACGAATCTCAGAAAAGAATCGTTGCTTTGAGGCTGGCAACGGTGGCAAGATCTTATGGCCTAACATTGGAGACCTGTGCAGAAGACATAGCTACGGACGAATTCGGTATTGAACACGCGAGGTGCATCGACCCAGTTCTCATTCAGGGTCTCCTAGGTGCTAGGATCAAGGTTGAGAAAGACAAGAACCAGAGAGACCCGTGCGGCTGCGTGGCCAGCATCGACATAGGCATGTACAACACATGCCGTCACGGGTGCCGGTACTGCTACGCAAACTTCAGTCAATCTAGCATTGACAACAACGTGGCTAGTTATCGACCAGAGTCTCCGCTGCTCTGCAGCGAACTGACCAATAAAGACAAGGTAAGTGAACGAGAGTGCAAGTCTTGCGTCATGTTGCAGAGATCGCTCATCGACTGATGACGGAAAGGCCATGGTCCTATCGTAACGGCGTAACGGCGAAGTTGTTGTAACGCAGAAGGTGATGAAGTACTCTGGAGGATGGTAATAGGGCAAGGGTATTTTTGACAGAGTTGGTGCGCGTCGAAGGTTCAATGCCGAAACCGACTTCGAAAAGCCTAATCGTTGGCCACTGGCTGGCTACCTAAGCTCACGGTCCCGGTCAGATCGAGGATCATCTTTCGGAGATGTTCGGCGCGGTGGAAGGACAGCATTAGAGATTCGACGACTGAATCCCGACCCCCCTGGCTCTGTCTCTGCTTCTCCCTGTACATGTTATTGTCCGCTTCCTTGAATACCTGGGTCAGGTCGGGAGGAACATGACCTACGGCGTATCCCACGGAGATGCTCAAGGGCAGTTCCGGATTATTTGCGTTATACACACGTAGGGCCTGGTGGATATCCTGATAAGCCTGAGCCAACCCCTCCTCGTTATCTTCGAGTAGGACGGCAAACTCATCGCCGCCTATCCTAGCCACCAAGCCTCTTTTGGGGAATACACTTTGGATGACCCTGGCAGCTTCGCGCAGCAAGGCGTCTCCCCTCTTGTGGCCGAGCGTATCGTTGACCAGCTTCAAACCATCCACATCGCAGATAATGATGCCTGTTGGCGGGCAATTCGTCTTTGCGGCTCGTTTTTCTCTTTCCCGGCGTTTTATCTCCTGTTCAAAGTAGTTCCGGTTGAAAAGTCCGGTCAGAGTGTCGTGAAAACTCAGATATTTCAGCTCTTCTCCTATCCGCAGCAGTTCCAAGTTCTTCATTTGGAAGTAATAATAGAGGGCGCCGACTGAGCCGCCCAAGGCGAGTATGGTTCCGATGAGAAAACCCCATGGGGCAAACCACGGGACCGTATGAAGAAAGAAAAAGCTCATGGCATGGATCCCCCACAGGATATAGCAGCAGGCGATAATAATTCTTCCGCTGATATTTCGGTCGCCATACCGCAAGAACATGAAACCATTATATATGATAGTTATGCTGCCAAAAGTGCTCCACGGAATCATGCTGAACGGGTTGGATAAACCCAACAAGAAGCTTGTTATTAACCAGACAGTCATTATCAATGTCAAGCACTTCCAAAGGCGGGGCATAAGGATTTCGAAAATTTGGTAAGAGGCGTGTAAGAGGAAATAGTTGAAGAAGCACAAGCAAATCATATAGAGAGTTAATAATGATTGGCTAATAGCCAATCCCCCAAAACAGCTTAAGCCGACTAGAGCAAAAAGCCAGGCAACCATCCAACTGCGCAAATAGCCTTCCCGGTTCTGCATGAAAAGCAAGGCGTAAATTATGACGAGCAAGAACGTTTCGGCAATTGCACCTGTCAAGGAAAGCGCGATAATTGACATGGGACTCTCCGATCGATACTTTTCTTCCCTGCAAGCATCTGGACTGAGATCGGGTGCACAACCGAACCGCCATGCTGCCTCTCTGCGGACATCCGGGGCGCTGCCGTGCGGTGGGGCCTGGACCCCCGCTTTCACGGACGTGACGAAAGCGAGCTCGTCGCCCTGGACAGCGTGCTGCCCGGACCCCCGCGAAAGCGGAGGTGACGGGGGGCAGGTTGTCCTGGGATATGCGCTTAGAGCCTACTAGCTTCATACGTCATTATTTCTCGTATCTTTAGGGCACGTTGAGACTGTGGCGCTATTTCTCCGAGCATAACATTACTCCAGCTGAAGCAGGCTCTCTGTGGAGCCGGCCTCTACCTGGAGACTTCGGACCTTTTCGCGCGGGCTAATGTCTTCGGGAGGCTCGCGATTGGAGACAGGAGAGACCATCTTTGCCCGAGCCGAACGTTACCTACAGCGCGGTTCTCCTGCTGTCTGCCATCCTCATGACCTTCATGGCCATGTACTGCCTTCGGAGACGTCAGGTTCCCGGGGCGATCGCCTTCGCCTTTCTCCTGATGGCCGAGATCGCTCACTCCTTCGGTTACGCCATGGAGGTCATCAGCCCTTCCCTGGACGGCATGCTGTTCTGGAACCACATCCAATATCTCGGCATACCCTTCGTTCCGGCTCTCTGGCTGCTGTTGGCCATCCAGTACACCGGCAAGGGTTACCTGCTGTCACCTTGGGCTGGGCTGTATCTGTTCACAATACCCGTCCTTACCCTCCTGTTCAGATTCACGGACCCCTACCTGCATCTGCATTATGCTGGTG
Source organism: Chloroflexi bacterium UBA6077 (assembly GCA_002436065.1). Classification (GTDB taxonomy): domain Bacteria; phylum Chloroflexota; class UBA6077; order UBA6077; family UBA6077; genus UBA6077. Next base: position 4,881 of record DIXP01000056.1, read on the forward strand.
TCTCCATTCACTATGCAGATGGATTTCCAGTCCTCTCTGTCCAGGGGGGGCCCTGGTATCTGGTGAATGCGGTGTACACCAATGTGGCGGCGGTGCTCGCCAGCGTGCTGTACCTGAAGCTTCTCCTCCAGACCCAGGGCCAGCATCAACGCCAGGTTGGTGCGATGCTTGTGGCGTCCCTTTTTCCCTGGGCTGCTATTCTCATCTACTGGTCCGGCAGCGCCCCCTATGGGCTGGATCTGGTGCCGTTGGGTGTGGTCCTCTCCAATGCGGTCTTCCTGGTCTCCATGTTCAGATACGGATTGGTGGATCTGATCCCCTTGGCTCGGGAGAGGGTGTTCGAATGGATGGTGGATGGAGTGGTCGTGCTGGATGACGAGCACAGGATCGTGGACTTCAACCCGTCGGCGGCCAGGATGCTCCCGGAATTGGGCAGGTTCTCCATCGGGAGAGAGTGTAGCAGGGTCTTCGAGACGCGGGATAGGCTCGTGGCTGCCATCTCTGGCGAGAGTGACGCCGACATCGAGGCTGAGGCGGATGGATCGCCTCGCCACTACAATGTAAGGACAGTGGAGTTGTTCGGTCGTAGCCAGGAAACTATCGGATATATGGTCTTCCTATCCGACATCACGGAGCGGGTGGAGGCCATGCAGCAGTTAGAGGTCAAGGCCTCGGTGGACGATCTAACCGGGGTGTTCAATCGGCAACACTTCTTCGATCGGTGTCAGTACGAGTTCGATAGGGCCGCGAGACAGGGCGAGCCTCTGGCCTTCGTGATACTGGATATCGACTTCTTCAAGGATATCAACGACCAGTACGGGCATCAGATGGGCGATACCGTCCTTCGAGGCGTCGCCGAGGCTTGTCGCGGGAGTATCCGATCCATCGATCTCCTGGGCAGATACGGTGGAGAGGAGTTCGTGTTCCTGTTACCGAAGACCGGAATTCGGGAGGCTCTCGTGGTGGCCGAGAGGCTGCGTGGCGCGATCGAGATGGTCGAGGTAAGATCGGATGTACATCGCATCAGGGTAACCGCCAGCTTCGGCGTCGCTACGGCTGTCCCCAGGGAGGGAGATACCCTCTACGAGTTGATCAGGAGGGCCGACCAGGGCCTCTACAGGGCCAAGGCAGAGGGCAGGAACCGTGTTAGGATAGTAGAGGAAGATAGCCCTTGGCCGGAAGCAGCCACTGCGACCGATGGGAGCGCTCTCGAGGCGGCGGTGCCTCCGGTTTTCGGAGTTCAGCAGCAGCATAGGGATCGATAGATATGAGTCTTGTTTCGGATACCCACACCGGCGACAACCAGTCCTTCGTCCACCTTCACGTCCACTCGGAGTACTCTCTACTGGACGGACTGGGGAAGATCAAGCACCTCGTTGCCAGGGCCAAGGAGTTGGGCATGCCGGCCCTGGCCCTCACCGACCATGGGGCCATGTACGGCACCATAGAGTTCTACCTGGCGGCCAAGGCAGCCGGCATCAAGCCGATCATCGGCGTCGAGAGCTACATGGCCCGGCGCAGCATGCAGGACCGAGAAGCCAGCGAGGACAAGTCGTCCAGCCACCTGCTGCTGCTTGCGAAGGATTACACGGGCTACCAGTCGCTGGTGAAGCTGGTCAGCGCCGCCCACATGGAGGGTTTCTACTACAAGCCTCGCATCGATCGAGCGCTGCTGGAGAAGCACCACGATGGGCTCATCATCTGCTCCGCCTGCCTCTCGGGGGAGGTCCCCCGGGCGCTCCTGAAGGACGACATGGACGCTGCCGCCCGCATCGCCGGCTACTATCGGGAGCTGGTGGGGCCGGAGAACTACTACCTGGAGATCCAGGACAACGGCCTGGAGGAGCAGCGGAAGGTCAATCGGGGCATCCTGGAGTTGAGTCGCCGCCTTGGCATCCCGGTGGTCGCCAGCAACGACGTCCACTACGTCCGCCAGGAGCATGCCGAGGCCCAGGAGATACTGCTCTGCATCCAGACCAACACCACGATGGACGATCCGAACCGGATGCGGTTGGGGTCCAACACCTTCCACCTGCGCACGGTTCAGGAGATGGCCGAGCTTTTCGCAGAGGTGCCCGAGGCGCTCAGTAACACTTTGCGGGTGGCCGAGCAGTGCCACACCGAGATGCAGTTCGATCGGGTGATCCTGCCGGAGCTGGACTTCATCCCGGAGGGCATGCCGCCTATAGAGTACCTGGCGCAGCTCTGCCGCAAGGGGCTGGAGGAGCGCTACCCCACGGTCACAGACGAGCACCGGCACAGGTTGGAGTACGAACTCTCCGTCATCGACAAGACCGGCTTCGCCAAGTACATCCTGCTGGTGTACGACTACGTCAACTGGGCCCGCCACAAGGGCATCTTCTGCCAGCCGAGGGGATCGGCCGCGGGCAGCATCGTCCTCTACTGCCTCTACGTCGCCGATGTGGACCCTGTGGAGTACGACCTCACATTCGAGCGCTTCCTGAACCCCGACCGCGTTCAGATGCCCGACGTTGACATGGACTTCCAGGACGACCGCCGCGACGAGGTGATCGAGTACGTCACCAGGAAGTACGGGGCGGACAGGGTCTCGCAGATCGCCACCTTTGGGCGGCTGGCCGCGAGGGCTGCCATACGGGACGTGGGTCGCGCCCTAGGGATGCCCCTCTCCGAGGTGGACAGGGTCGCCAAGATGGTGCCCACCCTTCCGGTCGGGATGACCATAGACAAGGCGATGGAGGATAACCCGGACCTCCGGAACGTCTACGACTCCGAGCCTTACATCAAGCGGCTGGTCGACGCCGCCAAGAGCATTGAGGGCGTGTCCCGCCATGCCTCCACCCATGCCGCGGGCGTCGTGGTGTCCGCAACCCCGCTCACCGAGACTGTGCCGCTCCAGAAGGCCACCAAGGGCGAGGACCTTGCCATGGCCCAGTATTCGATGAAGATGCTGGAGAAGGTCGGCCTGCTGAAGATGGACTTCCTGGGGTTGAACAACCTCACCATCGTGGCCAACACCGTCCGGGAGTTGGCCACGACCCGTGCGATGCAGATGGAGTTGTCCTCGATCCCGCTGGATGACGCGGAGACCTTCAAGATGCTGGGCGAGGGTGAGACTACCGGCGTCTTCCAACTGGAAGGCGGGGGAATGCGCCGCTGGGTCCGGGAGTTGAAGCCGAACACCGTCCGCCATCTTATGGCCATCGTCGCCCTCTATCGCCCTGGCCCCATGGCCTACATCCCCACCTACATCGCTCGCAAGGAGGGTCGGGAGCCGGTGGAGTACATACACCCGGCCCTGGAGCCGATCCTGAAGGAGACGTATGGGGTCATCGTCTACCAGGACCAGGTGATCAAGGGCGTGGTGGCGGCGGCCGGATTCAGTATGGGTCAGGCCGACGTGCTGCGGAATGCCATGAGCAAGAAGATCCGCGACGTCATGGCTGAGCAGAAGGGCCTGTTCATGGAGGGGGCCCAGAAGAATGGGATCTCGGCGGAGGGAGCAGCCACCATCTGGGAGCAGATCGAGCCCTTCGCGGGGTATGCATTCAACAAGGCGCATGCAGCCTGCTACGCCCTGCTTGCTTACCAGACGGCCTACCTGAAGACCCACTACCCCGTGGAGTACATGACAGCCCTCTGCACCTCCTACGTGGCCGACACGGACAAGATCTCGCTGACCTTGGCCGAATGCAAGCGGCTGGGGGTCCAGGTGTTGCCTCCTCACATCAACAAGAGCCAGCTGCAGTTCAGCGTCGAGCCCCTCAAGGGGGCGGGCAGCCCGCTCAAGCCCACGGACAGATCCAAGGGCCAGCTGGCGATGCGCTTTGGCCTGATAGGCGTCAAGAACGTGGGGGAGGGCGCTATCCTCAGCATGATCGAGGAGCGGGAGAAGAACGGACCGTTCCGATCCCTCTCGGACTTCTGCAAGCGGGTCGACACTAAGTCGATCAACAAGAGGGTGATCGAGAGCCTGATCAAGTGTGGGGCGATGGACGAGCTGGGGGAACGTGCCCAGCTGCTGGCCGACCTGGATTGCACCCTGGATGCCGCTCAGCAGGAGCAGAGGGCTGCCGAGATCGGACAGATCACCATGTTCGATTCGATGTTCGGGATGGCCGCGGCGCCGACTGGGACGAGTTCTACCTGTTTCACCTCTTCCGTGCCCGCTGCCAGTCAAAAGGATAAGCTGACCTGGGAGAAGGAGATCCTGGGCCTTTACATAACCAGCCATCCCTTCCAGCACGCAGCCCCCTGGCTGCAGGGTCGCGCGACCGCCACCAGCGCCCAGTTGGGCGAGGAGGGCGATGGGAAGAAGGTGGTGATCGCCGGGGTGATCGCCTCGGTGAAGCTCCTCACCACCAAGAAGGGCGACCGGATGCTGGCGGCCCAGATGGAGGACCTCCACGGCTCCCTGGAGGTGGTGGTGTTCCCCAAGACCTACGAGCGCACCAGAGATATCTGGCAGCCGGATGCGGTGGTGGTGGTCGAGGGGAAGGTGGATGCGAAGGACGACCGTAAGAAGGTGCTGTGTGAGAAGGCAGAGGTCTTCGTGGTGCCCGAGGGCGAGGCGCCCCCGATGGAGGAGATGGCGCCGATCGGCGGGGACGCTCCGGATTCGGAGTTCGGGGAGCCGCCGGATGGGTATGACTCGCCCGATGAGGAGCCTGGGGTGCCATGGGAGGCGCTTGTGGGGGCCGGGGATGCGGGGATGGAGAGGGGACCTCTCCCTGAGGGAGAGGGTCAGGGTGAGGGGGTAGTTGGTGGGGAGGCAAGGTTGCCCTCACCCCGACCCTCTCCCACCACGGTGGGAGAGGGAGTACCCGCTGCCTCGCAGAGCAGCGCGCGAAACGGTAATGGGAATGGCTACCACACCAACGGCAACGGCCAGAACGGCCCTCGTAATGGCAACGGCAACGGCAGCAAGGCCACCAACGGCCGCGCTCGCTGCCACCTGCTCATTACCATCAATCGGCGAGGGACGGACGATGACGACCTGGCCCTCTTGAGGGATGTGTGCCGCAATCTCTCCGCCTGGCAGGGCCAGGATAGCTACGAGCTGTGCATCGTGACCGGCTGCTCGCGGGTCTATCTGGAGACCGACGCTACCACCAACTTCGTGCCCCAGCTGGAGGTAGCCCTCAAGGACCTCCTCGGTCACGACTGCGTGACGGTGTGCTAGCTCCTTCCGCAGGACTTCCTCTACGGCGGGACGCATCCTCGGTGGCGGGCTCTCGTCACAACTCGAAGATGTGTAGACATTAGGAGGAGAGAAGGCATGCTGCCTATCGACTTCGGCGCCTACGCTCTCTGGCAGAACCTGGCTGTGTTTCTCTTTGCGGCGGCTATTATCTGGGCCGCCGGTTCCCGTTTGGCTATCTATGCCGACATCATCGCGGATCGATCCGGATTGGGCCATGCTCTTGTTGGCCTCGTGCTGCTGGCTGGGGCAACTTCCCTCCCCGAGATAGGTAGGACGATCTCCGCCGCGGCTATCGGAAGCACTGCTCTTGTTGTGGATAGTCTCTTTGGGGGCATTGTCCTGCAGACCGCCATCCTGGGTCTGGCAGACTTTTCGGTGGCGCAGCAGGTCCTCACCTTCTTTGCACCCAGCTCGGTACTCCTTCTTGAGGGTGCCCTGGTCATTCTTCTTCTCAGCCTGGCGCTTTCGGGGATCGCTGCCGGCGAGCTGTTCAGCTTCTTCAATGTTGGTGTGTGGTCCTTCGTGCTGATGGGGGTGTACGTCCTGGCCCTCTACCTGCTCCAGGCTCATGAGGGGAGGGGGTGGGTGCCGATAGCCGTGCCCGAGGAGTTGAAGCGGGAGGAAGAGGAAAGGCCAAGCGATCATCACCTCAAGTCGAACCTGGAAATCGGCCTCCTCTTCGCCGGCAACAGCACAGTGATCTTTCTAGCGGGGATAACCCTGGCCCAGATTGGAGACGCCCTAGCTGTGCAGACCGGCTTGGGGGCCAGTTTCGTGGGAGCGACCCTTCTCGCCTTCGCCAGCGCGCTTCCAGAGATGAGCACCACCATAGCCGCGGTACGGCTTGGCGCCTACAGCATGGCGATCTCTAATATCTTTGGCACGAATGCCCTGCTGGTCGCGCTAATATTCCTGGGGGACCTGTTCTATCGCCAGGGTCCCATTCTGGAGTCGGTGGGCAGGCCCTCCCTCTTCGCCGCCGCCATGGGTATAGTGGCTACCTCGGTCTACTTGGTTGGATTGATTGAGAGACGGAACAAGACCTACCTGGGTATGGGTCTAGACTCCATCGCCGTGCTGCTACTCTATTTGGTGACACTGTTCGTGCTCTTCCTCCTTCGGTAGCCTCATTAGCCTTGCCAGCCCTGGGGTGATCCTCGCCTTGTCTCGGTACGGGGGCACGGAACCTGCCCCGGCTGCTGCTCGCAAGGAGCAGCAATGGCAGGAATAGACCTGGGCGGTTTGCCCCTCTGGCAGAACCTCGCGCTCTTCCTGGTGACAGCGGCCGTCATCTGGGTGGCTGGTTCTCGCCTGGCCGTGTACGCGGACATCATCGCCGAGCGGACGGGTCTGGGACACGCCTTCATCGGATTGGTGCTGCTGGCCAGCGCAACCTCGCTCCCGGAGATAGGCAGGACCATTTCCGCCGCTTCCTTTGGCGATGCCCCCCTCGTCGTGGACAGCCTCCTCGGTGGAGTGGTGTTCCAGACCTCCATCCTCGCACTGGCGGATTTCGTTATGGGGAAAGACCGTGTGCTTACCTTCTTCGCGCCCAGGGCGGTGCTCTTGCTGGAGGGGGCGTTGGTAGTCGCGCTCCTGGCACTGGCCCTGGCGGGCATCGCGGCGGGACCGCTCGTCCATCTGTTCGACGTGAGCATCTGGACCGCCCTGCTGTTCGCCGCCTATCTGCTCTCGCTGTACCTACTGAAGGGTTATGAGGCCAGCGATAGCTGGTTGCCCACCGAGGTCCCTGTTCAGCTTGAACGGGCGGAGTTGGAGAGACTGGGAGCGGCAAGAGGGCCACGCGGCCGCTCGACGCGCACGATCGCGCTGTTGTTCGGCGGTGCCAGTGTCGTGATCTTCGCTGCCGGCGTGTTCCTGGCACAGGTAGGGGAGGTGCTGGCCACGCAGACTGGTCTCGGCGCTAGCTTCGTCGGCGCGACACTGCTCGCCGTTGCCGCTGCCCTTCCCGAGTTGAGCACCACCACCGCCGCGGTACGGTTTGGTGCTTACAGCCTGGCCTTCTCCAACATCTTCGGCACCAACGCTCAGTTGGTCGCACTCCTCTTCCTGGGCGACCTGTTCTATCGCCAGGGGCCTATCCTGGAGGCCGTCGGCAGATCCTCCGTCTTCGCCGCCTCCATGGGAATCCTGGTGACTTCGGTCTACCTGGTTGGCCTCATTGGCAGGCGAAGGCGGGCATTCCTCGGAATGGGTCTCGACTCTGCCGTCGTACTCGCCTTCTACATCGTTACCCTTGCGGTACTGTACGTGCTTACGTAGCTGCCGGAGGTGTACAATCCCGCCAATGATTGACTACCATCTGCACAGCAACGTCTCCCATGATGCCGTGGGGAGCCTTCTGGAGCACGCTCGGCAAGCCGAGAGGGCCGGCATCTCGGAGATCTGCTTCACCGAGCACCTGGATTTCTACCCCTCGGAGGACGGGCTTTCCTGCCGCACGATTCCCACCCAGCCCGAACTGGATCGCTACCTCGTGGAACTGCGCCAGGCCGCCAAGCAAACCCCCGTCGTCCTTCGGGCGGGCGTCGAATTGGACTATAAGCCCGAGGCCGGCCGATGGGTGCAGGAGTTGGTGGATCGCTACTCAACCTCCTTCGACTTCCTCCTTGGCTCGGTCCACAACGTCGATTCCCTGGGCATCTCCGACCGCGATGGCGCCATGCGCTACTTTGGCGAGAGGGGCCCCTGGCAGGGTTGCCTCGATTACTACGAGGTGGTCGAAAAGGCCGTCGCGACCGGCCTTTTCGACTCCTTCGCCCACCTGGACCTGATGAAACGCTTCCGGCCGGAGAACGGGGAGCTGATGATGCAGAGGGAGTTGCGGGACAGGATGGAGGCGATCCTGGATCTGCTGGCTGCCACGGGCACCGGCCTGGAGATCAATGGTGGTGGGCTGATCCACGATCCCAGGGAGGCTTATCCAAGCCTGGGGCTGCTGAGGCTGGCCCGCGAGAGGGGCGTGGCGATCCTGACGGTGGGATCGGATTCCCACCGGCCCGAGACTGTTGGCCGCCATGTAGCAGACTGCATCTCCCTGGCCCGAGAGGCGGGTTATGGCCGCGTATGGACCTTCGAGAAGCGGGTGGGGAGGGCGGAGGCGATATAGGACGGACCCCACCCCCACCCCCACCCCCCTCCCCACAGGGAGAGGGGGCTTTCCGCTTTCCTCTCCTACCCCGGGAGGCCTTCTATCCCCTCCAGCACTTCCGCCACAAAGCGGCCAGCCTCCATGAGGGGTTTGCCGTCCACGTCGATGGTGCAGTCGGTGGGGATGACGTCCAGGTGGGTCCGCGAGGACCAGGTAGCGCCGGTGTCGTCCGGATAGGGGTCACCGAAGGCCACGTGGACCCCTGGGATCTTCTCGTCCTGCAGCAGATTCCCGGTCAGAGCCTTGACCCAGAGGTTCGCTCCGATGGCGAACTCGCCCACACGATCGCCGTTCTCGTTGGTCGAGAGGTAGCGTCGGACCTCCCCCTCCAGCGCCTTGTCCTCGCACCGCACCCCCACGACCCTGCTCTGGGAGAGCATGAATGTGACCGGGTGCTCCAGGACACCGTACTGCTGGCTGAAGTAGTCGCCCAGCACGTCGGCCACGATCACCCCCTCGGCGTTGGCGGGGGAGGTGAAGGTCTCGCCTTCGGGGAGGTTGCCGCCGGTTCCCGGCTGGTGGTAGATGCCTGGGCAGGGCTTCCATCGAAGGTTGGGCGCGAGCATCACCCTCATGGCGGTGCCCTTGGGGTTGGTGACCCGGATCTCCCTGGCGGAGCGCACCATGTCGGTAACACGGTGTACCGTCTGGGCCACCACCTGGTAGTTGGCCATCATACCCTGGACCATCAACTGCCTGTCGATCCCTATCATGTGGCCGTGCCGGACCTTCATGTCGCTCATCAGCATCCGGCGGAGCGGTATCCTGAAGCTCACCTCCCCGGGTTGCCCCTGCGCGGCGAAGAAGGTGGCGGTGGGGTTGGCGACCCGGAGGGCCTGGTCCAGCCCCACGGGCATGCTGGTAAAGGGGCGCTGGCCGAAGTCCTCCAGCATCACCATATCGGCCGCAGCGCCGGCCCCGCGGGACTCCTCCAGCAGCGCCTGGCCGATCTCTTCGGTCTCATGGTCGGATATGATGAAGACCCTGTCCCCTTTTCTGATGGCGAGGCAGGTGACGACGGCGTTGTGCGCGCCAGGCAGTAGTTCGGCCGGCGCCAAGGGTTGTTGTACGCGATCCACGGTGATGGCCTCCCAAGACAGGCTAGGTAGTTGGAGCAACTGCGAAAACCGGGCCAGGCCTCAGGGCGGAAAGGACCGAGCCTCTTCCCTACGGGGACGGGCGGGCCAGCGGCCCGCGCTCCCGGCATAGGCCGCCATCTGGCGGCCTATCGAAACCAGTTTGGCGGAGCACTAGTACTCGACCACATTGATTGTGATAGGTGGCAGAGTCGCTCGTTCCCGGTCCGTAGTGCAGGGCGCTGTGCCCTGCCACCCGTTGGCGTACACGCAATTGACCACCTGCGCTACCCACACCCGGACCCATGGGCAACGGCGCAAGGCAGGGCAACCGGACGGCAGGGCAGAGCGCCCTGCACTACATGTCAAGATCCCTGTGGCGGAGCACTAGTGAAGCTAACGGTCTCTTCCTAAAGTGAATGTGAGTCCAGCAGGGAGTTCAACTCTATCGCTTCGTCCTTAAGCCTATCCGCGATACCAGCCTGGTCCGGCTTGGCTCTGATCAGGGCTGGCAGGGTCTTGCGATCGGCATCGGAGGGGTTCACCGCCAGGATACCAACCAACCTGCCCTCTTTGAAGGAGTAGAAGGAGAAGTTGTCGTCTCCGGCGTGGCCTCGCTGTACCATAGCTTCCCATCTAGCCAGGTCACCCCAGCCCTCCAGGCTGTAGCCAAACAGGTCCGAGTAGAAGTAGGGTACCGCGGTGTAGGGTTTCCCCTCCCCGGCCATGTTCCTGCCGGCCCGCAGCCCCTGCTGGCGAGCAACGTCCCAGTGTTCGACCCTGATCCGCTTGCCTGAGTTGGGGTCTGGCCAGGCGGCGACGTCGCCGGCGGCGTAGATATCTGGATCGCTGGTCCTAAGCTGCTCGTCGACCACTATCCCGCTGCTGGGGTCCATCTCCAACCCAGCGTCGCGGGCTAGCGCGGTATCCAGTCTCACTCCAACACCCATCACCACCAGGCTGGCTGGCAGCGCTTCGCCGTCATCCAGCAGGACCCATTCCACCTGAGTGGCACCCGTCAGCCGCTCGGGCTTGCGTCCCGCGAGCAAGCGAATTCCTCGCGAGGCGCACTGCTTCTGGATGAACTCGCTCAATTCCGGAGGGCAAACGCGCGCCAGCAGTCGAGCCTCGGGGAAAACCATTGTTACCGCCATTCCCAACTGACTCAAGGCCGCGGCTGCCTCGGTGCCGATGAAGCTTCCTCCCAGGATCACCGCCGGCTCGCCTTGCCCGGCTGCCGAACGGAGGGAGTCGCTGTCCTCGATGGTGCGCAGGGTCCAAACCCATTCGAGTTCGGTGCCCGGCAGGGGCAATCGGAACGGCGTGACCCCCGTAGCGATCAGCAGCTTCTTGTAGCCGAGGGCTTCTCCGTTACCCAGCCTCACCGTGTGAGCAGCGCGATCGATGTGAGTCGCGGCCGTTCCCGTGAGGAGATCAACGTGGTTCTGGGCGTAGTATTCGGATCCCTTGAGATAGACCTGGTCCAGCCCTTCCCCGCCTGTGAGGTAGCCCTTGGACAGCGGCGGCCTTTGGTAAGGTGCATGAGGCTCGCGGGCAACCAGAGCTATGGTTCCCTCTGGATCGAGCTTTCGGATCCCATCTATTGCCCTGCCACCGGCCAGCCCGCCACCGACTATCAGGTACTGGTAGCTCTTCATTTCTCCTCCCATGCAGGCTCACTAAGACGAAGCAGGCTCGCCTTTCGCATGATGGTCGCAGCCCAAGACTCTCCCCGCCAGACTCCTGGAGTGATCTCGCCAGGTCCCGCGTGACCATCCAGTCGATGCTACCAATTTCGTGGCAGCTACGTCCAGTAGTACTTCAATGATGAGCCTCTCGGTCGGTCATGGCTAGTACCACAACCTCCTTTGTCATTCTGAGGTGCCGTAGCGCCGAAGAATCTCTCGGCTACGGTCAACGGTATAGTTCCCTGGAGATACCGTTGGTGAATTCAGACTGGTCTGGCTATCGTTGGATGATGGACAATCTGGGAACAGGGGAGCATCCGAAGACGAAGAAGCCAGAGAGGAGTTGAGAACAACTCCTCTCTGGCTTCTTCAACTGAACTGCCCCAACGTGGCCTGTCTGAGTGCTTAGGCTATCTAGCCGCGGCCATATGCCTTCTGGTCGACAGCCAACCGGAAGGTGTCGCCCCTCAATCCACGACGGAGGCCCTCCAGTGATATGATGTCGTCCGGCCGGATGTTGCCCAGATTCACATTGTTGCCCAACCGCTTTATGAAGTAGTCCTGGCCTTCAGTGTTAGGGGCTTCCCATATCAGGTAGCGCGAATCCACGGCTGCGGTTATCTCGGTCACATCGTCGCCTTTGACCTGTCCCTTCTCGTCGTAGATGCCGATCCCTTTGGCGCTTCCCCTGGACTCCACCGTCACTTTGCTAACCCCAAGTCTCAGATCTCGCTCGATCTGGCGGATCATCTCTGGTACTGAGAGGTTCAGGCTCGCGTCCTTCTTGCCCACCTCGGAAACCACCTTGAAGCCGGCATACAGGGTTTGCTTGACGATCCGCTCTCGCTGGACGTCGTCCATGGTAACGGTGCCGTCCGACACCTCGATGGTGTTGAAGCCAAGTTCCCTGGCGTGGCTAAGGAACCGATCGTACTTCCCCTGATGAAAGGCAATCTCTCCACATGTCCCACCCGGATTCACATCGATGTTGGCCTCTCTCAGGAGGGTGATCTTCTTCCTCAACACCTCGTCGTCGTAGAGTAGAGTGGTTCCGAAGGCCAACTTCACCCGATCGACATAGTCGGCTGCGTCGATTACCAGATCCTTCAGTCCGCTTATGCCCAGGCCTTTTACGGAGACAAATGTGGTGCCCACCTCCCGTGGCTTCTCCGTACGACCGGGTAGAGGGTAATCCAGGATGCCTTCCCAGGCTTTCATTTTACGTTGTTCCATCGAGGACTCCTTTCTGTATTCCCGAAGGTTGTCGTATTCCCGAAGGTTGTCTCCCTGTCTAGCCGACGCGTAGGACTCGACTATTGGCGGAGATCAGCCCCCGGCAGCTAGCTTCTTGAAGACTTGGCACGGGGTAGACCCCCCACCAGAGGTTGAGCCAGTTGGCTCTGGTGCCCTCGGCCAAGACGACGATGGGACATGGGGGCTTCGCCTTGGAGAGAGTAGTGGCGACGGAAAGCTCTCCCCCCTCCACCAGGAGAACGTCGACCCCCTTGAGATCCGCCTGGCACACCGGCGAATACCGTTCGGGAACCAGTTCCGCCACGTCCTCTGCCCCTTGATAGTAGCCCAGTGAGACCTCTGCTCGCCGCATGATCCTCTCGAGTATCCTCACCGATTGGACAGGGTAGAGCCCTGCGGCTGTTTCGCCGGAAAGAGAGATACCATCGGTTCCACGGAGCACCAGGTTTGTGACGTCCACACACTCCGAGCGGGTCGGGCCGGGGTTCTTGATCATGCTGTCCATCACTTCCCCTCCCACCAGGATCACCTTTCCAGCATTCTGGCACTTTCGCAGGAAGAGGGTCTGGATGTGGAACAGCTCCTGATACCCGCCTTCGATTCCCAGGTCGCCGCGGGCCAGGGCAATGCCGTCGGCAGCCCGAAGGATCTCGTCCACCTTGAGAACCGCTTCTCGCCTCTCAATCTTGGCCAAGATTGGTAGGTCGAACCCGCGCTCCTGAATGAACCGTCGCGCTGTCTGGATATCCTCAGCCCCCCGCACGAAGGAAAGGCTGACGAGGTCGACGCCCAACTGGAGACCGGCTTCCAGGTCGGCCTTGTCTTTTGAGGAAAGGATCGGCATGGTTACGCGAGTGGTGGGAAGATTGATCCCTTTTCTCGGCAGTAATTCGCCTCCCACCAGGACTCGGCATCGAATCCTTTCCCCGTCGCTGTCGATCACCTCGAGGTGAAGGGCCGCTTCGTCTATGAGAATGATCTCCCCAGGTTTCACATCCTTAGGGAGATCGGTGTAGCTGACGGAGACAGCGCTGTTGTCGCCCTCGAGTCTCTCCGCGGTGAGCACAAATTGCTGGCCTGTCTGCAGAAGAGTCCTGTCTTCCTTCAGTTCCCCCGTGCGAATCCGCGGTCCCTGGAGATCCTGCCGAATGGCGACCGGTCTACCCAATTCTCTGGATAGCTTCCGAATCGAACGGATCAGCTTCTCCGCATCTTCCGGCTTGGCGTGGGAGAAGTTGATGCGACAGGCATCCAACCCAGCCTCGATCAACTGCCTGAGTACCTCCTCAGAGGAGCTGGCAGGGCCCAGGGTTGCGTGAAGCTTTGTCCTTCTGAACATGTCAGTTGATCCCCTGCAGGCTATTCTTGGCGCCGGCGAAGATGCTCTTGGCCTGGGGCGCGACAGCCTCCCTTACTAACCGCTGGCACAACTGCATCCGATGGGGAGCTGAATTGGGGTAGTCGATCAGGGAGAGGGCCAGCCTGTTGTAGTAGATCCTGGGGCGCAGGATGTTCTCGCTGGCGTTTTCGTACAGCATTTTCGCCAGGGAGGATTCGCTCTTTACGTCGGCGACAATTATCTTGGTGCTCTCGGACTCGATGCGGGGGAAGAGCCAGTTAATCCGGGGGTTGTAGATGACGTCGTCCCGGGTCTGCACAGGGGCGAAGGAGACGCAGATCTTGGCCTCCCCCGCCTTTTCCGGCTTCGTGCTCTTGATCCCCAGGACCTCCCGTATTTCGGGGAAGATCTCGGACACAGTCTCCAGCCGTATGTTGTCGTACAAAGAGCCCTTGTAGAGGGTTAGACCTTTGTCCGTGAAGCTGACGTGGGTCATCTCGGTAGCGAAGATCTGGTATCCCCGTCGTAGGCATCCTTCCAACATCATCACCGTCTTCCCTGCCCCCGACGGCCCCACGATGATGTACATCTCGTTCCGACCCTCGTCGTACATGGAGGTGGCGTGGAACGAGAGAAGGTCGTAGCGGCGCTCCATGAGGGTGTAGGCGAATTTGGCCAGGATGCCGCCGTTGCCATAGAGGGTCCAGCGTTTTGCCGAGGGGTTGAGATCCGACTCCCGTTCGTATCCCGAAATATCCCCTGCCACGACTATCCGATCGGAGGTAGCGACGATTTCGGGAAGAGCATCCTTCGAGTCGAGGACGTAGATGTAGCCATCCATGCTCTGATCGAAGGGGATGTCCTCGGCCCGGTGCAGGGAGTTGAGAAAGGGCCAGATTCGGGGGGTCGCCTCTTGAAGGTCCGCATCCAGATATGCCGGCATATCCAGTAGGGACGGGTTGTTGCTGAGCAATCCTATTCTTGCCTGGACTACCTTTAGCCCTCGATAGTGTAGGCTGGTATTGGAATTTGTCATCGAGAATCGACCTCGCAGTCCTTTGACATCGCTGGTCCCTAGCGGACGCGCAATAGCACTCTGGGCGTCTGAGGCACTACCACGACGCTCGCCAAGGGCCCCATCTTGTCGAAAGCAGCCGCTAGCGCGGCTTGAGCGTTGGAATAGAGCCGGACCGGCAACTCGCCAAAATCGGCTGCAGTGAGACCTGAGGTGACCAGGTAGATGTCCGCACGTTTCAGTTGATCGGCGATACGAAATGCCTTGTTGCCGCCAATGCTGAACTCGCTTCTGGAGAGCCTTTCGGTTACCTCGTCCACAGATCCGATCAGTAGACCGTTGACCAGGTCAGGATGGCCCACACCCTCCGGACACTCGGCCATCATGATGATTACGCCTCCGTCTCTAACGGCGGAAGGTATCCTGGCGAGCCCTTTCCCTTCCGCTTGCCAGAGATTGCTGTCTCGCGGCGATCCACCAACGGAGGCCACAACGATGTCGGCGGGAGCGTCCAGGTGAAAGCTGAGATGCTTTTCGGCTGCGAGCACCCCGGCTCGGTGGGCGGCAATCCAGTGTCCGGCGAAGAGATGAGAGATCATCTTGTTTTCGGCCAGGATGGCACACACGACGAAATCGAGACCTACCAGGGAGGCAGCCTCTTCCAGGTCTTCCCTGAAGGGGTTTCCTTCCAATACCCCGATCTGCACGTCAGGGCGGGTGAGCATGGCATGATGGGTTAGCACGGTCTTCCTGCCAGACACACCCGGGAGCATATTCTTTGCGCCTCCAGCCCAACCCGCCCCATGATGGGGCTCGATGCTAGAAACGGAGATGCGCAGATCGGCTTCCACCACTACCCTGTTCATCCATACGGGAGTCCGGTTCACATTGGTGGTTCCGACGTACACTAGGTCCGGGTCATCGCAATGGTGGGATAGGGCTCGCACTCGCGAATAGCTATCCTCACCGAGAATAGACCGCATCTCCTCTTCTGTAGTGGCCCGATGGGTACCGGTGGCAAACACCACCGAAACGTTGGCTGCCGTGATACCCCCCTCCTCCAGTTCCCTCAACAGGGAAGGAACCAGCTTTCCCGAAGGAGTTGGGCGGGTATGGTCACTCACGATGATAGCGGCGTTGCGTTTGCCTGAAGCCATCTCTCGCAGGCGCGGTGATCCGATAGGGAGGGCTAACGCTCGCTCGATTTCAGCAGTCTCATCCTGCGAAGGAAGAATCGGTTTGGGAGCGGCGGCCACGGCTTTCAGATTGGCCTCTGCTACCTCCACCTCCATCTGACCCTTTCCATAGGCTAATGCAATTCTCACAGCTAGACTCTCCTTTTCGGTTGCCCATCAGTCTAGTTACCGACTATGGCGGGGTCCGATCCTGGGACGGCAAGTATCTGGTGAGTTCGCGCCATGCCAGGCGCCATCGCGCTGGCTATCGATACCGTTCTAGCACCTGAGGGTTGAGTGGGTATCTAGGCGCCTTTCCGCTCAAGACCAGGCGAATCTCCTCAGCGGCCGTAATAGCGGTGAGGCGTTGGGTTTCTTCGGTGGAGCTGGATAGGTGAGGCGTAAGGATAACGTTATCTAGTTGGCGCAACGGGCTGTCCTGGGCCAGCGGTTCCTCGTTGAACACATCCAGAGCCGCGCCTGCCAGCCTCTTCTCCGAGAGCGCCCTGTAGAGCGCCTCCTCGTTGACGATGGGCCCCCGTGCATTGTTGATCAGTAAGGCCGTTCTCTTCATCAACCTTAGACTCTGCTCGTTGATCAGTTCCCTGGTCTCGCCCGTGAGGGCCGTGTGGATGCTGACTACGTCGGCTTGGGATAGGAGGGCATCGAGCGATGCTGAGCGCTGCGCTCCTATCTTGGAGGCTGCCTGGTCGCTAACGAAGGGATCGTAGTAAGTGACAACCATGCCGAACGCTTGGGCCATAGAAGCGACTCTCGTCCCTATGTTGCCCAAACCGATCAAGCCCAGTTTCTTGCCCTGCAACCCTGTGCCTATGAACTGTCTCCGGGCCCATTCCCCTCTTAGCAGAGACCGATTGGCCTGTACCAGGTTTCTGGCCAGGGTCAGCATCATCGTGAGGGCGAACTCAGCCACAGCATCAGCATTCACCCCAGGTGTTGAGGTAACGACGATGCCTAGCCTTGTTGCCGCGGCAATGTCGACGTTGTCATAGCCTGCGCCGTGCCTCGCGACGATTCTAAGCTTGCTGCCGGCCTCCAGGACTCGCTGCGTGATCCTCGTGGCGGCGTCCTTGCTGAAGAGCGCGACGGCGCCGGCTACCGCCTCAGCCATCTCTTCTTCGGCCGGCTTGTTCAGTTGCCGGATCTCCGCCACCTCCCTCAGCAAGACAATGGCAGCTTCATTGACAGGCTCCGTGACTACGACTAGAGGCTTCTCTTTCATCTTTCCTGCTCTCACATTGGGGGCTTGCCCCTCTTTACCTGCTTTGGAGCCCTTTCATGCTATGTAGGTAACCCTGACCTACCTCTACCAGCATGCTGCTGACGCTGGTCCACATGTATCGGGCGCCTAATTCGTAGTAGCTCTTGGCCAGAACGGCATCCCGGGCAATGATTCCTGCCACCCTTCCGGAGTCTCGGATCCTGGTGATCAGGCTGGCTATCGTCCTCTGAACCTCTGGGTGATCTGGCCGACCAGGATAGCCAAGGGTCTGCGCCAGATCGGAGGGGCCCATACCCACGACGTCTACCCCCTCTACCGCGCAGATTTCCTCCACGTTGTCGATTCCGGTCTGGCTTTCGATGCTCACCGAAACGAGGGTCTTGCTGTTCATCTCCTGCAACAGTTGATGTACCGGAGGTCCGGTTCGATAGAGAGCTGGGCGTTCGGAAGTGATTCCCCGATTGCCCAGCGGACCATATTTCACCGCTTCGACAACCTGACGAGCCTCCCGCGCTGAAGTGACATTGGGCACCCACACCCCCATAGCCCCCGCGTCCAGGTAGGGCAGCATCAGGTCGGGATCGTTCTTGGTGGGGCGAAAGATTGGCGTGACACCGCTGTTCTCAGCCGCGCGCACGATATCGACGAAGGTCTCAGGATTGAACAGGACGTGTTCCATGTCGATGATGATGAAGTCGAAACCGATAAGGCCACAGATTTCGGCAATAGCAGGAGAGGGCAAGCTGATGTGCGTGCCCACAACCATTTCTCCAGCTAGCAACTTTTCCTTGGTCCTATTTATCAGCACTGTCGGCCTCCCATCGTGGAATACCAGTTGTCGTACGATCTGCCAAGGCTCCTGGGCTTGTTGGGGGAGAGGTGGCCAGAAGCCACCTCTCCCCCAACAGAAGCGTCGGGATTGCCTACTTCTGCTTCGACAGTTCAATCAAGGGCTGGACGTCCTTCTCCAGTCCATCCCAGTATGCGGTGTACGCGGCTGTGTTCATGTAGCGAGGAACGAGCATCAGTTCATCCTGCTTCTTCTTGGTGTCCTCAAGGTCCATGACCTTGCCGATGGCCTTGTCCAGGAGCTCGATGATCTCCTTTGGTACTGCAGCCGGAGCGGAAACACCTCGTGCCGAAGCCACGTTGACCTTGAAACCCTGGGCGTCCGCTGTCTTGGCCCCTGGCAGGTACTTGCTCTCCTCTTTGTCCAGTACGGCGAGAGCGATGCAGTCGCCGGCCTTGACGCTCTGCGCTATCTCAGAGACAGGGCCGGCCTCGGCATCCATGTGGCCGCCCAGCAAAGCTGCTCGCTGCTCGCCCTGCTGGTCGTAGACTACGTAAGAGAACTCCACGCCCGCCTCTTTCTGAAGCAGGAGTGTGGCGATGTGGCTTGGGTTCAGCAGGCCGCTGCCGGTGATCTTCACCTTCTTGGGATTGGTCTTGGCGGCCTCTACCAAGTCCTTGAGGGTGTTGTAAGGGCCACCCTTCTTAGCAATGATCGCGACAGGGTCGGACACTACGTTGGCGAGGGGCTGAAGGTCCTTCCTGCCGAAGGCTGCTTTCCGTTCGGGATCGAGGTAGACGGGGATGGTGTGTGGCATGTTGGTGAACCCGATGGTGTATCCATCCGGCTTGGCCTTGGCCAATTCCGTGATGCCAACTTGCCCACCACCACCGGCCTTATTGAGCACTTCTACCGTGATGCCGAGCTCCTTTTCCAGGGATGCGGCAAGTAGTCTGCCCGTGAGGTCACCACCACCACCCGCAGCGTAGGGGACGATGATGTTGAGCACTTTGCCTTTGGTGGGGTAGTCTACCTTCTTGGCCGGCGCAGCCGTGGCCTGGGGGGCCGCAGCCTTGGTAGGCTCGGCGGCCTTGGCGGGCTGCGCTGCCGCCTTGGTGGGCGTTGGTGCGGGCGCAGCCTGGGAACACCCGACGGCCACCAGGCTCAACGCAACCAGTGCAACTAGGTAAAGACGCATGGTGTGTCTCACGATCTCCTCCCTGAGCGATTCTCCAGGACAAAAGGCGCGTGACCAACTCGTGTCGCGAGTTGTGTTCGGCTCATCCACCCCCTTTCGTCAGGAATTGGCGCTCCTAGATCTCCGGGTCGCCCCCTCTTGCCGCCCCAAGACCGAAGGGTAGAGAGCGCATCCCAAACGAGATCAAGACAAGTCCTGCAAGGACCAGGACAACCAGCGATATGGGACGCGTAAGGATAATGGTTATGTCTCCCTGAGACATAACCATGGAGCGCCATAGAGCTTTCTCCATAATGGGCGCCAGGATAAAGGTGAGAACGGCCGGTGCCATGGGGAGATCCAGCTTCTTGAAGATGTATCCGAGCAGCCCGAAGAGGATCATCAGCCAGACATCGAAGACGCTGGTGTTGACGCTGTAGGACCCGATAACGATGAAGGTAAGGACAAACGCGAACAGTATGGAATAGGGTATCCGGAGAACCTGGACCCACAGACTGATGAGGGGAAGGTTGAGAATCAGCAGCATGACGTTGCCGACGTACATGCTGGCGATGACCGGCCAAACGATCTCAGGATGCTCTTTGAAGAGCAAGGGTCCCGGGACGAGACCGTTCATTATGAAGGCCGTCATGATCACTCCAACGGTTGGAGATGCGGGAATGCCTAGAGTAAAGAGGGGGATCAGCGCCGCATTGGCGTGGGCGTTGTTGGCGGTTTCCGGGCCGGCAACCCCTTCGATGGCTCCGGTTCCGAACTTCTGTGGCTCTTTGGATGACCGTTTTTCCGTAACATAGGACATGAACGTGGATACGGTTCCCGTCATTCCAGGGATCAAGCCGAGGCAGAAACCGATGATGGTGCCTCGAGCGATGGGCCACGCAGAATCCCGGACATCCTGGCGGGAAGGAACCAGCGAGGCTATTTTGGCATGGAACAGCTGCTTCGCCGGGTTTTCGATGTTGAGCAAGATGTCGCTAACGCCAAAGAGGCCCATTATGACGGGTACGAACTCGAGCCCGTCCAGAAGCTCCGCAAGGTCGAAGGTGAAGCGTGGGGACCCTACCACGGAGTCCATTCCGACTGTGGCCAGGAGCATACCGAAGACAGCCATGATCAGGGCCTTGATCATGGACTTGCCGGCAAGACCTGTCACCAGGGAGAGTCCCAGGATCATGAGGGCGAAGTACTCCGGTGGCCCGAGGTGAAGAGCAGCGCGAGCCAGTGGTGGAGCGGCGATGACCAACCCTATAGTGGCCACAGTGCCCCCAATGAAGGATCCGATGGCAGCGATGCTAAGGGCCACTCCGGCTCTGCCCTTCTTAGCCATTTGATGGCCATCAAGGAGGGTCACGACGGAATTGGCCTCTCCGGGGACAGCTAGCAACACGGTGGTAATCGTGCCCCCGTAACAGGCACCGTAGAAGATGGCTGCCAGCATGATGATGGCACCAGTGGGCGGAAGCTGGAAGGTAAGCGGGATGAGCAGGGCCGCACCTGCGGTGGGGCCGATGCCCGGGAGGACGCCGATGAGCGTTCCCATCAGGCTTCCCAATAGCGCAAACATCAGATTCTCGGGGGAACAGGCTATCGAGAACCCCATCATCAACTGCTGGAAAGTATCCACTGTGGCGCCTCCTTACAGCCCGAGATTCCGAAGGAAGTCTATGGACGATTCTGGAAGATGTACCTCCAGCCAGGTATTGAAGGCGTAGTAGACTCCGACACTCCCAATCAGGGCGAGCAATAGCATCAACACTGGGTTCTGCCGGCCGAGCATGGTGAGGGTGAACAGCAGAAAGGCGAAGATAACTACTTGAAAGCCCAGGAGGTCCATCAGGGCAGCGACGAGAACGAGGGCTATCAGAATCGCAGCTACCCTCAAGAGACCGGCACGGCCTGGGAGTGGGTCGGACCCTGCTGAGGCTGAGGGTCGAAAGGTGCACTGGGCAAGCCAGCCCAGAGATAGTACTGCCATGCAGGCCCCCAGCCAGAAGGGGAAGAAGCCAGGGCCGGGGCCAAGGCTGGCGAGATAGCTGAGATTCTGAGATTCAGCTAGTACGTAGACAGCCAGCGAGAAGAAAGCCATGCTTGCTGCTTGCTCCGCTCTCTGCATGAGCGCTCCCCTTTTCTACGATTGATCGACGGTATCAGCCATAGTGATGCCCGGAACGGGATCGAGGGAACCTGCGGCAGCCTCCGGCAGCCTCGTGATGGTTTGTTACGATGTGGATTGACGACTTGAGAGAGTCGAGGGAGGCAATCCCCTCAGGTGCTCGACCAGGAGCCTGCCACTCTCCTCGATGTGGCGATACATCAACCGGTTTGCCAGGGGGCCGTTTCGTTGGGATAGGGCTTCGATTAGCGCCATATATTCTGTTGCCGATTCCTCCGTTCGTTGCGGTCGAACCTGCACTAGTGCCTTGGGGAAGCTCTGGAAGAGTATCTGGCAAAGGCTGGCGAGTGCCCTACCGGAATGCTGCCAGATCAGGCTGTGTATCTCCCTGTGAATGGCGTTGATGCCTCCGTAGTCTGCTGCTTGGTCTTTGCTGCGCAACAGATCCACCATCTCTTTCAACGCGGCCAGTTGCCTGTCGGGCAACCTTTCGGCTGCTTGCTCTGCCGCCATCCCTTCTAACAGGGCGCGAAGCCGAAAGACCTCAACTACATCTTCGAAGGAAACGTCGGCTACTACGGCGCCCCGGTTGGGGATGCGTCTCAAGAGGCCTTCGGATTCCAGGATGCCGAAGGCTTCGCGAATGGGCATGCGGCTCACATTCAATTGGTGAGCAACCTCTGCTTCCGGCAATCGCTGCCCGGAAGCAAGCTGACCATTGAGAATGGCGGTCCGGAGGAGATCCACGATGCGGTCCCGCGCCGTCAGTCTAGGCTCCAGCCGCAGGGAGGCCAGAACAGTGCCCAATGGGTCGGTGGGGGCTGGTAGGGGGCTCATAGCGATTCCACCTATCGACTTTACTGCTTACACATTGTATGCCACATTCCGTATGCAGCATCCTAATGCAGGAGATGCCCGCTGTCAAGATGTTGTTCCGCTTCACGACGTGCGTCACGCATCCCCTCTTCCTGCGTTTGCAGGTTCCCGCAGACGAACGCCCTGGGTGCAAGCTGTTCGAGGGCGTCGAGGGACCTGCCGACATCATGGATCTGCTCCAGAGAGGCCGACAGGCTGATAAGCATGGAGATCTATCTCGCGGAGCGTCGCTAGGCCCCCACTTGGGCGATCATAGTCTCGCCCTTGGCGCACTCGACTCCCCACGTATTACGGCTGGGTCGTGCTGGGCTCGGTGTTCCTGTTCCTGACGCTGAGCTACGGAGTCCACTACTCCTTCTCAGTGTTCTTCGTGGCGCTGATCGAGGACTTCGGCTGGGACCGGGCTTCCACGGCCGGAATCCTCTCCATCTACGTACTGATTCTCTCCAGCAGCGGCGCCATCGCGGGCACGCTGGTGGACCGCTTCGGGCCCTCCAGGGTGGTGCCCTTCGGGGCCGTCCTGATCTCCATCGGACTGGCGGCCACCAGCCGTATCACGGAGTTGTGGCAGTTCTACCTCTTCTTCGGCCTGGGCTGCGGATTGGGCATCGCCCTGGCCGGCTGGGTGCCATGCGCGGCCCTGATGAACCGCTGGTTCGATACCAAGCGAGAGGCAGCCCTGCTGCTGGTGGGGCGACCCGAGGAGTTGGGGCTGGTGCTCCTGTTCTCGGTGGCCTTCGCGGTGGGGTACGCTGTGATCGGGCCCGTGAGCCCGGTGGCGGCTGCCGACATCTTTGGTGGGAAGAACTTCGGCTCCATCTTCGGCGTCATGTGTACTGCCAACGGGATAGGCAGCGCCTTCGGGGCCTGGATGGCTGGCTACGTCTTCGACGTTACCGGCTCCTACTTCGTGGCCTTTGGGATGGCCATCGCCTCCAGCATCCTCGCCGCCTCAGCCTCTGGCTCGCCGCTCCTCGCAAGGTGCGCAGGGTCGTCAAGACCGCCTGATCGCGCCGTTTGCCCCACCGGGGTGAGCGCTGTAAAATGGCTTCAGTTCCCCCATGGAGCCGTCGTGGATTCCACGGGGATTGGTGTGTAGCATGGAAACAGGTAAGCTCTCTCCCTCCGATCTCCAGCGAATCGTATTCCCCTACCTCGGGGCTCGCCGGCCGGACGTGCTGTCGCGAGCGGCCATCGGCGAGGATTCCGCCATCATTGACTTCGGCGACTGGGTGTGCGTGCTCTCCACCGACCCCATCACTGGCGCTGCCCATAAGGCCGGATGGCTGGCCGTCCACGTCTCCTGCAACGACGTCGCGGCGAATGGGGCGGAGCCTGTGGGGGTGCTGGCCACGGTGCTCCTTTCCGAGCAGTCCGAGGAAGGGGAGCTCAGGTCCCTGATGGAGGATGTGAACCAGGCGGCCTCGGAGTTGGGGATCGAGGTGCTGGGCGGCCACACCGAGGTCACGCCAGGCCTCTCCGCCAACATCGTCTCCTGCACCGCCGTTGGCAAGGCCCCCAAGCGCCGCTACGTCACCACCTCGGGCGCACGCCCCGGCAATGCTCTGCTGCTGACCAAGAGTGTGGGGCTGGAGGGCACAGCTATCTTGGCTACCGACTTTGAGGACCGGCTCCGGGCTCTCCTGGGCGATGAGATGCTGAAGCGCGCTCAGGGCTTTCGGGCGGAGATCAGCGTGGTGAAGGACGGCGTAGCCGCCGCCGAACTGGGTGCCACTGCTATGCACGATCCCACTGAGGGCGGTGTCCTGGGGGCGATCCACGAGATGACCACCGCTGGGGGGCTGGGTGTCGAGGTGTGGACCGATGGCATCCCTATTCGCGAGGAAACCAGGAGGGTGTGCGATGCATTCCACGCCGACCCCCTGAAGCTGATCTCCAGCGGTGCCATGTTGATCGCGTGTCCGGACGGTGGAGCCATGGTCGAGGGGCTTGCCGCCAGGGGAGTGCCGGCGACCGTAATTGGGAGGTTCACCTCGGAGGGCCGGTGGCTGGTCTCCGGCGATCGGCGCCGCGAGTTGGAGCTGTCCTACCGGGACGAACTGTGGAGGATCCTGGAGACCGGCCGAGGCTCGGCGTAGAGATCTGGATGGAATCATGGAGACTAACGTCCAGGCCCAGTACTATCTGGGTCGTGTACGCGATTACCGAACCTTCCGTGTGGTCGCCCTTGCTCTGGCCATCGGAGTCCTGGCCGGCTTGGCCGGCATTGCCCTGAGGCTGTTACACCCCTTCTTCCGCGACCTCTTCTTCGTCCACGGCGCGATGCTTCTCTCCTTCCTCGGCCCCTACTACATTGTACTGCTACCGGCCATTGGGGGGCTCGTCGTCGGGCTGATGGTGGTCTTCCTGGCACGGGAGGCCCGGGGGGCCGGCGTGTCGGACGTCGTGCAGGCGGTGCTGTTCCGGCGCAGCCGGATGCGAGCCCGCACCGCGGGGGTCAAGGTGGTGGCCACCTCCATAGTCATCGGCTCGGGGGGATCGGCCGGCATCGAGGGCCCCATCATTCAGATCGGCAGCGCGATCGGCTCGGCCGTGGGACAGCGGTTGAGCCTCTCCGAGGAGGACACCCGGGTAGTGCTGGCCGCCGGAGCGGCGGCTGGCATCGCCGCTACCTTCAACACCCCTCTAGCCGGGGTGTTCTTCGCCCTGGAGGTGATCCTGGTCGACTTCAGCAGTCGCTCCTTCGGCATGGTGGTGATCTCAGCGGTGGCGGCCAACGTCGTGGCCAGAATGGCCCTGAGTGATGAGCCGGTGCTTGCCCTCCCCAACTACCCCATGGTGCACTATGGGGAACTGCTGCTGTACCTGCTGCTGGGCGGCCTGGCGGCCGTGGTTGGGGTTGCGTTCACCTACACCCTGGACCGTGTGGAGGCTGCCTTCTCTCGCTGGTCCCTCCCTGACCATCTGAAGCCCGCCGTGGGAGGCTTGATAGTCGGATGTATGGGGTTCTTCCTGCCCCAGCTCTTTGGTCTGGGCTACGATACGATCAGTGCCGCCGGTGCTGGGCAGCTATCCCTGACGCTCTTGATGGCCCTGGTGGTGGCCAAGCTGATCGCCACTTCGATCACCGTTGGTTCGGGGGCCGCGGGAGGGGTAATCGGCCCCTCTCTCTACCTGGGAGGCATGCTCGGCGGGGCGGCGGGGATGCTGTTTCACGCCCTTCTGCCCCAATGGACATCCCCCTCCGGAGCCTACGCCGTGGTGGGGATGGCAGCTGTCTTCTCCGCTACGGCGCATGCCCCCATGACCGCTATCTTCACCCTCTTCGAACTTACCAACAGCTACGATATGATGCTGCCGCTGATGGTCTCCTGCGTAGCCAGCGGCTACCTGGCCTATCGCATCACCCCGCACACCATCTACAGCGTGGGGCTGACCCGCAGGGGTGTGGACATCCACAAGGGCCGGCACAGCCTCCTCCTGCAGCCGGGGATGGTCTTCGTGGACCTCCAGGTAACGCCCGAATCGCCGATGGCCGGCAGGCTAGTGCGAGAGTTGGATTTGCCCTCCGACTGCATTCTCGTTTCGGTGCGGAGTCGCAGCCACTCCTCGATACCTCGGGGAGATACCCTCCTTCATCAGGGGGACAGGGTTGTGGTGGTTACCACCCCCGAGAACGAGGAGTGCCTCCGCACCCTGATCGAGGCGCGGCCCGCCTAGGACTCGCCCTCTGCTACAATGATGGCAGCCAACCAGACGTTTGGATACCCCACATCGATGATCAAGCCGTTGTTGCATCTTCCCCGCCATGGGTTCTCGAGCGAGGTTGATCTCTCCAACTTGAAAGCCCTGTTGGAGACCAAGCACGCCGTCCTCTGGTTAGACATCCAGGATCCCATGCCCGAGGAGTTGGCCCTCCTCGAGCGGGAGTTCGGTTTCCACGAACTTGCCCTGGAAGACGTTGCCCATCCGCACGAACGTCCCAAGCTGGAGGAGTACGAACAGCACTACTTCCTGGTCTTCTACTCCGTAGGGTTGACCGAGGAGGACGAGCCAATCCTGGCGGAGCTGGACCTCTTCGTGGGGGCCAACTACGTGGTGGCCGTCCACCGCCAACCGATCCCCGAGATCGAGGAGGCCGCGAATCGCTGGCAGCACAACCAGGCCCTCCTGGAGCATGGGGTTGGGGCGCTGGTCCATGCCCTGTTGGACAGTGTGGTGGACGGCTACTTTCGCGTGGCCGACCGGGTCGCCGAGCGGGTGGGGGAGTTGGAGGAGGCCATCTTCAGAGGCGCCGACCAACAGACATTGCAGGAGGTGTTCATCCTGAAGAAGCGGCTCCTCGGGCTTCGCCGCCTGTTGGGGCCAGAGCGAGACGTGCTCAACGTCCTGTTGCGTCGGGACCTTCCGTTCCTGGATAGCAGGACGGTCGTCTACCTGCGGGACGTGTACGACCACCTGGCGCGGATCACCGACGTGGTGGACCTGCAGAGCGACCTGCTCACCAGTGTCATGGACGTCTACCTCTCCAGCGTGTCCAACCGACTGAACCAGATAGTGAAGACTCTGACCTCTGTAACGATCATCTTGATGACCGTGACTCTGGTGGCAAGCATCTACGGGATGAACTTTCGGAACGTCCCCGAGTTTGAATGGAGCTATGGCTACCCCTGGGCGCTCTCTCTCATGGCGATACTGAGCGTCGGCCTGTACATACTCCTCCGTCGCAGGGATTGGCTCTAGGCACCACCACTATTAGAGCTCGACGAAACTAGTTTTGGTAGGCGGCGAAGCCGCCCGCGCTCCCGGCATAGGCTGCCATCTGGCAGCCTATCGAAACCAGTTTGGTCGTGTACTAGCCTGCTGATGACCTTTCCCCCTAGTCCCAGGGCAACGCTTGCGCCGAGTTGATGCAGGGCAGCTGTCCGATGAGGTTGGCGGCCGATAGCTAACGGCTGATTGCTGATCACGCGGCCTTCTCGTCCTGCTTCTGCAACTCCTCCCACTCCTCCTGACGGGCATCGCGGTAGCCCCACTCCTGGATGTCCAGGGAGTAGGTACCTATCCCATCCAGCAGGAATCCCCGGCACAGCTTACCTCCGGCCCACGGCTCAATACGGCTCTGCTTGAGCCGCCCGAGTAGTTCATCCAGTACCCATGGGGGGATGGAGGTCCGGTGGGATGGATAGACGTATCGGAAGGTTATGAGGTGAGACAGCAGCACCTCCCAGTGGTCCCCAAACCGGTCGAGCAGATGCCTCCAATCCAGCTTCTTCGCGGTGGCCAGCAGCAGGTGGTAGACGTCTCCTGCATCGTTACGCTC
This sequence comes from Chloroflexi bacterium UBA6077, assembly GCA_002436065.1. Taxonomy (GTDB): domain Bacteria; phylum Chloroflexota; class UBA6077; order UBA6077; family UBA6077; genus UBA6077. The sequence continues at coordinate 32,286 of DIXP01000056.1, forward strand.
CCGGCTGCCCACAAATGCCTTGGAGTAGATCATCTCCTCGGGGGGGGCTATCCAGCTCTCTACCCCCAGCACGATCGCCGGCCTCGCCTGGTCGATGTAGCTCTTGTCCACGTACTGCAGCCAGTTGCCCATGCCGTAGATCAGGTCCACCTTGTTCCCACTCAGCAGGGCTTCGGCCAACCATTCGGCATGCTTCACCCTGGAGACGAAACCGGCGGCACGCATCGCCTGTATGGCGCGATCCACATCCTTTTTCAGGAGGAAGAGGTCGAGGTCCTTCGCTGCCCGCCAGTAGCCGCTGTACCAGTGAAGCCCCAGTGCACCTCCTACCACGTATGGTATCTTGGCCCCGTTCATAGCCCGCAGCGCCTTCTGGAAGACTGCCCTGGTCTCTTCGCTCATCGGGTAGTCGCTGGGGGCCGCTCGCCCTCCGGGCCATATCCGCTTCACCTTGCTGGCTATCCTCATTGACTGGGACTCCAATCGTCCGCCGGATACCGAGCGCATTTACGCGGCGCCGGCGGAAGCCAGGGCAAGAGGTATACCAAACATAGCTGTCAGCTGTCAGCATTCGGCATAGAGCAGGTGGGATGTGGTATTGCGAAACAGGGGTCAGTAGTGAAGCCTTTGGGTAGACAAGCAAAGGGGGCGCGGCTGCCGCGCCCCCTTTGAAAGCTGATCGCTGACAGCTACTGCATCGCCCGGCGGTAGATGGCGGTCACCTGCTCGCGGTTCACCCTCACCGGGTTCAAGACGATGTTCCCGCTCTTGAAGGTGTCCTCCACCATGGCGTCCAGGTGCTGCTCGGTGACGCCGTAGGGCTTCAGGGTTGAGGGAATGCCCACGTCCTGGTTGAGTTCCTGGACCGCCTTCACGGAGAGCTTTGCAGCCTCCATCTCCGTGAGACCGAAGGTGTCTTCACCCATCGCCTTGGCCACATCGGCGAAGCGCTGGAGATTACCGATCAGGTTGAACTCCATAATGTAGGGCAGCAGAACGGCGTTGGCCACGCCGTGGGGCACGCCGTAGAAGCCGCTGACCGGATGGCTCAAGGCGTGGACGATGGTCAGGCGGGTGTTGGCGAAGCCCATGCCGGCGAGGGTGCTCGCCAGCACCATGTGGCTTATCGCTTCAAGGTTGCCGTTGGCCACGGCCGGGCGCAGCCATTGGGAGATCATGTTGATCGCCTTCAGGTCCAGGGCGTCGCTGATGGGGTTGGTGTTCAGGTTGGTATAAGACTCCAGGGCGTGGCAGAGGGCGTCCATGCCTGTGGAGGCGACCACGGGACCAGGCAACTTCGTCAGCAGGGAGCCATCGATAAGGGCCACCTTCGGGAAGATGAATCTGTGCAGAATGGGGATCTTGTAGTGGCGCTCGGTGTCGGTGATCATGCCCGTCAATGTGACCTCGGAGCCGGTGCCGCAAGTTGTGGGCACGACAATCAGTGGTGGGATCGGATTCGAGAACTTGCCCACGCCCTCCATCGCGCGGATGTCCACATCGCCATTGTTCAGCACGGCTCCGGTTACCTTCGCCGTGTCCATGGCGCTGCCACCGCCCACGCCCAGCAAGCAGTCGCAGCCCTCGGCCCTGTAGAGAGCCGCGGCCTCCTGCACGCATCTGATGCTCGGGTTAGGCTCGACGCCGTTGTACACCGTGTAAGGCATTCCTGCATTGCCGAGCGCTTCCAGTATCCCGCTCAGCACCCCTGCTCCCTCGACCCCCCGGTCGGTGACGATTAGCACCTTGCTGCCACCGAGCTTCTTCAGTTCCTCCCCGGCCGTCTTGGAGCAGCCAGGCCCGAAGACCAACCTAGCGGGCATCTCCCAATTGTAGGTACGCATCAGATCCATTTGCCTAGTCCTCCGTTAGAAGTAATTGGCCGTCAGCCGTATCTATCTCCTCTCCCCCAGAGAGAGGATCTCTCCTTCCGTCCGTGACCGAGCACTCAAGACTGATTACTCTTGACCCAGTCTTACATGGACCCCGGCCCACTCCTCGTAGAGTTTGATCAAGGTGGTCCAGTCCTCGCGCCCTAGGCCCCGTTGGCGGGCCATGAGAGAGAGTTCCCTGCAGAGGTTTGTCACCGGCAGGGGTACGCCCAGCTGAGAACCAGTCGCGGTGATCACGCTCAGGTCCTTGTGCATCAGGTCCATCAGGAAGCCTGGCTGGAAGTTGCCGCTGAGCACCCGCTTGGGGAAGGTGTCGGTCAGGTGGAAGCTTCGAGCGCCGCTAGTGCCGATCACCTCCAGCAAGGTCTCCACCTTGACCCCACCCTTCACCCCGAGGGTCAGCCCCTCGGAGATAGCGGCGATGATCACGCTGGCCATCAGGTTGTTGACAACCTTCGTGGTGATGCCCGCTCCGATGTCGCCGCAGTGGAAGATGGAGTCGCCCATGGTGGCCAGGATCGGTCTCACCTCATCCAAGGTGGACTCGTCGCCCCCCACCATCACGGTGAGGGTGCCGGCTGCCGCCTCGGCCATTCCCTTGCCCACCGGAGAGTCGATCATGCGGCAGCCTCGGGCGACCACCTCGGCGGCCACCTTACGGGTGACGGTCGGCTCGATGGTGCTCATCTCGACTATGATCCCGCCCGGCCTCAGCCCTTCCATCACCCCGTCCTTGCCCAGGATGACCTGCTCCACGTGGGGCGAATTGGGGACGATGGTGCACACAACGTCGGAAGCCCTGGCCACCTCTTTCGGGGAGGCGGCTGCCCTCGCTCCCAGTGATGCCAACTCCTCCACGGGGGCCTTGACTATGTCGTAGACGGTGAGGGGGAACCCCCCCAACAGCACTCGCTTCGCCATAGGTTTCCCCATGGTGCCCAACCCGATGAAGCCAACCCTCTGTTTGCCAGCCATCACATCTCTCCCGCGGGGCTCGCACCCCTCATCGAGTCGCTCCCAACGGAATACCGCCGGAGCGAATTCTACTATCGATATGGGGCGGAGTATAGGAGCGTCTTTCCAAGGGAGTCAAGGATGCGAGAATAGATCGACTCGTTCTTCAGAAAGCCGTTGACATGATAGGATCAGCATCCTATCATGTTGCTGCGCAAAAAGGGGTTTTGCTGAACGAAAGGTGACGTCATGGCCATCCTCTCATCAGATCCCTCGCTCCAGGCTTCCCAGAAGAAGGCCCGCCCTCTACGGGCCGTCCAGCGCGTCATGGCGATCCTCGACAGCTTCTCCCTGGAACGACCTCAACTGGGGATCAGTGAGATCGCATCCCTCGTCGGCCTTACCCCTAGCAGCGTTTATCGGGTCGTCGCCACCCTGGAGCGGGGTGGTTTCCTCGAGCAGGATCTCGCCACTGGCAAGTATCGGCTGGGGCTGGAACTCTTCTCCCTGGGTGCGATTGTCCTGGAGCAGATGGGCCTCGGGCGGCAGAGCTACCCCTTCATGGAAGAACTCTCTCTCATTTCGCGCGAGACCATCAACCTGGGGGTACTGCGCCATGGGGAGGTGATGTACGTCCAGAAGATCGAGAGCCCTGAGATCCTCAGGGCCGGCCTGACCGTCGGCAGCTGCATACCTATGCACTGCACGGCCATCGGCAAGGTGCTTCTGGCCCATCTCCCCGAGGCTCAAGTGGAGGAGATCCTACGGCATACAGGGTTGGGCAGCTTCGGTCCCAACTGCATCACCGACCTCGCGCGGCTCAAAGCGCATCTGGCAGAGATCCGGGAGCGGGGCTACTCCTTGGATGATCAGGAGTTGCAGGTGGATGCTCGGGGCATCGCTGCTCCCATATGGGATCATACCGGGAAGGTGGTGGCGGGCTTGTCGGTGGCAGGGCCAGCGACCCGTCTGACCTTTGCCCGCATGGAAGAGCTGCGGCCGGCACTATTGCGGGCCGCCGAGGGCATCTCCAGGCGCATGGGCTATTCTCCGGCTTCCTTCGGCTATCCCACGGCGCGCGGTTAGGCGTGGCTCTCAGCGGCTGGCTCGTTCATCTTCTTGTTCCATGATAAGGAGGGGGGTGATAGCTGCACCCAGTCCACGGGAACCCGGTTTCGTCTACTAGAGTTCGTTCCGCGTGTTTCAGGAAGTAAGGGAGGATAAGGCATTGCTGACACGACGAGCATCGACCCTGTTGGCGTTCCTGGCGATCTCACTGCTGTTGGTCTTCTCCGTATCCTGCAGCCAGAGCGCTCCCGCGCCGGCCGCCAAGGCAGGTGAGCCGACCAAGGCTGCCGCTGCCCCAGCGCAACCTTCGGGACAGAAGATTGTCTTCAAGTATACCCATGGCGACCCGCCCGCCGCGGACGATGCCCACCAATGGACTGCTTTGAAGTTCAAGGAACTGGTAGAGAAGTACTCCAACGGCAAGGTGGAGGTCCAGATCTTCCCCGCCGGCCAGTTGGGTAGCGAGCAGCGTGGCTTCCAGGACGTTCAGCAGGGAGTAGTACAGGCTACCTCGTTGGCCGTGAACAATGCCACGGTGTTCACGCCCGCCACGGGGCTGTTTGACCTGCCCTACATCTTCAAGAGCCGCGATCAGGCCTACAAGGTCTTCGACGGTATGTGGGAAGACCTAGACAAGAAGATGATCGAGCAGGGCGGCGTGCGCTCCATCATCTGGTTCGAGCAGGGCTTCCGAGTCCTGACAAACTCTAAGAAGGAAGTGAAGACACTGGCCGACCTGAAGGGGTTGAAGATCAGGGTTCCGCAGAACCCACTGATGATCGGCGCCTTCAAGTCCTGGGACTGCGAGCCGGTGCCCATCTCCTGGGACGAGACCTTCAACGCTCTCCAGCAGAAGGTGGTGGACGGGCAGGAGAACCCTCACACCGTCAACGCCAGCTCCAAGTTCTACGAAGTGCAGAAGTACATCACCGAGATCCACTACAAGATGTGGATAGGCCCCGTGGTCGTTCAGGAGCAGTGGCTGCAGAGCCAGACTCCCGAGGTCCGCGATGCGATCCTCAAGGCCGGCAAGGAAGCGGCCATGGCCGAGCGAGGGTTCATTCAGGAGCTGGAGAAGAATGCTCTTAAGGTCTGCACCGACAAGGGCATGATCAACTCCGGCGCGCCCACGGACGAAGACGAGTGGCAGAAGCGGGCCATGTCGATCTGGCCGGACTTCTACAAGGACATCGGCGGGACCGAAATGGCCGAGAAGGCGATGAAGATCCTCGGCGGAACGCTGCCCAAGTAGTAGACCCTCTGCCCAGAGCAGCCGGGCCGGGTAGCAGTACTCGGCCCGGCTTTGCTCGGTGGAGGGAAGAGCAACCCCGCAGGGAGGTGAATTCCCACAGTGAAAAGAGTCGCATGGTTCATCGATAACGCCGAGGAGATCCTTGCCGGTTCCATGCTGATGGCCACGGTGGTGCTGCTGTTCATGCAGGTGGTGCTGCGCTACTTCTTCGGGAAGTCCATTGCATGGACTGAAGAGATGTCGCGCTACACATTCATGTGGATGGTCTACATCGCGGCAAGTCTGGCGGCCAAGCAGGATACTCATATTCGGGTCACGGCTCAACTCTCCATATTGCCGGAGTCCCTGCGTCGCTACGTGCTGCTGGTCGCCGACCTGCTCTGGCTGGCTTTCAACGCCGTGGTGATCTGGGAGGGCATCAGTCTCTTCCAGAACATGGGGCAGTTTCGACTGGTGTCAGGATCTATGGGATGGGACCTGCGCTACGTGTTTCTCATCTTGCCCATCGGCTTCCTGGCCATGAGCATCAGGATAATCCAGGTTCAGTACCGCAGGTTCCGGGGGCTCGAGACTGCTGTAATAGGCGCGGATAGGGAGCTTTAGATGGAACTCGAGACGATCATCTGGGTAATTCTCTTCGGAGCGCTGGCGCTAGGCACCCCTATCTTCGCGTCCATTGGACTGGCCACCATGTTGGTGCTGAGCCAGAGTGGCATTCCCACCCGCATGATCCCGCTGGACCTATACAAGGTGTCGGAGATGTTCCCCCTCATCGCCGTGCCCTGCTTCATCTTCGCCGGTTCGATCATGGACAAGGGCGGCATCGCGGCGCAGATCGTGCAGACGGCCTCGTTGTTCGTGGGCCGGATGCGGGGTGGTCTCGCAATTGTGACCATCCTCGGTTGTATGTTCTTCGCGGCCATCGTGGGGTCGGGGCCAGCTACGGTCGCCGCCATGGGCGCCCTGATGATCCCCTCAATGGTGAAGTACGGGTACCCCCGGCACTACGCGGCCGGTGTGTCGGCCTCGGGAGGCACGCTGGGTATCCTGATCCCGCCCAGCAACCCCATGATCATCTACGGGGTGATTGGCAATCTGTCGATCTCCACCCTGTTCATGGCTGGCTTCCTTCCTGGCGCCATAGTCGGCGCATGCCTGATGCTGACAGCCTACGCCTTCGCCAGGAGGCTGAACCTGAAGGGCTCGTCGGAGCATCACACTCCCGCGCAGATGGGGCGCATCGTAATCAAGAACGTGTGGGCTCTGGCCACCCCCTTCATCATTCTGGGCGGTATATATGGCGGAATCTTCACCCCGGTAGAGGCGTCCGTGGTGTCGGTAGTTTACGCCCTCTTCGTCGCCACGGTGATCAACCGACTGCTCAATTGGCAATCGTTTGTGGAATCCGTAAGGCTAACCATCACCACGAGTGCCACGGTGATAACGGTGGTGGGTGTGTCGCTGCTGTTCGGTCGTTTTCTCACCATGTTCCAGGTTCCCCAGAAGATGACGATGCTGATGGCCAACATCTCCACCGATCCCTACCAGGTCCAGCTGATGGTGATCGCGGTGCTGGTGTTCCTGGGTATGTTCATGGAGACCCTGGCGACCATCGTTATCCTCGCTCCGGTCGTGCTGCCGATGCTTACGCAGTTCGGGGTGGACCCGGTCCACTTCGGGGTTATCTGGGTGATCACCAACGAGGTCGCCATGCTGACCCCGCCCTTGGGGGTCAATCTCTTCGTTGCCATGAAGTTGAGTAATCAGTCGCTGGAACAGGTGGCCAAGGGGGCATTTCCCTACGTCATAGTGCTCATCACGGCGTCTTTGGTGCTGGCACGCTTCCCGGAGATTACGCTCCTCCTACCGCGACTGTTCCTGGGCTACACAGGGATCTGATTCGGCAATCCTTGTGCGCCCAAGTTCCGTAGGGTCTGACAGCGCTCGACATCGCCTTTCGCCCAAAGGCTGCATAAGCGCCGAAAGCGCAGGCGTCGCAGAGATGGCTCTGAGATCGTCACCACGCTTTCGGCGCGTTCCATATCGGCTCAGCTTGACCAGCAGCTCGGCCGGAGAGGAGTGATCGTGACACATGGGGCGTCTCCTTCCAGATAGGGCTGGCGGGATTCGCGAGGCGATCGGTATACTGCACAGGCATGTGACGGGCCACACCATTCTGGTCGACGGCAGCTGGGTGGCCACCTGAGATACTCCCTCTCCCACAGGGAGAGGGTCGGGGTGAGGGCTTTCGCGGTCTCACCCATGAGCCCTTACCCTAGCCCTCTCCCTGTGGGAGAGGGAACCTTTTACGTTGGAGCAAGCAACATGAGCGTATCAACCAAACCGATCGTCGCCGTGAACATGGGCGACCCCACGGGGATTGGGCCGGAGATCGTCCTCAAGGCCATGGCCTTGGAGGAGGTGTACCGGCACGCCCGGCCCCTGGTGGTCGGCGACTTCGGCGTCATGCAGAGCGTTCAGCGCTTTGCCCCGGTAGAGCTGCGCCGCATCGAGAAGGTTGCCGAGGCGCGGTTCCAGTACGGGACGGTGGAGGTGCTGGATCTGGCCAACGTGGACCTCTCGGAGCTGAAAGTTGGCCAGATGCAGGCGATGGGCGGGCAAGCCTTCGCGGAGGCATCCAAGAAGGGCGTCGAGCTGGCCTTCGCGGGCGAGGTGCACGGGGTGTTGGTGGGCCCCCACAACAAGGCCGCGATGTACGCGGCGGGCTGGCACTTCGACGGCCCAGGCCTCCTTGCCCACCTGACGGGCATAGAGGTGGGGAGGGTGGCCTTCATGCTGTGCGTCGGTCCCATGCGGGTGGTTGGCGTCACCCACCACGCCTCGCTGCGCAACGCCCTGGACCAGATCACTCGGGAGCGGGTCCTCTGGACTATCGAGAAGGCCCATCAGGGGGCTCAGCTGATGGGCGTGCAGAAGCCGAGGATAGCGGTGGTCGGCGTGAATCCCCATGCGGGTGAAGACGGTATCTTCGGGAGCGAGGAGATCGAGATCATCGGCCCTGCCATACAGGATGCTCGAGCCAGGGGGATAGAGGCCGAGGGACCCTTCCCGGCGGACGGGATCTTCGTGGGGGCTGAGGATGGCCCCTACGACTGCTACGTCAGCATGTACCACGATCAGGGGCACCTGCCCACCAAGGTGCTGGGGAAGCGGCGCGTGGCGGCGGTGATGGTTGGGGCGCCGGTGGTGTACGGCACGGTGGGCCACGGCACTGCCTTCGAGGTGGCCGGCAAGGGCATCGCCGATCCTGCCAGCGTGGTGGAGGGCCTCAAGCTGATCGCCCAGGCTGCCCGTTCCGGGATGAAGTAGAGAACTGTTGGAGTTGGGTTCCCATTGGGCACCCAACTCCAACGATGATGAAGATGAAGATAGAGAAGATAGAGAAGGGGGATACTGTGATGGCGGACCTGCGTTTTGCCAAGGACGAGACCCAGGAGCTGGCTTCCCCGGTGCCCGGGCGCTATGCCCGCGTCATGTTCGACCAGAAGATGATACCCGGCGCCCAGTGTAGCATGGGCATCATGCGCTTTGAGCCGGAGGTGGAGGCTCAGGCTCACTTCCACGATACGGAGGTTGAGGTCTACTTCGGACTCCAGGGCGAGGGAGAGGTCACTATTGATGGGCAACCTTACCGCTTCGGCCCCGGTGTAGCCGTCTACGTGCCACCCAAGAGCCTGCACCAGACCCGCAACGTTGGGGACGGCGTGCTTGAGTTCGCCTGCTTCTTCGCCCCGGCCGTCAGCCTGGACTTCATGCGCGAGTGGGCCAAGTAGGCTTGAGGCTTACATGAATCTTGCCCAGGTCGTCGACAGCTTCCTCACCTCAGAGTTTGCGGGCGGGATCACCGCCCACCGTCGTCTGCCGGCTCAGGAGGCCGTCTACGCTCCATTTCCAGAGGGCACCGACCCTCGGCTGGTCTCCGTGCTGCGAGATCGGGGCATTCAGGCCCTCTACTCCCACCAGGCGGAGGCGCTGGCGCACGTCCAGGCTGGCCGAAATGTGGTGGTCGTCACGCCAACTGCCTCGGGCAAGACCCTCTGTTACAACGTCCCCGTCCTGGACGCGATCCTGAAGCAGCCGGAGTCCCGCGCCCTCTACCTGTTCCCTACCAAGGCGCTCTCTCAGGACCAGATAGCGGAGCTGCACGGGTTGGTGGAAGCGCTGGATGTGGACATCAAGACGTACACCTACGACGGCGACACCCCCGGCAACATCCGGAGGGTCGTCCGCTCGGCGGGGCACATCGTGGTCACGAATCCGGACATGCTCCACGCCGGCATCCTGCCCCACCACTCGAAGTGGGTGAAGCTGTTCGAGAACCTCCGCTACGTAGTCGTCGACGAGCTTCATACCTACCGAGGCGTCTTCGGGAGCCACCTGGGGAATCTGCTCCGCCGTCTCAAGCGGATCTGCCGCCACTACGGCTCCGACCCCCGGTTCATCTGCTGTTCCGCCACCATCGCCAACCCTCAGGAGCTAGCCGGACGGCTGCTGGAGGAAGAGGTGGAGATGGTGGACCGGAGCGGGGCGCCCTCCGGCACTCGCGATGTTGTCTTCTACAACCCGCCCGTCATCAACCGCCAGTTGGGCATACGGCGGAGCGCCCTGCTGGAGGCCCGGCGGATCGCCGAGCGCTTTCTGGTCCCCAACGACGTCCAGACGATCATTTTCGGCCGCAGCCGGCTGTCCGTGGAGGTGCTTCTCACCTACATGAAGGAGGCGACTGCCCGCTGCAAGCGGCCGGAGTGGGGGGTGCAGGGCTACCGCGGGGGATACCTTCCCAACGAGCGGCGCGCCATCGAGCGGGGGATCAGGGAGGGTCGCATCCGCACCGTGGTGAGCACCAACGCCCTGGAGCTGGGGATCGACATCGGGGGGCTGGAGGCGAGCGTCCTGGTGGGCTACCCGGGCACCATCGCCAGCAGTTGGCAGCAGATGGGGCGCGCCGGGCGGCGGCAAGGGCAATCCCTCTCCCTCTTCATCGCCAGCAGCGACCCGCTGGACCAGTACATCGTGGCCCATCCGGACTACTTCTTCGAGCGCTCACCGGAGAGCGGGCTGGTGAATCCGGACAACCTGCTGGTGATGATGGACCACCTGAAGTGTGCGGCATTCGAGCTGCCATTCCGGGACGGCGAGTCGTTTGGCACCGTCGCGGTTGGGGAGATGCTGGAGTATCTGGCCGAGGAGCGGGTCCTCCACCATGCCAGCGACCGATGGTACTGGATGTCCGACGCCTTCCCGGCGGAGACGGTGGGGCTGAGAGCGGCGGCTCGGGAGAACTTCGTCATCATCGACGTGACGGAGCCGCAGCCGAGGGTGCTCGGCGAGGTGGATCGCTTCTCTGCGCCGATGCTGATCCACGAGGAGGCGATCTACCTCCACGGCAGCGGGCAGTATCAGGTGGAGAAGCTGGACTACGAGAGCAAGAAAGCCTACGTCCGCCACGTGGAGGTGGACTACTACACCGACGCCAGCCTGGCGGTGAATCTGGCCGTCCTGGACGAGTTCGAGCGCTCCGTCGAGGGCGGCGCTACCCGCTCCCACGGTGAGGTGAACGTGACGGTGTTGGCCACCATGTTCAAGAAGATAAAGTTCGACACCCACGAAAATATCGGCTCAGGCCCCATCCATCTCCCAGAGGAGTCGACGCACACCACCTCCTACTGGCTTACCCTGCGCCCCGAGGCCACGCGCGACATGACCAAGGATGCCCTCCAATCGGGCCTGCTGGGCCTCGCCAACGCCCTTGGGATCGTGGCGACCGTCGCCCTCATGTGCGATCGGCGCGACCTCCGCACGGCCGTCGAGGTCTCATCTCCCCATACCGACGCCCCCACCATCTTCCTCTACGAGGCCTACCCTGGCGGCGTCGGCTTCAGCCAGAAGCTGTACAGGATGCACGAGACGCTACTGCAGGAGGCGATTCGCCTGATAGCCAACTGCGATTGCGAGCAGGGCTGCCCCTCCTGCGTCGGCCCGCTGCTCCAGGTGGGCACCGGGGCGAAGGCGGCGACGAGAAGGGTGCTGGATGTGCTGTCTCGGCCCTGATGATCGATGCCGAATAGATCCCGTATCCGTCTCGGCCTTGAAAGGCCGGGCTAACCACGACCGGAGATTAGCCCGGCCTTTCAAGGCCGAGAATCGGCGACTAACCAACGCGCGGGTTTCGATCCGTGACGGCGGTACTATTGCCACCTGGAACGAGGTGTAGCTTTGCGGAAAGATTGGTCGGCCCCGTTTCATTGCGTGTTCTCAACCTATCGTCGCCAAGCCGTGCTGTTGGACGAAATCAAGGATATGGTCGAAGCGCTTGTGCGAGAGATCGCGGTTGACAAGGGGTACCAGTTGATCGCCTACGCAGTGATGCCTGACCACGTTCATCTCCTGCTAACGCTGCACCGAGGAGACGTACCCAGGGCGATGAACATGTTCAAGGGGATCATTTCGCGACGCATCCTGCTGCGATTTCCTGATCTCCGGCTTGATATGCGTAGCAATCACCTCTGGACGGCCGGATACTACGCTCGGACTGTCGATTCCTCATCCCTGTCTGCTACCATCCGGTACATTTTGGCCCAAGACCACCCGCAGGATGACTTCTGGGTACCCTCTTCATCAATGAGATGTTAGCCCGGCCCTTCAGGGCCGAGACGGTATTAATGGTACGATGACCGACCTCCGCTCCCGCCTGGCCCGGCTGGGCTACCAACTGAAGACTGCCGCCGACATCGAGGCGCCCGCGCGGGAAGCCCCGGAGACTCCCCCTGATGCCTCGCGGGGCCGCTTCGGCTTCTTGCGGGATCGACGGTCCCCACACACGGTGGAGCGGGTGCTGCCTGGCGAGAAGGTCTCCACTCCCTATGGAGAGTGCTTCCTCGTGGAGCACTCGCATCCAGCGGGGCATCCGCACGGTGCGTATCGGTTGGACGAGGCGCTGGAGGCGGATCCACAGGTCTTCCCCTGGATGGCCAGGGGACTCGGCGGCGTGGCCTTCGACCTGTCCCAGTGCGTCTTCGTGGATCTGGAGACGACGGGGTTGGCGGGCGGCACCGGTACCTACGCCTTCCTGGTGGGGATCGGCTATTTCCAGGGGATGCGTTTCGTGGTTCGACAGTACTTCATGGAGGATTACGACGGCGAGGAGGCGCTCCTCCATGCCCTGGCCGAGGCTCTGGAGCCGTTCCGCGGGGTGGTCAGCTTCAATGGCAAGTCATTCGACCTGCCGCTCCTGGAGACCCGCTTCCAGATGGCTCGCCGCCCCTTCCCCCTGCGCGACCTGCCCCACCTGGATCTGCTGTTCCCGGCTCGCCGGCTCTGGAAGGATCGCCTGGAGAGCTGTGCCCTCTCCTCATTAGAGGCGGCGATCCTGGGGGTGGAGCGGGAGGTGGATGTGCCGGGCTGGGCGATCCCCGGCATCTACTTCGATTACCTGCGGAGTGGGGATGCCCGACCCCTGGCTCCAGTCTTCGAGCACAACCGGCACGACCTGCTCTCCCTGGCTACCCTGGCCACCCGCCTGGCCCGCCAGTACGTCGACCCCTTCCACCCGGATGTGGAGGACTGCCGAGACCTGTGCGCCCTGGGCGCTACCTTCGAGGGTTTGGGACTGGCCGATCGGGCAGCTCTCTGCTACGAGCGTGCGGTGGCGTTGGCCCCGCGGGGCGATCTGCGGGGAAAAGCGATGATGAGGCTAGGTACTCTGTACAAGAGGCTTCGGCAGCGTGAGGACGCGCTGGAGCTGTGGCGGAAGCTGGTGGGAAGCGGCCACGGCTACACGTTGGCGGCCTATGTGGAGATGGCCAAGCACTACGAGCACGTCGCCAGGGACTACGGAGAGGCAGCACAGTTGACCATGCGGGCCCTCGCGGCCCTGGAGCTGCGGGCGGTACAGGGGGACCCGTGGCGGGTCGAGCAGCAGCGGCAGGAGTTGGAGCACAGGCTCGCCCGGCTGAGGCGGAAGATGGGAGCGAGCTAGGGCTGGGAGCAGGGAGACGAAACAGGATGGACAGGATTAGATAGCGAGGAATGGAACTACTGTGAGGAGGCGGGGGAGAGCTTGCGCCGGAGGCCGCTGTAGCGTGCGGCGATCTTGTTGTTCTTGATGGCGATGGCAAGGGCCCTCTTGGTGCCAACGAGGACGACCAGCTTCTTCGCCCGGGTGATGGCTGTGTAGATCAGGTTGCGCTGCAGCAGCAGGTAGTGCTGGGTGACCACCGGGATCACAACGGCCGGGTACTCCGCACCCTGGGCCTTGTGGACGGAGATGGCGTATGCGTGGACGAGCTCGTCCAGCTCCGAGAAGTCGTACTCGACCACACGGTCGTCGTCGAAGACCACCGTGGCCGACTGCTCCTCCGGGTCCAGTGAGACAATCCGGCCGGAGTCACCGTTGAACACCTCCTTCTCATAGTTGTTCCGGATCTGCATCACCTTGTCGCCCGCCCGAAACAGTCTGCCGCCGAACCGCTTCTCCGGCTTGCGGGGGTCCGGTGGGTTCAACGCTTCCTGCAGTTGCTCGTTCAGGTGGGCCACGCCGGCCTTCCCACGGTACATGGGGCTGAGGATCTGGACGTCTCGCAAGGGGTGGAGGCCGAACTTGCGGGGCATGCGCTCGGTGACCATCTTCAGTATGACCTCGAAGACCCTCTCCGTGTCCTCCTCCTGCACCATGAAGCTCTCGCCGTAGCCCTTGTCGAAGACCGGCATCTCGCCGGAGTTGATCCGGTGGGCGTTCAGGACGATGCTGCTCTCCTGGGCCTGGCGGAAGATGGTGTCCAGCCGAACGACCGAGACGGCGCCGGAGTCGATGATGTCCCGCAGGACGTTGCCCGGTCCCACCGAGGGGAGTTGGTCCACATCGCCCACCAGCACCAGGTGAGACTCGGAGCTCACCGCCTTCAGCAGGTGGTTGGTGAGCAGCACGTCCATCATGGAGGTCTCGTCCACGATCACCAGGTCGGCGGGGAGCGGCTCCTGCTGGTCGTAACGGGCCTCGCGGCTACCTGGCCTCAACTCCAACATTCGGTGGAGAGTCTTTGCCTCCCGGCCGGTGGCCTCTGAGAGCCGCTTGGCAGCTTTCCCCGTGGGCGCGGCCAGCAGCACCTTGCTGCCCTTTGCCTCGGCGAGCCGGATGATAGAGCGGACGCAGGTGGTCTTGCCGGTGCCGGGGTTGCCGGTTATCACGGTCACCTTCCGTGTGAGGGCTGAGATCACCGCCTCACGCTGCCGCTCCGCCAGCTCGACGCCGTCCTTTTCCTTCAGGAAGGCGATGGCCCGTTCGAAGTCCACCTCTTTGAACAGCGACAGCCGGTCCGTTGGGTCGCCGACCAACCCCTTGATCCGGCCCGCTACCCCCAGCTCCGCGTAGTGCAGGGGGGGCAAGTAGACTGCCTCGTGGTCGGGCGCTTCTTCCCTCCAGACGGCGTGCTCCTCGATCAGCTGGTTGATGGCGGCCTCCACACGCTCGGGTGGTGCCTCCAGCATCTCGGCGCTCGCCTGGACAAGCTCCGGGCGGGGCAGGTATGTGTGGCCGTCGTCCGACGCCTCGGAGAGCCGGTGGAGCACGGCGGCCATGGTGCGCTCGATCGAGTCCTGGGGGATGCCGACGCTGCGGGCGATCTTGTCGGCGGTGAGGAAGCCGATGCCGAACACCTCCCGTGCCAGCCGGTATGGCTCCTTCTGGACGATGGAGGGGGATGCCTCGCCGTACTGCTTGAATATCCGGACGGCCAGGGAGGGGCTGATCTGGAGCGACTGCAGGAAGACCATCACCTCCTGGATCACCTTCTGCTCCTCCCAGGCCCTGGTGATCATCTCCGCCCGCTTGTAGCCGAGACCCGGCACCTCGCGCAGCCGCTTTGGCTCCTGCTCGATCACCTCTAGCGTCTCCACGCCGAACTGCTCCACGATCCGGCCGGCGGTGACGGGGCCGATCCCCTTTATCAGACCCGAGCCGAGGTAGCGGCGAATCCCTTCCACGGTGGCGGGCAGCACCACCTGGTAGCGATCCACCTGGAACTGGCGGCCAAAGCGGGCATGGGTGATCCAGCGGCCCTGCAGCCGCAGCGACTCTCCGACGTTGAGCGAGGGGAGGTTCCCCACGATGGTGACCAGGTCGCGGTCGTCCGACGGCTGCAGTCTGGCGATGGTGTAGCCGTTCTCTTCGTTGGAGTAGGTTATCCGCTCGACGACGCCCTCAAGCGACAGCAGGTAGGGGACCGTTTCCATCGTATCTCCTTTCCGTCGGATTATACCAGTAGGTCGGTATTTGCCGGCGTTAATTGTGTCTATATACTATTCTCAGCGCCGGTATGTGGACAGGATGGACAGGATGGACAGGATGGACGGACCTGCCCCATCCATCCTGTTTCTGCCTTCTTCGTCACGTCACCGCGTCTCCGTGTCGTTGAACCTGGCTCTCCGCCTCGACTTGCCCTCAATCAGCCTCTGCGCTATCATTTGCCGCGCGTCTCTTGCCACCTTATTATCGCTTGCGGAGCTATACCTCACCATGCCCAGGCGAGTTACCGTTCGAGTGCCGGCTACCAGCGCCAACCTTGGCCCCGGGTTCGACTCCATAGGGATCGCACTGGACCTGCACAACACCGTTTCTATCGAGGCCAGCGACGAGTTCGGCGTGACGCTCTCTGGCGAGGGCGAGGACGTGCTCTCCCAGGGCCAGGACAACCTGGTCTACCAGGGGGTGCTGGCCGTGTACGAGAAGCTGGAGAAGCGAGTCCCGCCCCTCAAGCTCTCCTGCATGAACTGGGTGCCGTTGGCCAGGGGGTTGGGCAGCAGCAGTGCGGCCCTGGTAGCCGGCCTCGTGGCCGGCAACGAACTGCTGGGCCATCCCCTATCCAGCCAGATGCTGCTCCAGATCGCCACTAAGATGGAGGGCCACCCCGACAACGTCACCCCGGCCCTCTTTGGCGGACTCCAGGTCGCGGTAATGAACGACGGCATCGTAGAGCGAATCAGCGTGCCCTTGGCTGCCGACCTGGGCATCGTCGTCTTCGTGCCTGACTTCCCGATGATGACGGCCGAGGCCCGAGATGTGCTGCCGGCGCGGGTCTCACGGGCGGATGCTGTTTTCAATATCAGTCGAGCCTCGATGCTGCTGGCGGCCATGGCCACCGGCTCCATCGGCCACCTGCGGGTGGCCATGGAGGACGCCCTGCATCAGCCTTACCGCCGAAAGCTGTTCCCGGCTATGGAGGATATCATCGAGGCGGCCGTGACGGCCGGTGCCGCCGGCTCCGCCCTCAGCGGTTCGGGGTCCAGCATCCTGGCCTTTGTGCTGGGCGGGGAGGAGCGGGTCGCCGAGGCGATGATGAGGACAGGCGCTCGATCGGGGGTAGATGGGAGGACCATCATCACGAGGGTCTGCTACTCCGGGGCTCAGATCACCGAAAGAGGATAGAAAGGCAATGGCACTTATCGTCCAGAAGTATGGAGGGTCTTCGGTAGCCACAGCGGAGAGGATCCTAGCCGTTGCTAAACGGATAGTCGACGCGAAGATGGGGGGAGACAGCCTGGTTGTGGTCGTCTCGGCCATGGGTAAGACCACGGACGAGCTGATCCGGCTAGCCCACCAGGTCTCCCAGGAGCCGGACGAGCGGGAGATGGACCTGCTGATGTCCACGGGAGAGACCGTCTCCGCTACCCTGATGGCCATGGCGTTGCGCTCCATGGGACACGGGGCGATATCTCTCACCGCAGGCCAGGCGGGCATCCACACCGACGCCCTCTATGGCCGGGCCCGAATCCAGGCGGTGGACTCCGAGAGGCTGCGGCGAGAGCTAGACGCCGGCAAGGTCGTGATAGTCACCGGGTTCCAGGGGGTCACCGACCAGTTCGACATAACGACCCTGGGACGGGGTGGATCGGACACGACGGCGGTAGCGCTGGCGGTGGCCTTGAAGGCCGACCGCTGTGACATCTACACCGACGTGGATGGCGTATACACGACCGACCCGCGGATTGTGTCGCAGGCCCGCAAGCTGGAGGAGATCTCCTACGAGGAGATGCTGGAGATGGCCCAATTGGGCTCGAAGGTGATGCACCCCAGGTCGGTGGAGCTGGGAGAGGCGTTCGGTATGCCCATAATGGTGCGCTCCAGCTTCAACGACGAGATGGGCACTCTCATACACGAGGTTGGTGGAATGGAAACCAGAAATCGGGTGCGTGGCATAGCTCACGACCTCAACGTCGGGAAGATCACCGTGGCCGGCGTTCCTGATCGCCCCGGGCTGGCTGCCTCGGTCTTCGAGCCTTTGGCACAGGCGGGCGTCAGCGTGGACGTCATCGTCCAGAACGTCAGCGTGGAGGGGGCTACCGATCTCTCCTTCACGGTGGGGCGGACCGACCTGGCCAAGGCGCTGCGGATCATCGAGCCGCTGGCCAACCAGATAGGGGCTCAACTCGTGACCAGCACCGATAATCTTGGCAAGGTGTCCGTTGTAGGCGCAGGGATCCAGAGCGCGCCGGGCATCGCATCGGCCATGTTCCGGACGCTGTTCGACGCCGGCATCAACATAGAGATGATCACCACCTCGGAGATCCGCATCACCTGTTGTGTCGATCGAGAGAGGGTGTTGGAGGCGGTGCAGAAGCTGCACGAGGCCTTCGAGCTGGACAAGGCGTAGCGCGCGTTCCTAACGTAGGGCAGGGGTTTATCCCCTGCCGCCCGGCGGTGGTGGGCAACGCGGTAGGGGATGGGCGACCTCGCGCGTCCATGTCCCGTGGGCGGAAGGGGACGAGCCCCTTCCCTACGGTACTCCGGGGAATTGCGGAACGACCCCCTCAGTTGCCAGCTACTCCGCTTCGGGTTCGGCATGGTCTTCCATGTTATCGTGGATCAGCTGCAGGATTCGGATTAGCACCGTGCTGAGAACAGCTCCCACCCCCGCAGCCAGGGCTATGGCCAGGCCGGTCTTGCCTACCTCTTCCAATCCCAGGCCGGCAAAGGTGTCCGGCCGCGCGGCCATGCTCAGCCCCACCATAAGCAGCAGCATGCAACTGCCCAAGAGGGCGCTGGCGAGAAAGATAGAGCTTTGCACTATCCTAGCCATCGAGGACTCACGCCGCGAGAGAACGGCCTTCAAGACCCTACCCACCCAACGATCTACGAAGCAGCGATGCAAGGGTTGTGCCCTGGAGGGTGAGGCTCAGTTGCCGTTGGGGTCGGACTTCTTGCAGGGGAGCGGGCCGCCAGGAAGGACGATGGTGAAGATGGTGCCCTGCCCCACGTGGCTGTCGATGTCGACCTGACCGCCGAGGGTCTCCACGATGCCCTTCACAATGGAGAGGCCCAACCCCGATCCCTCCTCGTTGAAGCGGCGGGCGTTCTCCGCCCGGTAGAACTCGTTGAATACCTTGGGGAGGTCCGTGGCGGATATACCGATGCCGGTGTCCTTTACACGTAGCCGCGCAGCGTTGCCCAGCGCGTCCACCAGGATCTCCACCCGCCCGCCCTCGAGGGTGTACGTGACGGCGTTGGAGACCAGGTTGGCAGCCACCTGCTCCAGGGCATTGGGGTCGGCAAATAGGCAAGGAGGCTGCTCCAGAAACTCGGCTGAGAGGGTAATAGACTTGGCATCGGCCTCGGGCTTGTTGATGGTTACCACCCTCTGCACGATCTCCAGCAGGTCCACCGGCTTCCTGTCGGTGAACATTCTGGCCTCGCGGGCCCGGGATAGCACCGAGAGGTCGTTGGCCACGTTCAGCAGTCGCTGGGAGTGCCTGTCAGCTCGCTCGATCAAGTCCCGGCGCACGGCCGGTTTCTCCCCATCCAGGGTTTCGAGTGTTGTCCTTAGGCAGGTCTGGATCGTCGCCAGGTGGGGCTTGATCTCGAAGGAGATCTTGCCAAGGTGCTCACTCTTGATCCGCTCCAACTCTGCCAGATGGTTGTACGCCTCCCCCAGCTCCTTGGCCTTCAGTCCCAGCTTCTCTGTCAGGTCCATGATCTCCTGGTCCCTCTCCCTCAGCCTGCCGGTGATGGAGGTGGCCATGTAGGCGGCCAGGTAGAGGGTGCTGCCGAACACCAGCAGCGCGCTGGCCACGTAGAAGCCGTCACGGGACATGTCCGGCGACGCGGCGCCGAAGAGGTGGACGTGGGGTATCAACCCAACGAACTCGCCCAACACCAGCCCGCCGTAAAACAGGTTCGCCACCGTGGCCTGGAGGAATGTCTGCTGCCTGGACAGCAGGATGCTCGCGATGATCACGTGGAAGATGTAGAAGAAGCTGAGTGGGTTCTCCACGCCTCCAGTGAAGTGGATCAGCAGTGTCAAGAAGAAGAGGTCCACCACGATCTGCGCGTTGGCGATGGACCGTGCGCTGTTCAGCCAGCTGTTCTTTGGGGCCGTTTCCGCCCGCTTGAGGCCGGCTAGGAACTGGAAGTTGTAGAGCGCTATGGCCGCGCCGATGAGGTAGAGAGGGAGGGGATTTACCCCAACACCAAGGAAGTTGGTGGCCACGAATGTGCCGACGACGACCGTGAATGTGGCCAGCCATCTCAATTGGGTGAACCAGAAAACTCGCTGGCTCAACTCTTCGTCTACGGGAGCGGGTCGGAGTAACTCGGCCATGGCCTAGTCTCTAGCTGAGGTTCAGTCTCGGATGCTACCAGACACTTGACGAAAAGGCAAGGAAAGGCCGGAAGGCGGGTGCGGCTCAAGTTTTCGGGAAGCGCCGGCTTCGACGCCTGGCCGTGAACGGACCAGGCTGAGACGCTCAAGGACGCTGATGGCCGTTAACAAATAAACCTGACACGGTATGGCTAGCAGGCGTGTCCACACCGCGGGAGGG
>DIXP01000056.1:52355-80811 GCA_002436065.1 Chloroflexi bacterium UBA6077
GCCCGGAAATGTAGGCCGCACCCCCGGAAGGCCGGAAGGCTGCGTTGCTTCTTGAGGAGGCCTCGTGTTGCACCTGGAGTGGGGAAGGGGTAACCTTTTCTCGACGGATCCCTTCTGGAGTGCCCATGATCGGGAATGGCACGCCTGGACTTGAACATCAAGGAGCAGCCAAGTTGAGGTCCTTTGACAGTTGGAGATGGTCTAGATTCCGTCTCTGGCTCGGATATGGTGGTGCGTTCGTGGCGGTATTTTTCGTGAGCCTGCTCATCGGCTTCGCCGCCGGGTGGACCAACATCGCCAACGTATCGATGCTCTACCTGATCGCTGTTCTAGTCATTGCCACCGCTTTTGGCAGCGGTCCGGCGGTGCTCGCCTCGGTGCTGGCCTTCCTCACCTTCGACTGGTTCTTCGTGGATCCGCTGCACAGCTTCACCATCGACAACCCGGAGGAGTGGGTGGCGTTGCTGATGTTCCTCCTCGCTGCCATCATCACTGGGCAGCTAGCGGCAGGGCAGCGAAGGCGAGCTCAGCAAGCCAGGGAGCGGGAGCAGGAGGCAGTGGTGTTGTATGATGTCGTGCGATTGCTGAGTAAGTCCGACCTCCGGGAGGCGCTCTCTGCGGTCGCGGAGCGACTTCGCCAGGAGTTGGGGTTGGCAGCTGTTGCTATCTACCTGACCGACGGTCCGGAGACGACGCTTCGCGCCGGAGCGGGCGAGCTGTCGGCCCTGCCCGCTCCGGATGTGTTGGGTCGTAGTCCATCCAGCATGCTCGGTGAGGGTATCGCTCCAACGGGGTCACATCGTGGCGTGCCTGGGAGGTGGGTGCGCATTGTCTCACCGTATGCCACCAAGGGGAAGTCACGCGAAGGTGATCGGGTGCACATCGTGCAGGTCAAGTCCCAGGGACGCAAGATAGGGACCCTGTGTCTCTCCAGGGGTCCAAGGGGCCTGCAGTTCAACGAGGCCGACAACCGCCTGCTCTCCGCGGTTTCCAGCCAGCTTGGTATTGCCGTGGAGCGGACCCGGCTGCGGGAGGAGGCGATGAAGACCGAAGTGCTGCAGCGGGCGGACGAGGTCAAGACCAACTTGCTGAACGCGGTATCCCACGACCTGCGGACACCCCTGGCCTCCATTATGGCTTCGGCTGGCAGTCTGCTTCAGAAGGATGTGGACTGGAGCGAAGGTGAAAGGGACCAGTTTGCGGCGGCCATCGAGCGGGAAACCCTGCGGTTGAACCGGATCGTGAACAACTTGCTGGATCTGTCCCGCATCCAGGGCGGCGGGCTGCGGCCCGAGTTCGATTGGTACCCCCTGGGTCCGCTGATTGGTGATGTTCTGCAGCGGTTGCGCCCCAGCACCGCACGGCACCATGTGGTGGTGGACTTGGCCGATGGCCTTCCGCCGGTGCGGTTGGACTACGTGCAGATCGACCAGGTGCTCTCCAACCTGGTCGAGAACGCTGCCAAGTATTCTCCTCCAGCAACAGAGATTCGGATTAGGGCGCAGAAGGTGGACGAGGAGATCAGGATCGCGGTGGAGGATCGGGGGCCAGGCATTCCGGCCGAGGCAACGACACTTCTGTTCCGACCTTTCGAGAGACTGCAGCAGGGGGGGGCCCGGCCCAAGGGGACTGGTCTGGGCCTTGCGGTCGCTAAGGGGTTGGTGGAAGCCCATGGTGGCCGGATCTGGGTCGAGAACAGACGCGAGGGCGGATCGCGATTTGTCTTCACTCTGCCGATTACGCGGCACGACCCCCATGACAGCGGCAGCCAAGGAGTATAGGTGGAATGAATCAGCAACGATCGGGTGCGCGAGTACTGGTTGTCGACGACGAGCCAGAGATACTGCTGGCTCTCCGCACTAACCTGGGGCGCCATGGCTTCCAGGTAGATACAGCCGACAGCATGGAGGCGACCCTGCGGAGCTGGGCTCGACGCCGGCCCGATGTGGTGATTCTAGACCTGGGGTTGCCGGACGGGAGTGGCATGGATGTCATCCGACAGTTGAGGGAAAGAGGCAACACGCCCATTCTGGTGCTCTCTGCTCGAAGCACTGAGCGAGACAAGATCGCTGCCCTGGAATTGGGAGCCGACGACTATATCACCAAGCCCTTCAGCGTGGGGGAGTTGCTGGCTCGATTGCGAGTCGCGCTACGTCACACCGCTCGCCCCTCCAGTGGCAGCGATGCGGTTTTCCGCACGAGGCATTTCGAGGTGGACTTCGAGCGACGGTGCGTGCGGGTTAGTGGGCAGGAGGTCCACCTCACTCCCACGGAGTACGAGCTGCTGAAGGTCTTCGTGACCCATCCCAACAAACTGCTCACCAACCGTTCCTTGCTCCAGCTCGTTTGGGGACCGGAATACGGGTCCGAGAGCCACTATCTGCACGTGTACGTAGCCCAGCTTCGCCAGAAGCTGGAACCCGATCCCCAGCGCCCTCGATACTTCCTCACCGAGCCAGGGGTTGGATACCGCCTCGAGTCCGAGGAAGAATAGAACCTCCTATTCCCCAGCCCCCGTCCCTTGATCCCTCGTTGAGCGGGGGGCTTCGATCCGTGAGCTCATCTTGAGCAGCCCCCCTCTCTCGCTGACACGCCCCTGATCGATCACCTGATAACCTCTGACACGGAATGAACCGCTATGCGGGGCAAGGCGAAAGGCTCTTCGTGGCCGCGCTGGGATTGCCGGCATTGGGTGGGACTATGGTAAGGGTGAAGAGAGCAAATCTTGTGGTGGAAGTTGATGTAGCACCAGCCCTTCGTCGGGAAGGGAATGCGGTGGATCCCTTCAGGATCCTGCTGGTCGAGGACGAAGCCACGCTGAGACAGGTGATCGGCAGGAATCTGGCGGCACTGGGCTACCGGGTCGACGAGGCCGTGACCGCCTCCGAAGCTGTGGACCAAGCGGGTCGCGTCCGGCCGGATCTGCTGATCCTGGACATCAACCTCCCGGATCGCACCGGATGGGACGTGCTGCGGGAGTTGAGGCGTCGGGGTATGGAGATACCGGTCATCGTCGCCTCCGCCGTGAGGGTGAACCCTGCCCGCCTATCGGAGTTCCGCCCCCTGGCCTATCTACCCAAGCCCTTTCTGTTGGAGTCCCTGCTGCGGGTAGTGAGCGAGGCGGCCGGAGTGAGCGAGTAGGAGGTTTACATGAATGACGTTGCGTTTCTAATGCTGACCGTTGGCTTTTTTGTGATGAGCATCGGTTACGTGATGATATGTGACCGACTGGAGGGAGGGTCTAGGTGATCGGCGAATTTATCCTTGGAGGGGTGGCGGCGCTGCTACTGTTGGGCTACCTGCTGTACGCCCTCCTGAAACCGGAGAGATTCTAGCTATGGCTGTTTCATCAGCTATTGAGGACCGGATTCAACGCTATCAAGCGAGACGGCGCGCAGTCAGACCCGTCGACTGGGAATGGACGCTGGCCTCAGCCTGTGAGGCTCTGTCCAGCGCACCCCAGGAGGCGATGAGATCCATCGACGTGACCGGGAGACTGACCCGCAGGGGTGAGGTTAGGCAGCTGCTACAGCTGTGTAAGAGCCTGACCGATCGATACGGGCTCTGCTCCGTTGTGTCGCTGGAGGGAAGCTGGTTCACGATACACATCAAGCGGCATGAGGCCATGCCGCACCCATCGGGAGAATAGAAGTGAGTACAACCGGACTCCTTCAGATTGTGGTCTTCCTGCTGGTGCTGCTAGCCCTCACCAAGCCCCTTGGCCTCTACATGGCCCGGGTCTTCGGGGGCGAGCGCACCTTACTCAGTCCGGTACTGGAACCCGTGGAGGGGCTGATCTACCGGATGGCCGGCGTTAACCCGGCGGTGGAGCAACGGTGGACTACCTATACGGCAGCCATGCTGCTGTTCAACCTGGCGGGCATGCTGCTGCTGTATGCCATTCAACGGTTGCAGGGTTTTCTGCCCTTCAACCCTGCGGGACTTGGAGCGCTCCCACCGGACCTGGCCTTCGGGGAAGCCGCCAGCTTCACCACCAACACCAACTGGCAATCCTATGTCCCGGAGACCACCGTAAGCTACTTCACGCAGATGGCGGGCTACGCCGTCCAGAACTTCGTTTCGGCGGCCACCGGCATCGCCATCGCCATCGCCCTGGTGCGGGGGCTATCCAGACGTTCGGCCGATAGCATCGGCAATTTCTGGGCAGACATGGTTCGATCCGCCCTCTACCTGTTGTTGCCGATCTCGATCGTCTTCGCCCTGGTGCTGGTGTGGCAGGGGGTTCCCCAAAACCTGAACGAGTACACACAGGTGACGACGGTGGAAGGGGCAACCCAGACCATCGCCCAGGGGCCGGTGGCGAGCCAGGAGGTCATCAAGGAGCTGGGCACCAACGGCGGGGGCATCTTCAACGCCAACTCGGCCCACCCTTACGAGAATCCGAACCCGCTGACGGACATTCTGGAGATGCTGCTGATCCTCTGCATCCCGGCTGGGCTGCTCTACACCTTCGGTCGGATGGTGGGGGATACCCGGCAAGGGTGGGGCCTGTGGGCCGCCGCCGCCGTGATATTCGTTCTAGGGGTAGCCGTGGCCCTGCCGAATGAGCAGGCCGGCAACCCGCTGATCGCTCAGTTGGGGGTGGACCAGCAAACGTCGCCCCTGCAGGCAGGTGGCAACTTCGAGGGTAAGGAGACTCGCTTCGGGATCTCCGCCTCGGTGCTCTGGGCCGTCGTGACCACCGCAACATCTTGCGGTGCCGTCAACAGCATGCACGACAGCTTCATGCCGCTGGCCGGCATGGTGCCGCTGCTCAACATACAGTTGGGCGAGGTGGTCTTCGGCGGGACCGGCGCTGGGCTGTACGGCATCCTGGTCTTCGCGATCCTGGCGGTCTTCATCGCCGGCCTGATGGTCGGGCGCACGCCGGAGTTCCTGGGTAAGAAGGTCCAGTCCTACGAGGTCAAGATGGCCATGCTCTCCGTGCTCGTCCTGGCGCTGCCTATCCTGGGCTTCACCGCCCTGGCCAGCGTGACCGAGGCGGGCACCAGCAGCATCGCCAATCCTGGCCCCCATGGCTTCAGCGAGATGCTGTACGTCTACAGCTCCAGCACTGGCAACAATGGGTCGGCCTTCGCTGGCCTGAACGCGAATACCCTTTTCTACAACCCCACCACCGGTCTGGCCCAACTGTTCGGCAGGTACCTCATGATCGTGCCGATCCTGGCCATAGCCGGGTCCATGGCGCGGAAGCAGCGGGTGGCCCCCAGCCTGGGCACCTTCCCCACCTACGGGCCGCTCTGGGTTGGTCTCCTGGTGGGGACGATCCTGATCGTTGGCGCCCTGACCTACTTCCCGGCGCTCGCCCTGGGGCCAATAGTCGAGCAGCTGCTGCTGGCAGCAGGGACGACCTTTTAGGAGACCCAGAGGACTATGAAAGAGATAAAAGATCAACAGGGAGAACAGGGCACCATGAAGCCCTTGGATAGCTCCACACCTACTCGCACTGTGCCGGCCCGCGATGCGGCCCCGGTGAGGGGACTGGAGCCCCCCACCCGACGGGCGCCGGGAACCGACGCCATGAAGGAGATGGCAGCTTCGCGCCGGACCGGTGCCGGCGCCTGGAACAGGGAGATGCTGGGGCACGCTGCTCTCCAGTCTGCGGTGAAGCTCGATCCTCGCTGGATGCTCCGCAATCCTGTGATGTTTGTGGTGGAGGTGGGTGCCGTAATCACCAGCGGCTACTTCGTTCAGCAGTTGGCGTCCGGCGTCCCGGTGGGCTTCACCCTTCAGATCTCGATCTGGCTGTGGCTGACCGTGCTGTTCGCCAACTTCGCCGAGGCCATGGCCGAAGTGCGGGGCAAGGCGCAGGCCGATACCCTCCGGGCCACCCGAAAGGACACCCCGGCTCGGCGATTGCGGGACGATCGGGAAGAGATGATAAGCTCCCACGACCTGCGCCGAGGGGACCTGATCCTAGTTCGGGAGGGAGAGATCATTCCTAGCGACGGTGAGGTGATCCAGGGTATCGCCTACGTGAACGAGGCCGCGATCACCGGCGAGTCCGCCCCCGTGCTGAAGGAACCGAACACCGACATCCGCTCCAGTGTCACCGGCGGCACCCAGGTGGTCAGCGACTGGCTGAAGGTCCGCATCTCCGAGGACCCCGGCCACACCTTCCTGGACCGAATGATAGGGCTGGTGGAGGGCGCCAGCCGCAAGAAGACGCCCAACGAGATCGCGCTCAATATCCTGCTGTCGGGGCTGACCATCGTCTTCCTACTGGCGGTGGTGACGCTGGAGCCCTTTGCCATCTATTCCGGCAGCTCCGTCTCGGTGGTGGTGCTTATTGCCCTGCTGGTATGCCTGATCCCAACCACTATCGGCGGGCTGCTCTCGGCCATCGGTATCGCCGGAATGGACAGAGTCACTCGCTTCAACGTCCTGGCTACCTCGGGTCGGGCTGTTGAGGCCACAGGCGATGTGGACGTGCTGCTGCTGGACAAGACCGGAACCATCACCTACGGCAACCGCCTCGCCGCGGAGATCCTGCCGGTGGGTGGGGCGAGTCCCGAGGAGGCGGTGCGAGCCGCTCTCTGGTCCTCCCTGGGTGACGAGACTCCGGAAGGTACCAGCATCATTGCCCTCGCCGGGCAGTTGGGGGCGACAGCTCCCCGCTCGCTCGACGGTGGCGCTCCTGCGGGGGCGGAGGTGATCCCTTTCACCTCTCAGAGTCGCATGAGCGGCCTGTCGTTGGATGGACGGGTGTGGCTGAAGGGCGCACCGGATTCCGTCGCTGCCAGGCTGGGAGTCGAGATCCCCCGGGATCTGGCCCAACAGGTGGAGCGCATCGCCCGGGAGGGCGGCACCCCGCTGGCGGTGGCGGAGGACCAGCGGCTGCTGGGCGTCGTCTACCTGAAGGACACGGTGAAGCCGGGGATGCGCCAGCGGTTCGAGGAGTTCCGCAAGATGGGCATACGCACCATCATGATCACCGGTGACAACCCCCTCACCGCAGCCACCATAGCCAAAGAAGCGGGAGTGGACGACTTCGTGGCGCAGGCGAAGCCTGAAGATAAGATCAAGATCATCAGGGAGCAGCAGGAGCAGGGCCACATGGTGGCCATGAGCGGGGACGGCACCAACGATGCCCCGGCGCTGGCCCAGGCGGATGTGGGGTTGGCGATGAACTCCGGGACTTCGGCGGCTAAAGAGGCGGCCAACATGGTTGACCTGGATTCGAACCCCACCAAGCTGATCGAGGTGGTGGCCATAGGCAAGCAGCTGCTGATCACCCGGGGGGCAATTACCACCTTCTCGGTGGCCAACGACGTGGCGAAGTACTTCGCCATCATACCGGCGGCCTTCGCCACCGCCTATCCGCAGCTCAACGCCCTGAATGTCATGCAGCTTGCGACGCCGCAGAGCGCCATCCTGTCGGCGGTGATCTTCAACGCACTGATCATCATCGCACTGGTCCCCCTGGCCCTCAGGGGCGTGGGGTACAGGCCGGCTCCGGCTGCGGAGCTACTCCAGCGCAACCTGCTGATATACGGTGTTGGCGGCCTCGTGTTGCCCTTCATTGGGATCAAACTGGTCGACCTGATCGTGGCTGCTATCGGACTGGCGTAATGTAGGGATCGGCGATCAGCTGGGCTGATGGCTGACAGCTTTGGGAGATATCAAACATGGAACTGGTAAGACAAACACGCAGCGCTGTGTCGATGATAGTGCTTATGACGATCCTTCTGGGTATCATCTACCCACTGGCGGTCACGGGGTTGACTCAGCTGCTGTTCCCTTCGCAGGCCAACGGCAGTCTAATCCGCGACGAGAGCGGCAATGTGATCGGGTCCAGCCTCATTGGGCAGAACTTCAGCGACCCGAAGTACTTCCATCCCCGCCCTTCAGCGGCTGGAAAGGATGGCTATGACGCCGCGGCCTCCAGCGGCTCCAACCTGGGACCGACCAACCAGAAGCTGGTCGACTCCGTGCGCGAGCGAACAGAGGCATACCGGCAGGAGAACAACCTCCCCTCCGACGTCCCTGTGCCCGTGGACGCCGTTACCACCTCTGGAAGCGGGCTCGATCCCCACATAACCCCAGCCAACGCCTATCTCCAGGTAGGCCGGGTGGCAGCCGCCCGCGGCCTGCCCGAGGCGCAGGTACGAGCGATGGTGGATCAGTATACCCAGGGGCGCACGTTGTGGATCCTCGGTGAGCCGAGGGTGAACGTGCTAGAGTTGAACCTGGCACTAGATAAGGCGAGTAGATGACGGTCCTGCGTGCTGGCTTAGGTATCCCCTCAGGACTCAGGATCTCCAGGACTTAGGACCGATGAATGGACGAGCGCAATCGCAATCGTGAGGATCGGCCGACCGCCGAGGAAATGCTGGAGCGGGTCCGGCGCCAGGCGGGGGAAGGGGGGCGCGGACGGCTTCGCCTCTACCTGGGCATGGCCCCAGGTGTGGGGAAGACCTACGCGATGCTCCTGGAGGGGCGACGCCGTAAGGAGCGAGGTACGGACGTGGTGGTCGGCTTCGTGGAGACCTACGATCGGCCAAAGACTATCGAGGCCATAGGGGATCTAGAGGTGATTCCTCGTCTGCGGGTCGAGTACAAGGGGGTGGTCCTTGAGGAGATGGACACCAAGGCGATGATCCGCCGCCACCCCGATGTGGCTCTAGTAGACGAGTTGGCCCATACCAACGCCCCCGGCTCCAGGCATCAGAAGCGGTGGGAGGACGTTCAAGATCTGCTCGAGGCGGGCATCACCGTCATCAGTACCTTGAACATCCAGCATATGGAGAGTCTGGCAGATGTGGTTGAGCGGATCACGGGAGCCCTGGTAAACGAGAGGATACCGGACCGGGTGGTGGACCAGGCCGATGAGTTGGAGTTGGTCGATATGTCGCCCTCAGCTTTGCGGCAGCGGATCAAGCATGGCAATGTCTACCCGTCGGAAAGGGCGGAGCAGGCGCTCCGCCGCTTCTTCCGAGAGGGAAACCTCACCGCGCTTCGCGAACTGGCCCTCAGAAAGGTGGCTACCACGGTGGAGGGGGACCTGGCTGACTACATGAAGAGCCATCAGATCGAGGAAGTGTGGCCCGCCGGGGAGAAGGTCATGGTGGGGGTATCGGCCGATCCCAGCTCCCAGCATGTAATTCGCCGATCGTGGCTGATGGCGAACCGCCTGCAGGCCGAGTTGGTGGCGGTCTTCGTGGAGATTCCCTCCTGGGCGCGAGCTTCCCCGGAGGAGAAGAGGCAGCTAGAGGATAACCTGCGCTTTGCCGAGGATCTGGGTGCCCGGGTGCTGAGGGTTTCCGGATCCGACGTGGCTCGCGAGCTGGCGCGACTCGTCCATGAGGAGAACGTAGCTAATCTCTTCGTAGGGCATTCCAGGCGGGGGAAGCTGTACCAATTCCTCCGGGGGTCCACCGTGGGCGACCTACTCAAGCTGGCGTCAGACATCGACGTTCACGTCGTGGCGCTTCCGGAGCAGCGTCAGCAATAACGTCGCTGAGACTCCCGAACCCAATCCAACCATCCCTCCAGCCCCTCGCCCGTGCGGGCCGACAGCTCGAAGATGGGCAGGTCCGGGTGGGTGGTCCGTGCGCTCCTGCGGGCCTTCTCGATGTCGAAGTCCACCATGGGCATGAGGTCGATCTTGTTCAGCACCATGGCGCTGGCCTGCTGGAAGATCAGAGGGTACTTCTCCGGCTTGTCATCCCCCTCGGCCACACTCAGGATCACTACCTTGGCGTCCTCGCCGATGTCGAAGCCGGCCGGGCACACCAGGTTCCCCACGTTCTCCACGAACAGCAGTTGGAGGCCTTCCAGCGGGAGGTTCTGGAGGGCCGAGCGCACCATGTTGGCGTTCAGGTGGCAATCCCCGCCGGTGTTGATCTGCACCACCGGCACGCCATGCCGGCCGATCCGCTCGGCGTCGGCGCTCCCCGCGATGTCCCCCTCCACGACGGCCATCCGGAACTCGCCCTTCAACGCATCCAGGGTGCGCTCCAGGAGGGTGGTCTTGCCGGAACCCGGCGAGGCGATGAGGTTCAGGGTGTAGACGCCCCTGTCCTTCAGGACCCGGCGATTCTCGGCGGCTATGGCGTCGTTTGCTTCCAGTACGTTGCGTAGCACCTTTATTTCCATGGTATCTCCTCGTCCCCTCTCCCCGTGGGAGAGGGCTAGGGTGAGGGCTCGTTGGGTGAGGCGGCATGCCGGCCCTCACCCCGACCCTCTCCTAAAGGGAGAGGGAGTTAGTTCAATTATACCGTTACTGACGGCTTGCCGATGCGCAGTAGTCCAAGGAGGGCAGGGACAGCCATGAGAAGGAGCAGCGCCTGGTGGCTGTACATCATGCCCGGCCAGGTCGCTATGAGGATCAGCGCGGCTATCAGCGGGTCGCGGTGCCGGGCCGCGTAGAGCAGCCCCAGGGAGCAGAGGAAGACGATGTAGCGCTGGTGGATTACCGGGAGCGTCAGGATGTAGCCCGCCGCCACCACGATCAGCACCCGCTCCGGTCGTGGATCCCGGAGCGCGATCAGGGCGAGCAGGAAGTTGAAGCTGAAGGCCACTATCTCCTGCTTCTGTCGGAGCAGGGCGGCGATGCCCGTGTCCAGGTAGGGTTGCAACATGGTTAGCAGGCTGGATACGTCTGTCGCCCCGATGTTCTCCGTGTGCTTCCGGAGGGCGTAGTCGATAGCCTCCGGGTCGGTCAGGATAAAGGGTCCGACTATCAGAGCCAGGATGGTGACAAAGGCTCCGAAGAAGGCCACGTTGTCAGCCAGACGACGCTGGGACAGGAAGTAGAGTGCCAGGGGCGCGACGAAGAAGGCGACCTCGTTCCGCGTCGCCAGCCCCAGGGCGAGCATAGTCCCGGCTAGCCATCCGCACTGCAGGGTGGCAACGGCGGCGACGGTGAAGGCCGCGGCAAGCCCCATAGCGTGGTCGTCGGCGGTGATCACCCAGGGTGCCAGGAACCAGGCGGCCGCCAGGGCCGCTCCCCACTCCTTCCGCCAGCGTCCCTGTGCGCCGGCGTAGATGAGCGCTGCGACCAGCAGGTCGCCGAGCCCCGCCTGCAGCTTGGCCGCCCAGAAGGTGGGCCAATGGAGCAGGTTCTCGAAGACCCAGTACGTTGGACCCAGCAGGAAGGGAAACAGGGGGAAATGGTTGTAGATCCAGGGCTGAGGGCGGTAGGCGTGATAGTAGCCGAAGGGCGGCCACTGGAGGCTGGCGAAGGTCACGGAGAGCATGACCCCCATGTCCCCACCGTGGTAGGATTCCAGGTCGGCCACCCGCATGGCCGCGCCCGCCGCGACGACGAGGAGCAGTAGTGGGTGGTTACGGGCCAGCCGGAGAAAGGCCCTCGGCGAGCTCGCGAGCCGGCCCGGGAGTGTGGATGGGCTTTTCCCAATCTCGGCGACTAAGAGCCTCATACCACCCGGCCGGGTGGCGTCTATCAGGACCAACTCCTGCCCAATTGCCATTGCTGCCAACAGGCTCGCGGCGAGCCACAGGTAGAGCGACTGCGTGCTGGCGTCCCAGAGCAGGGTGTAGGGCAGCTTCCCGGTGAGGAAGGGCGCCAGCGCCGGCGGTATGGAGAGGCAGAGGGTCGCCAGCAGCAAGCTCGACCGTTGGAGTCCCTGGGCAGGGCTCCATCCGGCCAACCGGCGCAGCAGCCACAGGTATCCGGCCCACCAGGCGGCGGCGCCCACCAGCAGCCCCATGAAGACGAGCAGCCAGGATAGCCTCATCGACCCGAGGCTGATCGGCCCCAACAGCGTGACGGTTACCAGGGTGGCTGTGCCCGCCAGGGCCGCGCAGAACAGGGCAGCGGCCGGCCAGAAGGAGCCCAGGGAAGGTCTTGAGGGGGAAACGCAGGGTGGATCCAGGAACATGGCTTCAGTCGCTCTCAATACTCGATCGCTGGCCAGGGCATGGACAGACAGACGCTCAACTCGCCAATGATATGGCAGTGTGGCCTGCCTAATCAACCACGACGAGGAGGCGGGTCTTCGCCGTCAACGAATAGGGGACTACTTGCACGCGACATGAAGGGATAATTTAGATCAGCATATGCGGGGCAGCATCTCGCCCATCAGCCTCTGGACGATGCGGGTGCCGCCGATGCGAGTCTTCATCAGCACCTTGCCCGCCGGCTTCTCCAGCACCCTGCCGATTGTCCGTGCATCCTCCCCGTAGCGGGTGCGATGCATCGCCTCCAGCACCCGGCCTGCCTCTTCCGGCGGCACCACCGCCACCAGCTTACCCTCGTTGGCCACGTACAGTGGGTCGAAGCCCAGCATGTCACAGGCGGCCTGGACCGCCGGTTGCACCGGGATCAGCCCCTCCTCGACCTGGATCGCCACACCGGACTGAGAGGCGAACTCGTTGAGGGTCGTGGCGAGGCCGCCACGGGTGGGGTCGCGCAGGCAGCGGAGGTTGGGGCTGGCCTCCAGCATGGCGGCCACAAGGTGGTTCAGGGGGGCCACGTCGCTCGCCACGGGGGAGCCGAACTCCAGCCCCTCCCGGCGGCTGAGCACGGCGATGCCGTGATCCCCCACGGAGCCGGAGAGGAGCACCACGTCCCCTGGGCGCGCGTTGCCGCCCGATACCTCCACCCCATCGAGCACCAGCCCCACGGCCGAGGTGGTGATAAACATCCCGTCGGCGCCGCCCTGCTCCACCACCTTGGTGTCGCCGGCCACGATGGCGATGCCCGCCTCCTCTGCAGCCTCCTTCATGGAGGCGACGACCCTCTTCAGGGTGTCGATGGGGAGGCCCTCCTCCAGGATGAAGCCGGCCGTCATGTAGAGCGGGGTTGCTCCTGCCATCGCGACGTCGTTGACGGTCCCGCACACCGCCAGCCTGCCGATGTCCCCACCCTCGAAGAAGAGCGGCTTCACAACGTGGCAGTCGGTGGTGATGGCGAGGCGGGACCCCTCACCCTGACCCTCTCCCGCGGGGAGAGGGAAGTTCAGTACCGCGGAGTCATCCATCTTGGCCAGGGCTGGATTGGCGAAGGCCGGCGCAAAGATGGAGCGGACCAGCTCCTCGCTCAGCTGGCCGCCACTGCCGTGGGCAAGCATGATCCTGTCACTCTTCACCCTTCCACCCCCGCGAACTGGTACCAGGTGGAGCAGGTTCCCTCGCTGGAAACCATGCAGGGCCCCACCGGGCTCTCGGGCGTGCAGACTTGCCCGTACAGCCCGCACTCAGGCGGCTTGATGCTGCCTCGGAGCACCTCCCCGCAGCGACATCCCCTGTGCTCCAGCGTCGGACCTGGGTCCAGCTGGAAGGCGCGGCGGGCGTCGAAGCGGGCGTACTCTTCCCTGATCTCCAGCCCGCTCGCGGGGATGACCCCCAGGCCGCGCCACTCGGCGTCGGCGGCCTGGAAGACCCGGTACAGCTGCTCCCGGGCCGCAGGGTTCCCCTCGGGCCGGACGACCCGCCGGTACTGAATCTCCACCTCGGCCCGGCCCTCCGCACGCATGGCGAGCAGCATGTCGATGGACTGGAGGACGTCCAGCGGCTCGAACCCGGCGACGACGCACGGGATACCGTGGTCCCGAGCCAGGAAGCGATAGGGCTCCGAACCTATGATGGCGCTGACGTGGCCCGGGCAGAGGAAGCCATCGATGCGGACCTCTCCCGAGGCGACGAGTGCCTCCATCGGGGGGGGCATCACCTTGTGGACGGAGTAGACGTAGTAGTTGGCGAGCCCCTGGCTCTCCGCCTCGAGGACGGAGCAGGCCACCGTCGGGGCGGTGGTCTCGAAGCCGATGCCGAAGAATACCACCATCTGCCTGGGGTTGGCGCGCGCGATCTCCAGGGCGTCCAGGGTGGAGTAGACCACTCGCACCTGGGCGCCCTCGGCCCTGGCTCGCTGAAGGCTGGTCCGCGAGCCGGGCACCTTCAGCATGTCCCCGAAGGTGGCCAGGATCACCTCGGGCCGGTGCGCTAGGGCTATGGCCCAGTCTATGTCGCGGTTGGCCGTGACGCAGACTGGGCAGCCCGGCCCCGAGACCAGGTTGATGTTCTCGGGCAGCAGGTCCCGTATGCCGTGGCGGAAGATGGCCACGGTGTGGGTCCCGCACACCTCCATGAGATTGACAGGGATGGCCGGCCGGCGGCGGATCCGCTCCACCAGCTTCGCCGCCGCCGCCCCATCGCGGAATTCGGTGACGTATTTCAATGGTTGTTGCCTGTAGGGGCGACCGGCCGGTCGCCCCTACAATCCCTCCATCGTCTGGAACAGCTCGATGGTGCGGAGCGCCTCCGCCTCGTCCAGCTTCTCGATGGCGAAGCCGGCGTGGAGGATGACGTAATCACCTATCTGGACGTCGGGCAGCATCATTATGCTGGTCTGCTGCACCACCCCGGCCATCTCCACGGTGGCCCTCTTGCCGCTTATCTCGACTACCCTTGCCGGCACCGCCAGGCACATATGTCAGCCTCCAGAACTCAAGACTCGATTCGCTACCACCGCTTGGCCGAGGGCTATGCAGCCGTCGTTGGCGGGCACCTGGTGGTGAAGCAGCACTCGAAAAGCCATCGCCTCCAGTCGCCGGCAGACCCGCTCCAGCAGGAACAGGTTCTGGAAGACCCCTCCGCTGAGCGCCACCGTCGTGAGGCCGGTCTCAGCCCGCAGCTCCTGGCAAGTGAGGGCAACCATGTCGGCCACCGTGTTGTGGAACCGCGCGGAGATAGTCCCGACAGGCGTTCCGCGCCGGATGTCATCCACGATCCCCCGTATGGCCGGCGCCGGATCGATCACCCTCGGCTCGCCGGGGATCAGGGTCCATGGGTAGAGGCCACCCTCCGCCTGGTCGGCCGCCATCTCCAACTCGATGGCCGCCTGGCCCTCGTAGTTTACCACCTGCCGCACCCCAACCAGCGAGGAGACGGCGTCGAACAGCCGGCCGACGCTGGAGGTGAGTGGCGAATTGATCCCCCGTTCGATCTGCCGCCGGAGGACCCCAAGCTCCGATTGCCCTATCTCCTTCAGTGGTGGCAGCCCTTCGGTCTGGAGGTCGGGTCCAAGTGCCTTGAGCAGGTAGCTGAGAGTCATCCGGTAGGGACGCTTGATCGCCGCCTCCCCGCCCGGCAGCGGCAGGTACTCTAGATGAGCTGCCCGCCGGTAGCCCGCGTAGTCGGCCACCAGGAATTCCCCACCCCAGAGGTGGCCGTCCGCACCGTAGCCCGTGCCGTCGAAGGCGACCCCCAGCACCGTCTCATCCACCCCGTTCTCCGCCATGCAGGCCGCAATGTGGGCGTGGTGGTGCTGTACCGGCACCAGGGGCAGCCGGGAGCCGCCCTCGGCCAGTTCCCAGGCGTAGCGGGTGGACAGGTACTCCGGGTGAAGGTCGTGAGCCACCGCCTCGATATCCAATCGGAACAGCTTACGGAAGTGCTCCACCGACTCCCTGTATGACTCCAGCGTCTCGGCGTTCTCCAGGTCGCCGATGTGCTGGCTAAGGAAGGCGTAGTCCCCTTTGGTGATGCAGAAGGTGCTCTTCAGCTCGCCGCCGCATGCCAGAACGTCGCGTTGCTGGACGCCGAGTCGCACCGGGAATGGGGCATAGCCCCGGGAGCGCCGGATCACCGCCTCCTTGCCTCGGAACACACGGGTCACGGAGTCGTCGCACCGCAGCTGGATGTCCCGGTCGTGCAGCAGGAATGCGTCGGCCAGGGAAGCGAGTCTCTCCAGCGCCTCCCGATTCCCTGTGGCGATCGGCTCCTCGGACAGGTTCCCGCTGGTCATCACCAGGACGAGTGACGAGGGATAAGGGGCGGGGGCGGACCCCACCCCCCGGCCCCCTCCCCCACGGGGAGAGGGGGAGGCGAGGACTCCCTCTCCCACCGCAGTGGGAGAGGGTCGGGGTGAGGGCAGCCTCGTCCCTCCACCAACTACCCCCTCACCCTGACCCTCTCCCTCAGGGAGAGGGGAATCGTTTGCACCTCCTCCTAGAGAGCTCGCGTCCTTCTCCGCGTCCCCGTGTCCTCGTGTCCCCGTGTCCCGTTCCAGCAATAGGTAGTGCAGCGGGGTGTAGGGCAGCATCACGCCGAGGAAGCAGTTGCCCGGCGCTACGGAGGGTGCGATGGGCGAGTCCGTCTTGCGGCGGAGCAGGACGATTGGCCGCTGAGGGGACTCCAGCAGCTGCCGCTCCTCGTCTGAAAGGTGGCAGAAGGTGGCGACGGTGTCGGCATCGATCGCCATCAGGGCGAAGGGCTTGTCGGAGCGCCGCTTGCGGCGGCGCAGCTCGGCCACGGCGGTCTCGTTTGTCGCGTCGCAGGCCAGGTGGAACCCTCCGAGTCCCTTTACCGCCAGGATCTTGCCCTGGGTGAGGAGGTCTTGGGCTCGTTGGATGGCGGGGACGGACCCCTCTTTGCACGCCACGGCGGGGTTTGGGGTGCCCCCGGCACGCCCCTCACCCTGACCCTCTCCCCGGGGGAGAGGGGATCTGCCTCCCTCTTCCCTTGTAGGGAAGGGGATCAGGGGGGTTAGGTCTGTCCCTCCCTCCACCAGCCACACCCTGGGTCCGCAGACGGGACAGGCGTTGGGCTGGGCGTGGAAGCGTCGGTTGGCAGGGTCGTGGTACTCCCTTTCGCAGTCGGGGCACATAGGGAAACAGCCCATCGTGGTCTTCGACCGGTCGTATGGCACGTCGGCCACGATGGTGAAGCGGGGGCCGCAGTTGGTGCAGTTGATGAAGGGATAGCGGTAGCGCCTATCGGAGGGATCCCGCATCTCGCGCAGGCAGTCCTCGCAGACGCACAGGTCCGGCGATACCAGCGCGAACCGGCCATCCACCTCCTGGCTCGGCTCGATGGCGAAGGAGGTGTAGCCGATGGGTGGCAGCGGGGCACGATTGATCCGCTCGACCCGTGCCGCCGGAGGGGCTTGCTCGGGTATCGCTCGAACAAAGCGATCCACAACGTCCGATTTGCCCTCAACTTCGATGACCACGCCCTCCGTCGAGTTCAGCACCCAGCCGTTCAGCCCCATCGCGTGGGCCAAACGGTGGATGAAGGGGCGGAACCCTACGCCTTGGACGATACCCCCAACCACCAGGCGGGACCGGGCTATGGGCTTCTGGGGGCTTGTCCTCTGCCTGGTCACGTCTCGACCTCCAAGCTCTCCACCGACAGCTCCCGTCCCTGGGTTATCTTGCCTGTTCCACCGCAGCGTGGGCAGGTGAGGTCGTAGTCCTCCACCAGGAAGAAATGATTGCACTGGGTGCAGGTTGCGCCCACAGGCACCGGGATGGTTTCAAGCTGTACGCCCTCCGCCATCGTGCCGGAGGTGAGGATGTCCAGGTAGTACTGGACGGCCGAGGGCACAACCTGAGACATGGCGCCAACCTTCAGCCGGATCAGCTTGAGCCGGGAGGCGCCAGCGCGCTCGGCCTCGTCCGTCGCTATTTGGAGAATGCTCTGGGTAATGGCGAACTCGTGCATGTCCCTAACAAAGGAGCACGGCCGGACCCAACGGGCCCGGCCGGCTATATGTGTCGTTTCGCATGTAGGGCAGGAGTTCATCCCCTGCCGCCCGGCGGTGGTGAGCGGCGCTGTGGAGAGCCGACAACGTCGCGCGTCCATGTCCGGGGGCGGAAGGGGACAAGCCCCTTCCCTACGTCAGAAAACTGCGGAACGACCCGCTAAGAGATTGAGCCGGTTCTTAGCTTAGTTTACCACAGGCTCCCCGGAGGGAGAGCTGAGCCTCCTGCTCATAGCGGGCTCGGAAACTGGGGGCTTGTCTTCGATCTGCCTGTCCTTCATCTTCAGATGGCCCTCGAAGAAGGCTCCCTCCTGGATGATCAGGACGGTTGCGGTAAGCTCCCCGATCACCCGACCCGAGGCCAGCACCTCCAGGCGGCCATCACAGACGATGGAGCCCTCCATCTGGCCTGCCACCACGGCGTTGCCCGCCTTGATGTTGGCGTTCACCCGGGCGCTCTCCTCGATGACCAGCGACTTGCCGCAGGTGATCTCGCCGGATGCGGCGCCCTTGATGCGGAGGCCGGACTCGCAGGTGATGGTGCCGTCGATGGAGGAGGTGAGCCCTATGACGGTCTCAGTCTCACCGGTGCTCTCACTCTGGGCGGGGGGATGAGGCCGGACGTAGGTCTGGGTCACGTTGGGCCTGGATGCGGCGGGTGGTGGCGGCGGCGGAGCGGCGGGTTGCGGGACCTCTCGAGCCGCGGGTGCCGGCTCGCGCACCTCCTCCTTGATCTCTGTCTCCTCGGTAGTGGCCTTCTGCTGGCCCGACAGCGCCCTCGAGAACCGTGACCACTCGGAGTCTTCTGACTTCTTGAACACCCTGCACCTCCCAAGCCATTTGGTGGCTTAAATGGACTTCTGCGGTTTCGTTGACAGGTGGATATGAGCATCGACCGATCAGGTCGGATAGGACAAACATGATATGAGAGGACCAAGTAGCTCACCGTAGTATACCCCGCTGAATCACCCCATGCAATGACGAATCGGGGGTGTGGTGCGGCGATAGCGGACGGGCATGAGAGATGCTTTGGCGGTCTTCCGTGCCGTACGGACGACCCGAGGGAGACTTGCCAAGGATGAATCGTCGATGCGCTCTGGCCCTGATCGCGGCCGCTGCCATTCTGATGGTGCCGGCTCGCGACACCTTTGCCCACCCCATAGGTAACTTCACCACCAACCGCTACAGCCGCATCGACCTGTCCTCCGACCGGATCGACCTCATCTACGTCGTCGATATGGCCGAGGTTCCGGCCCTCCAAGAGATGGACAGACTCGATGCCAACCGCGATGGTCGGGTCGACGATGGGGAGAAGGCTGCCTACCTGAGTGAGATGGCCGCGAAGCTGGTTCCCCGCCTGGAGCTGAAGCTGGACAACACACCCGTCGCCCTGGTCCTGGCCTC
This sequence comes from Chloroflexi bacterium UBA6077, assembly GCA_002436065.1. GTDB lineage: Bacteria > Chloroflexota > UBA6077 > UBA6077 > UBA6077 > UBA6077. The sequence goes on from DIXP01000056.1 coordinate 71,230, forward strand.
TTCCAACCTTGAGCTGAAGCCGGGCCAGGCTGACCTCCAGACCCTTCGCTTCAGCATTGCGTTCTCGGCCCAACCCGTGCCACGGATCGAGCGCGTCACCTCCATGAGCTACAGGGACGACAACTTCGGGGGCAGGGTTGGCTGGGCGGAGGTCATCGTTCGGGCCGGGAGCGGCGTGGAGTTGGTGCAATCGTCCGCCCCCGAGGCCGATCTATCGGACGAACTGCGCTACTACCCCGCCGAGCTGCTGAACAGCCCCCCCGATCGACGGGAGGCCCAGGCTACTCTGAGCCCAGGCGTTGGGCCGAGCGAGGTGAGGGGGCGGGAAGCGTCCGGCGCAGAGGAGGGCAATGCCCGCTCGAAGGCCGGCCCCCAGCGTGGGTTGGAGTTCCCTATCCCCTCCCCCGTCATAGGGGTTCTGTCGCCCTTCATCGGAGATGCTTCCCAAGGATTTGGGCCGGCGGCCGCGTGGGATCTTGGGTTCCTCGGCGTGGCGCTGGCCCTCCTGCTGGCCGCATTCTGGGGGGCGACCCACGCTCTGTCGCCCGGCCATGGTAAGACCGTAGTTGCCGCCTACCTGGTGGGGACCCGGGGCACCGCCCGCCACGCCCTCTACCTGGGGCTGACCGTGACGGCGACTCACACCCTCGGTGTGTACCTTCTCGGGCTGGTGACCCTCTTTGCCGCTCAGTTTCTGCTGTCCGAGAGCCTCTATCCCTGGCTATCCCTGCTCTCGGGCTCGGCCGTATTCCTGGTTGGCGCGGGCTTGCTGGTCAGCCGGACGCGAGGTCTGCTGCGCCCAGCAATGGCGGAATTCCATCACCATTCCCATCAGGGCGAGGAGCACCTCGGCCAGTCGCACCTTCACGAAGGTGACCGCCTCGAGCACCACCATGGGGCCAACGATAACGAGCAAGCCCATGATCACGAGCATCACCACACCCACGATCACAGCCACCACGGCCATTCCCACCTGCCGATCGGGGCCGACGGCAGCACGGTGACCTGGCGAGGCCTGCTGGCCCTTGGGGTCGCGGGCGGGCTGCTCCCCTGCCCCTCGGCCCTGGTGCTGATGCTCGGCGCCATCGCTGCGGGTCAGGTGCTGTTCGGGCTGGTGCTGGTCGTCGCCTTTAGCCTGGGGCTGACGGTGGTCCTCACGGGGATCGGTCTCGTCCTGGTGTATACCAGGCAGGCCGTGGGGCTCCGGCTCGGGCGCACCTCCAACCTCGCCGCTCCGCTCCTCCGGGTGGCGCCCCTTGGGAGCGCGCTGCTGATCTCCCTCCTTGGCCTGGCCATGGCCATCCAGGCGCTGGTGGAGACGGGTTTGCTGAAGGTGTAGCCTAGCTATTCCCCTTCCCCGTCCACTGAGGCCCCCGGCCTCGTGGGGGCCTATCCCCACCGCGCATCCCCGGGCAACGTAGGGCAGGGGTTTATCCCCTGCCGCCCGGCGGTGGTGGGCGGCGCGGTGGAGAATGGGAGACATTGCGCGTCCATGCCCCCTGGGCGGAAGGGGACGAGCCCCTTCCCTACGGGACGTGGAGGAATTGGGCAACGACACACTTAGCCGGCTGCGGCCGGGGGCAGCCGCTTATGCCAGTTCGTGGCCTGCTGGTAGGCGTGCCCTATCCTGAGTACCATCTCCTCGTCGAAGGGGGCGCACGCGATCTGCAGCCCCATCGGCAGCTCGCTGGAGTCGAAGCCCATCGGCACGCTCGCGGCCGGCAGGCCGGTGACGTTGTGGAGCCGCGTGTATCGGGTGAGCGATAGCCGCCTTGCCTCCGCCAGGCCGGGGTACTGGATCGTCTCCTGGTCGATCCTGGGCGCGGTGGTGGGTTCCGCCGGCCCCAGGATCGCGTCGTACTGCCGCAGCAGGGCCACGAACCGCTCGGCCAGCATCCGTCGCACCCTCTGAGCCTTGACGTAATCGGTGGCGGCTATGAGTAGCCCTCCCTCCAATCGGGCCCGAACGTCTGGGCCGATCTCCTCGGGCCGGACTCGGAGGTCGCACTCGTGGTATGCCGCCGCCTCCACGGAGAGAATGGCGGTGGAGGCCGGGTAGGCGTGGATGGCTTCCGGCACCGACAGCTCTTCGATGGTGGCGCCCAGTCCGCGCAGCACCTCTATCGCCGCCTGAAATCCAGCGAGCACCGCGGGCTGCGTGGTCTCGGGGTCGATGTGCTCCTTGAGGACGGCCAACCTCAGGCCGGAGATGCCCTGGGAGAGGCCAGCGGCGTAGTCCGGCACGGTCTCGTGGCTGGAGGTCGGGTCCTTGGGGTCTCGCCCTGCGATCACCTGGAGCAGCAGGGCTGCATCCTCGGCGGTCTTGCAGAGTGGCCCCACGTGGTCGAGCGACCAGGCGCAGGGCATTGCCCCGTGGCGGCTCACCCGGCCGTAGGTTGGCTTCAGCCCAACCACGCCGCAGAGAGAGGCGGGGATGCGGATGGAGCCCCCGGTGTCGCTGCCCAGGGCGGCGCTCGCCATGGAGGCGGCGACGGCGGCCGCCGAGCCCCCGCTGGAGCCGCCCGAGATCCGCTCCAGGTCCCAGGGGTTGTGCACGTCGCCGAAGTGGGGGTTGGTGTTGATAGCCCCCAGTGCGAACTCGTGCATGTTGGTCTTGCCCACCAGCACCGACCCGGCTTTCTTCAGCCGGACGACCACCTCGGCGTCCTTAGTGGGGACGAAGTCCCGGTGGATCTTGGAGCCCGCGGTGGTGCGGATACCCCTGGTGTAGTAGAGGTCCTTCAGGGCGATGGGGATGCCGTGGAGAGGGCCTCGGTAGTCCCCTCGCCCGATCTCCTGCTCCGCCTCCCGGGTCGCGGCGCGAGCCTCCTCGGCCGGAACCGTGATGTAGCTGTTCACCGCCGGGTCGACCCTCTCGATCTGCCGCAGGACCGACTCCAGAAGCTCCACTGGGGATATCTCTCTGTTCCGGATCAGCCGGGCCTGCTCCGCGATGGAGAGGTGGCAAAGCTGTTGGTCGCTCACTGCTGCTCCCTCCAGACGAAGATGGTGGCCGGCTCCGTCTCCCCCAACTCCAGACCGTCCATGCTTCGCAGGCTCCGGTAGGTGGCCGCCCACGCGGGGGCCAGCGCCTGCAATCGCTCCTCGCTGAGGGACACGCCCCCCATGAGGAGGGGGGCGAAAGGAGATCCTGGTTCACGGGGCGTGCTGCTTGAGGGTTCGTCCATCCTTCAACACCTCCACGCTTGTCTATGTCCGCCGCTGCATGTCGGCGGCAAGACGAACTGTTAGTATGCTACCTTGCTCTCCTGGGGCACTACTTCCACCCAGGTCTTGCCGGTGGGGAACTCCATCGGCTTGCCGTCGGCGTCCAGCCAGTGGGTGACGTCGTACAGAGAGGCTTTGCGCCAGATCCCCTCGGTGGCGACGCCGTCCCGGAAGTAAAGGGCCTTGCCCTCGCCCACCTGGGCCATGTCTATCCGACCCACGTCGTCGATCACCCAGGTCTTGACGAACTGCACCACCACGTTTCGGGGCGACACCCGATCGCCGGTGTCGGCGTCACGGTGGGGGGAACCGTCCATGGAGCGGCTGTACAGCTTGCTCGCTTCGTCGTAGAAGTACTCCACGTAGTAATAGGGGGATCTGACCACCGTGACCGTTCGGGCATCCTTGCCCTTGGGGGGTTGCAACCCGTCCTTGAACTGGAAGCCGGCGAGTGTGCCGGGCTTCTGCTGCTTGAGGTTGGATCGGAGCAGGTCGGTGCTGGTGTAGGCGTTGTGGGGTGCGTAGCGGTCGTTGCTCCGCCAGAAGCCTGGGTCACCCTGGATCTCGTCCAGGTTGAGCAGCCCGGTGGCCTGGAGGGCGTTGTACGCCTGGGGACTCCAGCCAATGTTCACGTAGGCGGCGTTGAACTCGTCCGCGATGTATACGAAGTAGTGGCGGGCGCTCCGGACGGGACCGATGGCCTTCGCCTGGCCATCGATGTAAATCGCCATGAAGCGGCCGATACCGAACTCCACCGGTGCCTCGTAGACTATGTCGGCCTTGGAGAGTCCGGATTGGGGTCTGGCATCCACGTGGTTCTCCACCATCACCGCCACCGGGTAGGCAGGTCCTCTAGGAACAGCCGTTGCCGTTGGGGCAGCCGTTGGCGTAGCGATCGGCGCCAGGTTGATCTCCAGGCTCCTCGACTCCTCGGGTGAGAGGACGAGGTCGCCCTGCCACTGCTGTCGCTCCAGCAGGGTTAGCCTCAGCTTGTGGCTCCCCGGGTTCAGCTCCTCCAGCACCAGGGGTGTCTTTCCCTTCTCCACGCCGTCCACCAACACGGTTGCGCCCGAGGGCTCGCTCTTCAGGGTGAGCCTCGCGGAGGGTGATGCCGTGGGGACAGCCTTCGACGTGGTCGGTGCCGGCGAAGCCGTGGTCTTCGATGCGTTGGTGGCGTTGCTCGCCTGGCTCAGCAGGAACACCGCGACGATCAGCGCCAGCACGACGGCCGGAATCGCGTACAGCGGTTTGACCTGGAAGGGGGGGATCCTCCCCCTGGGAGGTTCAGGCGGCGTCGGGACACACATGGTAGTACTCCACAGCAGAGGTAAGCAGGTGATCAGGGGATTCGCTGGCCGGAGACATCGATTGTGCTACGCGGCTAAAGGCATTATAAGTGGCATGGATACCCCAGGCAATGGATTAGCCCTCGACTGCGGCCATTGCCTGGGGTATGATTCCCCCGCTATGGCAACGAAACGTGCTAGCTGGATATATCTTTTCCACGGGGAGGACGACCTCACCTCTCGGGAGGCCGTGCAGGGGCTCGTCTCCCGCATGAAGGATTCCCCGGTGTGGGAGTGCAACTACTCCACCTTCGACGGGGAGAAGCTGGCCATCTCGGACCTGATCTCTACCTGCCAGACCGTGCCCTTCCTCGCGGACAAGCGGCTGGTGGTGGTGGACCACCTCCTGTCGCGTCTGGCCGAGTCCGGACGGGAGTCCAGCCGCGACGGTGCTCGAACCGAGCGCTCGGCCCGGGGGAGCAAGAAGGCCCTCGTGGAATCGCTCCTGGAGTTCCTGCCTGGCGTGCCCGAGTTCTGCCGCCTGGTTTTCTTAGAGGATCGGCTGATACCAGATAGGGACCCGATCCTCCAGGCTCTTCGATCCCTCGGGGCCTACGTGAAGGCCCACCGGCTGGAGGAGCCGGGCTTGGTGGGATGGGTGGTCCAGCGGGCCGGCAAGCTGGGCTGCCGCTTCTCCCCCCATGCTGCCGAGGAGTTGGCCACCTCCGTGGGACCCAACGCCCGACTGCTCAACTCGGAGATCCTCAAGCTTGCCACCTACCGCGGCGATCAACCCATCCAGGTGGAGGACGTGGCGCTGCTGGTAAGCGATGCCCGACGGGCCAACGTCTTCACCATGGTGGACGCGGTGGGACAGCGCCAGTCGGATACGGCCATGAGGGAGTTGAGGCGGCTGCTGTCGGATGGCGAGCACCCCCTGAGGGTGGCGGCCATGGTGGTGAGGCAGTTCCGGCTGCTGATCCAGGTGAAGGAGCTTTCGGAGGCAGGCGCATCTCCGGAAACCATCTCCCAGAAGGCGGGTGTATCCTACCGGGGGGTGGCCGGCCTCCAGCGCCAGGCTCGCAACTTCAGCTTCTCACAGCTTGAACAGGCATACCGCCAGCTTCTGGACTACGATCTGCAGGTGAAGACAGGGGCCAGGGATCCGGAAGCGGCCCTGGAGCTGCTTATCGCCGACCTGCTCAGAGCTGCCTGATCACCGCGACCACCCTGCCCTGGACGCGCAGTCCCTCCGGATCGACGTAGATCGGCTCCATGCTGGAGTTGGCCGGCTGAAGACGGACCCGATCCCTCTCTCGGTACAGCCGTTTCAGGGTAGCTCTGCCCTCCGGGGTCGGGCCATCGGTGAGGAGGGCCACGACGATATCCCCATCGTCGGCGCTCTCCTGAGGGCGTACTACCACCAGGTCACCGTCGCCGATCAGGTCCTCAATCATCGACTGCCCCCTTACCCGAAGCGCATAGCACCCCGCCGTGCACAGCTGCTCGGACAGCTCGATCTCCTCCTGGTGGCCCTGCACCGCCTCTATAGGCTCGCCGGCCGCGATCCTTCCGACGATGGGGATCCGCAAGGTGCCGCGTGCCGCTTGCGGGGATGGGGTGTTGGTGAGTTCCAACCCCCGCGAGATCTCCCGGTCGCGGCGAAGATGCCCCTGCCGCTCCAGAGACCGGAGGTTATAGTCGACGACGGAAGTGGAGGAGATGCCCACCTCCTGGCCGATCTCCCGGACCGTGGGAGGATAGCCGTGCCGCTGCTGGAATCGGGCGATGAACTCCAGGATTCGCCGTTGTCGTTCGGAGAGTGGCCGCATGACGTTCCCTCCCGCACAGGAAAAGAGCCGTAGAACGTTCGTTCTACGGCATTCTATACGGCCTCTTCGTGGCTGTCAAGCAGATTCCCGCGCATGGGTGCCCGTCACGATTCCGGGTGACCGCCTGGCAGTAGGGCGGAAAATGCTGAATGAGCATGAGCCAGTGAGCGGGCTCCCGGAATCGTGACGGGCACCCCCCGCGCATTATCCATCTATGCGGGGCTCATCTGAGCCGTTGCCGTGCACCCTCCGGGCCCTTCACGCCTGCCCATCCCTTGTCCTCGTAGGGCAGGGGCTCGTCCCCTGCCGCCCGGCGGTGGAGGGCGACGTGGGTGGGTGATTGGCCGCGCCAGACGACCGTGGCCTGCTTCCTAGGCCGCCGCCGTCGCCTTGGCCAACTTCTTCATAAGTCGGGACTTGCGCCTGGCGGCCTGGTTCCTGTGGATGATACCCTTGTTGGCAGCCTTGTCCAGAGCGCTCACCGCGCTGAGGACGTCGCTCTTGGCATCGCCCAATTGCTTTGCGTCGATGTCGGTCCGCGCCTTCTTGACCAGGGTCTTCAATTCAGAGCGGATCGGCATGTTTCGGGCTCGCCGCCTCTCGGCCACCCGGATCATCTTGATAGCAGACTTCGTATTGGCCAACCTGTCACCTCTCCCGCGGGGTTCCTGATCTTGCAAGAACGGGCCAACTTCCGGGTGGTTAGGCTTTCCGCCTCCAACCGCTGGCGTCGGACCGGACACTTACCTGTCACAAACCGCAATGATACAGCAGTGTCCGCCCCTTGTCCATCGCTCGAAGGGCACCCGAAGGGCCATTTCACTATTGGTCCAGGATGTGCAGTGTTGAGGTAGAGGAAGCTGGGTGTTGAGTGGGCTATCGAGTTGATGGGAGGCGTGGTCGCGGGCTTGTGCGGGCGGCTCGTCGTAGGAGATTGGGAGATGAGGGAGTCGGGTGAAGTGGACGTGATGCCCGCGACCTTCTCGTTGGGACAGTCGCTCAGTTGGGGCGGATCGGTCCCCTTGCAGCCCTCCCTGCCGATGATGGATGAGGTTGCGGTGGCCCCTGGCAGCCTACCCTCCCTGGCGAAGGCGTTGGAGGCGGTGCCCGAACATCGGCTCCCGCGAGGGTTTAGGGCGGACCAGCCGCCTGTGCCCCTGATCCCGACCCTGCTGTTGCTGCTGGTGGGGGTGCTGTGTGGGCGGCTGGGCTACCTCGGCATGGCCGAGTGGGGGCGGCTGTGTAGTCGGGAGCAACCGGAAGTGCTGGATGCCCTGGGCTTTCCGAGAGGTCGCAAGCCGAGGACACCGGTGGCGGCGACGCTGTTCCGGATGGTACGGGACATGGAGTTGGGCAAGTTCCAGGAGGCCCTCGAAGATTGGTTGGGAGCGATGGCCAGCGCCCTGCAGACGAAGCTGCCGGAGAGGGAGAGGGTAGCGGTTCCGGCGGATCAGATCGACCTGGACGGGAAGAGGGTGCGGGGGGCGAGCAACCGACTGGGGGGAGGCGATCCGGAGAAGAGCGGCCTTCATCTGGTGGCGGCCTATGTGCCAGCCCTGCGGACGGTCCTGGATCAACTGGCCACCGAGGGGAAGGGGCGTGAACTGGCCGCAGCCGAGATGCTGCTGGGGCGACTGCCTTTGAAAGGTCGGGTGATCACCGGGGATGCGCTGCTCACCCAACGGGAGGTATGTAAGGATGTCCTGGAGGGCGGCGGCGACTATCTGCTGCCGGTGAAGGAGAACCAACCGGCGCTCCTCGGGGACATCGAGGAGGCTTTTTCCCCCTGTGCCGTTGCCGGACCCGGAGAACCCCGAGCAGCCCGAAGCCCGGGGGCAGGAGAGGCTGCTGCGAATGACTCTGCCGGATGCCCATCTGGCAGTGGTGCAGGATCGGGCGCGCAAAGCCAGGCACGGGCGGTATGAGACCCGCACCCTGTGGGCACTGGCTTCCGCGGGGCTGAACGGCTACCTGGGATCGGCTGGGACGGTGGGGGAGCCGTGGCCCGGGGTGAAGCAGGTGTGCCGCATTCAGCGGTTGGTATCGAGCAAAGACAGGAAGAGCGGCGCCTGGGAGACCGCGGCGGAGGTCAGCTACAGCATAACCAGCCTGGACGAGGGCCGTGCCGATGCCGCGGAATTGGAGAAGCGGTGGAGGGTGCACTGGCACATAGAGAACCGCCTGCACTGGGTTCGGGACGTGACCTTCGGGGAGGACGCCAGTCCGACCCACAAGGGACAGGCCCCGGAACTCTTCGCAGTGCTGCGCAACGCCGCGATATCCCTGCTGGGGTGGGCCGGGAAAGCTACCATTGCCGCCGCCGTCAGAGAGCTGGGAGCCCGGCCCTCGGCGGCCCTGGAGTTCTTTGCCAACCTTGATGCGCGGTTGAACCCTGTCAAGGCGTGGGCCGAAGAGGAAGTCCGCTTCGGCCCTCCTATTCCTGAAGTCAGAATCCATCCCAGTGAGCTAACCCTCGCCACCTCGGCCAGACCACGAGACGGACCTTTAGTGAAATAGCCCTGGGGCACCCGGGGGAACCCCAATCCGTGGATTCGGATTGATGGGTAGGGGGTATCCGCTGCAAGCGGGAGTTGGGATGCTGGCGAAGCGTGACAGTGTCGAGATGAGCAGCGAATGGAGTCGAGTAGCCGGAGTTGGCCGGGGTTGGTGTCGTCGTGGGTTTCACGCAGGGCAGGCTTCGCCAAGGGTCATCGTGGACCGAGATGATCACTCTGTCTGGTTGTTACGCAGGTAGCCAGTCGGGCTGCAGCAGTCTACGTCTGCCTGGCCTGAACAAGCCCTCCAATACCAGGTTGCTTAGCCGGATGAAGCTCTCTCTGGCATGGTGCACCACTCGGCCGAACTGGGTGAAGACGGCAAAGCGCAGCCTCTTGGGACGGGCATGGCGGAACTGCTGGTCCAGAGCCGTGGCTTTGAGCAGCTCCAGGAGGTTGTGAGTGACTACCTGCAGGCGCAACCAGGCGGCATTGGCCCCGAACTTTCCGCTGGGATAGACTCCTCCTGCCAACTCGTCCTTGATCACCCGGTTCACATGCTCGACAGTGCCAGCCTTTCCTCGCTGCCACTCGAGCAACTCCCTTCCCCCCATCTCCCAATCGTTGGTCACCACGGCGAAGCACTTCACCTTGGTCCCATCGTTGAACAGCACCCCTTGGGGAGAACGGATGCGGATCGCCAGGTATCTGTAGGGCCTAACTCGGCAGAGCCGAAACCAA
>DIXP01000070.1 GCA_002436065.1 Chloroflexi bacterium UBA6077
CATCCACACAGGATGGAACCGAGTCGGTTTCTCTATTGCCTTGAGGAGCAATAATCGCATAATAGCGGGTGGCACGTGGGACCGTGTGGGAGCAGAGACAGAATCGAGGAGCAGGCCCTAGCAGCCGAGTTCGGCGAGCAATGGGAAGAGTATCGCCGGCGAGTGCCGATGTGGATACAGCGGGCGCCGCGCTAGCTATGCTGCCAGTGGTCCGGCAGGCTGGTCTCCATACGTAGTGCAGGGCGCTCTGCCATTGGTCACAAGTTAAGGATTGACCGCCGGTGTCAAGGGCCAGTTTTCGGCCCTATTGCTCGGTTTTCCAGCAGCCCTATGCACCACATGACAGATGCACAGGACGGCTGTCAACCCCAGCAACCGACCGGCCAGAAGGAAGTTGATCGTACATGCGTCGGACTTCCTTGGCTGGCAGTAGGCGAAGCGCAAGAGCCTTCGGCCCCTTCAGTCCTACTGGCCAGCGGACTTGACAAGCCAGCCGAATCCTTAACTTGTGACCGATGGCCCCGTGCCCTGCCGTCCGTTGCCCCGCCTTGCGCCGTTGCAAACGGGTCCAGATGCGAGTAGACCGTGTGGCCAATCGGTATACGCCACCGGGTGACAGGGAATGGGGACAGGGGGGCCAGAGGGGGCCCGTACTCCCGGCAAGGCTGGAAGTTGCTTGCCGGGAGTACGGTGGCGGTACGCTAGCGCTGGCCCAACGCCGCCTTCGCGTCGTCGTCGCGGTTGCGCCGAACGGTGGGCATCAGCACCAACTCCTCCACCGTCGCCCGTTGAGGCATAGTGACGACAAACAGTACGGCCGCCGCCACATCCTCGGGCTGCAGCATGATCGCCCTGGCCTCGGACGAGGGTGGGTAGAGCCGCTTCATCACATGAGGCGTGTTCACCTCGCCCGGTATGATCAAGCAGGCCCGCACGCCATTCTTGCGCTCGGCCAGGTTGATCGACTCGTTAAAACTGCTCAACGCAGCCTTCGACGCGCTGTAGGCCACGCCGGCGGGGATACTCGCCCGTCTACCCGAACCGGAGGAGACGTTGGCGATGGTTCCCTGCCCCAGACTGCGCATCGTGGGAAGCACCGCTCGGGTGCAGAGGAAGGCGCCCGTCAGGTTGACGTCCACGGTAGTCTTCCAGTCCTGGGGGGTGATGTCCGCCAGGGTCCTGTTGGGCATGTTCACCCCCGCGTTGTTCACCAGGATATCCAATCGGCCGTAACGCTCCAGCACAGACTCCACCATAGCGTCCACTGAATCCGAGTCGGCGATATCGGCAGTGCAGGATAGAACCTGCACTCCCAGGGCGCGCATCTCCTCAGCCGCCTCGCCAAGCGGGCCCTCGCGGCGCGCGACGATGGCGAGATTTGCCCCCTCGGACGCCAGCGCGAGGGCGATGGCTTTTCCCATGCCCATGCTGGCGCCGGTAACCACCGCTACTTTCCCGTCCAGTCTCTTCATCTGTTCCTCGTATAGTTGGCTCGAAGCACTGTGGGACGGATGATCATCTGCTCCACCGTCGCTCGCTGCGGCTGAGTTACCACGTAGACGATAGCGTCGGCCACGTCCTCGGGGAGAAGCATGGTCGCCAGTTCATCATCCGTGAGGGGGACCGGACGCCGCTTGAGGATGGGGGTGTTGATCTCACCCGGACAGATGACGCAGGCCCGAATACCGTTCTTCCGCTCCGCCAGGTTGATTGACTCATTCAGGCTGATCACCCCGGTCTTGGCTGCCGAGTAGGCCGGGCCGCCAAGGAGGGAGGGCCTGACCCCGGCGAAGGAGGCAACCGTCACGATGGTTCCTCCGTTCTGCGCCCTCATCGTGGGAAGGAACGCCCTCGCGCAGTAGAAGACCCCATTCAGGTTGACGTCTATCGTGAGCTGCCAACCCTCGACAGTGATGTCGGACAGCATTCGTTTGGGGGTCGTGATGCCGGCGTTGTTGACCAGGATATCCACACGGGCAAAACGCTCCACCACCATCTTGGCCACGGATTCCACCGCCACTGGATCGGCAATGTCAGTGGGACAGGATAGGGCCTCCACGCCCAACCCCCGAATCTCCCCCGCTAACTCGTCGAGCAGCTCCTTTCGGCGGGCTACCACCGCTACGTTGGCCCCCTCCTTGGCCAAAGCCAACGCCGCGGACCTGCCCACGCCGCTGCTCGCACCCGTTACCACGGCCACCTGGCCCGTTAGTCTCGCCATTGATCCATCTATCTCCTTTCGAGTACAGCGCTGTTCGGGTAACCGACAACAAGTCTAAGCCAGAGGCAGCCCCCAGCACAACCCGAACAGGCACCGCCCGAAACCCTTACGGCGAGAACCGCAAGTGGGCATGCTCTCTGCTGCTGCTAGCTCGAACTATCTTTCCCTGTTTTGTTGGACACTACAGTGTGGGGCAGAGGGCTGTTTTCCCGGCGATGCGTCTCCTCATTGGACACCTCTGCCTGCCGGCTCGGCACCGTGCTGATGTCTGGCCCTAGGAAACCCTACCAGATCCACGGATACAGCAGGTAGATACCGGCTGGTTCGTTATCTGCAGGTATCAGTGCACACGTGTGGATGGGCACTGATAGAGATCAGACAGACAGTACATTTTTCCTATGGACAATTGAGGCTCGGGCCTCAAGGATAGATACAAAGACGCGCGGTTGTCGCGCTACACATTCCTGGGCATCTGGCCGATGCCTATGATGCATCGCATTACGATGTGGAGTGACCAGAGCCGCTGAATTGCGCGTCCGAAAGGGGAGCCTAAGCACTATGATGCGGATCCCCCTTAGCCTACGAAGTAAGCTGACCGCAGCCTTCTTACTGGTGTTGGTACCAGTCCTCGGGCTGATTGTCTATAGCCACATCCGAGAATACCATCAGATGCGAGATTCCCTGCTTCAGGATCAACTGCGAACGGAAGAAGCAGTAGGCGCCGCGGTAGAGGCCGTCCTCGACCAGGGGATAGCGATTGGTCAGACACTCTCCCTGGACCCGATGATCCTGGGTTTCAACAGCACCGACCCAAACACACTTCAGCCCTACCTTGCTCGGTATCTCGCGCTGTTTCCAGAATACCGCAGCGTCAACGTCTGGGATGCCAATGGGCAGTTTGTAGCCTCCGCCATACCTCTCGGGCCAGACGATCAGGCCTCCAACATATCGGACCGTCACCATTTCCAGGCGGCCATGGCCACAGGGCTCCCCGCGGTCTCGAATGTGCTCGTTACTCGGGTGGGCGAGGATCCGGCCATTGTCACCGCGTCCCCCATCAAGGACGACGCCGGCCGCCCCATCGGCCTCGTGACCGTCATCGTCAACCTCGATCAGGTAAGCAAGCGCGTCCAGGATCTGCCGCTGCTACAGGGGCAAGCAGTCTTTGTCGCCGACACAGAGGGGCGCCTGGCCTTTCACACGGCAAATCCTAGTCTGTCCTGGGAGGACCGAGACACCTCTTCCTATCGACCGGTTCGGGAGGTGCTGTCCCAAGGGCGGTTCGTTGGCACCGCGGAAGGGATCCCCACCTCCGGACCGCAGCTGGTCGCAGGGTCCAGAACCCAAAGCTACGGCTGGGTGGCTGCCGTCTCGGTACCCGAGGACGTGGTGTTGGGGCGGGTCCAGCAAGCAGCCGTGGGCTCCCTCGGCATCTACATGGGCATCGTGTTGCTGGCCACGACGATCGCCCTCGCTCTTACCTTCACCATCACCAGCCCGCTCGGGCACCTCTGCAGTACCATGGCCGCCCTGGCGCGAGGCGATCTGGGCTGCCGGGCAGAGGTTTTCACGGGAGACGAACTGGAGGCGACATCAGACAGCTTCAACAGGATGGCGTCCTCGCTTCAGCGGGAGCAGGAGAGGCTGAGGGAGTTGGTGGAGATGGGCACGGCCCTGACGTCTGCGGAGAACATTCATCAACTCCTAGAGCTGCTGGCCCAGAGATCGACCACCTTGTTAGGGGAGCTCACTTACGTCTGCCTTCTCACGGCACATGGCTCGGTTCGCGCGGATTATGCCATCCACGCACCGGATGAGCGAACCCGGGAAAGGTTCAGGGAACTCCTCACATGCCACCACGAGTCCATATTCACCGGGGTCTATCGATCGGTCGCTGAGAGTGGCGAGTCGATCCTGGTGCCGAGGGTAGGGGAATGGAGCCTAGGAGGGGATCTCCCTCGCGATCTGGCCCGAGCAGGTGCATGGTCGCTGATGGTGGTGCCGCTCCGAGGGCGCGGAGGGGTCGTAGGGATACTCACCAACTTGAGTTTGAGGCAAGAGCGCACCCTTGGCAAGAATGAGTTGTCGGTGGCGGAGGACCTGGCCAACGGAGCTGCCCTCGTCATCGACAACGCCCTGCTGCTACAGCAGGTGCAGAGCCAGCACAGACGGTTGCAGACGATCCTCGATACCACTCCAGTCGGGGTAGTGGTGGCCGAAGGGGCGAGCGGCCGGGTGACGGTGTCGAACAGCGAAGCTGACGAGATCCTAGGGAAAGGAAGCGAGATCGGTAGCACCATAGGGCAGCGCGCAGGCAGTGTCGGGTTCCACCGGATGGACGGTAGCCTGTACCGCGCAGAAGAGCTTCCCCTCGCACGCAGCCTGTACGACGGCGAGGTGGTCAAGGGCGAGGAGATGAAGGTCAGACGACCATCTGGCGAGGAGGCGTGGCTCCTGGTCTATTCCGCTCCGCTGACTCTCGGCAACGACAACCGTCCATCAGCGGTAGCCGCGCTGCTGGACATCACCCCCCTCAAGGCAGCGCAGCAGCAGGCCGAAGACGCAGCACAAAAAGCTGAACGGCGGCGAAAGGAGCTGGATGCCGTGATCGGCGGCGCGATGGAGGGGATCATCATCGCGGACATCCAGGGGAGGATGGTGCGAGTGAACCGGAGGGCCAGAGATATCCTCGGCATGCAGGATCCACCACTGGAGGGCTCGCTTCTGGAGGAGTTGGGGGATATCTTCGAGTTCCATTACCCCGACGGCCGGCGTATGCCGCTGGAGGAATGGCCCATCGCCAGGGTGCTGAGGGGGGAATCCTTTGTTGGTCTGGAAGCGCTGTATCACAGGCAAGACGGCAAGGACTTCCACCTGCTGTTCAGCAGCGGGGCTGTCCGGGACGAGAAGGGCAAGCTGCAGCTAGGGGTGGTGATATTCGGGGACATCACCACCATCCGTGAGGTGGAGCGGACTAGGGAGGAGTTCATCTCAGTGGTAGCCCATGACCTTCGGACACCCCTGACGGTCATAAACGGTTTCGCCAGCGTGCTCCATAGGCTGAAGCCCGAACAGCATGGACAGGCCAATGAGCGCAAGGCCGTGGAGAGCATTCTCTCCAGCACGAAGCGGCTGGAGAAGATGGTGGCCGACCTGCTGGACGCATCCCGGATCGAGGCAAGTCGCCTGGTCCTGGCGAAGGAGTCCGTGGACCTGCCGCGGCTGGTGGAGGACGTGGCGGAGAGGACGGTGGAGATCACCAAAGACCACCCTCTTGAGGTGGAAATCCGCGATGCACTCCCATCCATAGAGGCTGATCCCAGTCGACTAGAGCAGGTACTAACGAATCTCCTTTCCAATGCGGCCAAGTACTCCTTTCCAGGTACGCCCATCTCAGTGCTGGTGCAACGCGTTGGCTCGGAAGCCATAGTATCCGTCACGAACCAAGGGCAGGGGATCTCGCCCAAGGAGCAGGAGACCCTCTTCTCCCGCTTCCGTCGCACGGAAACGGCAGTGGCCACTAAGGTACCCGGCCTGGGACTGGGACTGTACATCACCAAGGGGCTGGTGGAGGCGCATGGCGGGCGGATCTGGGTGGAAAGCGAGGTGGGAAAGTACGCGACCTTCCGCTTCACCCTCCCCCTCGATCACGCGTCCGAAGGCTGAGTGGCACCTCACCCTCCCACTCTTGCACATCCTTCCGCGCAGAGGTCGCGGAGGGGGCAGCGCCGGCAGCGAGGCGCTGGCCGGCAAAGGTCCTTCCCCAGAGCGACGATCAGGGCGTGGTACTCCTGGAAGAGGGGCACGTCGTGGGGGAGATTCGCCATGAAGAAGCGCTGGAGATGGTCGTAGTCAGCATCGGGCAAGGTGAGACCGAGGCGGCCGAAGATACGGCGCGTGTAGGCATCGACCACGAAGATCGGCTGGCGAGCACCGTACAGGGCGATCGAGTCGGCAGTCTCGGGGCCTATGCCCCAGACGGATAGCAACTCCTCGCGCAGGCACGGGAGTTTCACGTGAAACAGCGAGGGGAGGTCCCCGCCGTATCGCTCCCCGAGGCGTCGGCAAAAAGCCTTCAGCTTCCGTGCCTTCATATTGAAGTAGCCGCTCGGCCGGACCAGCATAGCCAGGTCCTCCACGGGCATCGTATCCATTTCGAGGGGATCCAGCAGGCCGGCAGCCCTCAGGTTCGCTATCGCCCTAGCGGTGTTGACCCAAGCGGTCGACTGGGTGAGTATGGCGCCCACGCACATCTCGAAATCGCCCTCGGCAGGCCACCAGCCCTGAGGTCCGAAGGCCGCCAACAGCCTCCCGTAGATCTCTTCCAGTCTCGCCGCCGTTCCTGCCGCCACCGCTTTCTCCAGCTCTACACACAGAATCAAGTCTAACGCAGGCCGCGACATGATAACACGCTGCCGGCGGGTCAGCCGCGCCTCATGAGTCGAAAGTACCACGCCACCAAGCAGGGACAGCGCGAGGGAACGAACCTCGCTGGAGCCAGAGCCAGAGCCAGAGCCAGAGCCAGAGCCAGGGTGATGATGAGCCCGTGAGGTGGAAGGCGTCCAACATCATCCCACCAACCAGGGGTCCAACCAGGCGCTCCCGACAATGTACGCCAAGGCCAGCGCAGTCAGCAGGATCGCAACGAGACTGCGCTGGCGGATCTCCATCAATTAACCGTCGCCTGCGGCAGCCGGAGAGCAAGCGCTCCGGTATCCAGAATGCGGGCGGCAGCCGGCTCGTCTCTGTGCGGAATCCGCCTTTGTCGCTGTATGTTCGTCTGTCGCGTCACGTGCCAGTTGTCTTCTCACCCTAGCTGCCCTGGGGTCCGGTAAGACCGGTGCCTGGGTGGAGAGTCGGGACGCTCAGTGCGGCCCGAGTGTGGGGGAGCTGCCCCCGTGAAACAGATCGAGACGGGGCCTGTCTGATTATGGGGAAGAGCCTGGTGGCGCAATGCCTCCCGATGCTGAAGCGTCGGGCTGAGACGCTAAAGCACCCTGAAGGGCGCTAGATGCGCAGTCCCATGGTTCCATCTCGTAGGGAAGGGGCTGGTCCCCTTCCGCCCACGGGACATGGACGCGCGAGGTCGCCCGCTCTCCACAGCGCCGATCACCACCGCCGGGCGGCAGGGACAAGCCCCCGCCCTACATCAGCAACGACGCACTGGGTTAGGGCGCTTCAGCGTCCTTGAGCGTCTCAGCCTGGTCCGTTTACGGCCAGGCGTCCAGACCAGCGCGATCCAGGCGTCCAGACCAGCGCCGTCCCGGGATCGCCCGCACCACTCAGGCGTCCAGACCAGCGCGATCCAGGCATCGTGGCCCATGCCGCCCAGCCATCCAGACCAGCGCCCTCCCGAAATCGTGACAGACACCCCTTGGGAGCAGGGCCTTTTAGTTCTCCTGCTTCTCTGCTCCTAGCTCCACCCTCACCCGCCCTTCGGGCGGCCTCTCCCAGAGGGAGAGGTGATTCTGACGCCTCCCTCTCCCTCTGGGAGAGGGTCAGGGTGAGGGCCAGACGCAGAACTAAAAGGTCCTGCCCTGGGGAGGACTTTCCGTTGACAAAGGCAAGCCAAGCCGCTTACATTACCGCCGCTCACGCGATATATGGTCCGCGAGGCGGAGCAACCGAGATTAGGGGTGATGGGCACAATGATCGTCGTAGACAGGCACGAGGTCTTCATCTCCGGCATGCAATTCGAGCAGCAGCTGAAGTCCGGCTCCATGTCGATCCTGGAGGTCGCGCCGATAGCGGCCAGGCTTGGCGCCGTGGGGGTGGAATACCGTGACATCTACTGGAAGAACAAAGCTATCGAACTCCCAGCCGTTCGAGATCAACTGCATGCACTAGGACTAAAGGCAGCCTATGCCATTGTGACCGGGCTATACAATCGGGACCAGGCACAGCGGAGCCAGCTGCTCCAGGATCTGGAGGATGCTCGCACCTTGGGGGCACGCATAATCCGCGTCTTCCGGGGCGAGCGAGTCACCGAACCCGAGGACACCGCGATGCTCGAGGCTGGTCGGGCCTTCGTTCGGCGCGCCGAAGGCTACGGTATGGAGGTGGCTCTGGAGAACACCCCATCCCCTCCAGGGAGCACGATCGACGAGATTGGGGAAGTACTGGAGCAGATCGACTCACCGGCCCTGGGCACCAACCTCGACTTCGCGAACTACGCGCGAAACGACGAGGACCCATCCAGGGCGATCGAACAGTTCGCATCCAGGATCCTCTTCTCCCATTTGAAGGACGTTCGAGTCGATCCGCAGGGTCGGAAGAACGTCTATCTGGGGGGTGGCACCGGCTACTTGCCGCTGAAGGGGCTCCTGGAAGCGCTGGTTGCCACGGGCCGCTCCTTCCCCTTCTGCTTCGAGTTCCAAAGCGATGGCGACCCGGAGGGGGAGATCGCCAGGAGCATGCAGTACCTGGCCGCCCTGGGTCTAGAGAGCAAGTAGCATACATGTCCCACCGCTTTACCGGTGCCCTGGCCGCACTGAGCGCCGTGTCGATCTGGGGCCTCACCTTCGTCCCGAGCAAGGTAGCCATGGCGGAGATGGGGCCCCTCACCCTGGCCGTCCTACGCTTCGGCATAGCCCTCGCCGTGGTGGCTGCCATTGCACACCGCAAGGGCATTCTCTTCACGAGCCCCAAGGCAGTTTCCTGGGGCACCCTGGCGTTGCTGGGCTTCACCAGCGTCACCCTCTACTACGGATTCCAGAACTTGGGGCTCGCCCGCACATCGGCCAGCGAGGCAGGCCTCCTCTCTGGATCCGTGCCGGCCCTCACGGCACTCCTCTCCGCCCTGGTGCTCAAGGAGCGGGTGAGCGTGCTCAGGGCGCTGGGCATCGGAGCGTCCATCGTGGGGGTGGCGGCGGTGATCCTGGCCGGCAGCGGCTCCGTGGGTGGAGGGTCGGTAGAGGGGGACCTGCTGGTGATGGTGGGCATGGTCGCCTGGGTCTTCTACACCCTAATCAACAAGGGGGTGGGAGGCAGGATGCCCGAGACCCTGTTCCTCACCTACACCATGGGCCTCGGCACTCTCTTCCTCCTGCCGGCCACCGGTGTGGAGGTCGTCCTGGTTGGCTTCGGACCCGTCTCGACGGCAGGCTGGCTCTCGGTGCTGTTCCTGGGCGTGCTCGGCTCGGGCGCCAGCTTTTTCTGCTGGAACGCCGCCCTGCGCTACCTGGACGCCAGCGAAGCCGCCACCTACATCAACCTGGTGCCGGTCATCACCGTCCTCTCCGCCACGCTGATGCTGGGGGAGCCCCTGATCCCCGTCCAACTGCTCGGCGGCGCCCTGGTCATCCTCGGGGTGTACCTCGCCAGCCGCTAGCGCTGGGACGCTCTGGTACGACCCTTGCCGACCATAGCTGGAGGTGCTGTTACTGACCGCTGCACGGGTAGCTGAAGAGCGGGTCCAGGGCGCAGCGCCTGGCAGGGTTTGGGATGTCCCCAAACATTCACCCACCTATGCAGAGGTCAGCAACATGGATGCATTCCGAGAGGTTGGTGTGGACGAGGAATTGGTACGGCGAGAACTGGATCGTCTTAACTGGAGCTATCCGCTGACGACGGCGGACATCTTCGCGCAGCTCCCCAACCTGCCCGAAGACCTCTTCGGCGACCTGGCCGATGGCGCGATCTTCCACAACCCTGATGAGGTGATCGGCGCCCTGCGGGGGGAGATCGACCTGGACGCGGCGGACTTTCCGGCGGAGGGAGCGGAGTCCCTGGGTGGGCCGGCCGGTTACGGAGGATCTTCCACCGGTCGCCTGATCCTCCAGCCCTCCACTTCCCATGGCATCGGATCGGGCACCGATACAGGCGACACCGGCAGCGGGAACACCGAAGCAACTGGCTGGAGCAGGTCCGGCACCACCTTCGGCGAAGAGGCCGTCGAGGAGGAGCAGGAGTCCGAGATGGGCGGGGAGGAGCAGCCCGCGAACGAGCCCTAGGGATAAGGAGTGGCGCTGATGGCTGTTATGGGTACCGTCCTGCTCGTCGGCGTCGAAGCTGGGGCCGAGCATCCTCGGCCTCCCCCATCCGCCGGGGTAAGCTCGCGGGCTCGGCACCACCCGAACCACGGACCAGGGAAGCGAGGACACCAAGGGCCGCGAAGGCTGCCGCGGCAAAATAGGCCCTCCGCATCCCCTCCATGAAGGCCGGCAGCGCCGCTGGGTCGATCCCGCTGCCCGGCACCCCTATCTGCAGCGTCTCCAGATCCACCATGCTGTCTATCCCGGCTAGGCTGCCCAGAAGGAACGAAGCGGCCACGGCGACCCCCACCACCTGCCCCAGATTCCGCATGGAGGAGAGGATCGCGCCTCCGATCCCGAGGCAATTTCGCGGCACGTCTCCCATTACCGACCGATTGTTAGGCGCCTGGAACAGTCCTTGACCCAGGCCCAATAACAGCAGCCAGGCAAGCAGCTGCGGGTAGTCGGTATCGGCACCCAGGTTGGACAGCATCAGCAAAGCCACCCCGTTAATGGCCAGGCCCACGGAGCTGAGGACACGAGCCCCGAGGCGGTCGGAGAGCCAGCCGCTGATGGGAGCTACCACCGCCAGCATCAGCGCTGTAGGGGCCAGAAATATACCAGCGAGCAATGGATCGAAGCCTAGCACCAACTGCAGAAAGAGCGGCATCAGGTAGGCATTGGCCGAGATAGCCAGAAAGGAGAGTAGACCCGCCACGTTTCCAGCCGCATATATACGGCGGCGGAAGAGTGAAAGATCCACCAGAGGCTGCGCCACCCTCGACTCCACCGTCAGGAACAGGATGGAGAACAGCAGGAATGCGGCTCCCAGCAGCAGGATCTGCGGCGCGAGCCATCCGGTCTCGGGCGCCAGATTGAGCAGCAACAGCAGCACGACCAGCGCCAGGGCCAAGGACACAGTCCCTGCCCAATCGAAGTGCCTTTGGCCTGCTGGCAGTTCGCCGGAGATCCGTCGCTCGTCCATGATGCGCCAAGCCGCGACCGTTCCCACCGCCGCGATAGGAACCGTGATGTAGAAGATAGACCGCCAGCCCAACGACCCGATGAGGAGCCCGCCCAGGGCAGGCCCGAGGGTGAAGCCGATTGCGACGACCGCACCGTTGATGCCCAGAGCAATGCCTCGCTGCGAGGGCGGGAACACTGCCGTGACTATGGCAAAGCTCACGGCGGTGATCATGGCGGCGCCCACCGCCTGGAGCACGCGAAAGGCGACCAATTGCTCGACACCGGCCGAGAGGCCGCACAATGCGGAGCCCACAGCGAACAGCGCCAGCCCAACCGTGAAGATCGGTTTGCGCCCAACCATGTCACCTAAGCGGCCAAAGGGCAGCAGCAGAACGGCTATGGTTAGCAGATAGGCCACCACAACCCAGGTCACGGCATCCAGGGTAGCCCCGAGGCCAACCATGATGGTGGGCAGGGCGATGTTGACGATGCTGGCGTCCAGAGTGGAGATCAGGACGCCCACCCCTATCAGGGCCAGCACCACCCATGGGTACCGCGGCCCTCCCACCAACCCCTGGTCCCCATTCCTCCGCCTCTCCACCATGGAGAAAACAGCCTCCGACCCCCATACGTTGAGCGCTGACGGCGCACGGTGAGAAGGGCGAGGGAGTGCAAAGGCCATTCCAGCCATCGGGATGGCCTCGCAACTGGTATCGTGCGTCTGCTGGGAGCGCTGGCCCGCTGGCCCGCTAGAGTCAATCCACCATGCCCCCAGAGGTGGGAAACGGCGTATCGGGTCCGTCCTTGCGGGCGAGCCGCCCGCGCTCCCAGCCCTGGGCAGCCCACGGCCAGCCATCACAACACCGCGTCGGAGTACCGATCGCGACACGATGGGATCGGGAGCTGCATCTTGATTGAGATTACGCGGGGTTGCGTGTAGGATTGCCGCTGGCGGCCGATGGCCGGTAGCTGACTGTTTCCCTTCGGAGGTCGAACCATGCAGGACGTTTTCCAGTACGTGGACTCCCACCGCGACGAGATGCTGTCCGATCTGTTCACCCTGGTCCGCCAGCCAGGCATCAGCACGCAGGGCACAGGGGTAGTGGAGACCGCCCAGATGCTGGTGGAGTTGATGCGCCGGATCGGCATCGAGACAACCGTCTACGAGACCGCGGGATTCCCCATCATCTACGGCGAGCTGAAATCCCCAGGCGCCACCAAGACGCTTCTCGCCTACGGCCACTACGACGTCCAGCCCCCGGAGCCACTGGAGCTGTGGAACACCCCTCCATTCGAGCCGACCATCAAGGACGGCCGGATCTGGGGTCGCGGCACGGCCGACAACAAGGGGCAACTGCTTGCCCACATCTTCGCCGCGAAGGCGTTCCTCCAGACACGTGGCGCCCCGCCGCTGAACCTGAAGTTCCTCTTCGAGGGCGAGGAGGAGATGAACAGCCCCAGCCTCTGGCCATTCGTGGAGAGCCACAAGGGTCTGCTAAAGACCGACGCGGCGCTCACTGCCGATGGTCCCAGCCACCCCTCCGGTCGGCAGCTGATCAACTGCGGCGTGAAGGGAATGTGCTACGTGGAGATCAAGGCCAAGGGAGCGAATCGCGACCTCCACTCCATGCGCGGCCCAATGGTATATAACCCCGCCTGGAAGTTGGTCCACGCCCTCGCGACCCTGAAGAACCGGGACGAGAAGATCCTGATTCAGGGTTTCTATGACGACGTTCAGCCCCCCACGGAGGCCGAGCTGGCAGCGGTGGATGCGATCCCCTACAACGCCGAGGCCATCAAGCGAGATCTGGATGTAGATGAGCTGATTGGTGGGGACGGCAGCTACTACCGCAACTTCGTCTTCGGCAACAGCTGCAACCTGGCCGGTCTGACCAGCGGCTACCAGGGACAGGGGATGAAGACGGTTCTGCCCAGTCGGGCCTCCTGCAAGATCGACTTCCGGCTGGTGCCCAAGCAGCGTCCGGAGGAGATAGTGGAGAAGCTACGAGCCCACCTGGAGGCGGGAGGCTTCGGCGATCTGGAGGTGGAGTACCTGGGTGGCTTCTACCCCTCCCGCACGCCGGTGGACCACCCCTACGTGCAGGGGGTTGTGCGTGCCACGAGGTTCGTCACGGGGAAGGAGCCTGTGCTCAGCCCCAACATGGCGGGAAGCGGCCCGGACTACCTGTTCACCGGCCTGCTGGGGCTGCCAAGCGTCTGGATGCCTCTCAGCCCGCACGACTCCAATAATCATGCCCCTAATGAGAACATCTATCTGGAGGGCTACTTCGAGGGGATTAAGATCAGCGCCGCCATCATGGAGGAAACAGCGAAGTAGGACGGACCGCAAGCGATCCGCCTCACTGCATAGAACTGAAGAGCGACGCACATAGTCTCAGGCTCCCGACTGCTCTCATCCCTCCCGCAGCAGCGCGGCCACCTCGCGTTGGAGCGTCGGAAGTTTCGACTCGACGACATCCCACACAAGGCGGTCGTCCACCTGTGCATAGCCATGGATCAAGATGTTGCGAAAGGCAATGATCCGCCTGTGCTCGGCGATCCTTTCTGCCAGAGCTTCGTCAATGCGGGCCAGTTGGGCCAACGCCTCGCCGATGATCTCGAACTGCCGCTCGACGGCTGAGCGCAGCATGGGGTCACCTTGGTAGTCAGCGAAGATCTTGCCTTCTGTAAATCGCGTGATGAGCCCCGCAGCCTTCGCCATGTCGAAGAGATACTTCTTCGCCTCAGGCCGCATAGAGCAACTCCTTGGTCTCCTCCACCATCTCGCGGAAATATGGATTGCTGACAGCGGAGGCGACGACCAGGTCCACGGGCCGACTAAACAGCGATTCCAATGCCTCCAACAGACCGAAGTACCGGTCGGCATAACCGGGGCCGATTGGCTGCTCGAACTCCACCAGAAAGTCCAAGTCGCTCGTGTCGGACTGGAACTTGCCTGCCGCAGCCGAGCCGAAAAGCTCCAGTCGGCGCACTCGAAACCGGCGGCACAGTGCTCCCAGTTCGGCTCGGTGTTGTTCGACCTGAGGGATCATACGTGCGCCTCCTTGCCCGGGGAACAGGTCCTGCCCTATTCTACCCCAACCGTCCAAGGATGCGAGTGAAGGTTGCGGAGAAGTCGCGGATTTCAGCCAGACGGCCGTTGCGCCGTCTACCAGGCTGCATTCAACGCCATCGAGGCGCTCTCCCTCCTGCTGTTGAGACGGACGACCCTGCCGTCAGTAAGCCGAGAAGTGCTTTGGCGGCATTCCATCGGCCGTATCAGCCCCGGCAGTGGACGACCACGTTCTTCCCCACCTCGTCCACGCGGCATACCCGCAGGATCTGGCGGATCCTGTTCAGGTGTTGCTCGGTCCGGCGGTCCTTGAAGAGGTTGAACACGACCTCGCCACGGCCCGCGATCGCCTTCAGCTTGCGGAGGAAGGGCTTGGCGATCGAACCGCGCTGGAAGTCGTAGCCAGCGAAGAGGTCCACGGCGATGAAGTCGAAAGGGCGGTCGCACGCATCCAGGTACTGGAAGGCGTCGCCGATCACCACCTTCAGGTTGGGGAGGTCCAGGCCGAACTGCTGCTGGGCGAAGCAGACCAACTCCTCGTCGCAGTCCACCCCCACCATCTGGATACGTGGATAGCGGCGATCCAGGAGGTGGGCCAGGGTGCCCCCGCCGAGGCCGAGGAGCAGGGCTGTACGTGGCGATCCCTCGGGGAGCATGGCGGCCCAGTAGCCCGTGGGGGGGTGGTTTCCCTCCACTGCCACGGAGACGATCACCCCATCCACGAGAAGCGCCCTGCGGCCCTCATCCTCGCCCACCCGCAGCCTATTCGCCACCAGGAAAGCCCTCCCCCGATTCGTCACGTTCGTCACAAAGACTACCATAGCTGATCGCAAAGGGCGCGGAGAACACAGAGGGTGCCAGTGGGTCTCTGCGTTCTCCACGCCCTTCACAGTCAGTACCAGCAGGGGGCTCCCTACTGCTGCGGCTCGCGGCCGAGCTGCTCACGGAAGGTGGCCCGCAGCCGCTCCCGCAGATCGGGTCGCAGCATCACGTCCGCCCCGGTACAGGACAGCAGGGTGCAACCGGAGGCAATGGTCCCGTCGGCGTACTCGGTGGCGGAAGCCACCGCGAACTCCGGGCTGTGGCCTGGGATCCCCTTCTCGCAGATCTTGAAGTAGGGATGGATAGTAGGAACCAACTGGCTCACGTCGCCAATATCACTGGAGCCCACACCACCCTCTTCAGGTGGGGTTTCGTAGGGAATGCCAAGGGATTCCATGTTCTCCCGAAGGGTTTCGATCAACGCCCGGTTGCAGACTCGCACCTTGTAGCTGATACCCCGAGTCAACTTGGATTGAGCCCCTGTCTGCAATGCCGCCCCCTCTACCATCTGGGCGAACCTCTGCTCCAACTCCTCCAGGTCCCCCTGCTCTCTGGCTCGCACAAGGAATTGGGCGGCAGCGTAGTTGGGGACGATGTTGGGGGCATCGCCGCCGTGCGTGATGATACCGTGAACCCTCGTGCCGGGCTTCATCATCTGCCGGTAGGCATTGGCACCGTTGAACAGCTGAATCACCGCATCCAGGGCACTGATCCCCTTCTCGGGATAGGCCGAGGCGTGGGCCGACTTGCCAAAGTACTCCACATGGAAGTGGGTCACCGCCAGTGAGCCGCGGTCGAGCAAGGTCGAGTCGCGGGGGTGCATAATGATGGCCGCATCGAGGCCTCGGAACACCCCTGCCTCGGCCATGATCACTTTGCCGCCTCCCCCCTCCTCCCCTGGAGTGCCGATCACCTGGATAGTCCCTTTCAGGTTGGGGAGGGCACGCTTAAGGGCGATGCCTGAACCGATTCCCCAGACAGCCATAAGATTGTGGCCACAGGCGTGGCCGAGCCCCTCCAGGGCGTCGTATTCCGCCAGGAAAGCGACCCTCGGCTCACCCTGTCCCCAGGTGGCGACGAAGGCCGTCTCCAAGCCTGCCACCCCACGCTCGACAGAAAAGCCCTCCTTCTCGAGCTCCGCAGCCAGCAGGGCGGCCGTCTTGAACTCCTGGAACTTCACCTCGGGGTTGGCGTGGATCGCGTGCGACATCTCGATCAATCGGGGATTGAGAGCCCGAATCTCCCGGGCTATCCGCTCCTTCGCGGCTTCCACCGCGGCTTGCTCCACTGTCATGACACCCTCCTATGAAGTGGTGGTCCCGAATTCTAACCTTCGCCGCCAGGGGAGGACAACAGCGGGAGTCCCCCGCGGTCGAAATCCCCGAGTAAGCCTACGGATCCAGGTCCTCTTTGGCAACCTCGTATACCCGGAAGTAGGACTGCCCGCCGGGCTTGGGGAAGGACCCGAGCAGCTTCGCCTGGGGCACGCCTCGCTCGAAGGCCGGCAGGTCATCGTAGCCATGGTTCCCGACGAGGAGGATGGGCACGCGGTGCCACTTCCAGGCCATCATGAAGCCCTCGGGGTCGTGGGCGAGGTGCATGTCCACGTGGTGGTGGATGTCCGGCATATCCTTCAGGTACACCTTGAGGGCGGCGTAGGGAGTCCCCCGTAGGTCGCCCGACAGGAGGAGGATGGGCTGGCCGCCCTTCGTGAGTTCGGCGGCCCTCTGCCTCACTACCCGCAGCGCGTCGTTGAAGCCATATCCGGCCGTCCAACCCGTCACGTAAAGACGCTGGTCGGAGGGAGGAAGACCGGCGTGCTCGGGGGCTTCCAGTAGCCGATAGTCGAAGCTCAGGGTAGGGGCCAGGATGGCCAGCAGCAGGGCAGCGGCCACCAGGAAGGAACGCCACTCACCGCCAATGGAGCGCCATCGCCCGCCAACTCTCCCCCAACCCCAGACGGAGAAGTCCGCGATGAGGATCAGCAACGGGAAGACCCCATGGGCGACGTATCGGCTGGCGTACAGCTTGGGTACCGCCAACAGCGTGGGGGGAAGGGTGGCCGCGGCCCAACAGAGCAACAGCAGCAATGCCACTCGGCGACGTATGAGAAGGGCCCAGCCCGCCGATGCCAGCAGCAGCCACCAGAGGGGGGCAACGAAGTACCCCTGGATGAAGCTCCAGTAGTCCAGCAGGTTTCTGGCCCAATCGTCCCAAGGGAGGCCTACTAGTTCCCACGGGTTCTTGGAGAAGCTCCCCGCCTTGTCCACGAGGTTCTCCGCGCCCGGCAGCAGGGATAGCAGCAGCGTCAGGCTACCAAGAACCGCTGCTCCCACCGAAAAACCGAACAGGGAAACCCGCGCCTTACCTCGCCTCGTCAAGAACAGGGCGCACAGGACGGGGATGGGCAGGGCGAAGACCGCCGTCATCTTGGTCCATAACGCCACCGATAGCGCCAGGCCCAATGCGACACCACCTATAGCGGCCTCGCGGCGGCACTCAGCGCGCCTCGCGAGGAAGGCACTCATAGTCAGCCCCCACACGCCCCCAGCGTTGAGAAGCCCCTCCACCAGCGCCATCCTGTCGAAAAAGAGATTGAAGGGCACGGCGGCATACAGCAGCCCGGCCATGAGTCCCACCGAGCGACCGGCCAGCCAGTAGCCGGCGAAGTAGACGCCGAGAGCACTCGCAACCCCCGCAATGGCAGATACTACCCTGGCACCGAGCAGCGGGTCCGAAAACAGCGGGATGATGGGGGCGGCCAACCACATGAAGAGGGGTTGCTTCCCATCCTGGGTCATTGGGATGAAGAGGGCCGCCCTGGTCTTCTGGTCCCAGATGTCCACGGCCCAGCGGATATACCCGGACTCGTCGAAGAAGGCCGGCAGGCTGAGGAGGTTGAGGGTACGCAGCGCGAGCGCCAGGGTTACCACCAGGGCGATCTCGATAGCCCAGGGCAAGGCGACCCGTTTGGAAAGGCGGATGGCGGCATCCATGTCGATGGCTACTCCCGGACGCAGTCGACGCTTCGCCTCTCGCATGCCTGGCAGTCGCAGACGGAGCGCTACTACATCGAGGTGCGATTATACCCGCATCTGTCACCGAAGGCATCTGCCTTCCGACCCGTACAGCATCGATACTGGGCTTGCGCTACAACGGGAGTTGAGATGGAGCCAAACAGGACAGTCCTTTCTACGTACTGCTGAATCACCCTTTCAGGGTGACAGCGAGATGCGCCGCGGACTCACCGGATGGGGTCTGAGCCTCTGCTACGGGCAGTGGCAGGCGGCGTAGTGGCCGCTCTCAAGCTCCAGCAGCTCCGGGAGCTGCTCGCGACAGATCTCCTTGGCCTGGCGGCAGCGAGGGTGGAAGCGGCAGCCCATTGGCGGGTTGAGGGGACTCGGCACCTCCCCCTCCAGGAGGGTGCCTTGGCGCTGTAGCTCCGCGAGCGGATCGGGAATCGGGATGGCGGAGAAGAGCGCTCGGGTATAAGGGTGCAGCGGGTTGCGGTAGAGGTCCTCGCTCGAACCGAGCTCCACCAGCCGGCCGAGGTACATCACCGCCACGCGATGGCTCACATGCTTCACCACGCTCAGGTTGTGAGCGATGAAGAGGTAGGCCAGATCCAGTCGCTCCTGCAGCGAGTTCATCAGATTCAGCACCTGGGCCTGGATGGAGACATCCAGCGCGGATACAGGCTCGTCGGCCACGACCACCACCGGGTCCAGCGCCAGCGCCCGGGCTATTCCCACCCTCTGCCGCATTCCACCGCTCAACTGATGGGGATAGTAGTTGCGGTGGGCGGGGTGCAGCCCCACCAGCTTCAGCAGCTCCTGGACCCGCCGGTCCCGGTCCCGCGCGGACCCGACGGCGAAGTTCTCCAGCGGCTCCGCGATGATATCCCCCACGGTCATCCTCGGGTTGAGGCACCCCGCGGGATCCTGGAACACCATCTGTATCCTCCGCCGCCTCTCCCGAAGCGCCGTGCGGTCGAGTCCAGCCAGGTCCTCGCCCTCCAGCCTCACCTCGCCGCCGGCCAGAGGCACCAGACGAAGTATGGCCCTCCCCAACGTCGTCTTCCCGCAGCCGCTCTCCCCCACCAGTCCCAGGGTTTCGCCTCGCCGGAGAGCGAATGAGACGCCATCCACCGCCCTCACCAGTCCGGTCTGGCGGCCCAGCAGCCCTCCCCTGACCGGGAAGTGTACCTTTAGCCCCTCCACCTCGAGTACAGGGGAGTCATGAGTGATGGGTGATGGGTTCTGAGAGGGCTCCACCATAGTCAATCCCCCATCCGCACGTCGAAGGCGTCTCGGAGACCGTCGCCGAGGTAGGCAAAGGCTACCACCAGGATGCAAAGTGCCAGGCTCGGCCAGAACACCTCGCCCCAGTTCGTCTCCAACCTGGTCGCGCCGGCGGCTATCATGATCCCGAGGCTGGACATGGGAGGCTGGATGCCTAGCCCCAACAGGCTGAGGATCGACTCGTTCAGGACTACCCGTCGGATGTCTATGGAGATCCACACCAGGGAGATGCTCCAGATACCCGGCAGGATGTGGCGCCGGATGATGTTAGCGTCCGTAGTGCCGCAGGAGTGGGCCGCCTCCACGAACTGCTGAGCCTTGAGCGCCAGCACCTGGGCACGGATCAGCCGCATCATCGCCGGCCAGCCCACCAGACTGAAGACGAGAAACACCATGAACATCCTGCCCAGGTCACCCAGCAGGGAGTCCATCTGCCGCCCGAAGAGTGACATGACGAAAATCACCAGGAGCAACCCCGGAAAGGCGAACACCAGATCCGTGAGCCTGGAGGCCAGGTTGTCTATCCAGCCGCCGAAATAGCCCGCGAGCACGCCGATTCCTATTCCCAGGATCGCCGTGACCACCTCCGTGAGGAGGGCGATGGCAAATGACACCCTCAGGCCGTAAAGCAGACGGGCGAAGACGTCCCTGCCCAGGTCGTCGGTGCCCAACCAGTAGGTGGCGCTGGGCCAGGCGTCCATGTTGGCGTAGTCCTGGTAGATGGGGCTGTGGCGAGCGATCAATGGGGCGAAGACGGCCGCCAACCCCAGCAGCAGGATGGCCGCCAGGCTCACCATGGACACCGGGTCGCGGCGCAGCCTTCGCCATGCCCGATCCCAAGGGGATATGGGGCGCACATCGACCGGCTCCTTGGGCGCGACGGATGGACCTGCACCTAGACCCTGGAGGGCAGGGTCGAGTATGCCACCGTCGATTTGGCCCTTCAGGACCGGAGTCAATCCCTCACTGGACAACAGGATCTCCCTTTACTGCAACCGTATGCGTGGATCGACCACGGTGTACAGAACGTCCGCCAGGGTGTTCATGGCGACCACCGTGCCGGCCAGCACCAGGGTGAGGCCCGCCACCACCGGGTAGTCGTTCATCTGGGTGGCCTGGATCGCTATGTACCCGATCCCCGGAATGTTGAACATAGTCTCTATCACGAAGGCACCGGTGACTACGAAGGCCAGCGAAGGGCTGAGCGCCGATATCAGTGGGATCAGGGCGTTCCGAAGGGCGTGTCCGTAGATCACCAACTGCTCCGACAGCCCCTTCGCGCGAGCCGTCCGGACGTAGTCCTCCCGCATCACGTCCAGCATCGTGGTGCGGGTGAGGCGGGCATAGAAGGCGGTGCCGAGGGCGGTGTAGACGGCCAAGGGCAGCACCATGTGGGCGGGAGTCCCCCACCCCGCCACGGGGAGCCAGCGTAGCTGTACCCCGAATACCAGCATGCAGATCGGGATCAGCACGAAGTTAGGCACCGAGTAGAGCACCATCATGATGCCCATGTTGGTCCGGTCGATCCAACTATTCTGCTTGACGGCCGAGAGTATCCCACTGGGGATGCCGATGATCAGCTCCAGCAGAATGGCGAGCCCCCCCAGCTGTAGGGAGATCGGTACCCCCGCCGCGAGGATGTCGATAACCGGCTTCTCGACGTAGTGGTACGATTTGCCGAGGTCGCCGTGCAGCAGTTGCCAGAGGAACTCCAGGTACTGCTGCAGGAGGGGCCTGTCCAGGCCGTAGCTGTGGCGCAACTGCTCGTAGATGGCGGGGTCGTACTTCTCCCCCAGCATTATGGTCACGGGATCCACCGGGACCATTCGGGAGAGCAGGAAGATGATAGTCATCACCCCCCACAGCACGAAAACCGCCGAGAGCAGCCGTTTCAAGATGAATTGGAGCAAGTCCGAGTCTCCCGTGGTGTTGGGGTGGGCTGGAAACCAACCCGCCCCAACACCACCAATAGCTCTACCGTGCGGGCGCCGTCACCTTGGTCCAGTCCGGAGCCATGACGCCCAGGGTCCAGGACGGGTAGGGCACCAAGCCCTGAATACCCTGCTTCAGCCTCATCATCCGGACGTGAGACCCGATCGGTATCCAGGCCACGTCGCTGATCGCCATCTGCTCGGCCTCGGCGTACATCGCCAACTGCTTCTTCTCGTCGGCGAAGGTCACGTCGGCCTCGTCCACCAGCTTGTCATAGGCAGGGTTGCTGTACTCGCACCAGTTGGCGCCCATGCCCGTGCGCAGCAGCAGGCTCAGGAAGTTCTGCGGGTGCGGCCAGTCTGCGCCCCAGCCGGTGTAGATGAATGGCAGGCTATGCTCGTTGCGAGCCTTGATGAAGGCGGCGAAGTCCATCGCCTCCAGCTTCACATCGATGCCAACTTCCTTCCACATCTGCTGCATCACCGTCACCGTCCTCGCCGGATCGGGGTCAGGCCCGCCGTTGGGATAGGAGAGGGTGATCTGCGGCAGCCCCTTGCCGTCGGGATAGCCGGCCTCGGCGAGGAGCGTCTTGGCCTTCGCCTTGTCGAAGTCGTAGCCCTTGACGTTCGCGTTGTGCCCAACCATGCCGGGGGGAATGATCCCCTTGATGGGGGCCAACTGGCCCTTCAGCACAGCGCCGTCGATGGTCGCCTTGTCCAGAGCGCTGGCCAACGCTTGGCGCAGCTTGGGATTGTCAAACGGTGCCTTCTTGGTGTTGATGACCAGGGTAGCCGTGCGCAAGCGCGCACCCTTGACGAAGTCCGCGGCCTTCTCCGCCTCGGCCAGGTTGTCCAGAGGCACGGTGGTCAGGTCGGCCTGGTCCGTCTGGTACATCTTGTAGGCCGTCGCGGCATCCTTCACGAAGGGCATCCGGTACTCGGCGATCTGCACCTTCCCGCCGTACCAGTTGGGGTTGGGAACCAGCACCATCTCGGAGTTGTGCTTCCACTCCTTGATCATGAAGGGGCCAGTGCCTATGTTGGTCTCCACCTTGGTGAAGTCACCCTTGTTGGCCTCCACGGCCGCCTTCTTGACAACCGAGGCGGTGCCGATGGCGAAGGCATCCAGGAAGTAGCTGATCGGCTTCTCCAGGGTAATCTCCAGCTTCTGAGGATCCAGCACCTTCACGCCGGCCAGCTTGTTGGCCTTGCCCTCAGAGTAATCCTTGGCGCCCTTGATGCCGCCGAGGTAGGTTCGAGCGTTGGCGGACTTTAGGGCCGGACTGAGCGCCCTGTTGATGGAGTAGGCGAAGTCCTCGGCCGTGACGGGCGAGCCGTCGGAGAACTTCACGTCGGGGCGGAGCTGGAAGGTGTAGACCAGTCCGTCCTTGGAGACCTCCCACTTCGTCGCGGCGTCTGCTGTGGGCCTGAGGTCCTTGTCCTGCTTCACGAGACCGCTGTAGACCAGGTTCACCACCTGAATGGAGTTGCCGTCGCCGCCCATGGCCGGATCGGTGGTTGGCGGCTCGGTGATACCGATGTTCGGGAAGATGACCACTCCTCCGCCGGCGGGCTTGGCAGCCGCAGCGGACGCGGCTGTCGCAGCGGTGGCCGGTGCTGTTGTGGCCGCAGCGGGCGCAGAGGTCGCGGCCGGCTTAGCTGGCGCCGGCGTAGGCTGGGCGGAGCCAGCGCAGCCGATAGCCAGCAGGGCAACCATGGATGCTACCAACAGCATCCCCATCCAGGTAAAGCTCTTTCGGCTCATGGACAACATTCTCGCTTTCCTCTCTATCAAGTAGATGGTTGAGAGAGACCGATGCTACGCCACAGGATTGTGATACTTGCTGTCATGCTGAGCAACCCATGACCCTAGCGGGCCGCTTGAAACGATGAAAAGATGCTCGCTACAACTGTCATCCTGAGCCTCTCCCCCCTGTCATCCTGAGTAACCCAGGGTTCCCGGAACCCTGTGCGAAGCACAGAAACTTGAAGTTTCTGAACAGCGTCGAGCGAAGGATCTCCTGTTGGAGGGTGAGCACGATTCATTTTCGTAGGAGTTCCCCATGCCCCTGTCGGGGCACCACCACGAATGAAAATGGCCATTTTCAGATCAGCGGATAGCGAAGCATCCCCTGTTACTGGAGATGCTTCGCTATCGCTCAGGGCGACAGCAAGAGGCGTTCAGATGATAGCGATGACGACCGTGCGGAGGATCACCGCACAAGCGCCTTCTCGGCGGCGGCCACCCCCTTTCCCAAGATGTCCCCCTGTCCCATCCCCTCGAGCACCCGCTCGAAAACGCTGAGACAGCTCACGATATCCAGGTCGGTGATGTACCCCATGTGGCCCAGTCGCACGCCCTTGCCCGCCAGGGAGCCTCCGGTTGAAGCCACCAGCACCCCGTTCCGCTCAAGGGCCGCCCGGAAGGCCCTGTCCTCCACGCCCGGTGGATAGAGGCCCACCGTCACGGTGTTGGCAGCGATCTCCTCTCGAGCCAGAGGCTGGAACCCCATCGCCCTCAGGCCGTCCCTCATTGCCGTCGCCCGCCGACGATGGTCCGCGATCCGCCTATCCAACCCGTCCTCCAGCAGCAGCCGGACCCCTTGATGGAGGGCACAGATGGCGTTGACTGGGTGGGTCACGTGAGTCTCCACCGTGGGGTTCTGGAGGACTCGCAACATCTCCAACCAGTCACCGTAGTGGTTCGAAATACTCGCCCGTTCCTTGCGCACCCGTACCGCCCTGGGGCTTATCCCCAGCATGGTCAAGCCCGGTGGGCAACCCAACGCCTTCTGGGAGGCCGCCATCAGGACGTCGATGCCCCACTCGTCCATCGGCTCCACCTCAGCACCCGTGCTGGATACGCCGTCCACAAGGTATAGGCAGCCATGCTCCCGGGCCAGGAGGCCGATCTCCCGCACAGGGGCTCGCACGCCCGTCGACGTCTCCACGTGGGTCACCAGGACGGCCTTGTAGCGTCCGTTCTTCAGGGCGCTCTCGATGGACCCCAGGGGCACGACCTCGCCGGGCTCCGCCGACAACAGGGTCACATCGACCCCGTAGCACCGGCAGACGGTGACGAGCCGCTCGCCCCACTTCCCGTGGCTCACCACGAGTGCCCGATCGCCGGAGCCCAGGACGTTGGCAATCGCCGACTCCAGCCCCATGGTGCCGGAACCGGCAAGTATTATCACATCGCCTTCGGTCTGCATGACCGCACGCAGGCCATCCCTCGTCTCCAACAGGATTCGGACGAACTCCCTGCTGGTGAAGTGGAGGGGCGCTCGTCCCATCGCCTCAAGGATGCTCGGGTCCACCGGGGTGGGGCCGGGCACCATCAACATGGGCCCTTTAGTCATCGGCATCCTCCCGTCTACTCAGAAACCAACAGGGTGTTGTCCAGTGTGAACACCATCTCTATCGCCCCCGTGGGGCATTCCAGCCTGCACACCCCGCACTGCCAGCACTCGTCGGGGTACTTCAGCACCACGGCGCCGTTCTCCATCCTCAGCACATCCTCGGGACAGTAGTCGACGCATGTGCCGCAGCCGGTGCACTGTTCCTTCTCTATTCGCGGTGGCATCTTAAGGCCTCCCGTAAGTCATCGGTATCGGTTTGTGGCTGACCTTGATCCCATCCCCTTCCTTCTGGAGCACCACGAACTTGAGCCAGTTCTCGTCGTCTCGGGTTGGGTACTCCTTCCGCTCGAAGTAGGGTAGGTGGCGGCTCTCCTTCCGCTCCAGGGAGGCGACCACGACCATCCGGGCGGTGTCCAGCAGGCTCAGCATCTCGGCGCAGCGATACGCCTCGTGCCCGTCTCGGGCCACCAACTGCTCTCCGGCGATTGCCGCGAGTTCCTCCACCTTCCTCAGAGCGAAGCGCAGCCCGCTCTCGGAACGAGGCCGCTCCACCTGCTCGGACATGACCTGCTGGAGGATCCCCTGCACCTCCTGCCAGGTCACTCCCTCCTGGCGCTGGAGCGGAGCCTGTAGGCGCTGTAGTTCCGCAGCGATCTGCTCCTGGATTACCTCGCCGTGGGACACGTCGGTAGAGTAGGCCCCCGCCGTCTCCCCGGCCTTCCAGCCCATCGTCACCGCGCCGGGCATGCCGGCCTCGGCCACGCCGCCCATGGCATCCCCTGCGGCGTACAGCCCGGGCAGGCTGGCGTTGCCGTACTTATCGATCACCAGGCCGCTCCTGCCGTCACGCACGTCGTACTCGGTGATCCCCACGGCCAGTCGGAGGGGCTTGCGGAACTTGCCGGTCTTCTGGAGGTACTCCAGGAACATCGGAACCTCGTTCCCTAGCCCCATCTCCGTCCATTGCCAGTTCTCATCCGGAATGGTGGAGGTGTCCACGAATAGCGGCCCGTTGCCCTGTTCCACCTCTCGGAGGAAGTTGGCTGCGAAGAGGAAGCGCAGGTGGGTCTGGGAGAAGGGCTCGCCCTTCACGTTGACCAGCTTCCCGCCCACAGAGGTGAAATTGCCTATGCTACCTGGCCGGAAGGACTTGGGGGCCGCCGTTCCCTCGGAGAACTCCATGCAGGTCAGCTGCGCGCCCGCCTGGAAGGCCATGGAGAAGCCGTCGCCCGTATCCGATGGCGAGCAGAAGGTGCTGAAGGCCCGACCCGAGGGGGTGCGGTAGAAGCGAGTGGCGCCGCCGGTGGTGACGATCACCGCCTTGGCCTGGATGGCCGTGAGGGCCTGCTCGCGGTGGTTAAGCACCAGGGCGCCCACAACCCGGCCCTGCTCGTCGGTGAGCAGGCGGGTGGCCATGGCTCGCTCCATGATCCTGACCTTGCGCTTGCGGGCCTCGTCGGTCATCACCCGCTTGATGGCCTTACCCGCGAAGTGAATGCTCAGCTCGTAGGGATAGATGAAAGGCTCACGGACCCAGCGGAACTTGCCGTTGTCGGCGCGCATCGGCACACCCCACCGCTCCAGGTCCAGCACCCGCTCGAAGCTCTCCGAGACGATGGTGTGGAGTATATCCTGGTCTACCAGATACTCCACGTTCTCGGAGTACTTCTTCACCAACTCCTCGGCGGTCACGCCCTTGTCCGGCGGGAGGGTCCAGAAATGGTCAAGTCCGGTGGCGGCACAGCCGCTACGTTCCGGCTTGGCCTTCTCCACGAGGGTCACGTCCACCGGGTACTCGGCCGCCTTGATGGCTGCCATACAGCCGGCAAGGCCACCGCCCAGCACCAGGACGTCTGTCCGCAGGGATCGTTGTTCCAACATAGCTTAGCGACCTCCCAACCCACTGGTCAGAATGGCTCTATGATCGAGCAGCAACGAGCAGCCAAGCTCCACTTCAGACTGCTGCTCAATCTCTGAAGTGGGAGCACACCAAAGGCTCAATCCAAGTGACAAAAGGGGAGCAATCGCGGCACCCAGACCGCCCCTGTCCTCGGAGACAGCCCCGGGGATGGAGGGGGTCAACGGTAATTGAACAGCGCGTAGTATAGCGCATCTGTGTCTCTGCTTCACCCCTTATATATGTAGATACACCCGTATCTCGTCGTACAATGCGACAGCGGAGGTGAAGATCAATGGAAGGACCGCTGAGCCACGTTGGATACTGGGTTAGCAACTTGGATGAGGCTTTGGAACCCTACTGCACCCTTCTGAGTGGACGGGTGGAGTGCAGGATCGTCTCGCCCCACACCGGAAAATTGAAGAATTAGTCACTCACCCCCAACCACCCTGTCAACTCCCCGTCATTCCGTTTCCTCAGTATTAGGATCGGCACTCGGATGTTATGACCTGCCGAGACTGCCGGGCCGGGAGAAGGATACGGGGCAAAACCGTAACCATTAGAAGGGTATGGGGGCCAAGCCATGAATTGGCAGCGAGTTTCCTGGATCGCGAGTATCCTGCTACTGATGTTGGGTTCCGCGGGCATCGAACTGTCCCAAGAGCACTCAGCCCTTGCCCAGTCTGCCCCGACCTCGACTGCCATCGCCACCAATACGGCCACCAGAGCCCCCACCGTCACCAACACACCCACCAACACACCCACACCCACCAGAACGCCGACAAACACGGTGACGCGGCGCATCGCGCCGACGTCTACAGCAACCCCTGACCCCACTTTTAGGGTCACAGTGGAGTCCGATTCTCCGACCTCCTTCCCCGGCGCCACCATAAACTACAAGGCGGTCTTGACCCTCGGTAGTCGTCGGGACAACGTGACACTGCAAGTCATCATGACTAATTACCTCTACCTTGTCTCGGGTTCCAGCCGGCTCAACGGTGTACCGATCGCCGACCCGGCTACCACAATGATGACCAATTGGCGAAACGAGTATCTATACTCCCTGGGAACTTTGGAGGCCGGCCGGTACGAATTGGAGGTGCAGGGATTCGTAAATCCCACCAATCCGGAGCACAACTGCAGCCTGAGGATGACTTTCGAGGTCCATCTTGGGCAAGGCAGTCAGGTATTTGCGCAGGCCACCACCACGACGGATACGAAGTGCCTTACCGCGACACCCACCAATACGGCCACTTCCACGTCGACGCCAACCGGCACGCCAACAGAGACGCCAACGCCAACTAGCACCCCAACGAAAACGCCAACCGCCACCAACACGCCAACTGAGACACCCACGGCAACCAGCACCGCCACTTCCACGTCGACGCCCACGCCAACCGGTACGCCGGCCGAGACGCCGACGCCAACCGCCACCAATACGCCAACCGCCACCAATACGCCAACCGTCACCAATACGCCAACAGAGACGGCATCACCCACTCCGCCAGAAACGCCGACGCTCACCAACACGCCAACAGAGACGCCGGTAGCGACAAATACGCCAACAGAGACGCCGACGCCGACCAGCACACCGGAAGAGGTGCCAACTCCGACCGCAACGGAGACATCGAACGAGACGCCCACGGTCACTCCAACAGAGACGGTTACACCCACGGTGACGGGCACGCCGTCCACGACGACTCCCACGTCCACAGCCACGCCAGACGACGGGGACGATGGGGATGACGGGGACGATGGGGATGGCGAGGATGACACACCTACACCTACGCCAACAGCGACCAACACGGCTACTCCGACCCCCACCAGCACTCCCATAGTGACCCCGGAGGTGCTGGGTGCTGAGCCCCAGCCGCAGCCCACTGTTACCGAAGCCACCCCGCTACCGGCCAGCCCGACTCCGGAGGAGCCGGTGGCGGTCGGGGCAGCGCCCCAGCCTTCCAGCCTGCCCTCCGCGGGTGAAGGTAGCAGCACGGATTACCAATGGTGGGCAATGGTAGGAATACTGCTGCTGACAGCGGGCCTACTGGTAAGACCGAAAGGCCGGTCCTCCTACTGACAGCACCCCTTTCATAGGCCGGGCCCGCTGGCGCGCCAGCGGGCCCGGCCTCCTCTCTCAACGCCATCACCACCCCTGCCTTCCTTTTATATGGACATAGGACGTGGTAAAATAGGATTGTGCAAGGATCTGACATCGTGAGGGACAATCAGCGCGGGTTAGCGGGTGTCATAGACACCCTGTCCGCGGGGTACACTACCGTCAACAGGTATCCCTGGATCATAGCCATTCCCGTTCTGCTGGATCTCTTCTTCTGGCTTGGACACCACCTCACCCTGGCACCTCTGGTACATCGGAGCTTGGGACTCATGCAGGTCCCGGCCAATCTGCCTGTGGAGATGCTGCAGCCGTACCAGGAGTACCGGGAGGCGTTGGCCCAGGCGGGCGAGAGCTTCAACCTGTTCTCCCTGCTGGTGAGCCACTTTCCAAGTATTCCAAGCCTGATGGCCGCCAGGGAGGGGTTGGGGCCAGAGCTAGCCCTTTCTGAACCCTGGGTAGCCCTACTGCTCTCTCTCGTGTTGCCAGTGGTTGGCATTTGGCTCGCGTCGCTGTACTACGTGGGCATCGGCCGGCAGGTGAAAGGAGGCACGGAGGGCACTGGCCGGCTGTGGAGAAGGGTCTGGCGAAGCTGGGGGCGGCTCCTGGGCTTCCTCCTGTTGATGCTGGGGGTTATCCTGCTCTTTGGCTTGCCCGTGGCCTTGCTGACCGTGCTGGCAGCGGCGATCAACCTGGCCTTGATCGGTATCCTGGGCTCGTTCGTCTGGGCTGCTATCCTGTGGGCGCAGTTCTACCTGTTCTTTGTGGTGGATGCCATGGTGATCAGCGACGTGGGTCCGCTCCAGGCAATACGCAACAGCGTGGCGGTGGTCCGATTCAACCTTCGGTCGGCCCTGGGGCTGGTGGTGCTGGCCTACGTGATCATGCTGGGCATGCCCATTGTGTGGGACGCCGTGGCTCAGGGTCCCTTCGGGACCATCGCCGCCGTCCTGGGCAACGCATACATTACCACTGGTCTGGCAGCAGCCAGCATGATCTACTACCGCGACCGAATAGAGAAGTTGTCGAGTTGAGGAGCGGGCTGGCATGCTCCTTCAATCCGAGGTAAAACAGTTATGATCCGTGAATCCGAGAGCTACTCAGGCTCCGATATCCAGGTACTGGAAGGGCTGGAGGCCGTCCGCCGACGGCCCGGCATGTACATAGGCAGCACCGACTACCGTGGCCTTCACCACCTTGTCTACGAGGTCGTGGACAACAGCGTGGACGAGGCCCTGGCGGGCTACTGCGATTTGATCCAGGTCACCATGCACGCCGACGGCAAGGTGAGCGTGGAGGACAACGGTCGGGGCATCCCTGTAGATATCCAGCCCCAGATGGGCAAGTCTGCACTGGAGGTGGTGATGACCATCCTCCACGCCGGCGGTAAGTTCGGCGGCGAGGCATACAAAGTCTCAGGGGGGCTCCACGGTGTTGGCGTTTCGGTGGTTAACGCCCTCTCCAGCTGGATGCGCTCCGAGGTCCGGAAGGGCGGGTATCTCTATGCTCAGGAGTACGTCCGAGGCGTGCCCCAGGGGCCGGTGGAGCGGATCGGTACCGCGGAGGGACACGGCACCAAGCAGACCTTCCTGGCCGATACCACCATCTTCGAGAACCTGGATTACAGCTTCGATACCCTGGCCCAGCGCTTCCGTGAGATGGCCTACCTAACCAAGGGGTTGCGAATTAAGTTCGTCGATGAGCGATCGGACAAGGAGCTCTCCTTCTACTTCGAGGGGGGGGTGGTCTCCTTCGTCCGCCACCTGAACAAGAACAGAGCAGTGCTCTACCCGATGCCGATCTACATCGAGAAGCAGGTGAACGGCACCAGCGTCGAGGTGGCGCTCCAGTACAATGACGGCTATTCCGAGTCGGTGTTCTCCTTCGCCAACAACATCAACACCGTGGACGGAGGGACCCACCTAACCGGCTTCCGGACCGCCCTCACCCGCAGCCTGAACGACTACGCCCGCAAGGCGAACATCATCAAGGAGGCTGATTCCAGCCTCTCGGGCGAGGATGTGCGGGAGGGCCTCACTGCCATCATCAGCGTGAAGCTGGGCGAGCCCCAGTTCGAGGGCCAGACCAAGGCCAAGCTTGGCAACGCCGAGGTGCGTAACCAGGTGGAGTCGGCCGTGGCCGAAGGGCTCCAGCAGTACCTGGATGAGCATCCCACCGAGGCCCGCAGGATCATAGAAAAGTGCCTAACCGCCTCCAGGGCCAGGGAAGCCGCCCGCAAGGCGAGGGATCTGGTGATCCGGAAGGGCGCCCTGGAGGGGATGACCCTCCCCGGCAAGCTGGCGGACTGCTCGGAGAAGGATCCGGCCGGTTCGGAGCTATACATCGTCGAGGGCGACTCCGCGGGAGGTTCCGCCAAGCAGGGACGGGATCGCCGCTTCCAGGCCATCCTCCCGCTGCGGGGCAAGATCCTTAACGTGGAGCGGGCCCGGCCGGATCGGATGCTGGCCAGCGAGGAGATCCGGGCCATCATCACGGCGCTGGGGACCGGCATCGGCGAGAAGTTCAATCTGGACAAGCTGCGCTACCACCGGGTGATCCTGATGTCCGATGCCGATGTGGACGGCTCGCACATCCGGACGCTGCTCCTGACCTTCTTTTTCCGGCACATGTCGGACCTGGTGGACAGGGGCCACCTGTACATAGCCCAGCCTCCGCTATTCCGAGTGAGCGCCGGCAAGGAGTCCCGCTGGGTTTACAGCGACAAGGAGAAGGACGTCGTGATGAAGGAGTTGGGTGGCAACGGCAAGGAGCCCTCCATCCAGCGCTACAAGGGTCTCGGCGAGATGAACCCGGAGCAGCTCTGGGAGTCCACGATGAACCCGGAGACGCGGACGATCCTCCAGGTAAACGTGGAGGACGCTGTAGCCGCGGATGAGGTGTTCGACATGCTGATGGGGGACCAGGTGCCCCCTCGCAAACGCTTTATCCAAACCCACGCCAAGGACGTCCGCAACCTGGACGTGTAGAGGCACCGCAGGATTTTCGAGATGTCTTGCTTGTGGTCAGAGTACAAAGGGCTCTGGCCACAGCCATTTATGGTGAGTACTCGCGAAGCAAGGGAAAGGAGGCACCAAGTGCCTGTAGTCACCGTCACAGACGATTGGTGGCCTCAGTGGTTGCAGGACTTCGCATCTGAGAACCCGCTCGGACGACATGACGTGGAGATAGCGAAGATTCTGGCAACAGACGACGGTAACCGCGATTATCGCCAAGTATTCACCGCACTGGTTGCCCCCGAGCACCTCGCATCCATATTAGAGAAGCCCGGCGGCATTGGTCATGAGGTGGCCTCAAGCGGGCCGCATCCAGCGCCATTTCGAGGAAAGTGGGACTATGCCCCTCGGTTCTGGATCGATGCAGCGGGAACCAGCAAAGAGAAGCTAGAACCGCTGGTTGTCCATTGGCGATCCGGAAACCAGACCGTGCTGCTCCCTGACCAGGGATTCCTCATGACTTACGGCTTGGTTCCGCGGATAGTGAGCAACGCTGATGTACTGGAGATGCATTGGGACGACCCTTCGTTTCCGCAGCGCGACATTGTGGTTAGTCGTCCTGTATCAAGTTACAATTTTCCTACCTACACCGGAGCGTATGTAACCGTCGAGCAAGAGTATCTCCAAGACTACTCCACTATACGTGAAAGAGCACTGGTGCAGGTCTACTACGTCCAACGTGAGGGACCGCTTACCGAGGAGGTCATCGCTCTTCTCTCCGGCAACGAGATCATGGAACTACGACTTCCGGGGCGACTAATAGACCTTAGACTTGTCAATTGGAATGGAAGGCAGTCCGCCTTGGCACAGGTTTGGGGAGTCCGACCACTACTCGAACCCGGCGACGCCCCAGTGAGTGCCGGGCGAGACAATCCTGGCGCGCTCGTCTGGCCTGGAATAGCTGAGCCCGTTACTGAGCAGTCAGCCAGGGGAATAAGTCTTCTACACCCTGTCTACGTCATGGACAGCGTCCTAGAGATTTACGAAGGACTACCCGAATACAGCGTACATCCTGAATCCGGATCGGTATCATACGGCAACCAGTGGGGTGTCTCCTATGCTCGCCGAATTGGACGCAACCTGATTGAAGTCGAAATCAAGAAGCTATATGAAGGCAACCATGCAGATACGATTCGCCACTGGCATCGGCATGCTGTCAACCCACCAGCAGACCCTGCTCCTCTCAGAGGCGAAGCGAACGTCGGGACGCGGGCGCGCCGAATAGTCTATGGATTAGCCTGTCTGGGAAAGACGCTGGCTGAGCTGCATGAGCGAATCCTAGGCCAACACCTGCC
Organism: Chloroflexi bacterium UBA6077; assembly: GCA_002436065.1. Lineage (GTDB taxonomy): Bacteria > Chloroflexota > UBA6077 > UBA6077 > UBA6077 > UBA6077. Next base: position 32,966 of record DIXP01000070.1, read on the forward strand.
GCCAGCCAATCTCGTCAGGTTGGACATCGATAAGCTGGATTACTTTGGATGGTGGACGGTTGACAGCGTAGAGCCCATAACTCGCCACATCCCGCTGGGACTGAGCGAGGAGTCCTTTCTGTCAAGGTGTAGCACCCTCTACTCACTTGTGGGTGAAGGACTCTCCGAGAGACATCTCCGGCAGATGCTCAAGCGTCTCGGGGTTCCGCCGCCATTTGTCGAAGAACTCCGCTCCATAAAGCTGGTGGATCATCTCATCCAAGTAGCGACGATGTCATACAACACCGGGCTAGACCTCGATGCTGAGGGTAGTGTCCTTCACGAACGCGTACTTAGCGAGGACCCCAAGAATGTTCTTACACACTTGTTCGCATTGAACGATCTGAGGCAGTTGCATAGCCACCGCATGGACAGTGGCCGACAGTCCAAGCTTCGAGATGCTTTGAAGAGATTTGGCATGGAGCCAGAAGCCTATCGAGGTGGATGGGGCATAGCCCTCGATACCATCTATGATAGTGTGGGTGACACCATTGAAGAGGCCAACAGATTGCTGTCTCAAGCCCTACAAGCCAATTCCTAGGCAGCAGGTGTAGCCACTTCCAAGAGACAACAGGGCAATCAACTACCTTGAATAGTGACGACTCGCTCCCGTGCGATTGATCGATGCCGCTGATCTACTACTGGCTTCCCGATAACTATGCCCGGGATCGCAGATTCGGCTTTGGCTACCACCTGAACCAGAATAGCCGAGCCATGGAATCGGTGCTTCCCGGTGACAGCCTGTGGGCCTTCACCCGGCGCAGGTCCGATGGCCTGTATGTTCTCGCCGCCGAGCTGGTGGTTCGGGCCTTGACCCGCAATCCTCCTAACTATCGCTATGGAGCTTATAGAGTCTGGGGTGATCTGGAGAGGAGCAGGTACTTCGACATTGATGTCGGCCCGAACGTGGAGCCCTTGATCCGGCACCTCAGTATTTCTGTCCGCGGTGATCGCCTGGGCCAGGCATTCCAGGGACACGCTGCTGTCAGGAATCTGGACCCTGCCGATCACCTTCTTCTGGCCACCTTTGCCGAGTATCTGCCAGTTGCTCGGAGGGTTGGCATATACCCTGAAGACGAGTTCGAGGCGCGTCTCCTGCACGGAGACGCAGCCCGAGCACGCCTGGTCGCGGAGGAGCGGACCGACTACGCACGGCGGTTGGCATATCTGTACGAGACGACGGACGTGCGCAGGGCGGGAAGGAACATCGAGTTCCTGCAGGACCTATATGGCGGCCGCTGCCAGCTCTGCCTGTTCAATCCGTCCGATGAATACGGGCACCGACTCTGCCATGGTCATCATGTACAGTGGTTGTCTCGGGGAGGCGATGACGAGGTTGCGAACATGGTCTTGGTCTGCCCAAACCACCATGCGGCCATTCATCGCGATGACGCCAGTTTTGACTACGGTAGCCTCGCCTTTGCCTTCTCCAACGGGCGCTCGGAGGTGATCCATCTAAACCGGCACCTGCCAAAGGCGGGGTAGGGCTTATCGAAGCGGCAGCCTCTCGCGATTACTTCAGAAGGAAACGGAGTCAACGCCTTGGGAACGCCGGGGAGTTACCTGCTACTGATGAAGTTGCCCGCGCCAAGAACTCTAATCGCGGGGCGACTCGGCTCCTTCCGCTTCCCTGCGGGTTGGTATGTATATACTGGGAGTGCCCTTGGAGGGGTAGAGCAACGGGTAGCGCGTCACCTGCGGCCATCCGATGTCCGGCGATGGCACCTGGATTACCTGAAGGCAGAGGCCACTATCCGGGGGACCTTCATCTTTCCTGGGCCGGAGCGCCCTGAGTGTGACCTGGCCGCAGAACTGCTATCACGCCCCGGTGCGGCGGTTCCGGCGCCTCGCTTCGGGGCCTCCGACTGCCGATGCCCCTCCCACCTGATCCACTTCGAGACCCGTCCCTCGCTACCTTACGACGAGTAGGCCAGTCCAAGTAGCTTCGGCAAATGTGCTAAAGTAGTCCAGTACAAGTAGCTTTGAGACCCTAGATGCGGGCCACGCGATGTAGGGACGGCGGCTCTGCAGGCCTGTCGCTCCACGATCGGAGCATTGCCTTCACCAACTACTGCAGGATTGATGGCAGAGCATGGACAGCAACAACCTTGTTGACCCCCACCTCAGAGAAGCCGTGCAGCGCCTCGTCCGGGCCCTTCAGCCCGAGCGAGTCTATCTCTTTGGCTCTCAAGCTCGTGGAGAAGCGACACCCGACAGCGACTATGACATCCTCGTCGTGATCTCCCATTCCGACCAACCTCGGTACGTGCGTGCACAGACCGCCTACAGGGCTCTCGTGGGCATTGGAGTTCCCGTAGAAGTCCTGGTGCTAACCCACGAGGAGTTCGACCGGGAGCTGCCCGTTCTGGCCTCCCTGCCGGCTACTGTCGAGCGAGAGGGCGTGCTGCTTTATGCCGCTTGAAGATCAGAATCTGCGTCCGGTGCCAAATCTCAACATCGTCGGCGATAAGGTTGCGCTGGGGCCCCGAAGCCGCGACCTGCTGCCGTTCTACCTCAAGTGGATCAACGACTTCGATGTGACCCGGACTCTGGCCATTGGCTGGCATCCGGTTACATGGGAAGCGGAAGATGCCTGGTATGAGGACACCGAGAAGGCCAAGGATATGGTGATGTTCACCATATACGAGCGATCTACTCTGCGCCCCATTGGCAACACCGCTCTCGTGAAAATCGATCATCTCCACCGTACGGCCGAGTTCGCCATCATGATCGGTGAGAAGGACTGCTGGGGGAAGGGCTACGGGACCGAGGCCACCACCATCATGCTGGACTACGGCTTCACAGCGCTAGGACTGCACAACATCATGCTATGCACCTATGCCTACAATGAACCCGCCATCCGCGCTTATACTCGTGCAGGCTTCGAGGTCATCGGTCGGCGCCGTCAGGCCCACCGTTTGGGCGGCCATGCCTACGACATCATCCTCATGGACTGCCTTGCCAGTGAGTTCCAAAGTCCCGTGCTTCGTGGATTGCTGCCAGATGAGGAAGCTACTCTTCTGCCGCAAGGAGCCGGGCGATAGCGGCCATGGGGAGATAGAGCCGGAGGTCATGGTCCAGGAAGGGGAGGAAGCCCAGGTGCCGGTAGAATGCTCGTGCGGACTCATCCTTGGCGTCGACAACGACGGCCATGGCGCCCAACTGTCTGCTGATTGCCAGGCAGCGGAATAAGGCGTCCAGCAGCAGACGCCTGCCCAGTCCTCGACCCTGGTACCGACGGTCTAGCGCCAGCCTCCCAATCAGGATGGCGGGGAACTCTCGATACTTCGGGAGCCTTCGGATCGTCGTTTCGGGAAGGCTGCTGAAGCCGATGGTGAAGGAGCTGAGGGTGTAGAAGCCCACAATGGCTCCTGCCTCGCTCTCCATCAGGACGTAGGGAGCAGCCAGTTTCCGCCTCTGGTCCTGGCTGATGTGGTTGCGGAAGTATCCATCCAGCGCATCGATGCCGCATGAGAAGGCCGATCGATCGTGATCCCCCAGAGGCTCCGATCGAAAGCCCATCGGGCCTACCATCGTACCTCGACGTTCTCGCGATGCCACTTCGCGGCCTCGTGCATCCCCTCGTCGAGGCCAGGGGGGTTCTCGATGGCGTCGAAGAAGGCTTCGGCCTCTCGCTCCGTGAGCTCCAGGATCTGGTAGTCCCGAAGGGTCTTCTCTGCCGCCTTCAGGGCACTGTCGATAATGAAATCGGTGATGCTTCGGCCAGCGATGTCAGCAGCACGTTGAATCGCCGCCTTCTGCCTGGGAGTGGCGCGGGCTGCCAACCTCTCGCTCTTCAGACTTTCATCCCTGTCTGCACTGAACGCCAATGCTACGCGGGGCATGGTACTATCCCTTTCCACAGCACTGAGTCTAACCGTCACAGCAGCAAATGTACGCCATTCCGGCGTACATTGTCAAGCGCTGTTCCGGTTGACCGGGAGGTACCCCCTGGGCCGCCACCTCTCCAGAGAGCCCTATCCTATCCTCTCCCGCCCCCTCGCTCCGCTCGCCGCTTGACGGCATCCATCAGCATCCGCAGGAGCCAGTTGCCGCCCCAGCCGACCATGAGATACCAGTACAGGGCGAACTTCCGTCGGGCGCTGGAGCTCAGGGCGTGGGTGCGATGCTCGGCTACCAGGTTGAAACCCGACTCTTCGTCCCCACCCACTACTCGGAAGCTCTGGACGAACTTCTCGTAGTCAGGATCATCGAAGCGCTTGAACTCATCGACATCCCGTACCCGGACGAACTGCTGGTCCAGCAGGTTGTGCAGCTTGCCAATGGTGCCGACGATCATCTCCCGCCCGGGCTGCTCCGCCAGGACGTTCATGACGCCCGCCTCGAAGAAGGGGCGGGTGGTCTCGTCAGGCTCGCGCTTCATTCGCCCCGTGAGGAGACCCGGAAGGTAACGGAGCGTACCCAGGGCATAGGCCAGCGTCATCTCCCCCAGAGTGACCTCCCGTAGGGCGCGGAAGATTTGCTCGGGAGAGGCCTGAATCGTGACACTCTCGACACCACGGAACTCGTACTCCGGCAGGACCTCGTCCAGCAGCGTGTCCTGCCCCGCCTCGGCGCGCTGCTTCAGCCCGCGCAGCATCTCGCGCTCCATCACGAACTGGACCGCCTCCAGCGGCAGAACCGCGGCGCGCGGCCCCTGGTATCGTGCACGAGAAACAAAGCGGGTTGCCGTTCCATCCATCGGCTCGAGCACGAAGGCCCAGCTGTAGCCGAACTCTCCGCTGGAGGTCTGCTGCGTCCCACCAATATTCGGTGAGCGCAAGAGAAGTAGGTGGTTGGGCTCGACCGCCTCGACTATCAGGACTGTGTCCGGGTAACGCTCGCCCGAAGCCAGCCGGAAGGCGTCGCCGACCCGTAGCTGCTGGAACTCGGGCAAGATCCGGTTGGCATTATGGATGTCGGAGCCGACGAGGTTCTCCAGCAGTTCGTAGGAGTAGAGCCCGCCGCGCCCCTGGCCCATCTGCGCCACCCAAGGCCAAACCTGCTCGACCGGCACGCGAATAGTAACGGCCCGCGTGGACACACTCACCGGATCCGGAATCAGATCGTCGCCCGGCAGCGGCATCTGCCTCTCCCGGTCGGTCGCTCCCCAGCGCAGGTGCCAGGGACGGACCGCCAGCCAGTAAAGCGCCGGTGCCGCTACCCCAAGCGCTGCCAGCCGGCGAATTGTTGCCATTAGGATCACCTCCAGTGGAGACTGCTCCGAAGGTTCAACGAGTATGAAACTCAGTACGGCCTTTTCCCTACCCCTGCCAGCTCCTCCATCAACCGAATCACGGCCGAGTAGTCCTCCTCAACCCCCTTGCCCAGTTCGGCGCCGCAGAGCTGCTGGGCGGCGGCTGTCGCAGGCATCGGAACCGCCAGGGCTGCTGCCTGACGCATGATCAGACCGAAGTCCTTGTACATGAGCCTGAGCCCGAAATCCGGAGGGTACCCGTCTCGACGAGCATTATCCAGTTTTGGCCTGTGACCGGCGGATACCAGGTCGCTCTTCTCCAGCGTGTCCAGTAGCCTGTTTCTGTCAATTCCGACCTTCTCGCCCAGCGCCAGTGCTTCGGCCAACGCCTGTAGCCCCAGCCCCAGCAGGGTGTTGTTCACCAGCTTCATGCGGAGCCCCATACCGTTGCTGCCCATGTAGAAGCTCTCATTGCCCAGGATGTCGAGATAGGGCTTGGCTCTCCGGTAGCTCTCCTCCTCGCCCCCCACGAAGATCTTCAGGCTACCCTGCTCCAGGTGGATGGTCGTCCCCGCGACCGGCGCGTCGATCATGGAGGCCTGGCGCTCCCAGGCGGCTCTCGCGATCTCTTGGGAGACCTCGGGGTAGACGGTGCTGGTGTCGATCAGGAGGGTACCCGGCAGTACGCCGGCAAGGAGCCCATCCGGACCGTACATCACCGCCTCCAGAGCCGAGTCGTCGGACAGGGAGGAGAAGATTACGTCGGAACCCGCCGCCACCTCCCGTGGGTTGGCGGCCGCCTGCGCGCCCTGCTCAGCCAACGCCTCTGCCTTCTCACGAGTGCGGTTGTACACTGTCATCGGGTAGCCAGCCCCCATCAGGCGTAAGGCCATCCTGCTCCCCATGGCTCCCAGGCCGACGAATCCGAGACAAACTCTGCCCTTTTCTCTGTCGCTGGCCACATCTGCGCCTCCGAGATAATGGATCAACTTCCTGGATACCCCCCGCCGGGCAGGAAACATGCCGCCTCGCTCCAAAGGAGATGCACCGGTCTCTGAACGAAGACGCCGCCCGACGAGCCGATGAGGGCCGGCGCAACAGTACGAAACGACCAGCCTCACCCCAATCCCCAGCCGGGGGGAGCGAGCTTACGCCGCCCGCCGCATCTTCCCCCCGCTCTCTGAGAAGAGCTGAATCATCTCCCGGCTGAAGGCAGGGATGTCCGAAGGCCGGCGGCTGGTGACCCAGTTACCGTCCCGCATCACCTCCCGATCCTCCCACTGGCCACCGGCGTTGCGGATGTCATCTTGAATGGTGTAGTAGCTGGCCAGCCGCCTACCGCCGACCACACCGGCCGAAATCAGTAACCACGGCGCGTGGCAGATGGCAGCCATCGGCTTTCCTCTGCTGTCGAAGCTGCGAACGAACTCACGGGCCTTCTCGTCCATGCGAAGATAGTCAGCGTTCAGGGCACCGCCCGGGATCATTAGAGCATCGAAATCGTCGGGATTCGCCTGGTCGAGAGGCATCTCCACCTTGAAGCTGTCCGCCTTCACGTCGTGGTTCATCCCGTGAACTTCGCCCTGGACGGGGGAGATCAGCACGGTCTGCGCCCCCGCCTGCTCCAGAGCCTTCCGCGGCTCCGTCATCTCCACCTGCTCGAAATCGTCATGCACGAGGATGGCCACGCGGATACCCTGCAGAGAGTTCTGTTGCTGCATCTACGTCCTCCTGCTTTGCCTCGGCCTTTTCGAGGCCGGGGAAGAGGAGGACGGCAAAGGATGTGCCAGATGTACGTCCCTGCCGAGCGGCCGGCAGCCCGAACGAGAGAGCCGTGTCGTACTACAAACTCTTCAAGTGCCATGCCAGGGCTGGAGCGGAAACGTTCTACTCCTCACCTTTCCTGTAGCCCTGGAAGTCGCCCCACTGCACGTACCAGCGGCGCTCCTCCACCGATGCCTCCCTGCGGAAGGGCTCGGATTCGGTTCGCCGCCCGGCGAAGCCCTCCAGCACCATCCGCATGGCGGACAACACGCTGTGGGGGTTTATGGGATCCTTCCCATCACCAGGGTCTAGAACCCGCTCCAGCCGGCTGAGTGCCTGTACGTACTGCCAGTATCGCGCTCGGCTCAGCGTCTCAATGTCGCTGGACTCCTCGGCCATAATCTGCCGAAATCGACATGCGAATTGCAGCAACTCCTTTGTGCTCCCCTGCTCGCTACCCCGCTCACCATCACTCATCTGCTTACCTCCTTACCCGGTCGCACCATTATAGTGAGCAGGCCTCACCGAGGCCACAGGCAGACCATCGATTGCACCTATGCCGACACTCATGGGTATGATTGCTGCGTTAACCCTGCGGACGCCAAGACGGAGGAGGAGACCATGGCGCAGCCGCTGCCATCGAGGACCAGTGAGATGTACCAAGAGGGTACGCTCCACGAGCACGAGGGGCACCATCACCACACCCATGGGCGGACCGACCCGACGGTTCTGACCTCGGACCGGGGAATCTGGGCCGTCAAGTGGTCATTTCTGGGGCTAATGGCCACTGCGCTCGCCCAGGTGGTCGCGGTCCTACTTTCAGGAAGCGTCGCCCTCCTGGCCGATACCCTCCACAACTTCGGCGACGCCTTCACGGTGGTGCCGCTGTGGGTCGCCTTCGCGCTCTCCCAACGGAGACCAAACCGTCGCTTCACCTACGGATACGGGAGGGTTGAAGACCTGGCCGGCATCGCCATCGTCTTCACAATATTGCTGAGCGGTCTGGCAATCGGCTACGAGTCGGTGCAGAGGCTGCTCAATCCCCAGCCGGTGCAGAATCTTTGGATCGTGGCGATGGCCTCGATCATCGGTTTTCTTGGCAACGAGGCGGTGGCGCAGTTTCGCCTCAAGGTAGGGCGAGAGATCGAAAGCGCGGCGCTGGTGGCCGACGGCTACCATGCCCGAGCGGATGGGCTCACCAGCCTCGCGGTGCTCGCCGGCGCCGCGGGTGTATGGCTTGGCTTTCCCCTGGCAGACCCCCTTGTTGGACTGCTCATCACCTTCCTGATCCTGCGCATCGTCTGGGAGTCGGCGGCCGAGGTCTTCACGCGGGTGCTCGATGGAGTCGACCCTCGGGTCGTGGAGCAGATCGAGTACACGGTGGCCGGTACCCCCGGAGTTCGCCGTGTAGGTGAGGTGAGGGCCAGGTGGATCGGGCACCGCCTCCACGCGGAGATCAACCTGGCCGTTCACCGCGAGCTCTCCACGGCCAAGTCCCACGCCCTTGCCCTGGAGGTGAGACACCGGTTGCTGCATGACCTGAGCTATCTCTCCAACGCCATCATCCATGTCGACCCCTCGGATGCCTGTGGCGAAGAGCATCACGGAACTGAGGCACACGTCCACGATGACCTGCCCCCCCACTCCCATTAGTAGCACATCCGAAAGGTTGAATCCGGTCGGTATCAGGAGTATCGTTTGGGATCACCACCGCTGGGCGAGACTATCCTAAAGTTACCTCCGGGCAACAGGACCAGATCGACCCCTGAGAGCAGTGCAGTTCGAGGAGGTACAGGGTTGGGCGAGCTTCCAGGGCCGGTGGCCCTTTTCGGCTCCGGCGAAACCTCCCCCTGGGGGAGAAAGGTGTACGACTGGGTCTTCTCGCATCTGGGCACTCCGCCCCCGCAAGTAGCCGTGCTGGAATCCCCGGCAGGCTTCCAGCCCAACTCTGCCTTGGTGGCGGGAAAGGTAGCGGACTATCTGCGGGAACACCTCCGGAACCACCGCCCACAGATCACCCTCATCCCCGCCCGCCAGCGCGGCACCCCCTTCAGCCCGGACGACCCCGCGCTGCTCGCTCCCATGCTCCAGAGCAACGTGCTGTTCCTGGGACCCGGAAGCCCAACCTACGCCGTGCGCCAATTGCGGGACAGCCTCGCCTGGGGCTACCTGCTGGCGCGCCATCGCCTGGGCGCCGCCCTCGTCCTCGCCAGCGCCGCCACCATCGCCGCCAGCGCACGGGCGCTCCCCGTCTATGAGATCTACAAAGTGGGTGAGGAGCTACACTGGCAACCGGGGCTGGACCTCTTCGGGCCCTACGGCCTGTCCCTGGCCCTGATACCCCACTGGGACAACAGGGAAGGGGGCGCGGAGCTGGATACCAGCCACTGCTTCATGGGACAGGAGCGGTTCCAGCGGCTGCTGGGAGCACTCCCGCCTGAGATGATGACCGTGGTGGGCATCGACGAGCACACCGCACTGGTAATGGATCTGGCGGCCGGCCTGTGCCGGGTGATGGGTCGCGGCGGGGTGACTCTGATTCTCGCCGGCGAGGAAAGCCACTATGCGAGCGGCCAGAGCTTCCCCGCAGACAGGCTCGGGTCCTTCCACCTCCCTGAGCCAGGCGAGGGGCTGGTCCCCGAGGTGTGGGAGGCCGCGAGAGCCGCACAGGGAGTCAGCGAGATCGGCAGCGCTCCGACGCAGCAGGTGTTGGAGTTGGTGCAGGCAAGGGAAGAGGCCCGAAACGGCCGCGACTGGCCGCTCGCCGACGACCTGCGCCGCCGGATAGTGGAGATGGGCTGGCAGCTTCAGGACACCCCGGAAGGGCCCCGTCTAGAGGCAACACCAAGTCCATCAGCGACTGGGATCGAAGAAGTGGTCCCGCATCGCCTCCAGGATGGCTGAGACCAGCTCATCGGGGCGGTGCACGTGGATGTCGTGGTCGGTGGCATCGAACCACCGCACGCGACATCGGGCTAGTTCTGCCTGAGCCATTTCCACCGCCAGCCGTTTCTGCTCCGCTCGCCCTGGGTCGGCCACAGCAGCCGGCAGGAGGAGGACCGGCTCGCTCACCCGTGGGTACAGCTGGGGCGGGTGGTAATCCCATAGGGCTCGCAGGATCTCCATATGTCGGTCGAGGGTCAGCCAGGGCCGGATCGTGCCGTCGGGCAGGGTCTCGAAATTCCCCAAGGTGCTCTCTATTCCCTCCTCCGTCCATTGCGGGTGGCCACGTCGAAGCCGTTCCGCCAGGTCGGTGCGGCGCATCCCCGCCAAGGGCGGCGGCTTCAGATCCACAGCCACCTTGTCCCAGGTGGCTCCAGGGCGGGAAGACAGCTCCAGAAAACCGCCGTCCACCAGCACCAAACCCTGGGTCACACCCGGGTAACGCGCCGCGAAATCCAGAACCACGTTGCCGCCCCAGGACTGCCCAACCAGCAAGGGAGGTTGCGGGGTCTCCAGAGCGTCGATCAAGGCCCGGAGGTCGGCCGTCACCTCGTCAAACCCATAACCGGCCCCCGGCTTGTCGCTCAGGCCGTGGCCCCTCTGGTCGACGGCGACCACAGTGTGCCCGGCAGCCTCAAGCCTCCGAGCTACAGCCTCCCAGGTCAGGCAGTTGGAGGCCAGGCCATGCAGCAGCAGGAAGGGAACACCTTCCCCGCGGCGCTCTCGAAGGTGGAGGTTGATACTCCGTACCGGGACCCACCGATCTTTCACCATAATCCATCCCTCCCTGAAGGCCAACCCTACGCGCCTTCCGATGCGGTCCATGTGGTCTTTCACGATTCTTGACCCATGCAGAGGATAGACAGAAGGACATCGCGCAGTTTAGCAGAAACGGATGGGTCGTCCCCACTCCGCTACAGCTTGCCGTTAAGCCACAGCCACAGTGACCACAACACGAAGACGACGACGGGGGAATAGGCTACCACTGTCCAAACCGTCATCTGCCAGGTCGCGCCCTGCCTCCGGCCGGCCGTGCCCCTGTCGGTGGGAGGCTCCGGGCCAAGGAACACCCGCGGCCACAGGAAGCGAAGGACGGGAATCAGAAGGAGCAGGTACGGAGCCAACCCTGGAGAGAACTGGGCAACGACCATCGACAGGAGGAAAACCATGGGGTTCAGCAGGTGGAAGAGGACCATGTACCGGGCGAAGCCATCGTCGAGGTTGGGATCGATGAATCGGCTGCTGACTGCATATCCCCAGAGAGCCATAAGGGTCAGCCCTATCAGCGCCATGTTGGCAGAGTAGAGGCTCCAGACGGCTGAGTCCGGGCCGTCGTCGAGCAGGGCCGTGGTGAAAGGAAGGAGGCTCACGGCTAGAAGGAACATCAGGTTGATCCACAACAGCCGGCGATTGTATACGACGATGTGCTCCAGGTCCCAGTGGTGAGCGATCCAGTAGATCCCCCCGACCAGGAAGGTGAGGAGGAAGCTGAACAGCTCGGGCCACAAACCAACCAGATAGGCCGTGACGTCGATGCGTCCACCCTCACTGAGGCCGTCGGGCGGTTTCAATTCCAGGACCAGCAGGGTGAGTACGACGGCGAAGAGACCGTCGCTCAGCCCCTTGATCCGGGAGGTGTCCTCACCCTGATGCACGAACCGTGTGATCCTCTGCCTCGGCGCCACACAAGTCTCCCCTGGGTGGATGAACTGTAGAAATCACCTGAGCAGGTTGCGGGCCGTAGGCCCGCAGGAGTGGGTAGAAAGGGTAACACTCGTGAGAGGGCGGACAGTCATCAGCTCCATGAACCAAGCCCGTCATGCCTCGTACTCCGTCACAGTGGTTCTGATAGGCCGCCGCCCGCCGCCCGCGCTCCCGGCATGCGGCTTCGCCGCCTACCAAATCCAGTTTGGTCGAGCACTAGCAGCATGTCCTCCCGTATCAGGCAGCACTGTCAGTGGTGCACTCTGGTACAATACCGCTAGCTTCACTCGGGGGGTGCGCGAAGACCGACATGGAAGTCATCCTTCTTCTCGCGCTGCTGTTCCTGTTCGCCTTCGCCATAGCCATCACCTCCAGCCTGGTTCATCTGGCGCTGTTTCTTTTCGTGGCGGGCTTCGTTGGCTGGCTTGCGAGCAGGATCGTCCTGGGAGACCGTCCCTACGGCTGCCTGGGTTCTACCGTGGCTGGTTTGGTGGGCGGATGGCTCGGGTATCTGCTGCTCGGCCCTGTAGGCCCCTCGCTCTTTGGGGTAAGGCTCGTCCCTGCCCTGGTGGGGGCGCTGATCGTGGCCTTCCTGGCCAGCCTCCTCTTCGGCCGCTCGCGGCGATAGCTCTTCCTTAAAAGACTGCGATCTCAAGGGGATACTGCCAGGAAGGAGGCACGAGATGGCTACAGCGCGGGTGGCCCTACTGACCACGCGGCCAGAGACGGTCCTGGGAGACTATCAGCGGCTGGCGGAGCTAGCTGGAATGCGCAGTGCCCTGGATCCGGGTGCTACGACGATTCTCAAGGACAACATCTCCTGGCACTTCCCACTCCCCTCGGCCAACACCACCCCCTGGCAGATGGAGGGTAGCATCCTGGCCCTGCGGGAGGCCGGCTTCCAGGACGTCGCCTGCGTTCAGAACCGTACGGTGGTGACCAATGCCTTCAAGGGAACGGATCTCAACGGCTATTGGCCCATCTGCGAGGCCCACTCCGTGCCCGTCCTTTTCAACTTCCGACCGAAGGAGATGCACTGGGTCGAGTACCAGCCCAAGGGCAAGATGTTGGTACTCGACAGGATCTTCGAGGGCCATATCAAGGTGCCGGACTACTTCCTTGGAAAGAACGTCGTGCACCTGCCCACCTGCAAGACCCACATCTACACCACCACCACGGGTGCTATGAAGAACGCCTTCGGCGGCCTGCTCAGCGAGAAGCGCCACTGGACCCATAGCTGGATCCACGAGACCCTGGTGGATCTGCTGGTGATCCAGCGGGAGATCCACACAGGGCTGTTCGCCTTCATGGATGGGACCACCTCCGGCAACGGCGCCGGACCCCGCATCATGACGCCGGAGACCAAGAACGTCATTCTGGCCAGCGCGGACCAGGTCGCCATAGACGCCGTGGCCGCCAGGATGATGGGCTTCGACCCCATGAGCATCAAGTACATCCGGCTGGCCCACGACGCCGGCCTGGGGGTCGGCGATCCCAGGGAGATCGAGATCCTCGGGGACACAGAGGTTGCGGAGCAGAACTGGGGCTTCAAGGTGGGCAAGACCTTCCACAGCTTCCTGGCCTGGCTCTCCTGGTATGGACCCACCCGCCACCTCCAGAAGCTGATCTTCCACGGCCCCCTGGTGGCGCTCACCTATCCGTTCTCGGAGATCTACCACGACTACTACCGGTGGCCCACCAAGGAGCGCCACATCTTCGAGCGATGGCGCTCCGAGTCGCCCTGGGGACGCCTCTTCGACAGCTACCGGCAGCAGGGCCATCTTGCTGGGACAGCCCTCGGAGGCGGACCGAAAACCTAAGCACCTATCCAAAACAAAGGCATGTCTCTTCGACGGTGTCTATCGGGCAGGAGCGCCAGATCGGGCGTGCCAGACTTATGGATACATGCTTAGTGCTCGCCTTCCCCCTTCATCAAAGAAAACCACGGTCGCGGTACACCACCTCTCCCCGAACCACGGTGCCCACCACCTGCCAGCCGTAGTTCAGGATCGCCAGGTCGGCGTCGTACCCCGACTCGATCCGCCCCTTTCGTGCAGCTACCGACCCTCCCAGGGCCTCGGCTGGAGTCTGCGTCGCCATGCGCACCACCTGCGCTGGAGACAGCCAGGGCAGCCAGCGGACGGCGTTGCGTAGGCAGCCGTCCAGCAGCAGGCTGCTGCCGGCCAGGGTGCCGTCCTGGCGTCGAACGGAGACCCCATCGGAAACCACGCTCTGCCCGCCTAGGGAGACTTCCCCTGGGGGCGCATCGGCTGCCGCCAGGGCATCGCTCACCAGGGCGACCCGCCCCACCCCGGCCGCTCGCACCGCAAGCTCCACCACCAGCGGGTCGATGTGCACGCCATCGGCTATCAAGGACACCAGGGCATCGCTAGCGAGTAGGGCACCCACGAGGCCCGGGTGCCGATGGTGGAGGGGGGGCATGGCGTTGAAGAGGTGGGTGCCCATACGCGCCCCCGCGGCTAACGCGGCCAGGGCGTCGTCGGCATCGGCAATGGAGTGCCCGAGGCTGACCAGCACGCCCGCCCGTACCAGGCGATCCACGGCCTCCAGCCCACCGGGCAGTTCGGGCGCCAGCGTGACGATCGCCGGAGGGCCGGACTGGATCCAATCCTCTATCTCCAGCGGGTCTGGGAGTCGAAGGTGCGAGGGCTCGTGGACCCCAGGGCGTTGGGGGCTGAGGAAGGGGCCCTCAAGATGGGCACCCAGAGACTCCGCACCGCCCGGGTGCGGCTTGGGACCATAGACACCCAGGCGGCTGAGAATCACCTCGGGCGGTGAAGTGACGACCGTCGGGCAGAAGCCCGTGACCCCGTGCCGGGCAAGAACCCGGGCCACCTCGGCCACAGCAAAGCAGGGCTTCTCGTCGGAGGCGAGGTCCACCCCTCCTGCGCCATTCACCTGCAGGTCGATCAGGCCGGGGATGATCCAGCCATCATCCACCACCAGATCCGCCCCCTCGCGACTCCCCCCGGGCAGCACGGCGGCAATGGCTCCAGCCTCGATCTCGATCCGGCAGGCGACCAACTCCCACCCGCCCGTCATCACGGGGCCATAGAGCACCCATCGACCGGCGCCAGCGGAGCGCGTGCCCCCTATGCTCATATCACGATCAGCCCGCCCCAATGATGTAGGATTGTGCCTGCCTATGAATCAGGGCAGGCACAATCATCCCTACCTGTCGAAGAAGGGGCTCTTCCCTGACACCGACAGCGGGAAGCCGATCACCACGTCGCAATCCAAAAAGCGCAGCTTCCGGGCCGCGGTGCCGATACTGAACATCATCCTGTTGTCCACGTTCAGTTCCGACGCCACCTTGGCCGCTGACCCGAGGGCTATCCCCAGGTCCATCGTCTGGAACATGCACAGTGGCCCCCGGAAGTCCTCGCCCTCGGCCTTCTCCGCCGCCAGAAACTGCCCGCAACCGTCGTAGCCACAGGCTCCGCAGTTGATCGGATCCTGTGGCTTCTTCGGCTCGCCGGTAACCCCTATCAGCAGGACTGCCGCAGCCTTGCGAACACTGCCGGCATCCCTCCCAATGAAGGGCAGCCGGTGGGATTTCTCCTCCATCTGACTCTCCATCGCTGCCGCCAGCTGCTCCAGCTCCTCGCCGTCCAGGATGAGGGTCTGGACGGAGTCCATCCCCCTGGTCTTCGGCGCCGTCCGGGCGGCGGCGGCCATGAGTTGGGCTGCCAGCCTCACCGCCTGGCGCTCGGCTTCAGCAGATTCGATCCTTGCCATCGTAGCTGTCTCCCTCGTGTGTAGATTCGTGGATTGGACGCAGGCAAATGAAGTTGATCTTAGCGAACGCGAAATGAGAGGATAGCAGTATTGGACCATCCATGATGCCCGGCTCTCATAGTACAGCAAATGTGGGAATCCAGGGAGAGGCCGGATTCGAGCGAACGGCGGTGGTCATTTCACTTCTTCGTCACCACAAGATCATGGCAACCTAGATCCATTACGATTCATCGAGAGGATACGAGACATGTTGCAGACTAGTCGGGAGCCTAATGCCTTCGTCATCCGAACCATGACCAAGACAGAGGTCAACCTGGCCGTGGATTGGGCAGCGGCAGAGGGTTGGAATCCTGGCCTGCACGACGCCGAGTGTTTCTACGCCGCCGATCCCAACGGCTTCTTCCTGGGCGAGCTGGATGGCCAACCTGTGGCCACCGCCTCCGCCGTGATCTATGACGACTCCTTCGCCTTTCTCGGCTTCTACATAGTGAAGCCGGAGTGTCGGGATAGGGGCTTCGGATCCCAGCTGACCAGAGCGATTCTGAGCTACGTGGGGAACCGGAACACCGGCCTGGATGGGGTCATCCAGATGTACCAGAAGTACGAGAGGGAGATGGGGTTCAGCTTCGCCTACCGCAACGTCCGGTACGAGGGGACCGGACGTTGCGGTAGTCCTCAAGGAGTGGTAGACCTGTCACAACTACCCTTCGAAGCCCTGGCGGCCTATGACCGTCAACTGTTCCTGGCCTCGCGTCCCCAATTCCTGCGCTGCTGGATTCAGCAGCCCGAGGGCGCAGCGGTTGGAGTGATGAGGGAGGACAGTTTGGTCGGCTACACCGTCTTGAGGGCCTGCCGAACGGGATTCAAGATCGGGCCGCTCTTTGCCGACGACGAGGAGACCGCCGAACTGCTGTTTCGGGCAGCCAGCGCCCGAGTGCCGGGCTCACCCCTCTTCCTGGACGTTCCCCAGCCCAATGCTGCAGCCGTAGCCCTGGCAGAGCGCCACGGTATGAAGCCGGTGTTCGAAACCGCCCGGATGTACAGCCAGGGAGTCCCCGATTTTCCGCTCCAGCGGGTCTTCGGAGTCACCAGCTTCGAGTTGGGATGACTCTACCGCGCACCGATCCAGCAGCTGTCAGTGTATGGTTACCTGTCAGACCGTCGACGCCATCACTGCATTGAGGATGGCCTTGCGCCGGCGGTTGTCCAGGTCGGCGCGGTTGGTCAGGAAGACCACCACCAGGTCCGCCTCGGGCTCGATCCAGAGGTATGTGCCCGTCATTCCCCCGTGGCCGAAACCGGTAGGGGATACCAGCCTCCCCTCCCTGGCAACGGGCTTCTCCCAACCCAGCCCCCAGTGTGCGGGCACCTGCTCGCCGCCCTTGTGCTCAAGGATCCCCTCGGTGTGGAGACTGGTCATCACCCTTAGCGCCGCCGGTCCCAACAGCCGTCCGTTCCTCCCCATGCCATCGTCAAGATATGCCTGTCCGAAGGCCATCAGGTCCGCGACGGTGCTGAAGAGGCCGCCGGCAGGGAGAGCCAGCTTCATGAAGCCCTCCAGTCCGCCGGGATACTCCGGAAAGTCCTTCACGGGCAGCACGCGAGCCATCTTGGCCGATTCCGGCTCGAAGGAGGTATCCACCATTCCCGCAGGCTTGAAGACCCGCTCCTTGAGGTACTCGGGGTAGTCCAGCCCCGATAGCCGTCGGATGATCTCCCCGAGTAGGGTATAGGCCACGTTGCAGTATTCGGCTCGGGAGCCCGGAGGGAAGCGCAGGTAGCTGCCCAGGGCGCCGGCCAGGTCCTTCTGGGGCGTTGGTCGTTCGCCATCTCGCTGGCTCCAGTAGTCGTCGGCCAGGCCCGAGGTATGGGTCAGCAGGTGCCACACCTTGACGGCACCCTTCCCGTTCACCCCGAACTCCGGGAGATATTTGACCACGGGGTCCTCGATCAGCAGCTTGCCCGCCTCCACCAGCTGCATCACCGCAGTGGCCATGATCGGCTTGGTAATGGAGGCGATGAGGTAGATGCCATCGGCGCCGATGAGCCCATGGGGTCCGTATGCCTCGCAACGGAGCATCTCCCGGCGGTCGGCCACAGCCAGCAGCCCGACAGGGAGTTCGCCGGAGGATACCCCCTCCCTCAACAGGTCGTAAGCCACCTGCAGCCGATCCGAATCGATAGTAGTCATGGTATCCTCCAGCTCTACTCCAGTCTCTACTTCTGCCTGCCCCTACTGTTTACCAGGACCACTCCGGCAACCACGAATGCCCCACCGATCAGAGAGACGATGGTAGGCACCTCCCCCAACCACAGCCAGGCGATCAGCAGGGCGAGGCCTGGTATCAAGTGGAGCATGCTGCCGGCCCGTGCAGCCGGGACCCTTGCCAGCACGTAGGCCCAGGTGACGTAGCCCAGCACGCCGGGGAATATGGCCAGGAAGGCGACGGACGAGGTGGCCCTGAGGGGCGCAACCATCGCCTCCGAGAGCGTCCCAGGGGCAAATGGCAGCATCCAGAGGGTGCCGGCCCAGATGGCGTATGCGGTGCACTGGAGGGCGCTGTACCGTGTGAGCAGCGGCTTCTGGCCGAGGGAGTAGAGGCTGCTGGCGAAGGCAGCAGCCATGATCACCAGCGCTCGCGGCTCGACCCGAAACTCCACCCCGGTCCCCAAGGTAATGACTGTGACGCCGACGAAGCTCACGCCGATCCCCGCCCAGCCCCAACCACGCAACCTCTCACCGAAGAGTAGCATTGCCAACAGCGCCATCCAGATCGGTCCGGAGGCCACAAGCAGGCTGCTCGTGCCGGCGGGAACGGTCTCCTCCCCATAGTTCAGGGCGACGTTGTAGAAGGCGATCCCCAGGAATCCCAGGAGGGCGATAGTCGGCAGATCCCTTCGTTGGGGCAGGGCCATGCGGGTGACCCCGGCATAGAGGGCGAGGATAAGCGAGGCAAGCAGGTAGCGGAAAAAGGCCAGGTGGGCAGGCATGTAGCCATCGAGGCCCATCCGAATGCCCGCGAAGGCCGAGGCCCAGAAGATCACCGTGACTCCGATGGCTCCCACGGTAGCCAGATCCATGGGCGCTACACTCGATCCTATCCGCCCCTCCCTCATCTGCCCCCGGTCCACGACGCCGATGATGCTCCTCGCCAATGCCCTCCAGTGCCCCCTTCCCGTAGTAGATGAGCCAATAGCTTAGCACCGTTCCCCGCTTCCCCGCCATGCGGGCCTGGGAAAAGGCTCTTCGCGGTTAAGTGTGAAAC
>DIXP01000071.1 GCA_002436065.1 Chloroflexi bacterium UBA6077
CATGATCAACGCGACAAGGATCGAGTCTTCCGTTACCATAAGATTGCCTCTGTATCGTGGTGTAGCAACCTAATGGTACGGGGCCGCCGCGTCGGATCCTAATCCGACGCGGTTCGTTATTCATGACCTGGGAACTATGACCAGGTCTCAATTAGATCGGCACAGGGCTATTTCACTAATGGGCCATCCCATGGTCTTGGCGACGCGACAGGGACTGGCGTAGAGGTGGGGGTCTTGGGTGCAGGAGTAGGCAGTCTCGGCGGAGTCACGGGAGCGGGGCCGATCCCCTGCCTGTGGTCAACCGCTGACTCAGGCAGAGGAAGAACTCCAGGGCCGCCGAAGGTCGCGCTGCCAGCTCTCTCACCGCGGCGGCAAGGCTAGGCTCCCCGGCCCACCCCAGCAGGGATATGGCGGCGTTGCGCAGCACGGCGAAGACCTCCGGGGCCTGGCCTTTGTGGATCGGGTTAGCATCCTCCCCGAAGGTCACGTCCCGGATCCAGTGCAGCCGGTTCTCGATATGCCAGTGCACCCGCCACCGCTTCGCCAGTTCGGCGGCATCGGCTCGCTGGATCCCCAGGCTGGTTATGCTGTAGCTGACCTCCGCCGCGGTCTTCCAGACGCCGCTCTTCCTATCCTTGCTCCTTACCACCCGCTGGATACGGCACACCTGCTTCACCCCGGGCCACGGCTTGCCCACCGTCCCAGCCGATCCCAGGTAACCGTTCAGTTCCTCCGAGGATAGGGCCCACAGGGTCCGGGTCTCGTACCTGCCGTGCCTGGCTTTGGTAGCCTTGTCCTGCACCACCGCCAGTTGGGCATCTGGCAAGGTCAGCCGCAGCAATCTCTCCTGCTGCCGGGCTTCGGGTTGAAGAGGGTGCTCCGGATCGGGTAACGGCAGGGGGGAAAAGGCTTCCTGGATATCCTTCAGGAGCGCCGGTTGATTGTCCTTCACCGGCAGCAGGTAGTCTCCCCCACCCTCCAGCACCGTCTTACAAACCTCTCGCTGGGTCAGCAGCGCATCCCCGGTGATCACCCGACCTTTCAAGGGGAGTCTGCCCAGCAGCATCTCGGCTGCGGCCAACTCTCGCCCTTTGCCCTCGGTGGCCAGTTGATCCAGGACCGTCCGCAGGGCTGGGACATAAGCCGATACCAGATGAAGGCCGCTCTTCTCCGGATCGCCTCCCCCTCGTCGATTGCTCGCCCCCCTCACCCTCTTGTCCGTCACCTCCATGGAGAATTTGGACGCCATGGGTGTCCACACCGGAGACTCGGTGGTGGTGGCGCCCTCCCAGACCCTCTCGGCGCCCGAGTACGCCGAGTTCATTCGACTCAGTAAGAAGATCATCCGCAAGATCGGGATCACTGGCGGTGGAGCCAACATCCAGTTCGGGTGCAACCCCAGGACCGGGGAGATCGTGATCATCGAGGTGAACCCACGCCTCTCCCGCAGCTCCGCCCTGGCCAGCAAGGCCACCGGCTTTCCCATCGCTCGGATAGCCACCATGCTGGCGGTGGGCTACACCCTGGAGGAGGTGCTGAACTCGGTCACGGGCTGCTCCCGCACCTACTTCGAGCCCACCGTGGACTACTGCGTCTTCAAGATCAGCCGCTTCACCTTCGAGAAGTTCCCGACCGCCGAGAGGGTGATCAACACCTCCATGAAGTCGGTGGGCGAGGCCATGGCCATCGGCCGCACCTTCAAAGAGGCGCTCCAGAAGGGGGTGCGATCCCTGGAAATCGGCCGCTTCGGGCTGGGGGACGATGGCAAGGACCCGGCGCCCGAGGTTCGGCTGGACAGGGGCCTGATCAGCCAGAAGCTGCCGACGCCCAACGACGAGAGGTTCTTCTACCTCCGGTACGCCTACGAGGCGGGTATGAGCACCGATGAGATCTACTCCTTCTCCCACATTGATCCCTGGTTCCTGGAGAACATCCGGGAGTTGGGCGATCGGACGGCCGAGGTGAAGCAGTACGCGGGGCGCCACGCCGAGATACCGGCGGACCTCCTGCGCCACGCCAAAGCCGACGGCTTCTCCGACCGCCAGTTGGCCCATCTGCTGGGAACTGGCGAGGACGAGGTCTACGGCCTCCGCCACAACCTGGGGATCCGCCCCACATACAAGCTGGTGGACACCTGCGCGGGCGAGCTGAAGGCCGAGAAACTCTACTTCTACTCCACCTACGAGCAGTACGATGAGAACCGGGTGACCAACAACTCAAAGAAGGTGATCGTGCTCTCGGGCGGACCGAACCGGATAGGGCAGGGGATAGAGTTCGACTACTGCTGCTGCCACGCGGCCTTTGCCCTGAAGGAGATGGGCTACGAGGCGATCATCATCAACTCCAACCCCGAGACCGTCTCCACCGATTACGACACCAGCGACAAGCTGTACTTCGAGCCGCTGACGCGAGAGGACGTCCTGGAGATCGCGGAGGCGGAACGCCCCGAAGGGATCATAGTCCAGTTGGGGGGCCAGACGCCCCTGAACCTGGCCGTTCCCCTGGAGAGGGCCGGCGTGCGCATCCTGGGTACCACGCCAGACGCCATCGACCGGGCGGAGGATCGGGAGCGATTCAAGCAGCTGCTGCAGAAGCTGAAGCTGACCCAGCCGGACAACGGGACCGCCCTCTCCTTCGAGGAAGCCAGGCGGGTGGCCGCCGATATCGGGTACCCGGTGGTGGTGCGCCCCAGCTACGTTCTGGGTGGGCGGGCCATGGAGATCGTCTACGACGACGAGGAGCTAAGGGAGTTCATGGGGAGGGCAACCGAGGCCTCGCCCGAGCGCCCGATCCTGATCGACAAGTTCCTGGAGGACGCAATCGAGATCGACGTGGACTGCGTCGCCGACGGCACCGATGTGGTGCTGGGCGGGATCATGGAGCACATCGAGATGGCTGGCGTCCACTCGGGCGACTCCGCCTGCTGCCTGCCGCCTTTCTCCCTGACCGAGGCCCAGATCGAGGAGATCCGGGCTCAGACCCGCGCGATGGCGCTGGAGTTGGGGGTGAAGGGGTTGATGAACGTCCAGTACGCCATCAGGAACAACGTCCTGTACGTCCTGGAGGTGAACCCTCGCGCCTCCCGCACGGTGCCCTACGTGTCCAAGGTGACCGGAGTGCCGCTGGCCAAGATCGCCACCCAGGTGATGTGCGGCCGAACCCTGCGGGAGATCGGCTTCACCGAGGAGGTGCACTTCGACCACGTGGGGGTAAAGGAGGCCGTGTTTCCCTTCTCTCGCTTCCCCGGGGTGGACGCGGTGCTGGGGCCGGAGATGAAGTCCACCGGCGAGGTGATGGGCATCGACGCCGACTTCGGGGTCGCCTACGCCAAGAGCCAGATGGCGGCCAATTGCGGCCTTCCCACCGCCGGGACGGTGCTGTTTTCGCTGAAGAACATGGACAAGCGGCCGGCGCTGTTCCTGGCGAAGCGGATGTCGGACCTGGGCTTCCGAATCCTGGCCACCGAGGGGACCGCCCATTTCTTCCGCAGCCAGGGGATCGATGTGGAGGTGGCAAACAAGCTGGCGTCAGGCGCCAGGCCCAACATCGTGGACCAGATCAAGAACCACGAGATCCAACTGATCGTCAACACCCCTTCCGGCAAACACCCGCGCCAGGACGAGGTGACCATCCGCTCGACGGCGGTGCTGTACGGGGTGCCGCTGATCACCACTTTGCAGGGGGCCTCCGCGGCCGTGGTGGGGATCGAGCGGCTGATCAAGAAGGGGCTCTCGGTGAAGACGATCCAGGAGTACCACGCCGAGATGGCCGGGCTGCCTACGCTGCGGTAGGGGGTGGGCAGCCTCGCCCGGTACTCGGGCGAGGCATGGAGGGGTAAGCGGGTCGTACGGTCCTCGCTCCCCCAATGGGCGAAGCTCCGCAAAAGGCGACGCCATTTCCGCGACATTCGGGAGTTCCGGCTGCGGGAAGGACTCAGTGGGCCGGACCTGCAAGCTTTCAGCAGCGCTTGCAGGTCCGGCCTGTTACGTAGCGGGGATGCATGGGAGTCGAACTCAGTGATCTACCGGATCATCACCCCAGAGATCATGGCCCTCTTCTCCCCGGCTACATCACCTCTCGAGGATCCGTGATCACGCCGGTGATGGCCGTCGCGGCGGCCACTGCCGGGCTGGACAGGTAGATGAAGGCTTCGGTGTTCCCCATACGCCCCTGGAAGTTGCGGCTTTGCGTACTGAGAGCGTTCTCTCCATCGGCCGGCACACCCATGTGCATGCCGAAGCAAGCGGCACAACTGGGAATACCGATTGTAGCCCCCGCCTCCAGCAGATCCTGAAGGTAGCCACGCTTCATCGCCTCCAGCATGACACCCTGGGAGGCGGGCACCACGAGAAGCCGCGTGTGGGAGTGTACCCGGCGGCCCTTCAGCATCCGTGCGGCCACAGCCAGGTCGTCGAGGCGAGCATTGGTGCAGGTACCGATGAAGATCTGGTGAATGGGCGTGCCCTTCACCTCCGAGACTGGCCGTACGTTGTCTGGCTGGTGCGGAAGAGCCACCATCGGTTCCAAAGTGGAGCAGTCGATATCGATAGTGGCCTCGTAAGTCGCTCCGGAATCCGGCTGCATAGGGCGCCACTTCTCGGCCCGGCCGTAGTCAGCCATCCACGTACGCGTCTGCTCGTCGGAAGGGAACAGCCCAACCTTGCCGCCCATCTCCACCGCCATGTTGGAGAAAGTCGCCCGCTCCGATATGGTCAACTCCGGCACCAGCTCGCCGATGAACTCCAGCGCCTTGTACGTGGCGCCGTCCACGCCGAGGCGACGCTCCAACTCCAGGACCACGTCCTTCGCGTAGACGCCTTTGTTCATCCTCCCATTCAGCCGCACCTGGATGGTTTCCGGCACGCGGAACCACGCCTGCCCGGTTCCCAGCGCGACCGCCACGTCGGACGCACCCATGCCGGTACCGAAGTCGCACATTGCGCCTGATGTGCAGGTGTGAGAGTCCGTGCCGATGGTCACGCCTCCGGGCACGGCAAACTGCTCGAGGATGATCTGGTGGCATAT
Organism: Chloroflexi bacterium UBA6077; assembly: GCA_002436065.1. Lineage (GTDB taxonomy): Bacteria > Chloroflexota > UBA6077 > UBA6077 > UBA6077 > UBA6077. The sequence goes on from DIXP01000071.1 coordinate 5,026, forward strand.
GCCCGTACCTACATCGAAGACCGGCACGTCATTCTTCCATGCCATCTCGCGCAGGAACTGCTGCTCCCGACTCAGCTCGGCTCGCGGGCTGGGGACGCTGTGGTCCAGAAAGGCGGCAGTTCGCTCGGGATGCGCGACCTTCGCCAGCCCCATGCCCTCCATCTCCCGGAATGCCAGGGGGCCGGACGCGTCGTGGCCGAAGGCGAGATCCACGTCGATGATGACTATGTCACCCGCCTTCACTGGCTTGCCGGCCTTTTCACCGAGAATCTTCTCGGCAAGGGTCCTCGGCGCTGTGTCTTTCGCCTGTCCGGCCTCGGGCTCCGCCTCCCCGAGAGTCCGGAAGCTCCCGTGCTGCTGGATGAAGGGCTTCACCCCACCCTCACTTAGAATGCGCAGCATCACGGGCGGAAGCTCGCCGATGGCAATCTCCTCGCCTGTGGTGCGGTTGACGAGCACGCCGCGCTTCAGGTCCGCGTGGAGCTGGTCGCCCTCGCTAATCCGATCGGTATCGCAGATCAGCACCGGCAGGCCCTGATTGATGGAGTTGCGGAAGAAGATTCGGGCGCAAGACTTGGCGACGATGGCCGCGACGCCGTTCAGCTTAAGCACCAGGGGTGCGAACTCCCGGCTGGAGCCCATGCCGAGGTTCTTGCCGGCTACCACGAGGTCGCCGGGCCGCACCCGCTGGACGAAAGTGGGGTCCGCGTCTTCCATGGCGTGCTTGGCCAACTCGGCAATGTTCCCGCGAAGGTGCATGTAGCGGCCGGGGGTGATGAAGTCCGTGGAGATGTTGTCTCCGAACTTGAGTGCCCTGCCTTCCAGGACAGCCGATGCGGATTGGCTTGCTTCCACTTTTGCCTCTCTCCCTCTCGTTCACTCAGCGGCGGCCTGAACCCGTATTGGAGTCTCCCACGGAGTACCTGGCCATGCCCGCGGGGCTGTCGCGGGCAGAAGTCGACTTCGCAGATTGCCGTCGGGAAGACATCAGGGTCTGCAAGCCATCGGTCTGGCAAACCCCATCCTATCCCAAGGATGATGCGCCCGGCAAGGGCCTATTCCACTCGAATCCGTGAGTTGCGCCACGTACTACAACAGAAGTCGCTACGGATGGGCCAGTGATGCGATTGCTGGAAGGCCGTGAGCGCCACGGCCAGGTCGACGACAATCCCCGAAAATGACCTTGAACCACCGTGCCCGACCTGCGCTTCAACGCCCCTATCACATCGTCAATCTCTGACTGTCTCTCACTGGTAGCAGTTGCCGACGTGATGGCTAACTGCATCACGAGCAACGCTTGACAACCACCACTCCATCATCTAAGCTCGGAAACATGCCATCCTGGCACAGCACCGTTCCAGAAGTCGCGAGGCGGCGGTCGCGAGGCGCCAAGGCTTGGAGGTGGGAGTATAAGACCTTGGGATGACAACCTTACGGAAACTGACCCGTAGGTGATTTCGCTGGCTGAGTGCGGCAAGCAGCGCGGCCTGGGCAAGGTGGCCCGCATTGGCACTGATGGACCGCCAGTACAACCACATCTGGGCCGACAAGCCGATCTTGGAGCAAATTGGCGGAGTACCCGTCCGGCGGAGGCAACGCGGAATGGGAGGCGGTGTGCGGCGGGTGACCCCGTGAGAAAGGCTGGTCGTGCTTGCGGGCGTTCACAGCGTCAAGGAGTTGGTTCCTCTGTAAGGCCGGGAGTGGTAGGTCTCTTCGGGTGGAATCCTTTCTACATCGCCCTGGTCCGACGAGAATCCGTATGAGTTCAAAGGAGGACTACTATGCGATTTCGATGCTCCTACCTGTTGCTGGTCATCGCTGGTGCCATGCTGCTGGCCGTCGGTTGTGCGAGTGGCGCTGCCCCCGCTGGCAGTGGCGCTGCCCCGGCGGCTCCTACGGCTGCCAAGCCCGCCGAGAAAGCCCCCGCTCCCGCGGCCTCTGGAGCCAAGTATCCCAGCCAGGCCGTGGAGTTTGGCTGCTCCGGCGACCCAGGCGGAGGACTGGACCTTTTCAACCGCTCGGTGGATGAGGGCTTGAAGAAGGAGAACATCTTCACCGGCACGCTGAACATCACCTACAACGCCACAGGGGGTGGCAACGCGGCCATGTCCTCTTTGGCGGAGCGCAAGGGTAACGGCTATGTGCTCATGAGCAACGCCAACCGCGTGTTCCTGAACAACATGATGGGGACCACTAAGTTAGGTATTAACGACTTTACCTCAGTGGCCCGACTAGCCACGGACTACGTTATGCTGGTGGTTCCCAAGGACTCTAAGTTCAAGACAGCCAAGGACTTCATGGACGCCATGAAGAAGGACCCCAAGTCCATCTCCATCGGCACTGGGTCCGCGCCCCCCAACGACGACTATCTCAACATCATCTACCCAGCGGTGGCAGCAGGAATCGATCCTACCCAGATTAACGTGGTGGTGTTCAAGTCGGGCGGCGACCTGAACGCCAAACTACTGGGCGGTCACATCGATTCGGCCTCGACTTCCTTCAGCGAGGGACTTCCGCAACTCAAGAGTGGCGACTTCCGCGCCCTGGCCATCTCAGCGCCCCAACGGATGAAGGATGCTCCAGACGTTCCCACCTGGAAGGAGCAGGGCTACGACGTCGAGATCAGCCACTGGCGAGGGGTTTGGGGTCCCAAAGACATGCCTAAGGAGGCCCTGGACTACTGGGTGGACGCATTCAAGAAGATGCACGAGTCGGCCACCTGGAAACAGATCCTGACGCGGAATGGGTGGTACCCGGAGTACGTGGCTGGCGCTGACTTCCAAGCAGCCTTGAAGGCCGAGGAAGAGAAGGCTTTGAAAATCTTGCAGCCGCTGGGTATCCTCCCGAAGAAATAGGGGCAGATCTGCGGGTCGGTCCATCCTCCCGGCCCATTCCAACACAATGGAGGACGCTCCGCATGAAGCAGAGAGCGATATCAACAGGCGATTTCTGGGCGGGGGCTGGATTCCTGTTGCTGGGCGCAGTCTACCTGTATGGCTCCAACGAGATCTATGTGCCCTTCGCACTGTCGGATCTCCTGGGGCCGCGAGCGTTCCCTCTGGGGCTGGGAGTTCTGCTCTCAGCCCTGGGGATGGGCCTTCTGGGGCGCGCTTGGTCGGTGGGCGGTGCGGGCATCGACCTGGGCAGACTGGCCACACTGGCCCCTCTGGTAGTGTCGGTATTGCTGTACACCTACGTCTTCCAGCCGCTGGGCTTCCTTGTGTCCACCACCCTGTTACTCGCCTTCCTGTTCTCCCTTCTGGGCGAGAGACGCTACTGGCTAACTGGAAGCGTGGCCTTAGGCTCCACACTCGCCTTGTACTTGCTGTTCAATGTTGTCCTGCATGTGAGGTTGCCGCAGGGAATCCTGGGCTTCTAGGTTCCGAAGGTCTCGAGGAGGTGAATGGTTGTCGGATAGCTTGACTCTTCTGCTCCAGGGTTTCCAACAGGCTCTCACGTTGCCAAACCTCGTCTCGGCCGTTATCGGGTGCTTGGCTGGTACTATCGTAGGCATATTGCCTGGCATTGGGCCAGCCGCCACGATCTCCTTAATGATCCCGATCGTATTCGACGCCAACCCAACATCCTCGCTTATCATGATGACTGCCGTCTATCTGGGGGCAATGTACGGCGGGACCATCACATCAGTCCTACTGAAGCTACCGGGTGAGGCGGCCTCGGTCATCACCTGCATCGACGGCTTCGAGATGGCCAAACAGGGCAGAGCCGCCCAGGCGCTGTCGGTCGCTGCCATAGGCTCCTTCGTGGGCGGAACCCTCTCCGTCGTCGCCCTCAGCGTCGTGGCATTGCCAGTGGCCGCCCTGGCGCTTAAGATCGGCCCTGCCGAGTTCTTCTCTCTTCTGGTAGCGGCAATGCTCTTCATCTCGGTGCTGCTCGGCGGTGACCTGCTCAGGGCTGTTGCCTCCGTGGTGCTAGGCCTGGCCATCTCCGCCATCGGCACCGATCTCCAGACCGGAGTCCCGCGGCTCACCTTCGGGTTCTGGACCTTGCAGGACGGCATCGACCTGGTGGTGCTGGTGGTTGGGATATTCGGTGTCGGAGAGGTGATCTGGTTTCTCTCGCGTCACGACGGGACCAGTGGGAAGCGTTTGGGTCTGAGCGGCAGCCTGTGGCTGAGCGGCGAGGACTGGCGGCGCTCCTGGCCGGCAATAACCCGGGGTTCCGTGATCGGTTTCGGCGCCGGACTTCTACCCGGCGCCGGCAGCCTGCTGGGATCAGTGCTGTCCTATGCGGCAGAGCAGCGCGTCTCGAAGCAGCCGGAGGAGTTCGGAAAGGGCGCCATCGAAGGGGTGGCCGGCCCAGAAACGGCCAACAACTCGGCCACAGGGGCTGCCATGATCCCGATGCTCACCCTGGGCATCCCGGCCAGCGGGGCCACGGCAGTCTTGCTGGTGGCCCTGATGATGTGGGGCCTCCAGCCCGGACCTCGGCTGATGATCGACCACCCGGACGTGGTGTGGACAGTCATCGCCTCCCTGTACGTCAGCAATGTCGTGCTGGTGATCCTCAACCTGCCCCTGATCCCCCTGTTCGTCCGGGTTCTCGATATTCCCTCCCACTTCCTGCTCCCGCTCGTGCTCGTCATCGCTGTGGTTGGCGCCTACTCCCTGAGCGAGAGTCCGACGGACGTGATGCTGGTGCTGGTCTTCGGCGGCCTCGGTTACCTGCTACGGTTGCTGGACATCCCGCAGGTGGGGCTGCTGATCGGCCTGGTCATGGGGTCCAGCATGGAGCAATCACTGCGGCAGGCGATCCTGGTCTCCAGGGGTGACTGGTCCGTCTTCCTGACGAAGCCCATCAGCGCCGGTTTTCTGGCCCTGGGCCTGGCCGTCGTGCTCTGGGACGCCTTCTCCAAGGCCCGCAAGCGCAAAGCGCTCACGTGAGCGGCGGTCGCCATGAAGAGGTGGGTCGGCGCAGCCTTTAAGGGCAGTCGAGGCTTCAACTCCCAGCTTCCCTGGCGGACAACACCATCTACGCCACCAGACGGCGACCCAGGTGCAGAATGAGATCTCGGAGTGCACATGCAGTCGTGACGATTTGCGCCGTGTCCAGTACCCCGCGCACGTCCCTCAAGAGATCTGCGATGGCGATTGTGGGCAGGGGACGAATCCCTGCCCCGGACCGCGAGTATGGTCGCCGCGGGAGCTGATTGGGAGTGTTGGAGGTGGCGAATTGACAGCAGGCAGTAGCGAGGCAAGCGCGCTGCGAGGTAGGGTCTTCAGGTTCGGCAACGACATCTCCACGGACCTGATAACGGCGGGCAGGTACATGCATCTACGCAAGAACCTGCCTGAGCTGGCCAAGCACGCCTTGGAGGATGCAGATCCCGCCTTCGTCCAGCGGGTGCAGCCTGGGGACTTCGTGGTCGCCGGCACCAACTTCGGGATGGGCTCCAGCCGGGAGCATGCGCCGCTGGTGCTGAAGCTAAACGGGGTGGCGGCGGTCTTGGCCAAGTCGTGCGCGCGGATCTTCTTCCGGAACGCCATCAACATCGGATTGCCGGTGTTGATCTGCGACACGGATCGGATCGGGGCCGGGGACACCCTACGGGTCGACCTGGAGGCGGCGTTGATCACCGACGAGACTACCGGGGAGGAGATCTCAATAGGAGAGTTGCCACCGGTGATGCTGCGCATCCTCGGGGAGGGGGGAGTCAAGCCGTTCATACGCAGGTACGGGAGCTTCGACAACGTGGCGCAGATTACCTAGGGCTCCACCACGCGGAGTCCGGTGTGCTCGGAGGAGAGCTAGAGATCATCTGGTCCAGGTGAAGCCTTGCCTCCAGCCTGTAGGAATCGTGGTGTTGCGGGGGCAACTGGAAGAATCGCCGACCATCGGGCTGGAGGTCAGGTGGAGAAGGTCTGGGGGACAGCTGGAAGCTTGGGGTGAGACGGAGATGCCGCAGACACTCTCGGAGAAGATACTGAGCGCCAAGGTAGGGAAGGCCGTCAAGGCGGGGGACATCGTCATAGCCGACGTGGACTTGGTGTTCGTCGTGGATAGCTCGGGCCCTCTGTCCTTCCGCGAGATGGCGGACATGGGATTGGAGCGGGTGGCGCACCCCGAGCGGACCGTGCTGTTCATGGACCACAACGTGCCGAGCCCGAGGGCCGAACTAAGCCAGGAGCAGGACTTCCTACGACAGATGGCGGCGAAGCATGAGTTGCGGCTCTACGACGTGGGGGATGGTATCTGCCACCAGCTTGTGCTAGAGGAGTTGGGGGTCCCGGGTGGGGTCACCATAGGGGCCGATTCCCACACCTGCACGGCGGGGGCCCTGTGCAACTTCGGGACGGGGATGGGGGCCTCGGACGTGGCGGTGGTGATGGGGACAGGGAAGACCTGGCTCCGGGTGCCCGAGAGCATCGAGGTACGGTTGCAGGGCCGTTTGCCTGTGGGGGTCTTCGCCAAGGACATTGCGCTGGAACTGGAGCGGATCGTGACGGCTGGCGGAGGCACCTACATGGCGCTGGAGTTTACCGGACCGACGGTAGCCATGCTGAGCGTGTCGGAGAGGGCCACTCTGGCGAACATGGCGGTGGAGATGGGAGGGAAGATCGGGTTCTTCCCCTCGGACGAGCAGGCGAGGAGGTGGTTGGCCGAGCACGGACGGGAAGAGGCCTGGCGACCCATCGAAACCGAGGAGGGAGCGAGCTATGCTCGGGTGGTGGCGATCGACTGTGCGACTCTGGAGCCAATGGTAGCCTGCCCCCACACGCCAGACAACGTAAAATCTGTATCGATGCTGAAGGGAACGCCGATCCATGAGGTCTACATAGGGACCTGCACCAACGCGCGATTGGACGACTTGGCGGTGGCCGCTGGAATCCTGAAGGGGCGCCATGTACATCCTGGGACGCGACTGATCGTGATACCATCGTCGCGGAAGGTGCTGCAGGATGGGATGAGGCTGGGCTACATCCAGGACCTGGTGGCGGCTGGGGCATCGCTGGGTCCGCCGAGCTGCGGGACCTGCTTCGGGATGCACATGGGGGTGCCGGCGGACGGGGAGAACGTGATGAGCACGCAGAACCGAAACTTCAAGGCGCGGATGGGGAACGCGAACGCCTTCGTGTATCTTGGAAGCCCCGCTGTTGCCGCGATGGCTGCTCTGACCAGAGAGATCTCCGATCCGAGGGACGTCCTCGCCGATCCCAGGCTGGCTGGCCAGGGCTAACAACTCGAAGCTGAATCGAAGAGATGCGGAGAGTAGCCGTGGCGTCTCCGGCGTGCGGCCGATGGCTACGCCTCGCGCAACGGTCTGCTCATGGTGTACACGATGGGCAAGATGATTGGGGGGCACGTCGCAACCTCCCTCAGAGTCTGAGATGACCCCCGGCCTTTGCCAGAGACGCATTTTGGGCCGGGCGAAAGGAGTGCGGAAACGATGAAGACTACACGACGTTTGCGAGAGTTGCTGGCCCGCGAGGAGACTCTCATGGTACCCGGCGCCTGCAACCCACTTACGGCCAAACTGATCGAGCAGGCCGGGTTCGAGGCCGTGTACATGACGGGTGCCGGGGTAACGACCGAGATGCTAGGGCTGCCGGACATCGGTCTGGCGACCCTAAGTGAGATGGCGCTCACCGCAAAGCACCTGAGCAACTCCGTCAAGATACCGGTGATCGCCGACGCCGACACGGGATACGGCAACGCTATCAACGTGATGCGCACCGTCTGGGAGTACGAACAGGCAGGCCTCGCGGGTCTCCACATCGAAGACCAGGTTACGCCCAAGCGTTGCGGCCACGTGGAAGGCAAGGAGTGCGTCAGCCTGGATGAGTTCGTGGGGAAGGTGCGGGCTGCCGTGGCGGCGCGCCGAGATCCGGACTTCGTCATCATCGCGAGGACCGATGCCAAGGCGCCTTTGGGGTTCGACGAGTCGGTGAAGCGGGGGCTCGCCTGTGCCTCGGCCGGAGCCGACGTTGTCTTTCCAGAGGCGTTGCAGACCCGCGAGGAGTTCGCCGACTACGCCAAAGCCGTGAAGGCGCCGCTGCTGGCCAACATGACGGAGTTCGGCAAGACGCCATACCTGACGGCCCGTGAGTTCCAGGAGTTGGGCTATAGGATCGTCATCTACGCCATGTCGCCGACTCGCGTCGCCCTCAGGGCGACTCAGGAATTCCTGGCCGATCTCAAGAAGACGGGCACCCAGGCGAGCTGGGTCGATCGCATGTTCACGCGGAAGGAACTGTACGAGTTGATCGAGTACTCCCGCTTCACGGGCTACCAGAAGGAGTTCGTCGGCCAGGGAGTCGATCCCATCGCCCAGTAAGAGACCCTAACAATACTCGACTACCAGTAGTGTATGAACGATTGCGGAAACAGTGGGGAGGGGGACAAGGAGAGGTGTTGATCCTGCCTGCCGACTCCCACCAACTAGCGACAGGAGACCAGCGCATTGGCGACTCAGGGAGCCGGAAACGCGGCTCACGGGTGGTACCGCTGGGCCTGCCGTGACGCACCGGGACCTCAAGGTTGCCCCTCTCCGGGGTCGCGCGCAGGGCTGAGAGGCGCTCCATCGATGCCCATCTGCTACACTACTGCTACAGTAGCCCTGTTCGCGGCAGCTGCGGACGAAGAGATCAGTCTCGGTGCGCGTTGCCCGACATATAACCACTGCCCACTGGCTTCAGCAATTGCTCACTCCAGTGGGCAGTTATGTGGCGGAGGCGCATGGGAGTCGAACCCACCCGGGCCGGCGCTTACTGCCCCGCAGACGGTATTGAAGCCCTAAGCACGTATCCATTACAAAGGCATGTCCCATTCACCGCGTCTGGCGGTCAGGGGGTGCCCGGTCGGGCGTGCCAGACTTATGGATACATGCTTAGCTTGGCAATGTCACATT
>DIXP01000107.1 GCA_002436065.1 Chloroflexi bacterium UBA6077
CCGCGTCTGGCGGTCAGGGGGTGCCCGGTCGGGCGTGCCAGACTTATGGATACAGGCTTAGCTTGGCAATGTCACATTTGCGAAGTGAGGCGTGGCCTGGTAATAAGTAAAGTATGTCACTACAGCCAACCCATCACCCAACTTGTATGATCCCCAACGGTGGGGGCTTTCCCAGGATGCCATCCTGGGCTTGGTCGAAGGTTTGCATCAGTTCTGGGAACGGTTCCGTTCCCAGTTCAGGACGCGGACTCGGGACGGCGCTGAATACGCCTACGGGTACTTGAGCGGACTCCTGCGCATGGAGAAGGACCGGAACTACGCCAATATTGGACGACAGACGGGAGCTTCTGGGCAGAACGTGCAGCACTTCATGTCCAATTCGCCTTGGTCGGCCCGAGTGGTGATCCAGCAGGTGCAGCAGGAAATCGCTGCCAAGCCCGGCCTTGGACCGGGAGGAGTGCTGGTTCTGGACGAGAGCGCCGTGGAGAAAGCAGGTTCCAAGAGTGCTGGCGCAGCCCGGTTGTACAACGGCCGACTGGGCAAGATCGAGATGAGCCAGATAGGGACCTTTCTGGCCTACGCCAAGGGAGAGACCTGGACCTGGGTGGATGGGGAGCTGTTCCTGCCCGAGCCTTGGTTCCGTCCTGAGAGGGCCGAAGATCGCAAGAAGCTGGGAATTCCAGCGGATCGGCGCTTTAGCACCAAGGTCCAGTTGGGTTGGCAGATGATCCAGCGAGCCAGGGCCAACGGCCTGCCCTTTGAAGCGGTAGCCTGCGACGACCACTATGGGCGGGCGGGATGGTTCCGGCAAACGATGGATCGGGCGGGCATAGTCTACATGGCGGATGTGCCGGCGGGCACCCAGGTCTACCTGAAGGAACCGAAGATGAAGGTGCCTGCCAACGAGGCCGGCCACCAGGGAAGACCGTTCAGCCGAGAACGAGTGGTATCGGAAGAACAGCCTGTCTCGGTGGAAGCCGTCGGCCGGCTGGAGGGCACCGCCTGGCAGCGGATACGGGTGCGAGCGACGGAGCGAGGAGAGTTGAACGATCCCTTCGCGGCCAGGCGAGTATGGACCCTGCGCGATGGAGAGTTGGCCCAAGAGTGGCTGGTTATCCGGCGAGAGGTGGACCGCCGCCTGACCTACTCTCTGAGCAACGCTCCGGGCGACACTACCATGGAGCGGCTGGCCTGGCTGAAATGCCAACGCTACTTCGTTGAGAGCGCCAACCAGGATGCCAAGTCGCAGACCGGCTGGGACGAGCTGCAAGCCCAGAAGTACCTGGCCTGGGAGCATCACCTGGCCATGACCATCCTGGCCTCTTGGTACATTGCGGAGACCAAGCTGGACTGGGCAGCCAGGCACCTTCGTGACCCGCTGTTGGCCGAGCAGATGGGCGTGGATCGGTTGCCGCCCCTGTCCGTGGCCAACGTCCGCGCCCTGTTGCGGGCCACCATGCCCCTGCCCGAACTGACGCCCGAGGGTGCGGCCTCTCTGGTGGTCGAGCACCTGATCAATCGCACTCGTGCCCGAAAAAGCCGCCTGAACCGTTCTCAGCATCCAAGTACATCCTAATGTGACATTGCCAAGTTAGTAACTTCGGCCCTACTGGCCTGGCGGCTTCCCGAAAAGTTGGGGCGCACCCCCGTGTGGAGAGGGCTTGTCTCCTGCGGTGAATCCCTGCTATAATCTACGCACTATATGCGGAGAATGCTGGCAGTAATCTCCGCAAGGGGTGAGCCGCATGTACGTACATGAGCTTTCGGACTGGCCCCAATTTGAGTGGGGCCTGGAGCGGATCGTCGAGCCTCTCGCAGCAGTTCGCCACAGACAGGGGCGGCTGATCGGCCATATGGAGGCGCTTGGCTTTAATCTCCGCCAGGAGGCCGAGTTGCAGACCCTGACCGCTGACGTGCTGAAGAGCAGCGAGATCGAGGGAGAGAGGCTGGACGCGGAGCAGGTCAGGTCGTCGATTGCTCGCCGCCTGGGTATGGACATAGGTGCCCTCAGCCCTGCGGATCGCCACGTTGAGGGCGTGGTCGAGATGATGCTCGATGCGACGCGCAACCGCGGTCAGCCCCTCACGGCCGACAGGCTCTGCGCTTGGCATGCTTCCATGTTTCCGGGCGGTCGCAGCGGGATGAGGAGGATAAGGGTTGGGGCCTGGCGAGACGACGGCTTGGGTCCGATGCAGGTCGTCTCCGGCCCGATGGGCAAGGAGCGCGTCCATTTTGAGGCGCCTGAGGCAGCGCGCATAGATGGAGAAATGGCTCGCTTCCTGGAATGGTTCAATGCTCAGGAGGGTGCCGACCCCGTTCTGAAGGCGGCGTTGGCCCACCTCTGGTTTGTGACCATCCATCCGTTCGATGACGGCAACGGGCGCATTGCACGAGCAATCACCGACATGGTTCTGGCGCGCTCTGAGAACAGCTCACAGCGCTACTACAGCGTGTCTGCGCAGATCCAGCAGGAGCGAGCCGCCTACTACCGTGTTCTTGAGAGGACGCAGAAGGGGACCATGGATGTCACTCCATGGATGCTGTGGTTCCTCGGCTGCCTGGGCCGCGCCATCGATAGATCGCAGACCGTTCTCGGCACCGTTCTCGAAAAGGGCCGCTTCTGGAGTGCTTTCAGCGGTGTTGCGCTCAACGATCGCCAGTATCTCGTGCTCAACCGGCTCCTGGATGGCTTTGAAGGTAAGCTCACGACATCTAAGTATGCTGCGCTTGCCAAGTGCTCCCAGGACACCGCCATGCGCGATATCCAGGCCCTCCTGGAAGAGGGCATCCTCATCCGCAGCCAGGAAGGAGGGCGTAGCACGAACTATACGCTCGCAACGATCCCTGATTGACAATCAAGAAGGCTGAAAGGGGGAGCGCAGTCGCCGCGCTCCCCCTTTCAGCCTCCAGTTGCTGATATCAATCAATAGCACTCATCCCTTCCGGCCCTTCCTAAGCTGGCGCCTTGCCGGTGGCGATGGCCTCGCCGAAGGCGCGCCAGAAGGGGTCTACCCTGGGGTGCACCAGGGGTCGCGGGGCTGAGCACTCGAAGACGTTCATTCCCTTCTCCTGCGGCACCACCTCGCCGACGATGCTGGACTCGATCCCCTTATCCGCCAGGACGCGGACGACCTCGGCGGACTTGTGGGGCCGGCAAGTGAGCAGCAAGGTCCCCTCGCTGATGGAGGCGTAGGGGTCGATCCGGAACAGCTCGCACACCTTGCGGACCTCTTCCCTGACGATGATCTTCTCCTTGTCGATCACCATCCCCACCCCCGAGGCCTGGGCTATCTCGAAGAGGCCGCCCCACACGCCGCACTCAGTGGCGTCGTGCATGGTGGTGACGCCGTCGTCCCGCACTCCGATAGAGACCGCGGTCATGGCGTCCTCGACTACGCTCATCATGTCGAACACCTTGTCGGCCTGCTGCGCGAATTCGGCGCCGTAGTGCTCGGCGATCAACTGGGGCAGTGTGGCCGCGAAGAGGCCGGTGGCCTCGATGGCGGCGCCTTTGGTCACGATCACCTGGTCGCCAACCCTCGCCATGTTCGGGGTGATGTACTTGGACTTGGAGCCGACGCAGACCACCGTCGCCCCGCCTACCATCGGGAAGTCGGTTCCTTCGTAGCGGGCGGTGTGGCCCGTGATCACCGACATCCCGATCGCCTCGCACTCCCGATGGACGGTGGTCCACATGATTTCCAGCGCCTCTCTGGTCACGGAGAGGGGGAGGTTGAGGTCTACGGTGAAGTAGGTGGGGCGCAGGCCGGAGGTGGCGGCGTCCGAGGCGAGGATGTGGGTGGCGAACCAGGCGGCCCGTTCCCAACCGTACTGGGGCACGACGAAGAAGGGATCCGTGGTGAGGGCCATTACCTGGCCGCCACCCAGGTCCACAACCCCCACATCCACGCCGTGCTGGGGGCCCACCAGGATGTTGGGTGACTTCGCCCCGAGGCGGGGTAGGATGATCTCGTCGAAGATCTCGGGCGAGATCTTGCCGATGGCCGGCAGTTCACTGGGCATAGTGACCACTCCTTCCGACAGTGTATGTAGAAAGCCGCGGAAGGCTGTGCGCGGGGGATAAGCGGAAGCCGCCATCCAGGGAGGGATGGCGGCCGATCGAGTCGAGATGGTGCTTCCCTTCGCTGGTATTACCCAGATCAGGTTCGAGGGTCAGTGGCCATGGCCACACTCTCAGCGCCGACGCGCCCCCCTAGCAAGCCTATGCGATTGTTGCTCCTATATTACACATAGCCGGCTGTGGGTTCAACTATAATTGGCTACAGGTTGGAAGAATGCCGGCCTATGCTGGTTTGGGGAGTGTGTAGTTGGGGACGCTGTACGTGGTGGCGACACCGATCGGCAATCTGGAGGACATAACGCTGAGGGCTCTGCGCGTGCTGAGAGAGGTGGACCTCATTGCGGCGGAGGATACCCGTAAGACGCTCAAGCTGCTCTCCCGCTACGAGATCCGCAAGCCGTTGGAGAGCTACCATCGCCACAGCGAGAGAAGCAAGCTGGAGCGGATGCTGGAAATCCTCCGCACTCAGGACGTTGCCCTGGTCTCGGAGGCGGGCATGCCGGGGGTGTCCGACCCGGGCCAACAGTTGATCGCCGCGGCGATCGAGAGCGGCATCCCAGTGGTGCCGGTGCCCGGCCCGTCGGCGCTGTTGACCGGGCTGGTGGTCTCCGGGCTGCCGACCGACCGTTTCCTCTACCTTGGGTTTCTTCCCAGGGTGAAGTCCGATCGGCGCAAGCTGCTGGAGTCGGTGTCATCCCTGCCCTATACCCTGGTGGCGTTCGAGGCGCCCCACCGGCTGATGGCCGCACTGGTCGACCTGCGGGAGATCCTGGGCGACAGGGTTGCCGCGGCCGCGAGGGAGCTGACAAAGCTGCACGAGGAGGTGGTGCGCGGCCGACTCTCGGAGTTGGGGGCTCACTTCGACGCCACGCCCCCGAGGGGCGAGTTCACACTGGTGGTAGGGCCACCGGAAGAGGGGACGGATACCCTTGAGCTGGAGGCGGCCGTTGAGGCCAGGCTCGACCGGATGGTGCGGGAGTTGCGCTCTCAAGGGGTATCGAGCAAGGAAGCCGTTCGGCAGATGATGGCTGCCACCGGCGTTGGGCGTCGGACTGCCTACCGTGCGTGGCTGGCTGGTGAGGAGGGGTGACCGCGGGGAGAGACGTGGACCGGCGGGGGGGGAAGAGGACTCAGGACGTGAGGTGAGGCGGCGGGTGGGCGATGGGGAGTGTAAAGGAGAAGGTGCTTCCCTTCCCTGGCGTGCTCTCCACCCAGATCCGGCCGCCGTGGGCCTCTACGAGCATCCGTGTGATGTAGAGGCCGAGTCCCAGCCCCTCGGCCGTACGGGAGTGGCTGCCTCTGTAGAAGCGCTGGAAGAGGCGGGGGATCTCCTCGGCAGGTATCCCTGGCCCCTGGTCGCTGATGGAGACCACCACCTCTCCGTTCTCCCGTCTGGCCGACAGCTGCACCTGAGTCCCAGGAAGGGAGTATTTCAGGGCGTTGGTGAGCAGATTGGTGAGTATCCTGTCGAGGCGGTCCGGGTCCGCCCAGACTGACGGCATCTCCCTGGGGATCTCCACGCGGATCCGATCGGTGTCCAGGACTCCGGCCATCCGCCGCGTTAGATCGAGCACAGTGGAGGCTAGCGCCGTCGGGGTACGCTTGATCTCCAGCTGGCCCGACTCCCTCCGTGCAACGTCCACCAGATCCTGGATCATGGAGTTCATCCGGCGGGCGCTGGTCAGGATCGCTTCGGCGCTCTGCGAGAGCCTCCCGTTCTGGCCGGACCGTTCCAGCAGCTTGAGAAGCAGCTGAGCCTGCCCCTGGACCGAGGTGAGCGGAGCCCGCAGGTCGTGGGACACCATTCGCACCAAGTCCTCTCGCTGCTCCTGTAGCCGCAGCAGCTTGATCTCCACTGCTGCCGAGGTCAACAGCTCCCCGAGCAGGTCGGCGTACCCGTCGAGTTCCTCTGGGTGGACGAAGTTTGCGGCCTCGAAGACGCCCACGGTTTGGCCTCGAGCTGCTACCGGGAGTGCCAGATAGGAGAGCAACCTCAGCCGTTTCGCCAGTTCTACTCGAGAATGCCGGCGGCTTTCGCCCCATTTCGGGGAGAGGATGGGCCTTCTGTCCTCCACCACATCGCTCGGAAACCCCGCCTCCGGTCCCAGATAGTAGCGACTGATCGGCTCCCCCACTGTTCGATCCCAGCAATCCCATCCCCCATCCTCGACCAGGATTGCGAGTCTGCAGCGCTGGCAGGCCGTGAGTTCCGGCGCTGCCTCTAGCAGGATGGTTGCCATGCCCGCCATGTCCACACAGGACAGAAGACGCCGCTGGAGGTCGGAGAGGGTCACCTCCTCAGCGAGGGACCGCTCGAGGTGGCGAATGGTCTCCTCCTGGGTCCGGCCAAGCCCTCTCTGGCGTGCGTCTGGCATCTCCTCCGTCGGGTGGCTATCCACCATCCGTTCCCTCTTGGTTGCCGGAGTACCGGCCCCATCGTTTGGCTGCCTCGACCACCGCGACCAGTAAGTCGAGGCTAATGGAGGCGGGGATCTCGTTCTGGTGGCTCAGGATAAACCCTCCGCCCGGTGCAACCTCTTCGATCGCGCGGCGTGCGGCTGCTTCGGCGTCCTGGGGGGACCAGGTGAGCATGGCTAGATCGTTTAGTCCGCCCAGCACCGCGATCCTTCCTCCAACCGCCCGCTTCACCTCTCGCAGGTCATCGCCCGGGTCGGTGGACAGCGCCCGCACCCCAAGATCCGGAACAAGGTCGGCCACCGAGTGGATCGCCCCAATGCTCCAGAGGATGGCGGGCCCGCGAATGGCTCTTACCACCCGACGGACCTCAGGGAGCACAAGCCGCGCGGCCTGCTCCCGAGTGAGCATGGTGGAGGTTGCCATGGGCTCCGCCAGGGCGATGGCATCGGCGCCTGCGGACAGCAGGGCGTTCGCCCAGGCCACGCAGAATCGCCGGGTGACCTGGAGAATGCGTCTCCGCCGCGAGACGTTGCCGAAGAGCAACAGCTCCAGCCAGTGTCCCTCCCCCATCAGCAAGGCGGGCAGCGAACAGGGTCCCACTACGTGCCCAAGCACAAGCCGCTGCCCTCGGGCCCTCTGAGCCATCAGCTCGGTGCTCCTGAGCACGGCCAGGAGTGGTGGCGACTGAAGAGGGTCTGGGGCCTGGAGCGCGTCGACGTCAGCGGGCGTTCGGAGGATGGGGGGACCCATACCGGGAGGGCCGTCTTCGCGGAAGACGGCCTCAGCTCCGAAAGCCTCGACCTCTCGCACGGCGTAGTAGTAGGCGTCCACGTTGTCGTGGCCGACCCTCTCGGTGAAGCGCAGTTGGCCTTCGGCTACGTACTCGGGGCGACTGAAGTACTCGGGCAACGAGAGACCCAACTCCAGGGCCCCGTGGGTGGAGGAGGCCAGCACCACCGGCACCCGATCCGGAATCTCGAGCCGCAGGACTGCCGAAAGCCGCTCGAAGGAGGTCATTTCCTTTTGGTCTACCGTCATTCTCCTCGCTCCACCAACTCCCTCGCCGTTTGGACAGCTTCGAAGGCGGTAGGTGCCATAGAGTCCGCCCCCACGAGCCTGTACAGCTCTCGGTTGTACCGGAAGGGTGCCCCACCCACCAGGAGCTTGATGCCTCGAAGCCGGCGCTTCTCTATCTCCTGGCGCACCCTGCGAATGCTCAGGGCCGTGTCCGCCATGAGGGCCGACACAGCTACGATCGAGGCGCCTTCCGACACCGCCGCATCGATGAAAGTCTCGGGGGACGCGCTCAAGCCCAGGTCCACGACCTCGAACCCGCCCGCACGGAGGAAAGCAGCAACGATCCGTTTTCCCAGCCCATGGTATTCCCCCGTTGCTGTCCCGATGACCACCTTATAGGGATGTGGTCTACCGCCTCCACCGGAGGGGATTCGCAGGGTCTCCATGGCATCCTCGGCTATCAGGCCTGCTGCGTACACCTGCGAGAGGCTGATCTCTGCCTCTTTCCAACTCCTCGCAACTTCGTCGACGGCTCTTCCCACCACCTCCTTCATCAGTAGCGGGCGGTCGACTCCCCTGTCAGCCGCTCGCCTCAGGAGACGTCGCGCCCCACGGCGGTCAGATGCCTTGACGATATTGGCGAACTGGCGGCGCAGATTGGCCATCTCTTCAGCGGTATCGCCATCCGATGGCTGACCGATGGCACACATCCTCGGACCTCCGGCCCCATACGTCCTCATGAAGGCCAGCAAGGTGGATCAACAGATCGATCAGTCGCAAGAGTTGGTCCAGTCTGAGAATGCACCATAAGGATCAGG
>DIXP01000067.1 GCA_002436065.1 Chloroflexi bacterium UBA6077
TGGTTTCGGCTCTGCCGAGTTAGGGCAGGGACTGATCGGACGTTCCTTCGCCAGTGGAGTCCGTGGCCCGCTGGCGGGAGAGCAGCCAGAGGAGTGCGAGCTTGAGGCTCGAGACTCGTGCCTTGCGTTTTGGAGGGCAAGGCGGCTAATCTACCCTGTCTAACTTCTGTCATGGGGGAGTGCGAGGATTTCCAATGTCCCATTGCCCGGACTGCCAACAGGATGTGAGCGACCCAAGTGCGGCGACCTGTACCAGGCGCCATTTCCGCCTGGGGAACAGGCTGGTGCCACGGGTCCGATACGGCGACGAGCGACGCTCCGCTGTGTGGTACTCGTTCGAAGACCGCTGTGACGACTGCGGCGTGGAGTCTGGAGGGTACCACCATCGCGACTGCGCCATAGAGCAGTGCCCGCTCTGCGGCGACTACGTCACCGTCTGCCGCTGCTGGAACCAGGTCCTCTGAGACTCGGGACCGGCCCGATGCTGGCAGAGTACTGCGCAACCGAGACTGGAACGTGGAGACCTGCTGGCCGTCGGCAGGGGAGTTGGCGCAACCGGGTCTGGGCAGGTAGAGCGCCCCATGAAAAGCGCGACCGCCGCGAGAGCCGCGGCGGTCGCATTCCTGATAGATCGGGGGCGGCGCCACACTCTGCTACGCTTGGCTGCCCTTGCGTTGAAGAATCTCCATGCGCAGGTTATCGGGCCCGCGTACGAAGGCGACACGAAGATCGGGACCCATGTCCTTCGGCTCCATTTCGATCGTGACACCCCGGCTCCTGAGTTCCACTATGGCCGCGTCCACGTCCGGAACCCGCAGCCCGAGATGATCCTCGCCGTATCTGGGCGATGGTACCACCTGCAACTGCTCGCCGGGGCGTGCCACGCGCAACAGGAACTCCATGCCGGCCAGCCGTAGCTTCGCGGAAGGAGTTCCCAGAGAGTCCCCTCGCGCCACCATCTCGGCTCCTAGCCCCTCGACGAACCACCGCTCGGTCGCGGAGAGGTCGGTACAAAAGATGTGGACATGGTCAAACTGGAAACTGAGTTCTCCGTTCATCCCTTATGCTCCTTCGACAAACTGCTTGAACTTGCCCAGACCCTCTCTGATCTGAGCCGTCTCGATACCGGAGTAGGCGAGGCGGATGTACCTGTTGGGCTCGCCGGCCAGCGGCCTGCCGAAGTGCGCTCGAGTGCAAACCGACACCCCCGTCTCCTTAAGTAGCCGGTCGCTGAATGCGTCGTAGTCCACCAGCCCCTTCTTCTCCATCACCCGCGTGACGTTGGGGAACAGGTAGAAGGTGGCGTTGGGGCGGTAGCAGTGGACGCCCTCGATGGAGTTCAGGATGTCCACTGCGGCATCTCGCCGCTCTTTCAGGATGCTCACGATCTGCTTGGAGGGGTTCTGGTCACCAAGAAGTGCCTCGACGGCGGCGTACTGCACGAAGTGGTTGGAGCAGGACTCATCATTGACGTTCAGTTTGGCGATCACGTCGATGATGGGCTTCGGGCCGACGGCGGCGCCGAGCCGCCACCCTGTCATGGCGAACTTCTTCGAGAAGGTGTACAGAATGACGCAGCGCTCGGCCATGCCGGGCAGTGAAGTCAGGGAGCGGCTCTTGCCCTCGTAGCGGATGTCGAAGTATGCCTCGTCACACAGCACGTAGAGGTCGTGCTTGAGCGCTAGCTCCGCGATCCTCTCCATCTCCCCTGGAGCGCATTCCGCCCCCGTGGGGTTGTGGAGATCGTTGAACACCAGCAGCTTGGTCCTTGGAGTGATCTTCTTCTCGATCGCATCCAGGTCCAACTCGAAGTTCTCCCTGCCCTCGACGTAGCCGTAAGGCACGGCCTTGCCGCCATGAAACTCGATTTGCGACTCGTAGATAGGATACCCAGGGTTCGGGTAGAGAACCTCATCCCCCGGGTTCATCAGCGCCATGAAGAACTTGCCGATGACGGGCTTTCCACCGGTTTGGATGGCTACGCTCTCCATCGTGTAGTCGGTCCCGCGCGCCCCGTTGATGTCGGCAGCGAGGGCCTCCCGAAGCTGTGGGATACCGGCGCTAGGGCAGTAACCCGTTCGCCCGTCCTTCATCGCCTTCGCGGCCGCTTCCATAATGTGCAGCGGCGTAAGCAGGTTCATATCACCAATATGAAAGGCATAGACCTTGTTGCCCTGGGCCGCGAAAGCCGCAGCCTTTGCCGATACAGCGAAAGCTGTCTCGGTTCCCAAACGCCCAATGCGGTCTGCTAACTTCAATGCACTTCCCCCTTCTTCGTTGGCTGGCTGGTGCCACGGCGCCGCCTAAGCCACCCCCATAGTGTCTCCGTCTCCGGACTACCGCAGTGTTGCGCCGATGATACCACGAGACACGCAGGTATGGCGCTACCAGACGGGGGATCGGCGCAACGTTGGTTAGGGGAGGACTCTCGACGAATGGGAAGGTTGCATGGCCGGAATAGCTCTTTGGGTTCCCGAGCGGTTCGGGCCAGTGGTATCATGGTTACCTCGTTGTACTCTCAGGACTCAAGCTGGGGTTCTTCGCGGTCTTATGCGGTCTTTTCCCTCTTTGCCGCGTTGAGCCTGCGTAGGAAGGCTGTTGCCGGGCCGAGGCTCGGCCATCTGCCGGGAGGTTCGCTTTGAAATCGTCCATCCTATCTCGACGCTGCTCCATAGCCCCCATTCTGGTATTTCTGCTCGCATTGCTGATCCCCGCGCCCCTCGACGCGGCGCCAGAAGCGCCCTACTGGCAGCGCTTCGACGTCGGCATCGATATCCAGACAAGCGGCGAGTTCACCGTCACAGAAGACCAGACGGTACTGTTCGGGTCCAACTCGGCCCGCCACGGCTTCCGGTCGATCCCATTGGATCGAGTCGACCAGATCGTGGACGTATCGGTCTCCGAGCCGGATAGGCCGTACCAGGTCGTGGGGCAGGCAGCCGACGGCGAGGAGCCACCCTACAGCTACCAGCTTCAGCGCAAGGACGGTGAACTGCTCATCGATTGGTGGTTCCCTCCCACACGGAACGCCCCTCGAACCTTCCTACTCCGCTATCGCGTGATCGGCGGACTCCGATACTATGAGGGCGGCGACCAGCTCTACTGGAAGGCGGTCTACGCCGATCGCCCCTACCTGGTCCAATCCTCCCAGGTAATGGCGCGCTTCCCATTCGAGCTGTCCAACCATGTGATCAAGACCGCGGCCTACCCTCCAGAGCTGGGGGTGCAGGGTCGGCTGGCAGACCCTCGCACTGTGCGATTCGACGCCCGCAACCTCCCTGCTGAGACCGGGATGGAGATCCGAATCCAGTTCCCCCACGGCCTGGTGTCGGGCCAACCCTCTGAGTGGCAGGCCGCGGCCGACAGAGAGGATTGGTACTTCAGCAACGCCAAACCGTTGGTGAACCTCTTCCTGGGGGTGCTGGGGCTGTTGGTGCTCATCCTGGGACCCCTCCTGCTGTTCCTGCGATGGTACTCCAACGGCAGGGACCCCAAAGTGGGGCAGGTCCCCACCCTGCTGTCGGAGCCGCCCGGCGACCTACCTCCTGCCGTTGCCGGCACCCTGGTGGACGAGCGGGCCGACGTCCGGGATGCGGTGGCCACCCTCGTGGATTGGGCGCGGAGGGGCATCATCCGCATCGTGGACGAAACCCCATCGAAAGGTCGCAAGGCCAAGCGTGAGTTTCGCTTGGAGAAGCTACGAGAAGAGCCTCCGGAGCTGCGCGAGTACGAGCGGGTGTTGTTCAGCCACCTCTTCCCAGGCGTCCGCTGGGTGCACTTCTCCGAGCTGAAGACCCGCCTCATCAAAGCCATCCCCAGCGTCAGAAAGCTGCTCTACCAGGAGGTGACCGAGGCCGGATTCTTCCGCGATAACCCAGAAAAGGTGCGCCGGCGACATATGATCTGGGGCGGCGCGGTGTCTACGACAGGCTGGGCGGTCGCCCTGCTCGCGGCTCCCTTCTTCTTCGACTACGCAGAGCTTGCCTTCTTCCCCTTCGCGGCGTTGGGGACGGTGGGACTCCTCCAACTGTTCGCGGCCTCCCGAATGGCCCGAAAGTCCGAGATGGGTGTGCTGGCCGCGGCGCAGTGGAGGGCCTTCGGCCGATTCATCCGCGAGAGTCAACCGAAGGATGATCTGTCGTCCCACCTGGACCGCTTCGAGCCCTACCTCCCCTACGCCATCGCCCTCGGCGCCAACAAGGAGTGGGTTCGGAAGTTCGCGTCGGCGGGGGCGCCCACTCCGGACTGGTACGGGTGGGACAGGTCGACTCCCGTCCACCGTGGCCATTGGTGGATGCAATCCCGCTCCGACCACGACAGGTCGAATGGGGATCGAGACGCTACGGCCGGCGCCGAGGGTGGTCCTGTGGATCTGCAATCGCTGAGTGACAGCGGAGCCTTTGGCTTGCAGGATCTGAGTGACGGCCTGGTGGAGATGCTGAACAGCACCTCCAAGGCCCTCTCATCGGGTGGCAGCAGCAGCGGCGGATGGAGCGGCGGCGGGGGTGGCAGCAGCGGTGGAGGCGGTGGTGGAGGAGGTAGCGGAGGGTTCAACTGAGGACCGTTGTTGCCGGTGTGGTCGATGCGGCGAAAGGCATCGACCACACCGGACGACCGTTACCGGATCAGTCCCATCACTATCATCACCGCGCCCACGGCGTTGAGCCCAATGCCACCCACCAACAGCCATTGAACCGCGGAGCCCGCCGAACGCACCAGCTCCTCTTCCGTTTTCAAGGAGATGATGAACTTGGCCCCCTTTTCCGCTGACTTCTGGATCAGCAGCGCGCCGGAGGAGTCGGATGCCTCCCCCAACACGTAGATCGGTCGCCCCAACGGGATGATGCTCTCGGTGAATTTGTAACCCAGGGTGCGGGTACCCGAGTTGCCTCCAAAAGCCCCAATGCTGAAGCTGAAGGCGCCGAAACTGATCTGGCCACCCTCCTGCTGCTCTCCCTGCTCGAACCTGTCCACGACCTTCACGGCATCCACATCCGCGCCGCTCGGATCGATCTGGGTTCGGCCGGTGGAGTCCTCCACCCAGAAACGAACCCGCTGCTCGTTGTTGGAGACCGTATCGGATCCGCGTCGAGTCTTCTGCTCCCGTTCCTTCGTCTGGCTATCCGTTTCCCAATAGGTCTCCTCGTACTCGCGGGAAACGCTGGACGAGTAATAGACGCAGGGCTCCTTGGCGATCTCGGATGTGAGGGGGGAGTCGCATTGGATAGTGCCTTTCACCTCGGCGACCTGCTTGAAGCTACCTGCCTGCCCCATGCGCTCAGTGACGTACTTCACCGTCTGCAACAGCTTCTCGGCCGTAGTGGTCTCCGTCGCCATCATCTCAGACAACTTGGCCTGCTGGGATCTACGCATGAATAGCAGCACGCAGCCAATGACGACCAGGACTACACCCACGATAGCCATGTTCACACACCTCTCTCTTCGAAAATCGCGGCGGCACAGGTGGAATCGGGAATCGAGGACCGTGGAGTGCGTGGGACTGTCGTCCCATCAGCGGGCATTATACTACTACTTTCCACATGTGGCCCAGCCCGAATCATCCGTGCCGGCGGTCCCTCGAAACGCCGCCAACAACCGAGTATCATAATGGTGGTAGCTGGTCGGTTTTCACATAGCTGCACTGGCCACCATAGCATTGTGAAGGGTCCTAGATGGGTAGACAGGGCCGGTCCGAAAGGTCAGGCAGGAACCAAGCAGATCGGCAGCGGGACGCAACCGCTGAGACCGATCTCAAACCGGACGAGTCACAGAGGCGCTACGCTGTGCTCTCCGAGCACGCGAGGGATATCGTTCTCTTCGTCAGAGACGATGGACAACTGCTGGAGGCCAACCGGGCGGCGGAGTTGGCCTATGGCTACTCACGCAAAGAGCTGCTGGCCCTGAATATTCGCGATCTGCGCTCGCTGGCAGAGCGGCATCAGGTGGATGACCAGCTGCAGCAAGCAGGGAATGGGGGAGCCCTCTTCGAGACGGTGCATCGCCGCAAGGACGGCAGCCTCTTTCCTGTGGAGGTCAGCGTCACAGGCGTGATGATGGGCAAAGACCGAGTGCTGCTCAGCATCGTTCGAGACATCTCGAAGCGGAAGAAGGCTGAGGATGCGCTGCGGGAGGCCAATCAGCAGCTCCAGATCTACGAGGCGATAATCCAGAACGCCCCTGACCCCATCCTGCTGTTCGACCGGCAATACGTCATCAGGGTCGCGAATCCAGCTTACGTCCAGTATAGGAGGAAGTCGGCAGACGAGATCGTGGGGCACAGGGCCAACGAGGTAATCGGCGAGTACAGCTTCCAGCGATACACGCGCCCCCAACTGGACAGGGCTTTCGGTGGGGAGGTTGTGGACTTCGAAGCGTGGTTCGAGTACCCGGACATAGGCCGAAGGTTCCTGAGGGTGCGGCACTTCCCTCTGCCCAATGACGGTGGAGTCAAGTACGTGGCAGCCGTCCTGAGGGAAGAGACCGCGCACCGAGAGATTGAGCAAGAGCGGGAGCAGCTTCTTGAGAAGGTGCGGCGGCAGTCGGCGGAGTTGGATTCTGCCATCCGCTCCAGCGCCGATGGACTGCTGATCTACGGGCCAAGGGGGGAAATCCTGCTGATGAACCCGGCTGCCGAGAGGATGCTCGGCTACACGGAGGCGGAGAGGAAGCTACCCCTCAGGGAGAGGCTGGAGCTGTTGCGGTTCGAGACCCCCGAAGGGAAGCCCTTGACGCTGGACGATATCCCTCTAATGGATGCCCTGAGGGGAAAGCCCAAGACCGGCGTCATCGCCATCCTTCACCCTCCCCATGCAGAGACCCTGTGGGTCTCCATCAGTGCAACGCCGACTCTTGGCCAGGGGGACAAGCTGCTGGGAGCCGTCATGACGCTCACCGACATCACTCGCCTCCATGAACTCCAGCAACAGCGGGCAAAGCACGTCCTGGGAATCTCCCACGGGCTCCGAACCCCCCTCACGGTGGTACAGGGTCAGGCCCAGCTGCTCCTACGATCCCTGGAACAGGCCGGGGCGAATGGGAGGATGCGCCGCAGCACAGAGACCATAGTGGCCTCGGCTCAGCGTATGGGCTTCACCCTGCGGGACCTGGTGGACCTGACCAGCCTGGAGAGCGGCCAACGACTACACCTCAACATGGTGCCAGTAGACTTGAACTCCTTCGTACAGCTGCTGAAGGAGCAGCTCGCCAGGAACCTTCCGATGGAGCGAATGAGACTGGTGGCGCCGGAGAGGTTGCCGGCCGTCTCGGCGGACCCGGACCGGCTGGAGAGAGTCCTCGTCAACCTGCTCTCCAACGCATTCAAGTTCTCGGAAGCCGATACGGAGGTTACCCTGACGCTCTCTCACCACGACGGTGAGGTCACCATCTCCGTGTCCGACCTGGGAACCGGCATCCCTGCCGAGCTACTCCCTCACCTGTTCGACCCCTACAGGCAGATCGAAGCACAGCCCGATTTGGGAGAGAGCACAGGGCTGGGCCTGTACATATCGAAGGGCCTTGTGGAGGCCATGGGGGGCAAGATCTGGGTGGAGAGCAAGGCAGGCATGGGCAGCACCTTCAGCTTCACCCTACCCAGTGTGCCCTCTACCCCCTAGCGTCTCCAATGTGCCGGACCACCGGTCCCAGCGTATTCAAGACGAAGCCATTATCACTCTTGAGCGAGCGAAGATCGCTCGCTCAAGAGCTCCATTAGCGTCAGAATTTTGATGGGTATTTGATCGCAGCGTGTTCATGGCTGAGGAAAGGTTGGGATTCGGGTTGTACAGGCATCAAAAAGCTCTGTTGTGTTTCATGAATCGTGTTTGGTGCAACACAAAGCTCACATGGGCTTAGCGTGAGATGAAGTCGAACACTAGCGAGGAGGGCCTCGAGGGCGAGACATCCTGGATGGCATCCGTCTCAGCCTAGGCATTGCGCTTGCGATTACCAACAATGCGTATATACTATATATATTGTTGTAGCCTGGAGGCGATACATGTTCGTCGGCAAGGTCCGAAAGGTAGGTAACAGCCTGGTTGTCACGGTTCCAAGAGACGAGGCCGAGACGTTGGAGTTGCGCGAGGGCGATCTGGTGACCATGGATCTGCGAAAGGCGGAGGTTAGGCCCGTGCTTCGACCCGACCTGCGGAAGCTGGCCGAAGAGAGCTGGGAACGGAACGAGGCTGCCTATCGTTATCTGCGCGAGCACTAGAATATGGCCGAGACTCGATACCTCAGCGTTCTCGACGTGGAGTCGATGCACATCTTCATCATGGAAAAGACCGGCGATGCCCCATCGCACCTACGGGACCGTGCGCTCCTTGAAGCGGCGGTGATGCGTCCACGAATGGCCGCTTACTATGAAGACGCCGATCTGATTCAGCAGGCTGCCCTCCTGGCCATTGGCATATCCCAGGCACAAGCGTACATCCAAGGGAACAAACGGACGGCCTTCATCGCCGCCGATCTCTTCCTCCGACTCAACGGGGGCATCTTTCAGGGCGATCCCTTGGAGATGGCTCGCCGTCTGGCTGAGGTTGCCACCCGAATGGAGAGCCGCGAAGAAGCAACAGCCAAGTTCGCTAACTGGCTCCGGGGCCAGGTCACATATTGCTTGTCCCCACGACGGTAGGGTGGCGATGCGAGATCCCGAGCGTGTCAGGCTTGAGGTGTGACCATAGGTACAAGATCCTGCCCTACCGGGACGGGCGGGCGAGACGCATCACCTTCACTGTGGCAGACCACTAGCGGCACCCGCTCGGCGGGGTCATCCGCCGGGGCAACCAGGTCCCGGCTTTTCGAATCGACCAGATGCGCTGTGATCTCATGCTCTACTTCCCGGTTACCTGAGCCGAGTACGCAAGACCACTTGCGAGAGATGCCCCTAAACGCCGCCCATCACACTCCGGAAGGGCAACCCTACGCGTTGTGACTGAGAATCGCCCTTCTGGCAGGTACTTCTCAACGAAGGAGAGCCCCGGGGAGTACCAGAAAGAACCTCCGGGCTTCAGTGAGGCGAGGATCGCCATGTACTGATTTGCGTAACCCTCAGGCGAGCCGAACCTGTAGAGATGATGATGATCGCCCGCACCCAACGTCCAGTATAGGCTCGAGCAGTCTCGTAGGTTCGATGCCCAGAATAGACAGCGGTCAGTCGTCAGTGAAGGAGAAGAGCGTCTCCACCGTCGCGTCGAACACCCTGGCAATGTCGACCGCCAACTTGAGGGAGGGGTTGTAGTCACCCTTCTCGAGGTGAACTATTGTCTCTCGTCTCACCCCCACCAGCCTGGCCAGCTCTTCCTGAGTAAGGTTGTCTCTGGCTCGGAACTCCCTGAGCCTCGTCTTCAGCGCCATCTTCGTCTCCTGACCTATCGCTCGTAGTAGGCGAAGAACCCGAAGAAGCCGAAGAACCCCGCAAAGCCAGTGTTGGACGTGACGAGGCTGAGCAACCCCAGCAGCCCGAGGAACCCCAAATACCTTAGCGGACTCCTGTTCACGGACACACCCTCTAATGTTATTTATTCCTCACATGATGTGCGAATTAAATAACATGAAAGGCGGCCCTGTCAAGGGGCGGCGATACGCAAAATGGATGATTCCGGCCCGTACAAATGGCGGGATGGGGTTCAGCTGATAGCCGTATGCAGGCCGAGCGATGCCCCAACGCGCGAGACCGCGGCGGTCTCGCGGGAAACCGCGGCGGTCTCAGCACACTCCAACGTGGCCGTAGGGAAGGGGTTCATCCCCTTCCGTCCGGGGGACATGGACGCGCGAGGTCGGCCCATTGCCCAACCGCGTCGCTCTCCAACGCCGGGCGGCAGGGGATGAACCCCTGCCCTACGTAGGGAACGACATACCTAGCGTCCGAAGCCGTAGACCTTCTTCATGTCGTCCAGCGTCATTGGGGCGTAGTCCCCGGCATGTCCGGCTGCCCCGAAGGAAGTCATACGGGCCTTCACCACCTCCGTCGCTGCCGCCCGCGCAGGCGTCATCCAGTCGCGCATGTCGAACTTTTCCGGTGACTCAGCAAGTAGCTTGCGCACGGCGCCGGTCATCGCCAGGCGGATGTCCGTGTCCACGTTGATCTTGCGTACACCGTGCTGGATTCCACGCCGAATCTGCTCGACTGGAATGCCGAAGGTCCCCGGCATCCTTCCACCATATCGGTTGATTATGTCGACCAATTCCTGCGGAACCGAGCTCGAGCCGTGCATCACCATGTGGCAGTTCGGCAAACGACGATGGATCTCCTCGATGCGCTCCATCGCCAAGGCTGGAGGGAGCACCTTACCCGTAACCGGATCCTTGCGGCCGCTCTTGTAGGCGCCGTGACTCGTGCCCACCGCAACGGCCAGCGCGTCCACCCCTGTCAGCCTGTAGAACTCCTCGGCCTGTACAGGGTCGGTCAGATGCTCGGTATCGCCGGCAGCCAATCCCGCGCCGTGCTCGTCCTCGATACCACCCAGCACACCGATTTCGGCCTCCACGCTGATGCCAAGCGGATGGGCCAGCTCGACCACCCTGTTGGTGATCTCCACGTTGGCCTCATACGTGTTCGGGGTCTTGCCATCCTCGGCCAGCGAGCCGTCGATCATCACAGACGTAAACCCAAGAGCGATGGCCTGCTTGACCGTTTCGACGCTGTTGCCGTGGTCCAGATGCATCGCCACTGGGATGCCGGGGTTATCCTCTATGGCCGCCTGGATCAGGTTGCGGAGGTAGATCAGCTTGCTGTACTTCAACGCACCACGGCTCGCCTGGATGATCACTGGACTCCTGGTTTCGGATGCAGCCTGCATGATAGCCTGGATCTGCTCCATGTTGTTGACGTTGAAAGCGCCAACGCCATAGCTACCCTTGGCCGCCTCATCGAGGATCTGTCGCATAGGTACAAGTGGCATAGTATCTACTCCTTTCAGGAACATCCTACCAGGAAGACCGCGGAACAGCCAGCTTTCGCCTGTGGGACTGACAATCTCAATCTCCGCACAGGCCTGACTATGCAGATCGGCAGGCTACCCCCTAACAACTCCTGGTTCTCATTTTCGCGATCTGGATGCCCATTCTCAACAGCCTCTGTTGGCAAAGACGCATGAGAGTAGGACCCAACTGTTGTTGTCTCCGGAGGTCGGACAGCAGCATCCCCGTCCACAAAACGGAGTAAGGAGTGGTTATGTTAAGCACTCCCGGCGCGACGGATCACATGCCCAGGCGAGACCCCCCTGCTTTTCCCATTCTCCAAGGCCACCTGCCCGTTGACGATCACGTACTCTACGCCGACGGGGTGCTGGTGAGGCTCGTCGAATGTAGCCCTGTCGGCTATCGCCTCAGGGTCGAACACCGTGATATCAGCTATCATCCCCTCTTTGAGCAACCCTCTTGGGCCCAGTCTCATGCGATTGGCAGGGGCAGAGGTCATCCTGCGAACAGCCTCTTCCAGTGTGAGAAGACGCTTCTCGCGAACAAAACGGGCCAGGAAGCGGGGGAAGGTGCCATAACATCTGGGGTGGGGAGTGCCTACGCCGAAGTCCGCCAGATTCCCATCAGAGCCCACCATCCCGAGGGGTGAGCCCGCGATATGGTCTACGTCTCCGTCCTTCAGGCTGAAGACGACGATGTATCCATCGGAGACGCTCAGCATTTCAAGCCCTGCATCCACTGCATCCAGGCCCATGCCCTCCCCGATCAGGGCTAGGCTCTTCCCTTCCAAGCCCGGGTCGGGCGCGAAGCGAGCAACGAAGATTGCGTCCGGCCCACCCCGCCGATCCACATTCGCCATGGTGCCTTCCCTGATCCGCTGCTGGATCGCCGGATCTCGAAACCGCTCCTTGAACTTCTCATGTCCCCCTTCAAGAGCCCATCGTGGTGGCAGAGTCCCCGACAACCTACCGCCCGTCGCGGCGTACGGATACTGGTCGAAGGTGACATCCAGACCCTCTCGCCGAGCATCCTCGATCATCCCTACCAGCAGCGGTGCTTTGCCCCACTCATCCCTTCCTGTCGCCTTGAGGTGGGAGATCTGTACTGGAACACGCGACCTTCGGGCGACAGCTATCGCTTCTTCAGTAGCTGGTACAAGGCCGACGCTGTCACCACTATCGTCCCTAACGTGGGTTGTGTAGACCCCGCCAAACCGCGCAACCACCCTGGACAACTCGACAACCTCTTCCAACTGGGCATAGCATCCGGGGGCATAGCGAAGCCCCGTGGACATGCCAAGGGCTCCTTGGGCCATTCCCTGGGCGACCAGATCCGCCATCGCCGACAGTTCCTGACCTGTCGCAGGTCGGTCGGCCATACCCATCACCTGCTGCCGCACGGTCCCATGGCCCAGCAGTTGGGCGAAGTTGATACCCAGCGGTAGCGCCCGCAGAGAATCCAGCGTCTCCCCAATGGGATAGAGGGAATCGCCGCAGTTGCCGCCAACGACGGTGGTCACCCCTTGGTGAAGATAGTTCTGGCAGTGGGGTAGCTGGCGTAGGTCTCTGTCAGCGTGAGTGTGAGGATCGATGAAGCCCGGCGACACCACAAGACCAGCTACGTCGATACGAGCGACCGACTCAACTGCATCGAGGCGTCCTATAGCCTCGATGCGCCCGTCCCGTATCCCCACGTCACCGTAGTACCACGGATTGCCTGCCCCATCAACTATCTTGCCACCCTGCAGGACCAAGTCGAGTCTATCCGGCGGTTGCATTCTGCAACCGCCGGGACATGGAGGCTCATTGTGAACATCAGTCATCGCTCATGTCCTATTCAATGGTCGAGCTTGGAGATGCGAAGCTGTTCCTCCAGTCTGTAATAGAAGTCTTCGCCCAACCGGATGAGCGGATCGTGGAAGAAGACATCCACACTGATTCGATTGTTCTTGGCCGGATCCACCCTGACGATGCAGTTGTCCAGCCAGATCTGCGAATCTCTCCAAACACGAGCATTTGGGAGTCTCCACCGATGTCCATCAGGAGGGACCGTGAGCGAACGAAAGAGACTCAAGCGTCTTGGAGTCTGGGCACGGGCCAATCATCGAAGACCAACAATGGCAGGACTGGTTGAGCAACCTCGCTTACTCTGTGAGGCAAGATGGCCGAGAAATCGTCGACCATCTGGGCGTGATCCCATGTCGCGCCGTGGCTCACGAAACGAGGGAGGTTCTGGATGTTCACCAGAGTGTCCTTCGGAACACCTCAAACACGCCCACTGTAGCCAATGGAGATCATCGCCATAGGTGGTCATCACAGACCGCATTGAACAGCGAGAAGTGTGCCGAGTTCCATCGATCCGCCTCCAGTGGCCGGTCTTCACCGCTGTCGATCAGCACCCAGGCTACTAACTACGGGCTCACGGTCTGCATCAACAAGTGGTAGACGCCATGCTCCAACAATCATACGGGTTCACGTACATATCCCAAGATCCTCAGGTAGGGACTCACGGGGGATCCAAACTAACTGGAGAGAATCCCCCGTGGGACTCTTGAGCTTGACTCATAGGGATGGCGTCATTACCGGTATCTCCCTCCTTGGCTCACTGGTTGGCGCAACACTCTGGTGTCCTCGCCCTTCTCCCGGTCAGCCAGCAGTTCGCTCTCTTTGAACACCATGTTGATCTTCTCCTTGAGGACGACCAAGGGCTACGGATCACCCTCTTTTTCAGCCGAGTCCATCTACGCATCATGTGCACGGGACTGGCCGCCATCATGTCCGAAGAGCCCTCGGGCGATGCCACGATCCGCTGATGGTTCGATAAGCTGGCTGCAGCTATCCACCGCTCGCTGGAGAGGATCGAACTCGCCGCATGAGTGCTTGACTCGATCGCAACGAATTGCTTGGTTCAAGATCGCTAGCTGCGAGAGTTCAGCATCCATCCCCAGGCTGAGCTTGGGCACAATACCGAACGGATTCATCGCCTCGCAGCAGTCTCGCAGCATGAGCATCTAAATCGAATGGTGCCGGTGCTTTACCATAAGGTCGCAACGGGGCATCTCAGGGATGCTTCGCACTGCAAACCAAGACTAGATCCTCCGCCACTGCATCCACTCTTCGTCATGGATGACAACCTTGTTCCTCTCTGGCCTGCGGTCGATGTAAATGTGACCCTCCTTCATGACCATCCGGATGTTCTCTCTTTTCTGCAGCAACGAGATGTCCGACAGTGGATTGCCATCCACTGCTATGATGTCTGCCAGCTTGCCGGGCTCCAGAGTGCCGACCTGACGGTCGAGCTGAATGGCCTCAGCAGCGTTCCTCGTGGCGGTCAGGATCGCCTCCATGGGAGTCATGCCGTAGTTCACGTAGATCTCCAGTTCCATGGCGTTCTGCCCCATGTCCGGATCAATGTGGGTGTCGGTTCCCATGGCGATCTTGACCCCCGCATGATAGAATCGCTGAAAGGTCTCTTTCGTGTGAGGCTGGATCTTCTTCATTTTCTGCACTACGAACTCGGAGGTTCCCATGCTGCGCCGTGCCTCAATAGCCCTGTCCGATCGATGAGCCAGCGTTGGGACTACGTACTTCCCCTCATCCTTGATCATGGCTATCGCTTCGTCATCGGTGAAGACACAATGCTCTATCGTGTCTACCCCGGCCCTAACAGCCATCTTTTGAGATAGCGAAGTGAAGCAGTGGCAGGCACAAGGCTTGTGGAAGGCGTGAGCCTCGTC
This sequence comes from Chloroflexi bacterium UBA6077, assembly GCA_002436065.1. Lineage (GTDB taxonomy): Bacteria > Chloroflexota > UBA6077 > UBA6077 > UBA6077 > UBA6077. Next base: position 14,654 of record DIXP01000067.1, read on the forward strand.
CACTATGGCGTCCAACTCCTCTTGAGTCATGTTTCGGATGTCAGGCTCCTCTTTGTCAGAGCCGCCCCCGCCCGATGCGCAGGTCTTGATTAGGTCACATCCGGCCCTCAGCCTCCGCCGAGACATCTTGCGCAGCTCCCACGGGCCATCTGCGGGCCAATCGAGCTGTCTCACAACGGCGGCAGGCATGCTGAGATCGAAATGCGAATTGGTGATGTGAACACGACCGCCTACCACCAACCTAGGTCCAGGGAAGAGAGCACAGTTGATGGCCTCCCGTACTGCCACCATCTCCACGCTGTTGTCGCCCGCATAGCTGCTCCTCCCAAAGTCCCTCAAGGTCGTGAACCCCATCTCGAAGCACATGCGGGCATGATGGAGAGCATAGAGCATGTGGAGTGAAGGAGTAGACTCATAGTTGGCGATTCTGACGTTCTTGCATGTAGTGACGTTGAAGTGGGGCAGGTGAACGTGGGTATCGATAAGGCCCGGCATCAGGGTGCAATCGAACATGTCGACTACTCGGGCACCCAGAGGCACTTGGACCTCGGCAGTGCTGCCCACCGCCCTAATGGTACCCCCTTCCACGACCACCACCCCGTCCAGTAGGTCGCCACCGATGCCATCGACAAGCCTCCTGCCCTTGAGGACCGTCGTCTGGGTCATCGCCCATACCTCCTTCTCATTGTGCCAATCTCAAACGGAGACCAACATGGCAGCTCCTTCATTGATCCTGACTCAACAAGATCGCGGAAAGAGGAATCTACAAACCGAAGCTTCGATTGTGATTCATCCCCTCGGAGACCTGGAAGCCCGCCTCCAAGCGAGGGCCACCCTCCTCACCCTCGAGGGCCGTAACGGTGCCACGTCCCCCCTCGATGTCCTTGGCAACGAAGAAGACAGCATCCTCGTCCTCTGGGTCGGCAATGATGGTGTGGGGGGTGTCGGCGGGGATGTGGACGACGTGACCCTTGGGGCACCGGAATGGCTTCCCAGCGATCTCACCCACAAGGACGCCGCGAAGGACGAAGTTGAACTGTTCGTTGTCGTGCTGATGTAGCCGGGAGCCCGTACCTCTAGCCTTATGATATATCGCCACTCGGATTCGCGCCCCTCTCACTATAGCACCGAAGGAGGACGTCACCTCCTTTCTCACCCAATCAGCTGGAGCGTTGACTAAGTCGGTTACGTATGTTGACTCAGCACTGGCAGTCATTGATTTCATCCCTTCTGCTTTATGGCGCGGTTTCAGGCAGTCATACCAACCACAGTGATCATGCTTGGGGTCTATATCTACAGTACAGCATTACCAGACGGATTTCGCGCGACCGCAGCGTCTACATCATCCATCCTGCTTCCTGTTTCTTGGCAACCCGGCGCATGTACTACTGGAGGAAGCCTTGAGCTTTCAGCTTCTTGTCCTCTTCGTTTTGTTTGTCCATCCACTCCCCAAACTCGACAGCAGGCAGCCATACAGGCAACAACAACCCCTCCTCGATGTAGCCCTTGAAGTAGGTGCTCTCAGCGACTCTCTTGAACACCACTTCGAGCTTCTTGGATGCGTAGCTCGGCATCTCTGGGGGGCCCATGAACCCTCTGTAGGTTGTCACAGGAGTGCCCAATCCAGCCTCCTGTTGAGTCGGAGCATCCTTGAACGCGGAGTACCGGGCATCAGCACAGTTTAGGAGTACCCGCAACGTTCCGCTCCGGACATGGGCCAGCGTCGTGTCTGGATTAGATATGCTGAAGTCCACATGCCCGCCCAGCACATTGGTGACCGACTCAGCATCGCTCTGGAAATTGACGATGTTCCACTGCACGCCGGCGACACTTTGGATGACTCTGCCCGAGATGACCTGGGCAGAAGTCGAAGCAGCCCCTCCCATCGTCAACTCCTTCGGGCGCTGGCGTGCAGCAGAGATCAAGTCATCGATTGTCTGGAATGGGGACTGGGCACGCACCACTAGGACCTTTCCGTCTGCCGCCAGATTCGCGATGGGAGTGAAATCCTTGTAGCTGTAAGGGAGTTGCTCCAGCAGCGGGGTGCGAATGATCTGAGGGTTGAAGCCCAAAATGGTGTAGGGGTCGCCCTTTTTGGTCATTGTGTACGCCATGGCCACTGCTCCGTTGCCTCCTGACTTGTTGGCAACACTCACAGACTGGTTGAGGAGCCCTTCGCGTTTGATGGCCTCAATCACCATTCGTCCAAAGACATCCATGGCTCCGCCGGGCGCCGCGGTAGTAACGTACTCTATAGGTTGGGTAGGGTACTCAGCCTCCGGATTGCTCCTGCTACATGCGACGAGGGCAACCAGCAGTATCAACGTCGACACGAGTAGTAGCAGGTAATTATGATTCCTCACGGTTTACCTCCCTTTCCATGTGACAAGATAGCAGCGACATAATGGTAGAACTCGCCGAACGTTAGATCATGTGATGGCATACCTCCTATTTCTCCGCCGCAGTAGTAATCTGGGCTGGGCCCCGCCCACGAAGCCAACACTGTTGCAGCCAGGGGGCGAATAGAGCTAAGAGGGCCAGCACCAGCAACGCGGCCGATGCCGGGCGCGCAACAAAGATATCGAGATTACCTCTCGATATCACCAGAGACTGTCGGAGGGCTCGTTCCACCATCGGACCAAGGACCAGCGCGAGGACGGTGGGAGCTAAGGGATAGTCCAGCTTCCGGAAAGCGTAGCCGAGCACCCCGCAGATAGCCATCACCCATAGATTGAACGTGCTGTTATCGATGCTGTAGGCTCCAACGGACGCCACAGATATGATGATGATGTACAACATGTAGTACGGCAGCCGTAGGATGTTCACCAGGAAAGGGATTAGGGGCAGGTTGATTACCAGCAGCATGACATTGCCAATGTACATGCTCACCACTACTCCCCAGAAGATATCGGGGTGCTCCGCAAGCAGCATCGGTCCCGGCCGCACGCCTGCCATAATCAGGGCAGCCATCATCATGGCTGTAGCAGTAGAGCCGGGTATGCCAAGGGTGAGCATCGGCGCCAACGATCCCCCTACAGCCGCGTTGTCTGCAGACTCTGAGGCCGCGACTCCTTGTACGGCGCCCTGCCCAAACTTCTCTGGCATTGTGGAGAGGGTCTTCTCGACGATGTACGCTAGGAACGATGCAACGACAGCGCCTGTGCCTGGGAGTACCCCTACCCAGAATCCCAAGAACGAACTCCGGGCCCAGGTTCCCAAACACTGACCAATCTCAAATCTTCTTGGAAGCAACTTTGAGAGTCCCTTGGGCACTTCGATCAGCGAGAACCTGACTTGCTTCTCGATATTGAGCAGGATCTCGCTCAGCGCGAAGAAACCTATCATTACACCTACGAAGTCGATGCCATCGATGAGTTCCAGCCGACCAAAAGTCAGCCTCGGTGTGCCAAAAAAGAGGTCAGCGCCAACAGTCGCTAGTAGAAGCCCAACGACCGTTGACAATAGGCCCTTCACCACGGACTTCCCAGAGAGCGATGTAACTAGACTCAATCCAAAGAGCGTCATCGCAAAGTACTCTGGAGGCCCAAACCCAATCGCTACCATAGCCAGGAGTGGCCCAAGTACGGTTAGTCCCAGAATGCTCACTGTCCCTCCCGCAAAGGAGGAAATAGCTGCTAGGCCAAGTGCGGCGCCGCCTCGCCCCTGCAAAGCCAGTTGGTAGCCGTCCAGACAGGTGGTGACTGAACTAGCCTCTCCAGGGAGATTCATGAGGATCGATGTGACTGCGCCTCCATACTTGGACCCATAGTAGATCCCGGCCATCAATATGATTGCGGATGCGGGGCTCAGTCCGAAAGATATCGGCATCAGGATGGCGATGGTGGCCGATGTTCCCAAGCCGGGCATTATCCCGACAAAGGTTCCGATTAGCACTCCTGCGAAAGCAAAAAGGAGATTCGCAGGGGTGGTGGCAACGGCGAAGCCTAGTGCGAGACCCTCAGATATGTTCATCCACATACTCCATTGGTGCAGTTCCTGCCGCTAGACCTATTCATCACGACTCCACTATCTCCCAGAGCTCCTGCCTTGCCTGGAGAATCAACGCAACAGCGCCAGCAAGCCGGGCGGAAAACGTACCTGCAGAAGAAGCTCGAAAACCAGCCAGAAGGCACAGGCACTAACCAGTGCAGTAATGAAGGAGAACCTCCATTCTCTCTTCTCGACCACAAGAAGCAGGAATAGGAACATCAGAGCAATGCATACTAAGAACCCTACTTTGTCGGCCAAGAAGGCGAATGCGAACAACACGGTCGCCACGAGGAGCATCTGGCGAGCAGCGTGTGCACTTGGTATAGCGAGGCGTGTTTCGCCTCCCAGATCCAAGGTGGCCCGCACTACCAGTGTCAGAGCCAAGGCAATAGTCACTACTCCCAACCAGAAGAGGAGGAAACCAGGGCCAGGAGCATATTCTCCCATGTAGTCGAGACTCTCAGCTTGCTGTATGACAATGATGCCCACACCTATCCAAAGGGCTGCCGAAAGTTGATCAGCCCGTTTGCCACGCAAAGCGTCTTGGTCAGACTGCCGTAAAGGGTTACTTGGCATCACCAGCACCTCACATTTCGTGATAGAAATCGAGAGCAGCACAGACGAGCAGGAAGGAGCGACGAAAAGGCGACTGACCGTCAGGCCGTTGAGCTAGCCCATGGGGATGGAGCTAATAAGCTCCTCCCCGGTACACCGGCTGGCGCAACACCCCTGCACTCTTACCTTTTTCCCTATCAACCAGCAGTTCACCCTCTTTGAACACCATCGTGATCTTCTCCTTGTCTTGGAGGATCCGGATGTCGTGGAGAGGGTTGCCATCTACCACGATGAGATCTGCGAACTTGCCCGGATCCAGGGTACCCGTGACCTTATCGAGCCAGATTGCCTCCGCTGCTGTCTTGGTAGCCGACATGATTGCCTCCATAGAGGTCATGCCCAGCATCACGTACAGTTCCAGCTCGTGGGCATTGGTGCCTATGGTCGGCTCAATCTGAGTGTCGGTTCCCATGGCTATCTTGATGCCAGCCTGGTGTATCCTCTTGAAGTTCTCGTAGCAGTAGGGCTGCAATTTCCGCATCTTGGCTATGACGTCTGGGGGCGCGCCGTGAGCCATCCTCTCCTCGATGGCCCGGTCCGAGCGATGGGAAAGGGTGGGGCAAAGATACTTGCCCTCCTTGGCCATCAATTCGATCGCCTCATCGTCGGTGAAGACGCAGTGATCGATCACATCAATCCCCGCCTTCACCGCCATCTTCTGAGAGAGCGCTGTGAAGCAGTGGCTGGAGCAGGGCTTGTTGAAAGCGTGGGCCTCGTCGACGATGGCGTCGATCTCCTCCTGAGTCATGTTCCTTATATCAGGCTCCTCCTGCGCCGTGCCTCCACCTCCAGACAGACAAGTCTTGATGAAGTCAGCTCCAGCACGGAGAACCTTGCGAACCATTTCCCTTAGAGCCCAGGGGCCATCGGCGGTAACACCAGGAAAGCGGGGAAGGGTTCTGGAGGCTATGAGATCGAAGTGGCTGCTAGTAATGGCTACGTAGCCGCCGGCCGAAAGGAGTCGAGGCCCAGGAAATAGCCCAGCATTGATAGCATCGCGTAGGGCTACGCCGTACCATTCACTGTTGGGTTCGAAGGGCATGAAGTGAGGATGGCTTCGGAGCGTGGTGAAGCCAGCCTCTAGCATGATCTGGGCGCTGCGGAGGGAGTAGAGCAAGAGGAGTTGAGGTGTCGTGAGAATGGTGCCCAGTTGGTAGTTCTTAAAATAGGCCACGTTAGCCTTCTGCAGGTGCAGGTGGGCATCGATCATCCCTGGCATAACCACACGGTTGGAGCAGTCGAGAATCTCTGCCCCTTCAGGAACGACAACCTGGCTCCGGTCACCCACCGCTTTGATGCGTTGCCCTTGGATCACCACTGTGCTGTCTTTGACGGGCGATCCGCCGTTGCCGTCGATGAGCAAGCCGCCCAACAGTACCTTTACACCTTCCGGTTGATGCGCTATCACTTGGTCTCCTCCTCAACTAGATTGAAAATCGTGAGGCAGGATTTGTTCAATCCCGCTATCAAGTCGCAAGGTATCCATCAGGGGCTGAAGGCTTAGCGCCTCCTTTAGATAAGCCATGATCTCAATGGGTGCATCCACGGCATCGGCGTTGAGGGCAATCCCCACACAGGCTCGATACTCGGAGATGAGATCATCCCAGGATGGCGGCGTGTCGGGCACCCAGACAGACTTGCCCTGTTGGTGGAAGCCCTCGCTTCCCTCCTTGAGCCAGATGATGGCTGTGGTGCTATAGCGTCCCGAAGGTGGGCGAAAACCTGCTTCGCGGCCTCCTGGGGACCGTCATCTTGATGCGCCTCATGAAATCTTGCAGGGTGATATGGTATCCCACAGCTTGGCCTCGTCGAAGCTCTCCAGAGTGCCCCCTCCATCGATGACGGCCGTCGCGGCCACATGGTGCGGACTGTACTTGGCATGCAGGGGCACTGTCGGCTCGGAGAACTTGAAGTAATTGGCCGCCGACGGGGTCACAACGGACTCGGCTGACTCAACCTGGTCGAGAGTAAATCCATACTCCCTCTTAGGTCTGAGCACTGCATCGACGGCTGGATGGGAGCAAGCGCAACCTGGGTATGGCTTGAGGGTACTGGCCAGTGCGAGAGACTCGTAGGAGTTCCCCAGGATCCCCGCGGTATCGACGGGCTGGGCGCCGTCCCTGAAGGCCTGGTAGAAACCATCCTGCTCCTCTCCCACGGCAACAGAACTGCCAAGTTCTGCGGAGGCCAAGATCGAGGCAACGATCCCGCTCTCGGCAGCCCTCCCCCTGCTAAGGGATTTCGCCACGCTGCCGAAGCCCAACTTGATCCCAGAGGCTAGCACGCCAGACATGATGGCTACCACCGTGGTGCCAATGGCATACATGAGGGTGTTCACCAAGCTACTGAAGAAGGTTGGGCGTCCCAGCATCTGCCAGTAGAAGCGCAAGCTGACGTCGCCGACTGTGCCGTCGATGCTCCTAGGGAAAAGGCTGGTGCGAATCAAGAAAAGAACGGGTGGGGTCACCAAGAGAGCGGAGACCACCATAAGTACGACCACCAGGGAGAACTCCTTCGGAATCGCCCAAAGCACGCTCAGGATCTCTGGCTGACCATTCCATTTCTGTAGCAACACTGCAGCGCTGATGGTAGACCTCCCCCCTGTCCTACAGAGCAATGTCGATAGTGCCGAGAGCTTTTACCATGGTATCCTTGCGGCCATCCTTTATGGTCGTCATGTACATCTTGTGCCAAAGTTGCTCCACGTCGAAGAAATAACAGCCGACAACTAGGGGAGCAAGGACATCCCGAACTGCGCTCAGTACGAAACCGCTGCCTGCCGTGCATCCTGCGCTGTCACGCCCTCGTTGGTACGAACCCGCGTGATCACATACTCCCGTGACTTGACTGTTTTGTTAGCTCGGGTTGTGGTCTTCCGAATAGGGATCGATACTACGATCCCTTCGACATTGGTGATTCTCATATCTCTGTCGCTCAACCAGCTACTCTAGGGAGTCGCTCCCATACGTCTCCATGTTCTCATTCAGTTCGCTGGCCATAGTCTCTGGCCTAAAGCATCTTCAACTGTCTCGCCCAGGTGCCACCCAAAGGCTCCTCCCTACCCAACGCTTTGTCCTGGGTGCTGTCTTGGTGTACCAACTGGCCTTGCTCCATCGCGCCAAGAACGGTGACGATCTGTGGATCGGGCTCAAGTCCTGCTTACTAGCAGCATAACGATCTATGACCAAGTCTCAGTTGGCTGAGCGATCAGGTTCCTATAGCGCCAATGTAGGAGCAAACCGCCCCAGTAGCAATGGGACGTCTCCTGACCTTTGCGAAGAGGCTTTGTGATGCATCACAAAGCCTCTTCGGGGACTGTTGTGGAGATAGTTCTTCCGGTAGAGGCTACCCAAGGAGTTGGTGAATCTTCAAAGCAAGCTGGATCTTGAACTGATCGTCCAGATCGTCCATGTCGATGCCCAACAAAGTCTCGACCTTCTCGAGGCGATAGAGGGCCGTGTTGACATGGATGTACAGCACTTTGGAAGTAGCTCGGAGATTCCGGTTCAACTGGAAATAGGTAACCAGCGTCTCCAGGAGAGAGGTCTGATGGATTGCGTCGTACTGCTTAAGCGGACCCAGCACCTCCTGTACTACATTGTCCAGTTCATAGCGTGAGCTACCTCGAAGGACCGGCTGATAGGGCCCGAGATCATCGGCCCAGAGCACTATGCCTTGCCTACCGAGGGTCTTAATGAGTCTCACGGCAGCTTGCGCATCGGTAAAGGAGGCGGGGAGATCGCAGGGGCTCGCGCAGAAGCGGCCGACGCCGATGGAGATACGGACCTCGGGCACCCTGAGGCGAACATGCTCAGTCAGTGTCTCGACGAGCTGCCGAAGTCCGGACTCCGGGGCGTCGTCTGAAGGCGAGGCCAAGAGCACCACAATCCTCTCGCCCCGGGCAACCCAGGTCCCGTTGCCTCCTTTCCCTTTACCTTCAACCAGCTGCCCAACCACATCCAACATCCTGCGCCTGATACCTGCGGCAGCGGCTTCGTCGCGTTTCGTGGAAGAATCGACAGAATCGTCAATCTCCAGGATAGCAACTTGGGACATCGCTGAGAGATCGTAGCCGAAGTAGGCGGCACGGGCGGAGATCTCCTCCAGGCTACCGAACCTACCAGCCAGCAGATCATCGATGAAATCCCCTCTTAGAGGCCTGTACGAATCCCCGCGGCTCCACTGACTCGCCTCCAGCTCGACTTCTGTCAGAACACCAAGGAAGGCACGAGCAGTAGGGCCGGCGTATCGGCTCTTTCTGGTCAGAAGGGTGAGCGGGCGAATGAGCGAGACCCCAGCGATAGGAACCTGCCGCAGACGCCCCGTCTCGAGGGCAACTGCAACAGCATACTTGGAGATCAGGGACACGGCGGCTCCCAACTCCACCGAGCGAGCCATAGCCTCGTTGCTATTGGTCTCCGCCACCACGTTGAGGCCGATCCCTGCTGCGCCCAGCCAGCCATCCACCAGGGCACGAGTTGTTGAACCGCTCTCCCTCAACAAGAAGGGCTCCTCAAGCAGTTCATGAGACTCAATGGAGCCGCGGCCTGCCCAACGATGGGTGGGCGAGACTACGAGGACGAGTTCGTCCTCCATAAAGGTCCGGCTCTCCAATCGGTTGTCGGGGGAGGGGCCTGCAATCAATCCCAGATCGGCTCGCCCCTCCGCTACTCTCTGGGCAACATCTGTCCTGTAACATATGTGGAGCCTGACCTGGATCTGAGGGTACTGAGTTCTGAGCCTGGTGAGGAGACCGGGGATAATGCTCACACCCAGGACATCGCTCGCAGCAAGGTTGAGCACCCCCTGGCATCTATCGATGGGGTCAGAAAGGGTGGCGTGGATTTCCTTCTGTAGAGAGAGTATGCGCTCGGCATAGTGGTACAACTGCCTACCGGAGGAGGTGAGTTCAAGCCTCCTCCCCACTCGCTCGAAGAGCACCGTGTCAGTAGCCGTTTCGAGGTTACGGATCTGAGTCCTGACGGCAGGCTGGCTGAGGTGGAGATCCTCGGCAGCTCGGGAGTAGTCCAGCCTCTGAGCCGTCACCATGAAGGTTCGAAGCTGAGGGATCGAGAGATCCATGGGCAACACCTGCCAGAGACTGCCATGCTCGGAGAGGTCCCAGGAATCGTCGCGCAGGTCGACTTAGGATCGAAAAGACGGTCTTATGAAGCCCATTCTACTGGCGAAGCCCAACAGCCGCAATCATCAACGATTTTCCCGTCCCTAATCCGCAGATACCGCACCCAGTCTTCACCTGATGGGCGAATGGACGTGGTGCTGGGAAGCGGCGGTGTCGAATTGGGAAAGGAAAGTCGTTGGAGATGCCGGTACGCTGGGGAGGGAGGGAGGAGGTGCACGGTGCGAAAGAGCAAGCTGTTGTCTAGAGGCTTGGAAGTGGGGTTTGAGGGTAGTCTTGAGGAGGAAGTGAGCGCCCATGTAGGAAGTTCGGCATCGATGCTACCCGGCTGCAGGTGCTAACCAATAGCCTGCTGCTGCAGCCAGACATCACAAAGACAGAACCTGCGGATTAGGGAGACTCCAGGCTTGTTTACGACGCGCTGCACAGTCTCTCCACAGACTTCTGGTGAGCCTTCATCAGGACCAAGCGTTTATGGCCGCTAGGGGGAAAGGATGATCCGTCCGTCCACGGCCACGGCGCCCCGCCCTTCCTCGTAGACCATCAGGGGGTTGATGTCCATCTCGGTGATCTCTGGGAAGTCGTTGGCCAGTTGCGCGGTGCGGAGCAGCGCATCCGTCACGGCGGAGAGGTCCGAGGGCTTCTCGCCGCGCACGCCGGCCAACAGAGGAAAGGCGCGGATCTCCCTGACCATCTCCTCCGTGTCGAGTCGGGTGAGCGGCACCACTCGGAAGGCCACGTCCTTCAGCACTTCCACATAGATGCCCCCAAGACCGAACATCAGCAGCGGCCCGAACTGCGGATCGCGGGTGATCCCGATGATCACCTCCTTGCCCGCCTTCAGCATCTCCTGCACCGTGATGCCCTCTATCACAGCGTCCGGCGCGTATCGACGGGCGTTCTCCAGAATGTCGGAATAGGCCTGGCGCACGCCATTGGCGTCGGCCACCCCAAGGCGGACGCAGCCGGCATCGGTCTTGTGCAGGATGTCGGCGGAGACGATCTTCATCGCCACGGGATAGCCAATGCGCTCGGCTGCGGCCAACGCCTTCTCAACGAAGCGCACGACCTGGGACTGGGGCACGCGGAGGCCGTAGGCGGCCAGCGCCTCGCGCGCCTTCGCGTCGGCGAGGTTCACCATGCCCTCCGCTCGCGCTTGCGCGATCAGCCGGGCGACAGCCGCCCTGTCCCGATCGAGCCCAACAGCCGCATCGTCAGGCCTTGCTTGCCAGGCACGATAGCGCCCCAGGGCGCGGATGACACCGACCGCCTGCTCCGGAAACCGGTAGTTCGGCACGCCCCCCTCGCGCAGGATCGTCTCCACCCGATCGATTGCGCTCCCGCCTTCGAACTCGCCGATGATCGGCTTGTCGGCGGTGCGTGCGGCATCGACGATCGTCCCGGCAACCCCGTAGGGCTCGGTGACACCCTGAGGGGCGAAGATCGCGACCACCGAGTCCACGCCGGGGTCCGCCAGCACGAGGTCGAGCGCCGCCCGGTAGCGCGCCGGGTCAGCATCGCCGATCACGTCGACGGGGTTGTAGAAGTTGGCGGTTGGGGGCAAACACCCTCGAAGCGCGGCCACGGTTTCCGGCGCCAGGCTGGCCAGGCGCAACCCGTACCGATCGGTGGCGTCGCTGGCCAGCACTCCGGGCCCTCCGGCGTTCGTCACGATGCCCACCCGGTCGCCCTTTGGCGGCGGTTGATGCGCGAAGGCCATCGAAAGCTCGAACAGCTCGGCCATGGAGTGGCAGCGAATGACGCCGCACTGCTTGAAAGCCGCGTCGTAGGCGGCATCCGACCCTGCTAGAGCTCCCGTGTGAGACGATGCCGCCCGAGCCCCGCTCGCGGTGGACCCGCCCTTCACCACGATCACCGGCTTCACCTTCGTGATCCGCGAGGCGACCTCCATGAAGCGGGGACCGTCGGTGATGCTTTCGAGGTAGGCGATAATCACCCTGGTACGGGGGTCATCGGCCCACGCCTCGAGCACGTCAACCTCGGTGATGTCGGCCTTGTTGCCCACACTGGCAAACTTGCTGAAGCCGATCCCAACCTGCTCTGCCCAGTCGAGCATGGCCGTGCCAAGGGCGCCGGACTGTGACAGGAAGCCGATGTTGCCGGGCCACGCCGCGCCGCGCATGAAGGTGGCATTCAATCGGCTCTCCGTGTCGAGCACACCGACGCAGTTCGGGCCCATCAGCCGCATGCCCGCTTCCCTGGCGATGTCGGCGATCTTCTGTTCTTCCGCGGCTCCCTCCGGGCCCACCTCCCGGAACCCGGCTGTCAGCACCACGGCCGCCTTCGCACCCGCCCTGGCGGCGTCCAGCATCACGTCGGCTACCGCGTTGGGCGCCACCGTGATCACCACGAGGTCCACTGGACCGGGCACATCGCTCACCCGAGGATACGCCTTTAGCCCAAGGATCTCATCCGCCCGAGGGTTGATCGGGTACAGATCACCCGGGTATCCAAAGTCGATGATCTTTCGGAGCACGATGTTGCCCAGCTTTCCGGGCTGGGAAGAGGCTCCGGCCACTGCGACGGATGCGGGAGAGAACAGAGGCTCGAGCATGTTGCACCCTCAATCAAAGACTAACAGCATCCTGGTGTCCCTGAGCGGAGGCCCCGCGCAACTACCTCCAGTTAAAAAAGCAAGAAAAGGGCCGATGGGGCCATTCTCTCAACTCCATCCTCACCTCGCAATAGTCACTATATGACCGTCGAACCCGCCCGGGACAGCGACTACTGCCCCGCAGACGGTTTTGAAGACCTACACATGAGTCTCCATTAACGAGAAGGATATCGAATACACAAAGGAAAGGGATGAGAGGGACACGGGCCGTCATGATGGAGCCGACCAGCGCCGTCGTGAGGAACCCGTACAGCCAGAAGACAGTCTTCAGGGGGAACCGACGTCCTATGAAGATGGCGGGCAACCATTCATGGCCGGAGTTCTCGCACATGCGGCTGGGCCGAAAACAGCTCTTCGCACACGGCAACTGTCGTGTCATACAGTACCGACGTTGCCCGAATTGGGGCAATAGGGCTTTCGATAAAGGGGAAGCGCTCCAGGACACAAACGAGGGCGTCGACTACCTGAGGATCAAACTGCGTTCCCCGCCCTTCGATGAGTCCGGCCGTAGCCTGCTCGATATTCATTGCCCGCCGGTATGAACGATTCGACGTCATTGCGTCCAGGGCATCACAGGCGCACAAGATGCGAGCTAGCATTGGAATGTCCTCTCCAGCCAATCCTCTGGGGTAACCCCGGCCGTCATATCGCTCATGGTGGTGTAGTACACCCATCAAAGCATCCCCCAGGAACCTAAGGCCGGACAGTATTCTGTACCCTTCCTCTGGGTGCTCACGAATCAGTTTCCGTTCTATCTCATCCAGAGGTCCGGGCTTCCTCAACACCGAGTCGGGCACACCTATCTTCCCGATATCGTGAAGCAAGCTAGCATGCTGGAGACTCTCCATCTGAGTTGGAGGCAACCCCATCTCCAGTCCTACCGCCTGTGCATACATGGCGACAGATCTTGAATGCCCCGCCAAGTAGGGGTCGCGAGCCTCGGTGATTGCTGCCAACGCCGACAGGGTGGCTAAGCATACTTCGTTCAGGGTCTCGTGGGCTTTCCGAAGATGCTTGAGAGTAGCCGACAGATCATGAGCATAGGACAACAGCTGTTGCTGCAGGCATTGGAGATCAATGCCACCATCGAGTGGAGCGTTGGCCAGGGGCCATGAGTCAGTGGCCGATTCCATGGCTAGCCTCCTAAACCACTGAGACCTCAAGCCCTCAAGGTGTCCTCCGACGGGTTGGCGTGAAGAGCTTTTTTCGATCTCTTACGTGATCACCCAGCACGATCTGGTGGCACATCGGACATACGCCGTGGGTCACTGAGAACTCAATCGTGAATCCCTTGCCTAAACACAATCGAAGTTCCCAAAGCAAGAGAGGTGCGCTCGGGACGGAAAGATACAGGCCGAGCAGTTTGACACGATGACACCAAGCACACTGTCTCAACAGTATCCGCGCCGTCAGGCCAGGGACAGTGAACACGTGAGGATTCTTCGAAGGCTGGAGAGATAGACGCTCTCCCCTGTCACCGCATTCGCTTCGGCACCGCTCTTTGTACTTCAGCAGATGCACTACTGAGGCGTGTGCAACGTCAGTATACTTCTTCAATATCGTTTTACATTGCACAACCCGAGGTATGTGTCCCGTCAAGTGTGTAA
>DIXP01000008.1 GCA_002436065.1 Chloroflexi bacterium UBA6077
TGATTTATGACCAGGTCTCGTCTAGTCATGCCCCACTGAGCCGGGATGTTTCATTTTGGTCATGTTTCCTCATAACCCGTCTCCATCCCCTTGACACCACAAGATGCCGGGTGGAACATGCATATGAGCACAATATGTTGTGTATTCTGTCTAGTTGTTATAGTTGGGGAGTCGCCGGCTCCTTATGCGGCGACCAGAGAGGATCGAAATGACGGAAACGGCAGAAGCCAGCAAGGCAAGTCTCTGGACGGAGTCTGCCATCAGGGTGCTGCGGGAACGGTACCTGGTCAAGGAAGGTGACAGGGTAGTAGAGACTCCAGGCGAGATGTGCTGGCGGGTGGCGCGCGCCATCGCCAAGGCCGAGGCCGGCTACGGCAAGACTCATGATGAGGTGGAAGCCACTGCCGGTCGGTTTGTAGAGTTGATGGAGAGTATGAAGTTCCTCCCCAACTCCCCCACATTGATGAACGCCGGCAAGGAGAACGGCCTCCAGTACTCGGCCTGCTACGTCCTCCCTGTCGAGGATTCCCTGGAGTGCATCTTCGAGTCCATCAAGCGCGCCGCGCTCATACACAAGAGCGGTGGAGGAACTGGTTTTTCCTTCAGCAGGTTAAGATCCAAGGACAGCACCGTCCAGAGCACCGGGGGCAAGGCTAGCGGGCCCGTCAGTTTCATGCGCGTATTCAACGCGGCAACCGAGGCAGTGAAGCAAGGTGGTACTCGTCGGGGCGCCAACATGGGCATCCTGCGGGTGGATCACCCAGACATCCTGGAGTTCATCGAGTGCAAGCTGGATGGGGGCTTCACCAATTTCAACATCTCCGTCACGATAACCGACGACTTCATGAAGGCACTGGAGACGGACCAGGAGTACGGTCTGATAGACCCTGTGACAGGCAAACCGGTCCGGACCCTGCGGGCGCGGGACGTATTCGACAGGATCGTTCGCGCTGCCTGGCGAAGCGGGGATCCTGGCCTGATCTTCATCGACAGGGTCAACGCCGGCCCTGCCAACCCCACCCCGCAGATCGGCCAGATCGAGGCGACGAATCCTTGCGGTGAGCAGCCGCTTCACCCAAACGAAGCGTGCAACCTGGGGTCCCTCAACCTCGCGCGGTTCGTGAAGGCCGAGATGGGGCGGTCCAAGAACGGTGGTCGGTGGCCCATCGACTGGAAGGACATGGAGCGGGTAATCCGGGGGGCAGTTCGCTTCCTTGACGACGTCATCGACGTCAATCCCTACCCTCTGGCAGACATCGCCACGATGGTGAAGAGCAACCGCCGCATCGGGCTCGGCGTTATGGGTTGGGCCGACATGCTCATCCAACTGGGCATCCCCTACGACAGCGAGGAGGCCCTGGAACTGGCCGGCGAGGTCATGGGCTTCATCCGCCGGATCGGGCACGAGGAGAGCGCTGATCTGGCCAGGGAGCGCGGGCCCTTCGCCAACTGGTCGGGTAGCATTTATCAGGATGGTCCGCCCCTTCGGAACGCCACGGTAACCACCATCGCCCCGACGGGCACCATCAGCATCATCGCGGGCAGCACCTCAGGGATCGAGCCTCTGTTCGCCATTGCCTACCGGCATATCGTCGGGGACCGCCACCTCACCTTCGTCAACCCGCACTTTGAGCGGGTGGCGAGGGAGCGGGGCTTCTACAACGAGGAGTTGATGGAGAGAGTGGCCCGGCAGGGGACGGTGCATGCCCTGGAGGAGATACCGGAGGACGTGCGGCGAGTCTTCGTCACAGCCCACGAGATCGCCCCTGAGTGGCACGTGCGCATGCAGGCGGCCTTCCAATCCTTCACCGACAACGCCGTATCCAAGACAGTCAACCTGCCCAAGGATGCGAAGGTGGAAGACGTAGCCGAGGTGTACATGATGGCCTACCGCCTCGGCTGTCTGGGGATCACTGTGTTCCGCGACGGCTGCAAAGGCGAGCAGGTGCTCCATGTTGGATCTTCCGATCAGAATGGCCAGGGCGCGAAGCAGGACGAGGAGGCAAAGCCCGCGGACACGACGAAGCAGAAGATCAAGCCTCGGCCCAGGCTCGTCCACGGCGTGACCTATCGGGCGGAGACACCCCTTGGGACTGCCTTCGTCACCGTCAACGCCAACGGCTCGAACGAGCCGTTCGAGGTGTTCATGAACGTCGGCAAGGCGGGTAGCGATACGGCCGCGGTCTCGGAGGCCATCGGCCGGCTGATCTCCCTGACCCTGAGGCTCCCATCTTCCCTGACACCCACGGAGCGGCTGAAGGAGATGGCCAACCAGATGATGGGCATAGGTGGCGGCCGGCAACTTGGCTTTGGCCCGACTCGCGTCCGATCGCTTCCGGATGCGGTGGCGCAGGTACTGGCCGAGCACCTGGGGATGGTCTCACCGGAGGAGCGGGCACCGACGGAAGGCACCCCTTTGCCAGAGGACGTGACAGCTATCGGAGACCTCTGTCCCGAGTGCGGCGTGGCCAGCCTGGTGTACCAGGAGGGCTGCCAGAAGTGCTACAGCTGCGGCTACTCGGAGTGCTGACAGTCCGCCCTTGATGTGATCGGCCCGGCCTATTCTGCCGGGCCGATCTAAACACCCCGATTCCAGACCTCATTAATGTCCAGGAAGAGTGCCTCGTGCGCAGAGAGCAGGGCCACTCGCTCTCACTAGGGAAGCGAGTGGCCCTGCTCCTGCAAACCGATTCGCGGTCCTGCTAGCGGGTCTTAGGGGCTTTCGTCTTCGGGCATTTCACCGCGTCATCCCAGTCCCAGCCGGTGCTCACGTCCGAGCCCCCGCTCACGACCTGGCAGGGATCGCTGGGCTTGGGATTCACGGAGTCATCCCAGTCCCACCCAGCGAAGGCCACATTGGTGGACAACGCCGCTAGTAGTACGGTAGTCGAAACGAGACAGACAACGCGACCAGATTTCCTCATAACGTACCTCCTCGCAAGCTGGCCGAGAGGAAAGGGATCGTTCGGCAAGCCGCGGACACCGCCTGTGGACACGCCAGAGTCAGCCGCCTCAGAGCGCCCTCTTTGGGCAACCTGGCTATCCTCCAGACACCGATACGGTCGGTACGGATCCATGGCTTTGCGTCCCCACCTCTCGATGGGTTTGCCTTTGTCGGGGGGAGAGAACTCGACCCATGCAGTTACCACTAATGGGCGACAGTGTAACCCCTGGTTGCTTCATGTAAATGGCCCGAAAGTACTATTCCCTCTGATGTCTTCACCTGGTATTTAGGATGTATGTTCATCACTCCGAGATGGCGACGTCTTCTTGTGTCTTGAGACAACCGCCGGAGTTGGGTGGGAATCGAGTTGTAGGTGAGGAGGCTATCGATGATGAAGCGCACATGGGTGTTACTGTCGACACTGATTCTGGTGGGGCTGCTGGCAGCCACAACGGCCAGCGCCGATATGCCTGTCAGGAAGATAGTTGTGTTCAGGGAGAACACTGCGCCTGCGGCCAAGCAGACAGCCGTAAGAGACGTGGGAGGAAAGCAACTGAAGTCGCTGAGGATGGCGAATGCCGTCGCCGCTGAGCTAACCTCCGCCAGTGCGGCCGCTCTCGCCGTGCGCCCCGACGTCCTGCGGGTCATCGACGACGGGATTGCCCAGGAGCACACCATCGATGCGCCGGATGCGCCAAAGCTGGCAGACAGACAGGCAGAGCAGAAGCCCAACAATGGAAGTGAGACCGTGCCCTGGGGGATCAGCCGCATCCACGCTCCTGAGGCATGGGAGTACGCAGGGGGGACGGGCGTGAAGGTGGCCGTGCTGGATAGTGGTATCGATCTCTCCCATCCCGACCTTAGGGTGGCAGGAGGCGTCAACGAGGTGGACGGGGCCAGGGGATACGACGACGACCGCGGCCACGGGACCCACGTCGCAGGGGTCATCGCCGCCCTAAGCAACAAACAGGGCGTGGTTGGCGTTGGCCCCGCCATCGAGTTGTACGCCGTGAAGGTGCTGGACAAGAAAGGCAGGGGATGGTGGTCCGACATCTTCGCTGGGCTGGACTGGTGTGTGGATAACGGCATACAGGTGGCGAACCTGAGCTTTGGATCCGCTCAGTACGATCAGACCTATGAGGAGGTCATCTATCGCACTCACAAAGCAGGAGTGGTGCTGGTAGCCTCAGCGGGGAACAACGGCCCCACCCCGGACAGCGTCCACTATCCAGCTCGCTATCCCGGCGTCATTGCCGTGGCCGCGATCGACTCAAGCGACAGGCTACCCTCTTGGTCGAGCACAGGGCCACAGGTGGACCTGGCGGCGCCAGGGGTCGACATCCTCTCTACCTATACGGGACCACATTACACTACCCTCAGCGGCACCTCCATGGCCGCCCCTCACGTCACAGGTGCGGCTGCCCTCAGCCTCGCGGTTGACCCGAAGAGATCTCCCAATCAGGTGGAGGACCTCCTGAAAGCCACCGCGACCACGCTAGCCGGCCTCAGTACGGACCAGCAAGGGGCTGGGTTGGTGGATGCCCTGAAGGCGGTGAATGGACGCTAGGCGCGCGGCGCTGGCTTACCGGTGACCTGTTTACGCGCGCCACTGGTAAGCCAGCGCTACACCTAAATCAGCAAATAGGGCTCCTCCAGCAGTTGCTTCACCCGCTGGAGGAACTGCGCCGCGGGGGCGCCGTCCAGGATGCGGTGGTCGAAGGAAAGGGACAGGGTCATCATCGGGCGTAGAGCCAGCTGCCCCTCGATGCCTACACCCCTCTCCGCGATTTGACCGACGCCGAGGATGGCTGCCTCGGGCGGGTTGACGATCGGAGTGAAGGAGTCGATTCCATACATCCCCAAGTTGGTGATGGTGAAGGTTCCACCGCTGATGTCGGCCAGAGAGAGGCGATCCCCCCGAGCCTTCGCCACCAACTCTGCCGACTCCGCGCAGATCTGCTCCAGGCTCTTTCGGTCGGCATCGCGGATCACCGGCACTGTCAGCCCGTCCTCCACCGCGACAGCCACACCCACGTTGATCGGCTCCACCAGGTAGACACCCTGCTCGGTCCAGCGGGCGTTGAGGTAGGGGTGCTCCCTGAGCGCAACGGCCACCACCTTGACCAGCAGGTCGTTGTAGGTGACCCTCAGCCCCTTCCCGCCCTGTAGCGCCGGCAGAACCCTGGACCGCCAGCGAATCATCTCCGTCGCATCCACCTCCACGTTCATCGTGAGGCGGGCGACGGTGGCGGAGGAGACAGCCATCCGCTCCGCTGTGAGTCTACGCTTCCGGCTCAGCGGCACCAAGCGACCGGGGAGGTCGAGGTTCGGCCCTTCTGGAGGTGGAGATGGAACGACGGCCGTGAGGACAACGGCGGAGTCGACGAAGCGCTGCACATCTTCACCCTGGATGCGGCCTTGGGGGCCACTGCCCTGTACCCGCGAGAGGTCGACGCCCAGCTCCCGCGCCACACGCCGCGCCGCCGGAGAGGCCCGCACCCCATCTGGTGCAGGCGCTGGTGGTCCCGCCGACTCCGATGTCTCGATGAGGGCAACGGTTTCAGTGACGGGGACGAAGACACCTACGCCATGGAGTATCTGTCGAAGCACGCCATCTGCGGGGGCCGAGATCTCCATGGATGCCTTGTCCGTCTCCACCAGCAGGACCGGCTCATCCTTGGTGACAGCTTCCCCCTCGGACTTCAGCCACCTCTGGATGGTTGCCCCCTCCATGTCGAGCCCAAGGGTGGGGATGATCACCTTCTTGAACATAACTACAATCTCCACACAATGTCGCGGCCTCTGCTGGTCGAGGCGCCCCTGTTCCCGGCCGGTGCAAGGCACCTCTTTGCAGCGCTCGGCTGAGGGCTAGGGACGTCCGAGGATGGCGTGGACGGCGTTGACCAGGGTTCGTTCGTCCGGAAGGACGGCAGCCTCCAAGACGGGGGAGGATGGCAGCGGCACGGTGGTGCCAACCACCTTGATGGGCGCCTCGAGGTAGTCAAACGCGGCCTCGCCCACCACCCTGGCGACCTCCGACCCAAAGCCACAGCAGAGGCTCGCCTCCTGGAACACCACCAGCCGTCCCGTTCGTCGGACCGAAGCCGACACCGTGTCCAGGTCGAAGGGCACCAGGGTGCGCGGGTCGATAACCTCGATCTCTATACCCTCGGCAGCCAGCGTCTCGGCGGCGGCCAACGCCTTCTGGACCATGGCCGCCCACGCTACCACGGTGACATGCTGCCCCTGGCGGCGCACGGCCGCCTGGCCGAAGGGGATGGTGTACTCCCCGCTCGGCACCGTCCCTTTTGCTCTGTACAGCATCTTGTGCTCGATGAAGACCACGGGGTTAGGATCCCGCACCGCTGTCTTCAGCAACCCCTTGTAGTCGTAAGGGGTGGATGGAACGGCCACCTTCAGCCCAGGGACATGAGCAAACCATGCCTCCAGGCTCTGGGAATGGGTGGGGCCATCGCCCGCTGAGCCGCCGCCCCCCTCGGTGCGGATCACCACCGGCACGCTCTGCTGTCCACCGCTCATGTATCGTGCCTTGGCTGCCACGTTCACTATCGGGTCCATCGCCAGCGTGATGAAGTCGATGTAGCTGATCTCGGCGATGGCGGGGACTCCGGCCAGGGCAGCCCCGATGGCCGCTGCAACGAAGCCGTTCTCCGAAATGGGGGTGTCTATGATGCGGTTGGATCCAAACAGGTCGATCAGCCCCTTGCTGACACCGAAGGGGCCTCCCCGAGGCCCGATATCCTCCCCCAGCATGATCAGCCGAGGGTCGCGCTCCATTTCCTCCCGAAGGGCCTCGTTCAGGGCCTGGAGGACTGAGACCTGGCGGGTCTCGCCGGCTGGCTCGACGACCTCGGGCCGGTACTCGGGAGCGTACAGATCACTGAAGGCCCAACCGGGCTCCGGGTCAGGAGCAGACAGCGCGGACGCCACTGCATCCTCCAACTGCTGCGCGACACTGCCCTCCAGATCCTGCAGCTGAGCCTCGGACATGGCGCCGGACTCAATGAGTTGGCGACGGAAGTTGGGGATGGGATCCCGCTCCCGCCACTGCTGCAGCTCGTCCCGGCTGCGGTAGCCGGTGCCGGGATCCCCGGTGCTGTGCCCCACCCATCGATAGGTCTTCGCCTCGATCAGGGTGGGTCCCTGGCCGGCCCTGGCCCGCTCGGCCGCCTCGTGTACCGCGTGGTAGACTGCCTGAGGATCCATCCCGTCGACGATCACCCCGGGGATCCCATAGCCCGGAGCCCTGTCCGCCACGTTCTTCACCCGCATGACGTTCTCTTGCTTGGTAAAGATCGCGTACTGGTTGTTCTCGCAGACGAAGAGGACCGGCAGGTCCCAGATGGAGGCGAGGTTGATCGCCTCATGGAAGGTGCCCTGGTTGGAGGCGCCATCCCCGAAGAAGGCCACCGAAACCCGGCCGTTGCCGAGGGTCCTGGCGGCCAACCCACCTCCCACAGCCATGGTGAGCGACGCACCGACCAGTGGAAAGGCGCCCAGCATCCCCCTCTCGAAATCAGCTATGTGCATCGACCCGCCCTTGCCACGGCAAGAGCCCGCATCCTTGCCGGCCAGCTCAGCCATAGCTGCCTTCACGTTCTCGCCCCTGGCGAGAGCGTGGCCGTGGCCCCTGTGGGTGCTGGAGATGTAGTCGTCGTCGTTGAGAGCGACGATGGTGGCAGCGGCAACAGCTTCCTGGCCTGTGGAGAGGTGGCCCCTGCGGGGTAGCTGGCCGCTCTGGAACAACTCCTGGGCCCGCTCCTCGAAGGATCGAACCAGCAGCATCTTGCGATAGATGTCCTTCAGCTTAGCCTTCTCGAGGGTTAGGGCTGGTGGCTGGGTGTCGGCCATGGCTATCTCCTATTGCCGCGAGTCTACTCCCCGAATCAGGCGGAAAAGTCTGCTGCCCTCGGCGCTGAAGGCGTCTATCAGCTCTCTCGTGGGTTGCTGCCCCTGATCGTAGTAGTACCTTGCGGCCTGCCCGGCTGCGTAGGTGCCAACGTAGGCGATGCCCATCTTGGGTGCGGCCGCCACGAATGTCGGCAGCAACCCCACAGCCAGCCTCGCCGCGCTCCTCCACAGCAACCCACCACCAATGACCGGAGCGATCTCCGCCGCCACCTGCAGGGTGGGCGCAATGTCCCGACCGTAGATGGCTGCCAGCCGAAAGACCATCATCACCTGGTTCTTTGTGAGGACGAAGAAGTCGGCGACGCTACCAGCCACGGAACCGAGGAAGGGCAAGTTGGCCGGCAGGTTCGCGGCCAGGGCAAACTGGGCATTGACTCGGCAAGTCTCCGAGATGATCTGCTCGGCCACTAACTGGCGGAGGGCCGGGACACGCCTGGCCAGAGCGGTGCGGTGGTCGGGCAACGTCTCCACCAGTAAGGGAGCCAGCTTCTCCTGCACCTCCACGCTGTCGGTACCATTCAGAAACAGGGTCTTGAGATGGGAGACAAAGGAGAAGGCTCGGTAGGCAGCGTTGCGCGTCTCGCGGTTGTTGTGGACCACATCGGCGTGAGTGAACACCAGGACCACGGGAGTCCTCGCTCGGCCAAAGGCGGCTGCGGCCTTCCTTGAAACCTCAGCCAGATCCGCGTCAAGGCGAACGACCAGGACCACCAGGTCGGACCCTTCCAACTGGGGCCATCGGTTCCCAGCGAAGTCGAGATCGACGATCTCGAAGGGCCCAAGACTCTCCGAGTCCGCTGGACTGCCAAAAAGAGCCCGCGCAATGGTGCGCCGCCCAGATCCAGGCAATCCGACGATGGCCAGGTCGACGGGAGCGGTGGCCTCGCGTTCGATCCCCTCTGGATTGAACTCCCGGACAACTCGCCAGAAGTCACCCATTGCCGCAATACCACCCAACCTCATTGGGACACCATCCTATATCGCCGCTAGACGTGTGAGGGGCCACATAACCCCGCAGAGGCTATTCTAGCACCGGGGCAGAAGTGGACGCCACTTCCGAGCCATGCAGCCATGCAGGGGTGCCCATCGGCTTTCCGGGGAGAGCCTGGTGGCGCAATGCCGCCCGATGCTGATGGTCGCTAACAAATAACCTGACAGTAGCCCGAGGAGGGCGAAGCTCCTGCCCGGGNNTTATTTGTTAAGGTTCATCAGGGCCCTTAAGCGTCTCAGCCTGGTCCATTCATGGCCAGGCGTCGGTTAGGTCGAAGCGGCTACCCTAGCCATGTGGGGGGAGGCAGTTTCGCTCCATCGCGTTGCGCATCGCGAGCACACGTCCTTGATAAGCCTCCGAACTGTCAGTAAACTGCCTTTGTGGCAGACTGTCGTGTAGGAGAAAAGAGAGATGAAGTACAGTAGGCACTTCCTGGCGGTCGCCGCCGTGGTGATAGCAGCCCTGTTCGTGGTCGTCGGCTGCGATTCACCTGACCCTGCTCCCGCCGATACCCAAGCACCAGCCAAGACTGCCGAGCCAACAAAGGCCACGGCACCGGCTGCTACCGCTCCAGCCGAGGCCGGCGAACCCACAAAAGCCGCCGCTCCCGCGGGTGGAGCTACCTCCAAGGTTGCCGTCAAGATCGGCGTTACCACCCCGCTATCTGGTGAGGGAAAGACCTTCGGCGAGTCCAACAAGAACGGCGCCGAGATGGCCGTCGAGGAGGCCAACAAAGCCGGCAAGGTCCAGATTACCACCGTAGTTGTGGACGACAAGGGCGACCCAACCGAGGGCATCAACGCCGTCACCAAGTTGATCAACCAGGACAAAGTCAAGGCTATCGTCGGCTCCGTGGCATCCAATGTGACCATTCCGATCTCCGAAGTGGCCAACAACAACAAGGTCGTCATGATCACCAGCACCTCAACCGACGAGAAGGTGACCGTGGATGGCGGCAAGCGGAAGGAGTACGTCTTCCGAGCCTGCTTCATCAACTCATTCCAGGGTCTGGTCATGGCCAAGTTCGCATCCGAGAACCTGAAGGCGAAGACTGCAGCCGTCGTGTACGACATCGGCAACGATTACACGAGGGGGTTGGCCGAAGTGTTCAAGGCCAACTTCGAGAAGGCGGGCGGCAAGGTCGTCCAGTTCGACTCCTACGGCAAGAACGACGTCGACTTCTCAGCCATCCTGACCAAGACGGTCTCCTTGAACCCAGAAGTGCTGTTCCTGCCCGACTACTACAACAAGACCAACTTGCTGGCCAGGGTAGCTCGAGAGAAGGGCGTCAAGGCGCAACTGCTCGGCGCAGACGGTTGGGACTATCCTGAACTGGATACAAAGGCGGTCGAGGGCGGCTACTTCAGCAACCACTACAGCCCCGAGGATACACGACCCGAGGTCCAGGGATGGGTCAAGAAGTATCAGGAGAAGTACAAGGCAGTTCCTGATACCCTGGCTACCCTGGGTTACGACGCGACCAACCTGCTGATCAATGCCATCGTCACCGCGGGCAGCGACGACCCGGCCAAGATCAAGGACGCGATGGCGGCCACCAAGGGGTTCAAGACCGTGTCTGGAACCCTCACCTTCGACAAGGACGGCAACCCCATCAAGAGCGCCGCGATCATCCAAATCAAGGATGGCAAGCAGAAATTCGCGGCGGCCGTCAACCCTTAGCTACCAAAGGCGAACCTGCAGGGGGAAGGCGCAATGTCCTCTTCCCTCCCTTATGGGGTGGGCAATGGGTGGCTCCAGATGGATGACCGGCATTTTCGAGCAGAACGCCTTCATGGCCCTCGGCGTAGCGTCTCGTGCATACGCCCTCGAGACCGGCAGTGTGGTCCTGAGTGACGACGCTGCCAAGGCCGCCACTCCACCCGCTGGCAGCCTTTTTGCATCCCTCATGCCAGTGTACGAGTCCTGGCATGAGACTTGCGCGCCTAGGAACAACCCTGGGGGTGTTGCCCCCAGGGAACAGAGACTGGTGACAGAAGGTAGAGAGGTAAGCACAATGGCAAAGCGGCTTTACGTCGGAAACCTGCCCTATTCGGTGACCGACGACGACCTAAAGAACCTGTTCAGTCAGGCCGGCAGCGTTGATGACGCGACGGTGATGAGTGAGCGAGACACCGGCCGATCCCGGGGTTTCGGCTTCGTGGAGATGTCATCCGATGCCGACGCTGAGAACGCCGTCCGGATGTTTGACGGCTACACCATGGATGGCCGCCAACTACGGGTTAACCCCGCGATGGAGCGCGAAGAGCGCGGTGCCGGCGGGGGTGGGTTCCGACGCGGAACGAGGGGTGGCTACTAGCCGCTCTGCCGTGCCGTGTAACTTGACACGCCCCGGAGACGGTCTGCCGAGCAGCCTGAGCAGCGCCTGTCCGAACGCCGAAGGCAAGCAGCAGACTTCGCAATGCCGCTGAAGCGCGAGGCGCGGCGGGAAGGGTAGAACTCCGGGGATCGCAACCGAGAAAAGGAAGCACCCCGGCTGCAGCTGAGGCACGGATCTGTGCAGTGGCTAAGGCCGGGGTTCCCTCTATGAGGACTCAGGACGGCGTAAGATAATGCCGGCCTCCGCACGCAGCCCTTGATATGCCTCCTCCAACTCCCTATCGTAGGGGCTACCCTGGTCGTACACAATCTCCTGAATGCCCGCCTGGATAGCCTCCTTGAGACAGCCGAAACAGGGTCGGAGGGTGCTGTACAAGATGCCACCCTCGATGGCCGTGCCATGCCGAGCGGCCAGCAGCATGGCATTCGCCTCGGCGTGGACGCAGATGCAGGTGTCATAGCCTTGGCCAGGAGGAGCATCGGAGGCGCACCGAAGGCACCCACCGTCGAAGCAGTTTCGAACACCCATCGGAGTACCGTTGTACCCTGTGCTCACTATGCTCCTGCCCTTCACGATGATGGCACCGACGTGGCGCCGGCAGCAATTGGAGCGTCTGGCCACGTCATAGGCAATGGTCATGAAATACTCATCCCAACCGGGCCTATCCATCACAGCTCCTCACCGTCTCACACTACCTCTTTCGCCGTCTCACAAACATCTCAGGGTTGGTCTGTCGCGCTTCCCGGACCCTGATGATCGCGCCAACTACGCCGAAGAGGGTGCCGAGAAATAGCAAGACTAGCGCTATGGGCATCTGCCCCTGCCAAAAGAACAGCCCGGATATCACCAACGACAGCAGCTGAAGCCAAGTGTACTGACCAGACTTGGTATTGATCAAAGGTCGCTTCACATCGCACCTCCTTCAGCTGCATATTATAGCAGACCACATAATCGCGCCTTATGCACTCAATAGCGAACCTTTATCCAGATCCATTGACTCCACTCAATCCCAAACCTAGGATTGAACCGAGGCACCCGGTTGGCGTGTGCCCTTGCGGAGATCACTCGTTAGTGGAGGTTGAAGGGATCTCATGGCCACAATTGGCAACTCCAAGTACATCACCGATCTGGTGAACGCCCCGGCAGACTACGTGGCGCGTGGCGCCACGTCTTCTTATGGCGCTGCGGTCAAGGGGGATCGGATGCAGGTCGGCTTGATCAACAAAGCGAGAGGCACAGGATCCGTCCCGCACCGACACCTCAACGAGCAATTCAACTTCGTGCTGCGCGGCACCCTCGTGGGGGAAATAGACGGCGAGTCGGTTCGCTGTCCCAAGGGAAGCGTCGTGCATATTCCGGCCAACACCCCCCATACTCTCATCGGGGATCCGAATGACGAGGACGT
This sequence comes from Chloroflexi bacterium UBA6077, assembly GCA_002436065.1. GTDB lineage: Bacteria > Chloroflexota > UBA6077 > UBA6077 > UBA6077 > UBA6077. The sequence goes on from DIXP01000008.1 coordinate 12,611, forward strand.
GATCTTCTTCGTGGTCAAGGACACCACTGCGGGCATCGGCGATGCGATACCGCTAGACGGCAGGATGGATGGACCTCGGCTTGAGAAGGGGTTTGAGCTCGACGAGAAAAAGATGCAGGACCGGAACTTCCTGGCCTGAGGAACCATACGGAGCGCATGCAGCAGCCCACGCTGCGCTGCTGCATGCGCTCCGTATGGAGAGACCGTGGAGACAGAAAAGACTCGGGTCCACACTTCGAGTCTGGCTTTGGCCTGGACAACGGCTAGTACACGACCAAACTGGATTTGGCAGGCGGCTTCGCCGCCTGCCAGGAGCGCGGGCGGCCCGCCCGCCAGTCCCCAGGCAGTTCTGTCCTAGCCCCCCACAGGACCCAGGAAGTGGCCGGGCTGGGTCATCGCCGCCGGGTCGAGCAATCGATCCAACTCCTCCTCGGTCAGACCGGTACGCCTCCGAGCCACCTCGCGAACCATCTCGCCGGTGCGAGCCGCCTCCTTGGCAACCTCCGCCGCGGCATCGTAGCCGATAGCCGGAACCAGCGCCGTCGCTATCGCCAGCCCCCTCTCCACCATCTCAGCTCCTCGGGCGCTGGCCTGAAGCCCTCTCACCAGCTTGGCCACGAAGTTCCGCGTGCCGGAAGCCAGCAACTCGATCGACTGTAGAGTGTTGTATGCCACCACCGGCATCATTACATTCAGCTCGAAGTTGCCGGACTGGCCAGCCACAGTCACGGTGGTGTTGTTGCCCATGACCTGCACACAAACCATGGTAAGGGCCTCGGCGATTACCGGATTCACCTTTCCCGGCATTATGGAGCTCCCTGGCTGAACCTCCGGGAGCAGTAGCTCACCGATGCCCGCTCTCGGCCCGGACCCCAGCCAACGGACGTCATTCGCGATCTTCATCAGGCTGACAGCCACCGTATTCAAGGTACCGTGAAGCTGCACCACTCCATCAAGACTGCTCTGAGCCTGGAAATGGTTTCCTGTCTCCCTGATTGGAATTCCGGTGATTGCCGCGAGTCTCTTGCAGGTCATCCTGGCGAACTCAGGATGAGTGTTGATGCCGGTACCTACCGCCGTTCCGCCCAGAGCAACGTCGTAGAGGTCAGCCTGACACATTCCCAGCCGCTGGAGTGACTTCTCTACCTGCCCTGTGTACCCCAGGAACTCCTGGCCCAATCGAATAGGAGTGGCGTCCTGGAGGTGCGTACGGCCGGTCTTCACCACCGGCATGAACTCAGTGGCCTTGGCAGATAGTGCATCCCTCAACTCCACCAGGGCCGGCATCAGGTCATCTCGCACCGAAAGCAGAGCCGCCAGATGGATCGCCGTGGGAACCACGTCGTTGGAGGACTGCCCCAGGTTCACGTGATCGTTGGGGTGAACCAACTGTCTGCTCCCCAACTTCCCTCCGAGCAGTTCGATGGCACGGTTGGCGATCACCTCGTTCGCGTTCATATTGGTGGAGGTGCCGGAGCCTGTCTGAAAGATGTCTATCGGGAAGTGATCGTCGAGCTTGCCCTCCGCCACCTCTCGAGCCGCCTGAACGATGGCATCCCCGAGCCGCTTGTCCAGCCATCCAAGAGCAACGTTGGTTTCGGCAGCAGCCATCTTGACAAGCCCGAGGGCGTGCAGGAACCGCCTAGGAAAGCGAAGGCTGCTTATCTGGAAGTTCTCGACCGCTCGCTGAGTCTGCGCGCCGTAGTATGCGTTGGCGGGAACATGAACCTCGCCCATGCTGTCCATCTCGATGCGGGTATCTGCCACAGGACGCACCTCCACCGTATAGCTGTATCGATATGAAGCTGTATCAATTTATAGGCCCACCATGTACGCACGCCCCGCGTTACAGTGCATGTGCGCATGTATGATGGCACAACGCCGCATAACGCCCGCTTATGCAGTACATAGCAAACCACTATTGGAATCCATTGACAACAGCCTCCCCTGACCATAGCATCGATCTAAGCTTTAAAGCTCTTCACCACGACTAATCGACTGGCGATGTGCCGGTATGGAGACTGTCGCCGGCCTGCCACGACTCCACAGCCCCGCAAGACGAACCAGAGGCCACGTGTGTTGCTCGGACGTCCGGGGCTTGGCCCTGCGAAGTCAGACTCGCGGTAGAGAACTCAAGAGACAAGGAGGAGACATGTCGGTTTACAGAATTCGGCCGCTGAACTGTGGGTCCATATCGTCAGGCTTGCGAGAATACTGGGGGGGACGGCTGACGGGTGGCTTCATTGAAGTCCCTTCGATCATCTGGCTCATAGAGGGGGGTCCCCACCCGATTCTAGTTGACGCGGCGTTTCACTCGGTGGAGAACGGGCAGAAGGGCGGGCAGTGGATCTGCAAGCGCAGCCCTGAGGAGGAGCCCGAGTACCAGCTGCACAAGGCTGGCGTGGACCCTAAAGAGGTCAAGACGATACTCCTCACTCACATGCACTGGGATCACGACGGCTGCGTGGGCAGTTTCCCCAACGCGACCAAGTACATCTGGCGCCGTGAGCTGCAGTACTGGGCTGCCCCTTGCAGAACCCAGATGAAGCCCTTCGAAGCGCCTTGCCTTGGGTCGAAGCATACTGCCCCCTGGGTAGGGGACAGGGTCACCTTCCAGCCGGTTGACGAGCAATCGGAGATCCTACCAGGCATCACCTACTTCCCAATGCCTGGCCACACCATCGGAGAGTGCGGTATAGCTGTCAAGACCGATTCGGGCACCTACGTTCTGTCGGGTGATCTCTTTTCCACATACGCTTGCCCCGGACGCCCGGAAGCCTGGCCGGAGTTGGACAGCCACTGTGTGATAGGGCAGACCTATTCGCTTCGAGACTCGGCTGAGAGCCTGCGCAGGGTGGTTCACATCGCCAGTTCGAAAGAGCATATCCTGCCGTCTCACGACTTCAAGGTGTTTGAGAAGGAGGTGTACAAGTGAGCCTGAGGATTAGGCCCCTCCACTGCGGTACCATCACCCAGCCGAAGACCTTCTACATGTACTGGGGCGGCTTCAAGGAGCTAATCTCTGTCCCCTCCTTTGCCTGGCTGATAGAGGGCGGCAGCAAGAATATCCTTGTGGATACCAGCTTCAATCACGGACTCCAGTATGAGGAGAACCTGCGCCCTGCTGAGCGAACAGAAGAGCAGCGGTTGGATGCCAAGCTATCCATGGCTGGGCTGAAGCCGGAGGACGTGGATGAAGTCCTGTACACCAACCTCCACTGGGATCATGTGGGCAACTGCGATCTGTTCCCAAAAGCCCACCACATAGTCTGGCGCGAGGAGATGAGATACTCCATGGCCCCCCTGGGTATGGAGTCGCTGTTCTACGAATCACCTGTTCCGCCTGCTAACACTCATCCTAAGTGGTTGACCACAGGCATTCGATTGGATCCCGTGGAGCGAGAGGTAGAGGTGATCCCGGGTGTCACCTACTTCCCCACACCAGGGATGACCATCGGAGGATGCTCGGTGAAGGTGGAAACGTCAGACGGGGTCTACGTCATCTCCAACGATGTCATCAGTCTGGATGAGAGCATAGAGACCGGCATGCCCCATGGATACGTCTTCGAGCACGAGGATGCGATCCGCTCGCTGGACACCATCATTCGCACGGCCAGCAGCCCCAAGCATGTGCTGCCCGGCCACGCCGTTCGCGTTCTGGAGCGGGAGACCTACCCGTAGCGATGGCCGACAGGGACTGCTACCCGGCGCCGTGGGACTCAATTGGCCCCGGCGCTGGGTTGGTCTGTTGAATGAGTCGAAAGGAGAGAAGAGGCATGCTAGTTCTCAAAGGAGCGCAGCTGATCGATGGTACTGGCGGCAATCCTATCAAGGATGCTGCGATCGTCATCGATGGAAAGCGCATCAAGCAGGTGGGGGTCGCGGGCCAGGTAGACTACCCGGCCGATGCTCAGGTAATCGACATGGCAGGGTGCACCCTGATGCCCGGCATGACCGACTGCCACGTGCATCTGATGGCGCAGAACGTTCTCAGTTTCCACAATCCCAGGGTCGCGGCCTTCGAGGTCACCCCTGAGATGTACCAGATGTACGGCCTGCTACACGCCCAGATGATGTTCGAGATGGGTTTCACCACCATCCGTGACCTGGGCTGGATCGTCTACTCTGGCGTGCTGACTAAGCAGATGCTGGCCGTCCGCGAAGCGATCAACTACGGCCTGATCGCTGGCCCCAGGCTACTGGTGGCAGGTTGGGCAGTGAACACCGGATCCCATCTGGACATCATTCTCATCGGCAACGCCCCTCGGAATTTGGCGGAGTACGGCGACAGCCCCTGGGAACTTCGAAAGCAGGTCCGCACCAACCTGAGGATGCACTGTGATCTGATAAAGACCTGCGCCTCCGGCGGTGGCGGCACGGATAAGGAGTCGCCCGATATTCGCAACATGACTCAGGAAGAGTTGAACGCCATCGTGGAGGAATCGCACTACTTCAGGAAGCCGGTATCCTGCCATTGCTTCACCCCCGAAGCTCAGAAGATGTCGGTGCTGGCCGGCGTGGATACGATTGAGCATTGTGTCTTCACCGACGACGAAGCCCTTGACATGATGAAGGAGGCCAACAAGCCTGTCATCCCGACACTTCAGCATCGCAGCGATAGGGCGATCGAGTGCAGGCGACGCGTTGGCACCTCCCAGTTCACCCTCGATAAGATGAAAGGTCTACAGCCCTTCACGAAGGAGACCTTCATGCGTCTCCACAGGAAGGGCATCAAGATCGCCATGGGCACGGACATGCAGATCGATGCGGAGATGGCCTCCAACGCCCACGAATTGGAGATCTACGTCAACTACGGCATGACCCCCATGGAGGCGATACTCACCACCACCAAGAACGCCGCGGAAGCGCTCTGGCTGGACAAGGATCTCGGAACCCTTGAGGCGGGCAAGCTCGCCGACGTCCTGGTGGTAGATGGCAACCCGCTGGATGACATCAAGATCCTTCAGGAGCGGCAGAAGATCCGCATGGTTATGAAGGAGGGTCGGGTCTTCGTCGACAGGCGCGCGGGCCAGGAGAAGTACGTGATCCACGACCAGTCATGGGGCTGGAAGATCTTCTAGACTCACTTATGGAGCGCCGGCGGTTCGGCCTGCCACAGGTCAGTGACGTTGGCGCTCCAAGATCGCAACCTCGAACGTGATGCGGTCATCATGATTTCGCAAGGAACTGAGGGACATTCTGATGGAGCGGTCGAGGGAGTCGAGCTTCACCCGGTCGATGGCGGAGTTCGTGGTCAACACAACCTTCGAACACCTCCCTGAGAAGGTGGTGTTCGAAGCGAAGAGGCTGTTCCTCGATACACTGGGGATAGCGCTGGCGGGGGCCCCAGAGAATGGTACGAGGATAGTAGCCGACTACATCCGCGGGAGGGCTGAGCCAGCCGAAGCATCAGTCGTTGGCAGCGGCTTCAGGACATCCACACACAGCGCGGCACTCCTCAATGGCATTGCCGCGGATGTACACGGACTCAGCGCCAATCCAGAGGTCGTCAATCACCCCACTGTTCCGGTGATGCCGGCTGTATGGGCTTTGGCCGAAAAGGGGGGAGCGTCTGGGAAGGACGCATTGCTGGCTTGCACCCTGGGGATTGAGGTTGCCTGCAAGATTGCCAAGCCTGCCCACCCTTCTCTCACCGCCAAGGGATGGCATCCAGTCACCGTCTTCGGTGTCTTTGGGGCGACGGCCGCCGCTGGCAAGCTGCTGAGCTTGAACTCGGAGCAGATGGCCAACGCCCTCGGCCTTGCGGGGCTCGAGGCGTCAGGCGTGAAGGCGGCTATGGGCACCATGGGCAAGGCATACAGTCGCGGCCGGGCGGCGGAAAACGGTGTCCGGGCAGCGGAGATGGCTGCCCTGGGACTAACTGGACCGACCACGGTGCTGGAGGGGCGAGACGGCTTCTACCAGACCTTCGGCGACGGCGCCGCGATCGAAGGGGTTGTGGAAAGTCTCGGCCAGCCCTATGACGTGGTCGAGCCTGGAGCCGGAGGCGATCGAATCGGTCGAGTGCCTGGTAAGCCCTGCCGCGGTGGACTATCTGAAGTTCCCCGAACCCAAGATCCCCATGGAGGCCAAGTACAGCATCCAGTTCTGCTGCGCAGCGGCTTTGGCCGACGGCAAGGTCAGCATCGAGTCCTTCACTCAGGAGAAGCTCTCGGATCCGATCACATCCGCCCTGATGAGACGGGTCAGCATAGCGGAGTCCCCGAAACTGGCGAAGCTGGGATATGCACCGCCAGGACTGAAGCACAGTGCCACTGTAGTGATCCGTCTGAGGAATGGAGAGGTCTACAGCCACGAGCAGGACAGACCCAACTGGGGACCGGATACTCCACCCAGTTGGGAGTCCCTGGTGGATAAGTACAGGGCATGCGCGGAGCGCGTCCTGAGCGCTGACGCAGTAGCCGAATCGGTTGAGATCATGGAGCACTTAGAGGAGGCGCCGAATCTCCATAGACTTCTGGATCTATCCAGAGGCTAGTAGACGTCGAGCGTAGAGAAGCATCATCGCGATTCTCACCTATGTCTGTCGTTCACCTACCGACGTCTTCTTGATGGGTATCTTCGGAATCATAGGCTATGGAATGAAGAAGGCGGGGTATCCGGCCGGCCCGCTGGTGCTGGCTCTCATTCTGGGGCCTCTGTTGGAGAAGTCGCTCAGGCAGTCCATGGCGATGTTCTATGGGAATCCGGCGGGGTTCTTCGAACGCCCTATCGCGGCGGTCCTGCTGGCAGGCGCACTCCTGGCCGTGACCGCGGCGACCGTGCGATGGATCAACACGGTCCGGGCTGGGAAGGACATGGAACAGGTAGAAACCCTGGGGGAGGAGATATAGAATGGGGGGGGCAAGCAATCAGTAAGGAGGAAAGATGGCACTGACACTTGACCTGGCTGAGCGGATCGTCAAGGCAGGCATCGCCAAGTCCCAGGAGATGGGTGTCCCGGTGAGCATCTCCATCGTGGACGAGGCAGGCAACCTGGCCTACGTGGCCCGCATGGACGGTGCCCCCTTCCTATCGCCGCACATAGCGGCGGGGAAGGCGTACACGGCTGCGGCCTGGCGTGCATCCAGCGCGGAGATCGAGGAGCGAGCGGCCAAAGCTCCTTACTTCCATGGTGGGGTATCCACCATGACCCAGGGAAGGGCCATTTTCCGAAAGGGAGCGCTGCCCATAGTGGTTGACGGCAAGATAGTCGGGGCGGCCGGTGCCAGTGGCGGCACCTCGGAAGAGGATGAGGACATAGTCAGGGCTGGGATCGACGCGGCCCTCAAGGGTTAGCACAGAGACCACTAGTCGCGGCGCAGCCATCGGCCAGGGCATGGGCTAGAGAGCCGCGTATCCTGGCCAGCAGGTCAACGACGGGAGGGTGACGCGCCTTGGCTTTCTTTGGATATGTCCGCCCCGATGGCTCGGTGGGCACCCGCAACCACGTGCTGATTCTCCCCCAAGGCTTCATATCTAGCAAGATCTGCCAGTGGGTGCCCGGCACCAGGACCATCGTCACCCCTCAGAGCGGCGCCGGCCGGACCGCGGAAGATAGGGAGACCATCGCGCGGCTGCTAATCGGCCTGGGTCGCAACCCGAACGTCGCCTCCGTCATCCTCCACACGGCCACGACCGGGTCAGGATACCCGGAGTTGCGCACGGAGCGGCTGGCCGATGAGATCGCTGCCGGTGGCAAACGGGTGGAGGTAGTGGACCAGGCGAGGGACGGAGGAACCTACGGGGCCATCGTGAAGGGGGTGCAATTGGCCCGCCGCATGGTCTACGAGGCATCCCGGCTGCGCCGCGAGGAGGTGCCGGATGAGTGCCTCTCCATCGGCGTGAAGTGCGGCTACTCTGACACCACCTCCGGCGTCGCCGGAAACCCTGCCGTGGGCTACCTGATGGACAGCGTGGTAGCCTCCGGAGGGACTGCCCTGTTCGGCGAGACTACCGAGGTGATCGGTGCCGAACAGGTGCTGGCCAGACGAGCGGTCAACTCCGAGGTCGCCGAGGTTATCCTGGGAGCAGTGAACAGGGTGGAAGCGAAGGCAAAGGCCACTGGCTATGACATTCGCACCGTGAATCCGGCTCCAGCGAACATCAGGGGCGGGATCAGCTCCCTGGAAGAGAAGAGCCTCGGGGCTATCCACAAGGCCGGCTCCGCGCCGATCCAGGGCTGCCTCCAGTATGCGGAGCGGCCAACGGGCAAGGGGCTCTACTTCGTGGACAACTGGATGGGCCACCCCTCCATCTTCGCCGGGTACGCGGCGGCGGGGACCAACCTGGTGCTGTTTCTGACAGGAGGCAGTGGCGTCCCTGGGAAGACGGTGCTGGAACCATGTCCCACGGGGGTCGTGCCGCAGCTTTGGGTCACCGCGAATCCCAGGACGCACGCTACCGCGGGAGACGACATCGACTTCTACGGTGGGGCAATCATCGACGGTACGGAAACCCCCGAGGAAGCAGGGAAGAGGCTGTGCGCTACCGTGAGGGAGATAGCCTCGGGCACCCTGGCCCGCAGCGAGACGGTGGACTACGACGACGCCATCGAGATATACCTGGAAGGCCCGCACTTCTAGACCGGGCCGTCTCCAGCTTGGCGATGCAGGAAAGAGAGGAAGGACCTGGCGGCACGTGAGAGCTGTTTCCCGCGCCGCCAGGCTGTCTTCAACCCCCTGGACAGGTTCGCGTCCCTGATAGGCACTATCACCAGCCCCCCTCGCTCCACCTCTTGATGGAGGATCAGGCGGGAGACCACCGACACCCCCAACCCAGCCTCAACCATCTTCTTGACGGCCTCCGGGTTATCGATCACCATGCTGAAGGAAATGGTCAGGTTCTGTCGTTGGAATTCCCTTTCGATAACCGCCATGGTCCCAGAACCCGGCCGATGGCCGATGAGTTGCTGCGACCGCAACTCTCGCAGAGCAATGCCCTCTATCGTGCGCTTGCACCAGGGATGGTCGCGCCCCACGATGAGACACAACTCGTCCCCCATGAAGTGCTCGGCCACAATCTCGGTGGACTTGGTGGGGCCCTCAATGCAGACGAAGTCGTACAGGTTGCCTAGAAGTCCCTCTGCCATGGTTCTGCTGGGACCAACGGCCAGGGCCAACTCCACGTCGGGATACTCCTTCCGGAACTGGCCCATCACAGGCGGTAGCACGTAGACACCGATGGTGTTGCTCGCTCCGATGCTGACCTTTCCCACAAGGCGAGAATCGGCTTCCGCCAGCGCCTCGGCGGCCTGATCGAGAAGCTGGCAGAACTGCTCCACCTGGCCAGCATAGGAGTAGAGGAGATGGCCAGCAGGGGTCAGAAACAGCTTGTGGCCAACCCGCTCCACCAGCTTCACCTTCAGACGCTGCTCCAGACGGGCGACCTGGGCACTGACGGCAGGCTGAGTGAGGTAAAGCGCTTTGGCTGCCTGAGTGAAGCTGCCAAGTCGAGCTATCTGAAAGAACACAAGGAGTTGATCAATCTCGGCTCGCAAGGTGTGACATGACCCCAGTGAGACCTTGATGAGATCGACGGGATGCATTGATGTTACGCCCTGGAGGCTACACCGTCAAGGCACCGCATTGACCCCTAATCCGCAGGTTCGATCTGAGTGGCCTTTGATAGACTCAGGCGCACAGGTGTCGAGGCGCCGAGTTCGACCATGTGGGCGGGATCAGTCGCCTGCAAAGCGACGCAAGCGGTCCCTTTGAGTCTGCCGGCACCCGCTTAGCCCGACGATGTGGAGCCCTCTGCCCTCTTTCGGGCACAGAGGGCCCTCCCAGTCGGGCTTGAGAGAGCGTGCCAGCCAGCTTGCTACAGACCAGCTACCCCGCTGGCCAGACGGCCAGCCGCAGCCGCTCAATCCCTGGCCTGGTTATCTTCTCCAGCAGCAGCCGGTGGAGGCGGATGAAGCTCTCTCGGGCATGGGTCACCACTCGGCCTACATGGTTGAATATGGCAAAGCGCAGCCGTTTCGGCCTGGCCTTGCGGTACTCGGAGTCCAAGGCCACCGCCTTCATCAGGGTGAGCAGGTTGGCTGTGAGCACCTGGATCCTCAGCCAGGCCGCATCGGCCCCGAACTTCCCGCTGGGATAGACTCCAGCCGCCAACTCATCCTTCAGTATATGGTGAGTGTGCTCCACCGTTCCCGCCTTGCCCCTATGCCACTGGAGTAACTCCCTGCCCCCCGTGTCCCATTCGTTGGTCACCACCGCGAAGGTCTTCACCTTGTTCCCGTCGCTAAACAGCACTCCCTGGGGAGAGCGGATCCGGATGGCCAGGTAGCGGTAAGGCTGCCTGTCCTTCCTCTCCCCCTTCCGGCTCGGCACATAGGGCACCTCCGCCCACTCCCGCACGTAACCCCCCTGCTCCTCCTTCCAGAGCTGCCAGTCCTGGGGAACCAGCTTGCCGATCTCGGCTCGCAACTCCTTGCTCATGTCGGCGCTGACCGCGAACTTCCACCCCCTGCTGTCCCAATGGTCCAGCACCTTGTCGACGTTGTAGGCGGCTGAGTCGCTCCTCACCGCCACAACCCAGCCTTCGGGATGGGCAGGCAGGCTATCGTAGGCCTCGTCCACCAACTCGGCGATCCCCTTGCCCGCTGGCACGTTGCCGTCTCGGAACTGATCGGCCAGCACCATCTCCGTCTCGGCCCAGGTCACTATCAGTGGCTGATACCCTCGGAACCCCTCGTAGCTCCTCAAGGCTTCCCGCTTACTCGACTCCACCAGGTGGGCATCCACGTCCATGGTCAGTTCCCGACCAGGCTTTGCCGCCGAGAGGTAGGCCCGCAGGCTAGTCCGTACCAGTTCCCGTAGTCCCTCCAGCCCCGCCGACTCCCTGGGGATGAAGCTCCCCTGCGCCGGCCGCTGTGCCATGGCTCCTTCGTCGTGGAAGCGATCCAGCCACGAGCGAGCGGTGGAGGGGGCAGGAAAGGAGTACCCCACCATCGCTTCCAAGCCAGCATCGGCCCGCAGCGCCTCGAAGTCCTCCACGCACTCCGCACTCCCCGCCCAGGGCACTCAGCAGCACCATCGACTCCACCATCTGCCCGTTGCCCAACCCCTTGGGGTTCTTCTTCCCCTGCAGCACCCGATCCGCCTTCTCCGTCACCCCGCTGCGCCGACCAGTCTCCACCAGCAACCCCACTCCCCCGTGGGCAGTCACCACCTCCTCAAGCCCCCCCTCGAACTCGATCTCTAGCCCCCGTGGCAACAGCTTGCTCTTCTTCACGGCACACCTCCTCGCCCAGGCAGTGTACCGGGACTGCCGCAGCACTATCTACCAGGATCCAGAGACCGGCGCCGCAGCTGCTTGCTCTTCACCTCCCAGGTGATCACTGGTGGAGAATCTGCGGATCAGGGTTGACCTTACCTGGGGCTGAGTCATTGCCTCACAATTCATCTTACTTTCGGGAGCCTGGAGGTCTCTGGCCGGTTGACGGCCAGAGACCTCCAGGAGGGCGTGTAGAAATGAGCTACTTCTTGGTCAGCGTGTCCACTATAGGCTGGAGATCGGTGTCCATCTTCTCCCAGACTGTCCCATAGGCAGCCGAATCCATGAACTGCGGAGTTCTGGCCATCTTCAGCATCTTGTCTGCGAAATCTGCATCCTCAGTGACCACCTTCTTCATGGCTGCTGTGAGGATGTCGGCCACCGGCTTCGGCGTGCCCGCCGGGGCGGACATGCCATAGCGAGAGGACCACACCACTCCCTTGTAGCCCTGCGAGACGAGGCTAGGTACTCCGGGGAAGAACTTGCTCTCCTGCTCGTCGAGGATACCGAGGAAGCGGATGGCTCCGGCCCTATACTGCTCGACGAACGCCCCGGCTCCGGTGATAGCAGCCTCGGTGTGGCCCCCGAGAATCGCGTTAGTCGTCTGAGCTCCACTGTCGAACTGCACGATAGAGAACTCGACACCGGCTGCCAGGCCCCAACTGATGGCCCCGCAATGCTGTCCTGTGAGGATGCCCGGAGTGGCTATCCTGATCTTGCCGGGGTCCGCTTTGGTGGCGTCCACCAGATCCTTCGCGGTCTTGTAGGGGCTGTCGGCCCGGACGGCCACCGGGTAGGGCTCGAAGTCCAAGAGCGCCAGCGGCGCGAAGGCTGCTCGGTTGAAAGCCGCTCCTCGGGACTGGTCGAGGTAGGCTGTGTTGGTATGGGGGTGCATGGTGATGCCAATGGTGTAGCCGTCCGGCTTGGCCTTGGCGATCTCCGTGGCCCCTACCTGACCACCACCGCCGGTTTTGTTCACCACCTGAACTGGAGTGCCAAGGATGGGCTCCAGCTTGGCCGCCAGTACTCTGGCACCGAGGTCTGGACTGCCCCCAGCTCCCCAGGGGACGACAATGGTGATGGCTTTGCCCTTGGTTGGGAAATCAGCGGCCGCAGCTGTAGAGGTTGGGGCAGCCGCAGCAGGCTTGGTAGGCTCCGCAGCTTTAGCGGGAGCAGCAGTCGATCCTGCTGCGAGCTTGGTAGGCTCCGGGGCTTTGGTCGAAACCGGCGGGGCGGAGGTAGCGCAACCTGCCAGTAGCGCCATCCCAAGCACTGCCATTGCCAGTAGGGACACGATGACTCTTGTCAACTCTCTCTCCTCTCTCGTGGACCGGTTGGGAGTCGCCTGTCAAGGATTGCCGTCAGAGGGAAGTAAAGGACCTGGTGCATCGACAATCGCGTTGGGATCGAGAGCGACGCGACAGTGAGGCTTTCTCTTCGCCACCAACCGCCACTCATCCCAAAGCGCTGGAACCCAAGGTGAGACCGCCGCTAGGAACGCCAAAAGGAGCTAACAGGACTGGACTATGTGTTCAGCATGATTGGTAAAGATCACTATGTCACATAACCGGGGAAATAGCACAGATAGACGACTCGAAAAGATCGTAAGTTACAGCAAACTCGCTGTCAATGATTGGCTATAGGCAGTCGCTATGTACTACATAATGGGTTGTTATGAGATGGCTTACGGAAGCTATGACAGGAATCGCAGCGGTCGGCAAGACCCATGGGGGATCGATTCGGGTGAGAGGATTGGCTATCAACCTTTGGAGGTGTGCAAGGTGGCCGGCAAGACCTATGAGAGACCGACTCGGATGCGAGGGTGCATCGAGGGGGAACACAGTTGGACCCGCCATTCAGACGCGCCACAGCACCGAGATGAGACTCTTCACCTCCACTCGGCACGCCAGGTTGCTGGGCGCCTCAGAACGACGGGTTGCCTTATAGTGCTAGCCGGAGATTGCGCCGGAGTTCCTTAGCTGCTGCAGCCGATCATCGCCGTATCCTAGCAGGCCCTTCAACACCTCGGCGGTGTGCTCTCCCAGGAAGGGAGCTCGGTCGCGGGGGACATCAGCCATTGCGGAGCCCCTGACGGGCGTGCGAGCGAACCGCTTGGGCCCGGCAACCGGATCCTCGATCTCCAGCAGCATCCCTCGAGCCTCGGTCTGTGGACAGCTAAATACGTCCTCGATGGTCCGGACGGGCCCGGCCGGGACTCCACCCGCAAGCAATACCTCGCTCGCTTCGTCCTTAGTCTTGTCGGAGAGCCACTCTTCGATTACCGGCCGCAGGATGTCCTCGACGTGCCGGACCCTGGAAGCGCCCGTGGCGGTCCTGGAGTCGGTGACGAGGTCCTCCCTTCCTAAGAGACGCGCAAGTCTGCCCCACATCTCGTCGGTGGTACACGTTATGGCCACATAACCGTCGGCCGCCTTGAAGGCTGCCCGAGGGGCCGCCAGCAACTCCTTGCCCCGTGTCGGCACCACCCCCGTATACGAATGGATGTGGACCGATCGCTCGTTCAGGGAGACCATGCAATCGTACATCGAGGTGTCGACAAACTGCCCCTCCCCCGTGATGCCCCTTTGAACCAGCGCCAGGGTCACGGAGTAGGCACCCACTAGACCAGCGTACACGTCGGGCATGGCGTAGATGGTGGTTATAGGCTCCCTGTCCTCGAAGCCTACGATCTCCATGATCCCGCTCATCGCCTCCACTACCAGGTCCATAGCCGGCCGCTGAGAGTAGGGACCCGTGTAGGGATCCAATCTCCCAAAGCCGCTGATGGCGGCGTAGATCAACCTGGGATTGGACTCTCGCAACCTGCCGTAACCCAGCCCAAGCTTCTCCATGGCCCCAGGCCTCAGGTTCTCCACTACCACGTCGCTGCCCTTCACCAACTCGAGGAAGACCTCGCGCCCCTCGGGTTTGGACAGATCGAGGGCCAAGCTCTTCTTATTGCGGTTATGGGCCATGAAGCCGGCGCTCGACCGATTACCGCTCTCATCCGTAGCGAAGGGCCCGATGGTTCGCCTTGGATCCCCCCTGCCCGGCTGCTCGATCTTGATGACATCAGCCCCCGAGTCGGCCAGCAACATGCTGCAGTAGGGTCCTGCGATGTACTGCTCGACCGCAATCACCCGTATTCCCTGCAGGGGAGCACACAGCCCCCCTACAGATCGGTTGCCAATTTGCATACTCCCCACCTCCTATTCCTGTAGCAGTCGCTTCAGCTTTTCCGTGAGCAGCGGCACTAGCCTCTTGCAATCGGCCGCCGCCCCAACCTCGGCCACACCGTAGAACGGCGCCTCCGGGTCCTTGTTGATGACCACGATGTGTTTTGATCGGCTCATACCGGCCAGGTGCTGGCTGGCACCGGAGATCCCCACGGCAATGTACAGATCAGGGGCCACCTGCTTACCGGTCTGGCCAACCTGCATGTTCATCGGCACCCATCCAGCATCCACCGCCGCTCGGGAAGCCCCGACAGCGCCGCCTACTACCGACGCCAGCTCCTCGAGCATCTTGAAGTTGCTGGGGTCGCCCAGCCCCCGGCCGCCTGAAACGATGACCTTGGCGTCCTCCAGACGGACGCCCGAGACCTCCTCCTGACGAACCTCGACCACCCGGGCCTTGCGCGCCGTCGAGTCGATCCGCAGGGTAAGCTGAGATATCTCTGCCTGCCGTGATTCGTCGCGAGGTAGCGGCTCCATGCATCTTGGCGTAACGGTGGCGATAGCAGGACTGGCGAGGACCTCCATGGTGGCGACGGCCTTGCCGCCGTAGACTGGTCTGGTAAGCAGTAGCTTACCATCATCGGACATGCTGATGCCGGAGCAGTTGTTCACCACACCGGTGCCAAGGCGATGGGCCAAGCGAGATCCGAGCTCAAGACCGAAGGTGTCGGCGGAGAGCAGTAGGGCAGCCGGGTTCGCCTTGCGGACGACCAACTCCATGGCTGGGAGATAGCAGTCGGCGTCGTAGTTCACCAAAGCAGGGTCGTCAACAAAGAACACGCGGTCCGCGCCATGGGCAACGGCACCCTTGCACGCCTCCAGCACCCCGTTGCCCAGGACGGCCACGCTTGTCGCTCCGCCTGTCTTGGAGGCAAGCTCCCTGGCGCCGGCAATCAACTCGGCCGCGACAACCGGCAGTCCTGATCCCGTGGGCAATGCGATGACTAGGAAGTTCATCTGTTGCACCTCATATCACCTTGAATCCGAGGATCTTCTTTGCCAGGCCTTCGGCGATCGCCTCTTCGGTTTCACCCTCGATCATCTCTACCTGAACAGCTGAGACCGGCATGGACAGCTTGCGGAGCGCAACCTTCGCCCCGCCGGCCTGGAGGCTTGCCACGTCGACGCCAACATCCGAACCGCCCCAGGTGGTTATGGGTATCCTGAAGGCCGCCATCGTGTCCCGCACCTTCGGCGTCCGCAACTGGTTCGACGGCGCGTTGGTGACCGTCACCACGGCGGGAAGGTCTGCCTCCGTCACCGCGAGACCACCTGGCACCTCTCTGGTTGCTCGCACCGCCTCACCGCCCTGCGCCTCCAACTGCAGAGCAAGGGTTACGCACGAGTACCCTAGCTCTGCAGCCAGCAACTGTCCGACCTGCCCGCTGTCCCAGTCTCCAACCTGGCGGCCACACAGTACCAGATCTACACCTCCCAGTTTGCGGACAGCAGCCGCCAGCAGGGTAGCGACGCCCCAGGAGTCCATAATGGGAGCCTGCTCCTCCTTGATGTGGACGGCTGCGTCGCATTTCACTCCCAGAGCCCTTCGGAGCGCCTCCTGGCTGGTCGTCGGCCCAAGGGTCAGGGCAGTCACCCTGGCCCCCGTGGCTTCCTTGATCTGAAGGGCAGTCTCCAGAGCGTTCTCGTCGAATGGGCCGATAACCCTATTCATCTTGTCCACCAGGGCCCTATTGGCCTGTTCGTCCACCTTGAATTGCTTCGGTGGGGCCTCCGGATCAGGGATATGGTTTATACAGACTACTATGTGCACCGTAACCCACTCTCCTTTCGTTAGTTGCGCTCACCCAAGGGCTTGCGAGTGGAGACCTCCAAGATCTCGGCGATGTCCAGCACCGCTACCTCCCTCTCGCCCTTCCGAGTGTTGACCCCATCCGTCAGCATGATCATGCAGAAGGGACAGGCCGTCCCGATAACCGGCGTATTGGCAGAGAGCAGTTGATCGGCCCTCTCGTGGTTGATCCTCCTACCCTGCTTCTCCTCAAACCACAAGTGGCCCCCTCCGCCCCCACAGCAGAAGGTCTGCCGACCAGCCTTGCCCGTCTCCACGAGTGCGGCATCCGGCAACGACTCCAGGATTGCCCTGGGCGCTTTGCCGCGGTCGTTGTACCTTGCGAGGTAGCAGGAGTCGTGGAAGGTGAGACCCTCGATGCCGGTCTTCCCGGGTTGAAGCTTGCCCTCGCGGACGAGCTGCTCCAGAAGCTCCGTGTGGTGGTATAGCTGGAAGACCCCACCGAACTGCGGGTACTCGTTCTTCAGCGTGTTGTAGCAGTGAGGGCAGGTCGTCACGATCTTCTCTATCCCGTATCGCTGCAGCGTCTCTATGTTCGCCTGAGCCATCATCTGGAACAGATACTCGTTGCCTATTCGCCGGGCAACGTCCCCGGTGCAGCTCTCCTCCTCCCCAAGAATGGCATAGTCCACCCCAGCACGATCGAGCAGCGTCGCGAAGGCACGGGCTATCCGCTGGCTCCGCTCGTCGAAGGCGGAGGTGCAGCCCACCCAGAACAGCCACTCGGCGGGACCCACATCCCCCACTATCTTCACCTCCAACCCCTCGCACCAATCGGTGCGGGAGAAGCGGGTCCCACGATGGGGATGGCCTCGCTGCTCAAGGCAGGTCAGGGCGTCCTGCATCAGATCCGGGAACTGCGCCTGCTCCATGACCAGGTAGCGACGCATGTCCAGGATAGCCGGCACATGCCGGATGTGGACCGGGCATTGCTCCATGCAGGCACCGCACGTCACACAGCTCCAGAGCGACTCCGGCGTCACTGCGTCTATGGCGGACGTATCCGTGCCATCCTGCCCCAAGGACGTATCCGTGCCTTGCGCCGATGCAGGCTCCGCATCCCCCTCCGGCTTCACCTTGCCCGCTGCCACAAGCTGCCGACTCTTCTGGTACAGTCCGTTCCGTGTGTCCAGCACGACCGCCTTGGGGGAAAGGGGCTGGCCGGAGTTGTAGGCAGGGCAGGCGGCCTGGCAACGTCCGCACTCGGTGCAGGCCTCGGCCTCCAGGAAGCGACTCCAGGGGAGGTGGCGGAAGCTGGCGATGCCCAGGCTCTCCGCGGTCTCGACGTCGATAGGCTTGAGGGCATTTGTCGTCTCGATGGAACCGAGGAAGACGTTCAGCGGCGAGAACAGGATGTGCCGCAGCTTCGAGTAGGGGACGTAGGCAATGAAGGCGAAGGCCAGCCCCAGATGGAACCACCAGGTGAAGCCGTGAAAAGCCTGGAGGGCAGGGGGCGGGAACAGGGACTGGAGGAGAGCCGCTACAGCACTACCAACGGGAGACCACCGGCTCCATGGATCGTTTGTAGCCACTATTCGGGCACCCTCGATCAGGAAGCCGGTGGACAGGATGGCCAGGATGAGGATCAGGATGATGCCGTCGGACGCCAGGTTGCGCAGCCGCTCGGGGTTCACCAGCCGGTCCGGCCTCAGGACGTATCGCTTGAACAGGGCCATGAGGATGCCGATGATGGCCGCGAGTCCGAGGATGTCCAGCAGCAGAGACTGGAAATAGAGGTAGAAGGCTCCATGCATGATGGGGATGCCGAGATCGGCTTCGAGGAACACGACGAGGGTCCCGAGGAAGAGCACCACGAAGCCCCAGAAGAAGAGGGCGTGCATGCCCCCTGAGTAGGGTTCCCGAAGGCTGCGGAGCTGAAGGACGCCATCTAGCAACAGCCGCTTCACCCTCTCTGGCAGCCTGTCTATCCCTCCCTCTCTCTTTCCTGCAAGTATCAACCGAATGTGCCGATAGCTGCCGTAGGCGAAGACGCCGAGGGCGACGGCAAACAGCAGGTACATGATCCAGATGCCCTGGATGTTCCAGTAGATCTCTCGCGTTTCCACCGTGTGAAGCTCCTCTTTAATGGAATCCGCAGGAGCGCGACCCACAAGGGGCAGCCACCGAATGCGAAGCCATAGTCGTAGGGAAGGGGCTGGTCCCCTTCCGCCCACGAGACATGGACGCGCGACTCTGCCCATTCTCTGTCGTCTAGCGCCGGACGGCAGGGCACAAGACCCTGCCGCCACGCCGCTCGCGCTCCTAGGTCTTGCTTACCGTCCCAGCACCATCACGCATGATTCGGCGCCGGGGCCGCCGAGGGTGTGGGCAACGCCGGTGGTCGCGCCCTTAATCTGGCGCTTGCCCATCCGGCCAAGCAACTGGTTCACAACCTCGCCCACGACGCGGACGCCCGTGGCGCCCACAGGGTGACCACAGGACTTGAGACCGCCCGCGGTGTTCACCGGGAGTTCTCCCTGCAGTGTGGAGACACCCTCCGAGATGAACTTGCCTCCATCGCCCTTGGCGCAGAAGCCCAGGTCCTCGTAGTTCACGATCTCAGTGATGGTGAAGCAGTCGTGGACCTCCGCCAGGTCGATCTGCTTGAACGGGTCGGTGATTCCCGCCTGCTGGTAGGCCATATTCGCGGCCTCCCGTGTGGCCTTGAAGCCCAGGAAGTCGTTGTCCGGGTCGAACTGCGTGGTGAAGAAGCCAGCGCTCTGGCTCAGCCCCATCCCCTTGATGAGAACGTAGTCCTTACCCAGCCGATCGGCTGTCTCCTTGCTGCACATCACTACCGCGGCCGACCCGTCGGTAGTAGGGCAGCAGTCGAACAGCCCCAGGGGATCGGCGACCAGCGGAGCCTTCAGCACCTGCTCAGGGGTGACCTCTCGGCGGAAGTGGGCTTTGGGGTTGAGGCTGCCGTTGAAGTGGTTCTTCACCGCAACCTTGGCGAGGGTGCTCTTATCGATGCCGAAGGTGTGGAAGTAGCGGTTCGCGACCAGTGCGAACATCCCGGGCGCCGTGCGGCCCTTGCAAAGAAGCGGATGGGTCTTCTCCACGTGGCGCGCAACCAGGCTACCTCGCGGTGGAAGGTCCCTCATCTTTTCGCACCCCACGGCGATCACCATGTCGTACATGCCTGCTGCGATCGACATTGCCCCGTGCCGGACCGCCTCCATGCCGGAGGTGCAGTAGCCCTCGACCCTGCTGACGGGCCGCCCCCACATCTGAAGGGCGTCGCACAGGGCATTGCCGCCCTTGCCCTCCATCCCCGTGTCGTCCGGGCCGAAGGTACCCAGCCAGCCGGCCTCGACATCCTTTAGAGAGATGCCGGCATCGGCCATCGCCTCGTGGACAGCCTGGACCATCATGTCCTGATAGGTCAATTCGAAGTTGTCGCCGAACTTGGTCATCCCAACGCCGATGATGGCGACCTTATCCTTAATGCTCATATTCGTCTCCCCTTGCTTCGCTTGGGTAGGTTCGGAAGGGGTGTGTTCCGGGGGACACCCCAAACCCCGTCAAGGACGCGATCCCCTGCACTCCCCGGGACTAGCTTTCCGGCAGGGGTCGAAGCTTCCAGAAGTAGTTCACGAAGCCGTCGCCTTCGTGGTAGCGCCGGATCACCAACTCCACAGGCGCGCCAACGCGGACCTCAGAGAGATCAGCATCCGCCATTTGCCCGTAGAAACGAGCACCTCCATCCAGGTCCGCCACGCCCATGCAGTTGGGCGAGTCCGGGCTGGGGAACAGGTAGTCCTTGGTGAAGGTGAACAGCTTACCGGTCGTGGCCAACCTCATGTCCTGGAAGTCGTCCTTCGCGCCGCACTGCGTGCAGATGTGGCGGCGTGGATAGACGAGCCGGCCGCACTGGTTGCACTTCTGTCCCATCAGTTGGAGATTCTGCTTGATCTCTTTCCAGCTCAAGGCTCCGGAAGAGAATGGCCGGATCGGGTCCATGGGAACCTCCCCACGGAACTTCAACAGCTTCTCGGGGTTCGCCATCTCCCTCTTGCGAGACAGATAGTAGCCCATTCCCCGGGCGGGTCGCCGCCCCTCGATCGCCGGCATGACCTCGATCAAGAAGGCGTCGGCGTTGCCGGCGGCGTAGTTGCACAGCAGCAGCTTGTCGCCGGGCTGCGCCTGGTCAAGGGCATGCGCCAGCAGCATGAGCGGAGATGCGTTGCCGGCATCGCCCACGGTGGAGACCAGGGGATCTTGCAGTTTCCCCTCGGGGAATTCCAGCCCCTTGGCAACCGCCTGAGGGCTACGTGGGTCCGGAGCATTCAGGATGAGCTTGGATACGTCGCCAACGCCGATGCCCTGCTGAGCAAGGAGGCCGGCAACGCACTTCTTGACAAGCCGCTGGTAGCCATAGCTCTGAATGAAGGCCGTGTCGCCACGCTGGACGAAGGGGTCATCCGCCTTGCGCCAGCTATCCACGAACTCCTCGGAGACAGAGAAGCTGCCAGAGATCGTGGCTACAGGATCCTTGGCGCCGATGAGGAGGGCCGCGCCCGCGTCGCCAAAGAACTGCTCCAGCTCCGAGCCCGGTTGAGACGGCCGGATGTCCGCGGCGCAGACGAGCAACTGCATGTCTGGGTTGGCCTGGGCAGCGTCCATGGCCATCTTCAGAGCGGCCGTGGATGCGCGTGTGGATCCGGCAAGGTCGGCGGTAGAGATACTGCCGGACAAGCCGCAGACGGTGCCGATCAGGGTCGATGCCTGCTTCTCCACGTATGGAGCCGACACTGAGGCGAAATAGACCCCTCCCACTGAAGACGGATCGATGGCAGCCAGGCAGTTGGCCGCGGCCTCGCAGGCCATGGTGAAGCTGTCCTCGTCGTGGTTGGCGACGGCGCGCTCCCCACCTGCGAAGCGCTGGCCCCACGCCTTGCCCATGGCGTCCCTGCTGAGGCGATACCTGGGGACGTAGGCCCCGTAGCTGGTGATGCCTACCATAGGTTTACCTCCAGATTGCTTGCTGTAAGAGTGCTGATCCACAACACCTACCCCTCCAGGGTTCTGGCGGCGATGATGTTGCGCTGGATCTCCGAGGTGCCTTCATAGATGCGGAAGATGCGGCAGTCGCGGTAGAACTGCTCCACCATCATCCCGCGCATGTAGCCCATGCCGCCGTGGATCTGCACAGCCTTGTCCGCGGCTCGCCCCAGCATCTCCGAGGCGAACAGCTTGGCCATCGCAGCCTCCTTGATCGCCTTCTCGCCCCGATCCAGCATTGCCGCGGCGTTGAACACCATCAGCCGCGCTGCATGCAGCTCCATGGCGACATCCGCGATCATCCAGCGGATGCCCTGGTAGCTGGCGATGGGCTGGCCAAACTGGACGCGCTCTCGCGCGTAGTCGCAGGCAAGGTCCAGCAGCCGCGAGGCCATGCCGCAGGCCCTGGCCCCCAACGTCGCCCGCCCCTTCGTAAGGATCTTGAGGGCGGAGACGTATCCCTGACCCTCCTGGCCCAGTAGGGCGTCGGCGGGAAGCCGGACGTCCTGGAAGGTGACCGAGGCGGTGTGTGCGCCACGCATCCCCATCTTGGACTCGTTGGGCCCGACGGTAACGCCCGGTAACCCCCTCTCCACCAGGAAGGCCGAAATCCCCTTGACACCTTTGCTCTTGTCGGTGACCGCCATCGCGTTGAAAAGACCGGCTCCACGGGCGTTCGTGATAAAGATCTTCTCCCCGTTCAGGATCCAGCCATCACCGTCCCGAACCGCGGTGGTCCGCAGGTTGGCGGCGTCGGACCCGGCCTGCGCCTCTGTGAGGGCAAAGGACCCGATAATGTCGCCGGCCGCCATCGCTGGTAGGTACTTCTCCTTCTGCGCCTCGCTGCCGAAGGCGACCACGCCCATGGTGCTGATGCCGGTGTGGTTGCCGATCAGGGTGGCGAAACCGTAGTTGCTCCGACCCAGCTCCTCCTCGACAGCGCACTTGCCCACGGTGTTCAGGCCGATGCCGCCGTACTCCTCGGGGATGGTGAGACCGAAGAGCCCCATGTCCTTCGCCTTGTTGATAAGCGCTTCGGGGACCTCGTCCGTCTCCTCGATCGAGTTGTTGAGCGGCTCCACCTCTTGCTGGATGAAGCGCCGGACCTCCTGCTTCAACATCTGTACAGGCTCCGGCAGAACGATCTCCATGAGTATGACCTCCTATCGTCTCCGCCCTTCGGGCGGAGCCCGTGATCTTCCCTCTCCCTCCGGGAGAGGGAGCCCTCGTCTCCCCCCCGTGCTACCACGCCAGCGCCCCACCATCGACGGCCAGGATGTGGCCGGTGACGAAGCTGGAGGCCTCCGAGGCCAAGAACGCGACGGCACCCTTCAGCTCCCCCGGTTGCCCCACGCGACGCATCGGGATCACGTCCGTGATCTCCTTCATCCGCCGCTCGAACAGCTTGCGGTTCAGCGGTGTGACGAAGAAGCCTGGCGCGAGGGCGTTGACCCGTATTCCGTACTTTGCCCACTTCACCGCGAGATCCCTGGTGAAGTTCACCACCGCTCCCTTGGTGGTGGAGTAGGCGATGGAGTCCACGATGTCGGGATCCCTCCCCACCAGCCCCTGGACCGAGGCGATGTTGACTATGCTCCCCTGCTGCCTCTGGATCATGTGGCGGCCGACCGCCTGGCTACAGAGGAAAGTGCCGGTGACGTTTAGCTTCAGCACCTTCTCCCAATCCGCTAGGGCCAGGGTTTCAGGAGAGCCGACCCAGGCCATTCCGGCGTTGTTCACCAGGATGTCGATCTGCCCGAAGACCGAGAGGGTGGACTCCACCATCGCCCCGACCGCCTCGGGGTCTGTTACGTCGCAGCGCAGCGGCAGGGCCTTCCGTCCAAGCACCTCAATCCGCTCGCACGCCTCCACGCAGCGCTCCAGCTTTCGGCTGCAGATCACGATGTTCGCCCCGGCCTCGGCCAGTCCCACCGCCATGTCGAAACCGAGACCGGTGGCTCCGCCTGTTACTATCGCCGCCTTTCCAGTGAGGTCGAACAGTTGTTGCACAGTTGACATTAGCCCAAACCCGCCTCTATTCCGTCGTTGCCTGGCGGCGCCGTCGCACCATCAGGATGTGCTCGCCGTCCTGGACCACCTCGCCCTTCTGGTTGACCAGTTCGACAAAGTGTTTAACGATCCCCCTGTCCGGCTTGCTGGTATCCCGCTTCTCCGCTATGCGCAGCCTTACCTTGATCGTGTCGCCGAATCGGATGGGACCCTTGAAGTTCCAGGTCACGCCAAGGAAGGCCATGACAGTGCCGTCGCTTATCCCCATCCGCTGCTTCAGCCCTGTGCTGACCGCGAGGCCCAGCAGCCCATGGGCTACCCGCCCTCCGAAGATCGTCTGCTTGCCAAACTCCTCGTCCGTATGTAGCGGGTTGTAGTCTCCGGATAGCCCCGCGAAAGCCACCACGTCAGCTTCAGTGATGGTGCGGGCCGGTGATACGAACTCGTCTCCAATGTCGAAGTCCTCGTAGTACAGTCCTGCCACGAAACCTCTCCCCCAGTGGTCTTGGTCCTGCTGACTGGCGGCCGAGAGGCTCGGCCGCCAGCCGCCGATCGCTACTTCTCCCTGACGGAGCCCCGAACGCTCTTGACCACGTTCGCGACCCCTTTCTCGAGATCCGTCCAGAGGGTCGAATACTGCTCGGAATTCATGTAGCGGACGTCGAAGCCGAGGTCCTCTGATTTCTTGGCGAAATCAGAGGCTTCGGTCGCACTCTTGACGGCGCCTTGCAATACACTGATGACCTCCTTGGGTGTGCCCCCTGGGGCTATCAGGCCGAGGCTAAGGCCAAACAGCACGTTGTAACCCTTGGATGGGATCAACTCGGCATCGGGGTAGGTCTTGCTGGGTTTGTCGTCGAAAAGCCCCACGACCTTCAAGTTGCCACTCTTATATGCGGAGACAAAGGCGCTGGTACCTTCCGCCTGGCAATCGATGTGGTCGCCCAGCAGTGCGGTGGTTGCAGGCGGTCCGCCATCGAAGTGCACCGGGGCGAACTTGGTACCAGCAGCGTTATCCAGCAATACCATCGCCATGTGCGGCGTGCCCATCAGACCGCTGTCACCAACCTTGATGGCATCGGGATTGGCCTTGGCGGCCTTCACCACGTCTTCGAAGGAGTTGTACTTGCCCCCAGCCTTCACCGCGATTCCGACAGGCGTCCAATGGGTGTGTGCAACAGTTGCCAGGTCCTTTCGGTGATAGACCGACTGTTTCTCAGCATCGAGATAGGTGCTCATTACGGCGGTTCCGCTAACCCACTCCAGGGTGTAGCCGTCAGGCTTCGCCTTAGCCAGCTCCGTGGTGCCCAACTGAGCGGCCGCGCCCGCTTTGTTCACTATCTCCACCGGGACTCCCAGCGCCTTTTCGATGCCGGGCGCGACCAATCGGGCACTGAGGTCGACGTTGCCGCCGGCCGGATAGGGCACGATTATGGTGATGGCCCTGCCCTTGGCGGGGAAGTCTACCTTCGTTGAGGCCGCCGGTGCGGCCGCGGTAGTTGGTGTGGGCGCCGCTGCTTTCGTAGGAGCAGCGGTCGGTTGAGCGGGTGCCGCTGCCTTCGTCGGCGCCGCGGCTGCCGTGGTCGGCGTAGGCGCGGGTGCAGGAGATGAACATCCCCACAGCAATAGGACGGTTGCCACCAGAGAGCCCAGGACCCAGAGACGGATGGCCATCGTGTACATTCCTCACTCCTCTCTCACCTAAAGCGCGAAAGGCCATTCACTACGTGGGGCACAGGAAATGGTTCTCAGGGACCCTACCATGTGTGCTGAGGATCAGCCGCCTCGCGACTGTTAGGACCGAGCTACCTGCCGTCGGATGAGCGCGTCGCCTACCTTGACGCCTCGCCCCTCCGGGAGAATGAATAGCGGGTTGATATCCAGTTCAGCGATCTCGTCTTTCATCTCGGCCGCCACCCGCGACAGCCTCTGGAGCACCTCCACCAACGCCCGTTCGTCGCAGGGCGGCTTGCCACGCGCGCCCTTCAGAACGGGGTAGCCCTTGATCTCACGCACCATCTCCTCAGCCGAGGCAAGGCTAACGGGCGCAAGCCGGAAAGAAACGTCCTTCAGCACCTCCGTGAAGATCCCTCCCAACCCGAACATCACGCTCGGCCCGAAGAGTGGATCGTTCAACACCCCAAGGATCGCCTCAACCGCATCCGACACCATCTCCTGCACCAGCACACCGTCTATGGCCGCCTCGGGCTTGTAGCTCTTGGCGCCATCGAGGATCTGCCGGTAGGCAACGCGCAGCTCTTCGTCGGTGCGAATGCCAACCCGGACCCCTCCGGCCTCTGTCTTGTGGGGTATATCCGGCGACTGGATCTTGGCGACGATCGGGTAGCCAATGCGATGCGCGGCCGCCAACGCCTCCTCGACGCTAGTGACCAGGGTCTCCTGGGTAACGGGGATGCCACATCGAGACAGGAACTCCTTCGACTGGTACTCGGCCGGCTGCTCCGGGTAGCTGCGCAGCAGATCGACCGTACCGTCCGCCAGGCGCCAGGGTGGCTGCGGTTCGGAGCGCTCCCGCTCCAGACGCTCCAGCGCTCGGGCGAAGGAGTTCAGCGCCACCAGCGCACGCCCTGCCCGGACCGGTGTGCGGAAGTAGGGGACTTTCGCCTCATCCAAGATGGCAAACGCCTCGCATACAGTCGAGAGACGAGCGGTCCAGGCCATCAGGATCGGCTTGGGGGTCTGCGCCGACACCCTGGCGACCTCGCGGGCGATGCGCACGGCCATCTCCCCGCCCACGGAGGCCGGCATGATCAACAGGCTGTCGAGGGCATCGTCCTCCACCAACAGGTGGAGCGCTTTCTCCAGTAGGGTCACGTCGTTGAAGATGTGGGCGGTCACGTCCACCGGGTTCACCAGGGAGGCGAAGCTGGGCACCAGGCCCCGCATCTTCTCTACCGTACTCTGAGACAAGGTCGGCAGCTCCAGACCATGCGCAGCGCAGTAGTCGGCCACCAGAACACCCGACCCTCCGGAGATGGTAACGGCACCAACCCGGTTGCCCGCCGGCAGCTTGCCTCCTCGGAAGGCGCGAGAGAGGTCCGCCAGCTCGTAGACATCGGAGACCTCCTGGACACCCTTCTCACGGAAGACCGCCCTATAAAGGGCCGCGGCTCCGCCAAGGTTGGCCGTGTGGGAGGCGGCGGCCCTCTGGCCCACCTCGCTGTCACCCACCTTCCAGATCAACAGCGGCTTGCGGCGGTCCAGAGCCGTCTCCGCCACCCGCTGGAAGCGCCTGCCATCCCTGAATCCCTCGATGTAGCCCGCCACCACCTCGGTCCCCGCGTCCTCGAGGAAATACTCGAAGAAGTCGAGCGACTCGAGGTCCGCTTCGTTCCCTGTGCTGACCACGTGGCGGAAGCCGATCCCTTCCTCCTCGGTGAGAATCACCGCCGCGTATCCGAACCCGCCGCTCTGGGTGGCCAGGGAAACGGTCCCGGGACGCAGGTCGTCCAGGGCGAATGGGGATCCGAACCCTGCCCATACCTTGTCAGGCAGGTTCATCAACCCCTGGCAGTTCGGGCCAATCAGCCGCATGTTGTACTCGCGGCCGATCGCCGCCATCTCCTGCTGCATGCGGCGGCCCTCAACGCCGGTCTCAGCGAAGCCGGCACTCACGATCATGGCGGAGCGTACACCCTTCTCGCCGCACTGCCTTAGGATCCCGGACACGTGGGAGGCCCCGATAGCCACCACGGCAAGGTCCACTCCGCCGGGGACCGCCTCGATGCTCGGGTAGCAACGAAGCCCCTGGATCTCTTCGTACTTCGGGTTGATCGGGTAGATCTTCCCCTCAAAGCCGTGCGTCTTGAGGGTGTGGACGGTTCGACCACCGATGCTGCTGACGTCGGCGGAGGCGCCGATGACCGCCACGGCCCGAGGCGAGAATACGAAGTCGAGATCAGGCGCCATCTCAGCCCATCACCGAGGCGAGGCTCTTGCCGCCACAGACGTAGATCACCTGGCCGCTGATGTACCAAGCCTCGTCGGCTGCCAGGAACTGCACGGCATATGCTATGTCTTCGGGCTTGCCGATCTTGCGGATGGGTTGGGACTTCATCAGCCGCTCCTGGATCTCCGGAGCCAACCCCTGGGTCATGGGAGTATCGATTACGCCCGGCGCCACCGCGTTGCAGGTGATCCCGTACCTGCCGGACTCGAGGGCGATCACCCTTGTCAGCCCCACGATGCCGGCCTTCGCCGCCGAGTAGTTGGCCTGGCCGGCGTTGCCGAGCCACGCCCGCGAGGTGATATTGACGATGCGTCCGCTCTTTTGGCCCATCATCTGCTTCACGGCAGCCTGGGAGCAGAGGAAGTAGGACTTCAGGTTCACTTCCAGCACCTTGTCCCAGTCCTCTTCGGCCATCTTCGTGAGGTAGTTGTCCCGGATGATCCCGACGTTGTTGACAAGGATATCCAGGCGGCCGTAGCGCTCCACCACCTGCTGGACCATGGCGTCCACTTGGTCCTTCTTGGTGACGTCGGCCTGGAGGGCAATGGCCTCGCCACCGGCGTTCCTGATCTCTGCGGCAGTCTGCTCGGCCGTTGAGCCATCGATGTCGCTCACCACGGCTACGGCCCCGTTGGCTCCCAACCGCTTGATGATGGCGGCACCGATGCCGCGTCCAGATCCAGTGACCATGGCAATCCGACCCTTGACGTTCATACCCTTCCTCCGTTCCTCTTTGGTCTATCGTCCCCACAGAACTCACGTCCTGGCAACGACCAGGTTCCTGGGCTACGATGCCCTGATCTGTCCTGCTGCTTCCATAGGGCCGCGGGTCTTTGCAGATATCGCCCTGGTGACCTCGATTGCCGTGGCCTGGACCGCGGGCAGCAGGTTGGCTATCCGCGCCTCCCCAAGCCGCATACTAGGGCCAAGTAGGGCAAGTGAGGCAACGAGTTCACCCGATACGCCGAGCACAGGAACGGCAACAGCTGCAGCCAGGGGGCTGATCTCCTCGATGCTGACGGCGTAGCCGAGCGAGCGGACTCGCTGAAGCTCCTCCCTCAATAGAGTAGGGTCTGTGATCGTGTTGGCGGTGATTGGCGGCAGCCCAGTCGCGACTATGACCCGCTCCAGCAGCCGCTCGGGCAGATAGGCGAGAAGTAGCTTCCCGCTGGCTCCGGTGTATAGGGGAAGAGGTCTGCCAACCTCCAGGGAGTAACGCACCGTGTGAGGGCTCTCCAACTGCCGGACACAGACTCGCTCCAGGCCGGACACCACCTGCAAGGTGACGGTCTCGCCCGAGTGGTCGCGGAGACCCTCCAGGGCCAGATGACAGCAAGAGAAGAGCGGGGTGTTCGGCCGCAACGTGCCCGATGCCATGGCAACGAGGCCCATACCCAGGGAGTACCGCTGGGTTGCTGCGTCGCGGACGACCAGAGAGCGGAGTTCCAGGCTCTGGAGCAGCCGGTGAGTCGTGCTCTTGGAGAGGCCGACGGCGGTGGAGACCTCGGTCAACCCTAACCCCGAGGCTTCCGATTGCAGGCAAGAGAGTATGTCAATCATCCTGTCCGCGAGCCGCATGGCGCTCCCCTCACCAGAGCGTTCCATGAAATGGAACCAGCGTTCCAGTGCATATCAGTCTAGGGCGGAGAGGGGGCGCTGTCAAGTAGTTGTTCGCAGTTACCATGGAGGAGCGAAGGCTCACATCAGACCGAGGAGCCAAGACACGGCCGCGTCGATGTGCACAGATGGATCAGCCGCTAGCCCGGCCCATAGGGCGAGGTCTTGTGCCCTGCCGCCTGATGGCCCGCGACATCGTCTATCGTGAGCAGCTAATGTTGTGAGCCATAGTTGGGGCGAAAGACAACGAACGCTTTCCCGCCTCTCTCACAGACGGAAGGGCGCCCTCGTGGCAATGGAGGGCTAGGAGGGGGATATGGCGCTGGAGACCTCTCGAGCCGTAGTGAGCAGCTCCGGTATCAGCCCGGCAACCCGCTGTTCATCCAGCCGCGCTCGCACGCCGAAGAGAGAGACGCAGGCGATCACATTCCCGTGGCTGTCACGGACCGGCGCCGCCGCCGCCGACGCCATCGGCGTTGTCTCCTCGAAACTGACCGCGTAGCCTTGGCTCCTAACGATGGTCAACTCACGCCTAAGCTCGAGGGGGTCGGTGATGGTTCTGGGGGCTATCGGTGTGAGACCAGTCATCTGGATAACCTGATCGACGACCCGGTCGGGCATGTAGGCCAGCAGAAGCTTCCCCGCCGCGCCACAGTAGAGTGGCCAGGGCTTGCCGACCTCGATTGCATAGCGGATCGGGTTAGGGCTCTCCACCTGCCGAATGCACACCCGCTCCAACCCCGAGGGAAGGTGCAGACAGACGGTCTCACCCGAGAGGTTGCGCAGTCGCTCCATTGGACCCTGGCTCGGGGCCAGCAGGATGTTCTTCTCCTGCAGCACCGTGGAGGCCATGGCCACCAGGCCGAGACCAAGGGCATAGCGCTGCGAGACGAAGTCCTGAACCACAAGTCCGCGGGCCTCCACGGCTTGCAGCAGCCGGTGGGTGGTGCTTTTGGGCAGAGCAACCCTCTGGGCAATCTCGCTTACCCCAAGCCCCGCGCTCTCCTTCTGGAGGCAATAAAGGATATCCACGATCCTATCCGCAAGTCGCATATAGACCCCTGCCATAGTGTAGGTGGGCTTCGCGCATGGCGTCAACTCATTGTACCAGGGCGAGCCAAGACAAGCTTGACTGGATGGTTACCATGCACTAAAGTAATCATGCTGAACGGCTGTTCGGCACTCCCGAACAACAGGACACGAACGAGGCCATGAGGCTTGCGGATCGCATCGTTGACCTGCTTTACTGCCTTCAATCGGAAGCCGGTGGGCTAGGCATAACTGAAATCGCCGGGAGAACCGGGTTTCCCAAAGGCACAGTCCATGGCCTGCTCAAGGCATTGGCTGAACGGTCCCTCGTTGTGCAAGATCCCGTCACCCAACGTTACGGCCTGGGCTTGGGGTTGCTAGTCATGGCTTCCAGCTTGCTGCGGGAGAGAAACCTCCTCCTCGGCCTGACGCAACAGCACATGGAGCGACTGAGGGATACTTCAGGGGAAACCGTTTGCCTACATGTCGCCTATGGCCTCGAGAGAGCCTGTGTGGGTCAGGTGGAGAGCTTCAACGACATCCGGTATACCATGGAGATCGGCAAACCGCTGCCACTGTATTCCGGTGCAACAGGAAAACTGTTGCTGGCCCACATGCCGGAGCAGACAGTCAACCAGATCATCGCCGTAACAGGCCTCGAGCCACTCACCACACACACTATCAGCGACCCAGACACTCTGCGACGAGAGTTGGCGCAGATTCGGATCACAGGATATGCCGTCAGCTTCGAAGAGAGATCACCTCTGGTGGCTGCCTTGGCTGCTCCCATTTGGGACGGAAGCGGCAAGGTTATCGCTTGCTTGACCATCTATGGGCCACGGGCACGCCTTGACGATGCGCGGGTTGAGGAACTGTTGCCAGCTCTTCTTGCGGCCTCCACTGATATCTCAAGATCCTTAGCGGCTCCACCTGTTGGAAAGACCAGATAATCCTCGCCGCTGCTCACTCCCAAGAAGGGATCAAAGACTGCGACATACTGATCACGATGAGGTAGAGACTGAAGGAGGTAGTCCATGAACGATAGGGATGTGCTGCTGATAGGCGGCGTACGCACACCCATCGGCAAGTTCGGAGGCGTACTCAAGGATCTGTCAGCCGTCGAGTTGGGCGCGGTGGCCGTTCGCGGGGCGCTGGAGAGGACCGGAGCCCCAGCGGCCCAGTTCGACCAGGGCTTCGTAGGACACGCTCGTCAGGCCGGAAACGGCCCGAATCCAGGCCGCCTCGTGGCGATCAAGGGTGGGCTTCCCACCAACTGTCCAGTCTGCACCATCCAGCAGGCATGCGTCTCATCCATTCAGGCACTCATGCTCGGCGGTCAGGCCATCAGGCTCGGCGAAGCGGACCTAGTAATGGTAGCCGGCGCGGAGCATATGAGCAGCATACCCTTCCTCAGCATGGATACCCGCTGGGGCGCGCGTATGGGGGATGCCAAACTGCTTGATGCGATGTACAAGGACGGCTTCATCGACCCCATGACCGGCAAGCACATGGGTGAACTCACCGAGGCCATGGCCGAGGAGCGAGGGATAACCCGGCAGGCCCAAGATGAGTTTGCTCTGCTCTCTCAGAAGCGAGCCGAGGAGGCCAGGGTCAGCGGATTCACTGCCCGCACCACTGTCCCGGTGGAGATCCGCCAACGCAAAGGAACGGTCCTGATCCAGAATGACGAGCACCCCAGGGCAGATAGCACCCTGGAGAAGCTTGCTGCCCTGCCCGGCGCCTTCAAGTCGGGCGGAACTGTTACCGCCGGCAATGCCTCCGGCATCACCGACGGCGCTGTGGCGCTGGTCCTGGCATCTCGAGCCAAGGCGCGCGAGTTGGGATTGACCGGCGTGGCACAGCTCAAATCTGGAGCCGTTGCTGCAGTGGAGCCCAAGGACTTCGCCCTGGCACCCGTTCCTGCCGTTCACAAGGCACTGCAGAGAGCAGGTGTGTCGCTGAAGGATACCGGAGCCGTCGAAATCAACGAGGCGTTCGCGGCAATGGTGATCGCCGTGATGAAGGACCTAGATCTCGGCATGGACAAGGTCAACTTGTACGGTGGCGCCATCGCCTACGGCCATCCGGTCGGAATATCCGGAGCGCGGGTCGTCCTTTCCTTGATGGAAATCATGCGAGAGAAGGGCATCAGCCTGGGTCTGGCCACCATCTGCGGGAACGGCGGCAACGGCGGAGCCGTGGTGCTGGAGCTCGAGCAATGAGCGGACTAGACGGCAAGCAGACCAGCAGCAGCGCGGCTATCGCCGCCAACAACATTAGTAAAGCGGTGGTGGTCGGCGGCGGCCTGATGGGGGCTGGGCTGGTGGTGATCATCGCCCGCGCGGGATGCCACGTGTACATGGTCGACATAAATGAGGCGATGCTCGAGCGTGGCATGCAGCGCGTGAGAGAAAACCTCGACATGTTGGTGAGTCTGGGCAAGCTACCCAAGGAGGAGGTGGAGCCCATCCTGGCCCGCGTGAAGGCCACCACGTCGGCTTCCCAGGCCGCCGACGGCGTGCAGTTCGTGATGGAGGCCGTATCGGAGAACTTGCCTCTCAAGCAAGCCATCTTCGAGGAGTGGGATCGACTGACCCCTCCCACGACGATTCTGGCGACCAACTCCACAGGGTTCAGCGTCGGAGACGTGGCCCAGAAGACTCGCCATCCCGAGAGGGTTGTCGGGTCACACTTCTTCACGCCGCATCTTATCGTGCCACTGGTGGAAATCGGATACGGGTTGGCAACCACCGACGAGGTGGTGGAGACCACGGTCGCATTCTGGCGCCGATGTGGCAAAGATACAGTCGTATGCCGCAAGAACCAGCCGGGCTTCCTCGTGAACCGCCTCCAGGCGGCCCTGGCGAGGGAGGCAATGTCCCTGCTTGCCAACGGCGCGGCAAGCGCGGTGGACATTGAGAAGGCTACCCGAATGGGCCTCGGGCTGAGACTGCCGCTCTGGGGAATGTTGGAGCAGCGCGACTGGTCCGGTCTGGACGTCCACTGTGCCGGCATGGCATCGGTCTATCCTACGCTTGAGACCAGCAAGGTCCCTCTTCCCGTTTTGGCAGAGCGGGTGGCGCGTGGACAGATAGGGGTCAAGGCGGGAAAGGGATTCTTCGATTGGACGGGCAAGGATGTCGAGGCCATCCGACAGAAGAAGCAGTGGCAGCTGCTTCAGCTGATCGACACGGTCGAACATCTTATGGCGGATATGGAGGAGTTGGAAGAAGCCGAATAGACTATCAAAGTCACCTGTCCGAGGCAACAACAGCATCCGGCGACACCGGTACCTGGCGACATAGGCAAAATAGGTCATAGCAGACCTAATGGGAGGAGAGAATGTCACGTCGTCTCGCGTTCCTAGTGTCCATTACCACGCTGGCGATCCTCGTCACGGCCGGGTGCGGCCAGTCCGCGCCCGCGCCAACCCCTACCAAGGCTGCAGCAGCTCCAGCTGCGACGGCCGCCCCCGCCGCGGCTACGGCACCCGCCAAGGCTGCCGAGCCCACCAAACCTGCCGCTGCGCCGACCGTTGCAGCGGCGCCTAAGGTCGACTTCCCCCAGAAGGGCAAGTCAATCACCATCAATGTGCCCTGGGATGCAGGAGGCGCCGCGGATGTGGGGACCCGCTTGATCACTCCCATACTGGAGAAGGAGTTGGGAGTGCCCGTGCAGGTGGTCAACAAGCCCGGCGCGGGTAGCCAGACCGGCCTCGCGGATTTCGCGAGGGCCGCGCCCGATGGCTACACCATCGGCAACACTAATTTGCCCAACACATTCCTGACCTACATGGACCCCGACCGCAAGGCAACCTACTCTCGAAAGAGCTTCGTGCCGATCTCCAACATCGTGTGGGATCCCGAAGCCATCGCGGTCAAGGCTGATAGCCCGATCAAGACGGTCAAGGATCTGGTGGACCTCGCCAAGACCAAGGAGATCAAGGTAGCAACCATCGGGGTCCTGGGCAACTCCCATCTCGACCTGATCGCCCTACAAATGGAGACCGGGGGTAAGTTCGCCCCTGTCCACTTCACCGGCGGCTCGACTCAGGTCACGGCGGTGCTTGGAGGACACGTGGACGCGGGCATACAGCCCGCCGGGAATTTCGGCTCTGTGGTGAAGAGCAAGGAGATGCGTCTGATCGGCATCTACGACACCCAGAGGAGCCCAGTATACCCCGATGTCCCCACCATGGCTGAGCAGGGCTTCAAGGTTGGCGTGGGCGGTTCTTCCCGAAACTACTCCGTGCCCCCGGGTACGCCCCAGGGGGTGATCGACGTGCTCGCCGCCGCCTTCCAGAAGGTCGGCGCCGACGCGGAAGTGAAGCGGAAGCTGGCCGAAATGGGACTCGAGTTGCGCTACATGGACGCCAAGACCACCAGCGCCTTCTGGGATGACTGGGAGAAGAGGATGGTACCGGTCCTGGAGGTCGCGAAGAAGGAGGCGGAGGGCGCTCCTCAGAAATAGAGTGACCTTGGACGCCACCCATGGTTGCTCCGCGAGGCGGGGCTGCGGCCCCGCCTCGCTGCACTTTATGGTCGTCGGCATCCCCGCTTTGCTCTTTCTCTCCGCGGTCCCACCGGTGAACTCAATCCCCGCGAACTCAATGATGAGGAGGATTTCGATGAGGACCCAAGTCGCCTCATTCCTAGCCATGGCAATTTCCCTTGCCGCACTCACCATCGCGTGCGGTCAGCCCTCGGCGCCGGCCGCGACCAAGGCCCCCGAGCAACCGAAGGCTACCACGGCTGCGGTAGCCCCAACCAAGGCCGCCGAGCCTGCTTCAACCAAGGCCGCTGTCCCCGCGACACCAGCTGCCGCCAGCAAGTCGGATTGGCCCAAGAGCCCCATCACCGTGATCGTCCCCTGGCCTGCGGGTGGAGGGGCCGACGTCGGCGTCCGGGTGATGCTCCCCGCCGTCGAGAAGGAGCTAGGAGTCCCGACCAACGTCGTCAACAAGGCCGGCGCCGGGTCCCAAATCGGACTCACCGACCTCGCTAAGTCCAAGCCCGATGGCTACACCCTCAGCCAGGTCAGCCTGCCCGCAGGCATCACCATGTACCTTGACCCCGAGCGGAAGGCCGCCTTCGGCTTCAAGGACCTCGCACCCGTGGCGCTGCAGGTCTTCGATCCGGGTACGATAGCGGTGCGCGCTGACAGCAAGTACAAGACCTTGAAGGACTTGGTGGATGACGCAAAGGCCAACCCAGAGAAGGTGAAGCTGTCCGATTCCGGCATCCTATCGGACGACCACCTCGCAGTCATGTTGCTGGAGAAGGCAGCAGGCGTCAAGTTCGCCCAGACGCACTTCGATGGCGGACCGCCGGCGATCAACGCCGTGCTTGGAGGACACACCGACGCCATGTGCGAGAACGTGGGAGTGGTCGCTGCCCAGGTCAAGTCGGGAGAGATGCGCTTCCTCGGCGTTATGGACAACGAGAAGTCCAAGTTCTTCCCAGACGTGCCTACCTTTAAGTCGCAGGGTTACAACATCGTGTCCGCCTCTTCTCGCGGTTACATCTACCCTGCCGGTGTTCCCGCCGAGGCCATGCAACGGATGCAGGCAGCTATCGAGAAGGCCATAAAGGACCCTGAGCACATCAAGAAGATGGACGAGATGGCCCTTCAGCTAAAGTACATGAACAGTGCCGAGTTCACCAAGTACTGGACCGACCTGGAGGCCGAGACCAAGGGGCTGCTCAGCTCAAGCCGCTGACGTCCTTCCCCTGCGGTTACAACGCGAGCTACGAATGCGGGATTTGCCCGCTAGGTGGCCTGCGGCTGTAACCGCAGGGATTCCATGGTGCAAGGAGAAGAGACTATGGACATGAATTCGGGAATCAGCCGGATTATGGTCCTTGGGGCCGGTCTGATGGGGCGAGGCATCACCCATGTCGGTGCCCTTGGGGGATATCAGATAACCCTCGTGGACATCAATGAGGAACTGCTGAGTCGGGCTGTCGGTACCATCCGGGGCAACCTGGAAAAGGGCGTGCATCTGGGCAAGCTGCAGTCTGCGGACGCCGAGGCTGCCATGGGGCGGATCAGGATCACCACAGACCTGGCCGTTGCTGCCGGGGAAGCAGACATAGTCATCGAAGCAGTGCCGGAGGAGATAGAGCTGAAGCAGCGGGTGTTCAAGCAGCTTGACGAGCTGTGCCCGCCTCGCACCATTCTGGCCACCAACACCTCGGCCAAGAGCATCACCGAGATCGGCTGCGTCACAAAGCGGATGGACCGCACGGTCGGCATGCACTTCTTCAACCCCGCTCACATCATGAAGCTGGTCGAGGTGATCCAGGGGCTGGAGACCTCGGAGGAGACCGCTGCAGTGATCGAAGGGGTTGCGCGCCGGATGGGCAAGGAGCCGATCCGCGTGAACGAGGCGCCGGGCTTCGCCGCATCGCGCATCAACGCCATGATCAGCAACGAGGCTTTCTATATGCTGATGGAGGGGGTGGCATCGGCCAAGGACATCGACAAGGCCCTCAAGCTAGGTCTGAACCACCCCATGGGCCCCTTCGAACAGGGCGACCTGGTGGGTTGGGACACCCGGCTGAGCGTGCTGGAATACCTCCATCAGACCCTGGGCGAGAAGTTCCGGCCCTGTCCCTTGATGGTCAAGTATGTGAGGGCCGGACGCATTGGCCGCAAGGTCGGCCGAGGCGTCTACGAGTATGGAGAGAAGAAAGGCTAGGGCAGGAATAGGAGGAGACATCCATGGACGTTGGGTTTATTGGGCTCGGGGCAATGGGCGGCAAGATGGCAGCCAACCTCATCAAGGGCGGGCACCCCCTCTGGGTCTACGACATCAACACAGCGGCCGTGGAGAGGCTCACGGCACTGGGGGCGAAGGCGTGCTCGAGCTCAAGAGAAGCATCCGCCGGGCGCGATGCGGTGATCATGTCGCTGCCCGTTCCGGCGGTGATAGAGCAGGTGGTGCTGGGACCGGAGGGCGTCCTGTCCGCATCACCTGCGCCTCGGATACTGATAGACATGAGCACTAGCCTGCCGGCGCTGACCAAGCAGATCTCCACAATGGCGGCTGAGAAGGGGTGCCAGCTGCTTGATGCGCCCGTGTCCGGCCGTCCTGAAGGTGCCGCTAACGCTACCCTCGGGATCATGGTAGGGGGACCTGAGAAGGCGTTCGAGCAGGCTCTCCCGCTCCTCCGTCTACTGGGGTCGAGCGTTCACCACACCGGAGAGGTGGGGACAGGGCACGCAATGAAGCTTGTGAACAACTCTATCACCGGAGTGACCACCAACGTGATAGGCGAGGCCCTCATGATGGGCACGCTAGCTGGCATCGACCCGCAAGTGATGTACGAGGTCCTTTCCGCATCCTCGGCCAACAGCCGCTCGCTGCAGAATGTCCTGCCGCGGGTGCTGAAGGGCGATTACGATCCAGGGTTCACCATCGACCTGATGCACAAGGATCTCGACCTAGCTGCCAAGTTGGGACAGGAAATGGGCGTTCCCATGCCGGCGGTAAATCTGGCGAAGCAGAGCTACCAATTGGCCAGGGTGTTGGGGCTCGGCCAGAAGGACACCTCCGGCATGGCTCTGATGATGGAGCAACTCCTCGGCAGGAAGATGAGAGAGAAGGTCACCGAATAGACCTTCCAGAGCTGGAGAGGGGCTGGGATTGAGCTGGGCTCTTCGCGGTTTTGTGTGATGCCTCGGCCGTAAACGGCCGGGCTAACTACGGCCAGGCTAAGGTGGTTAGTCCGGCCCTTCAGGGCCGAGGCTGTTTTACACTTTGCCGCGTTGAGCCTTAAGCTGGGATGCCTCCCGGCGCCTCGCTTTGCTTTTTGTCGTCCGGATAGGTAAGCTATGGCGGCGGCCGATCTAGGCTTGTCTCCCTATGGCCCTACAACGATCCCAGCTTAGTGCGACCGCACATCACATCCAGATGGATGGTGGTTGGAGGTACTCGCAGGGTGAGAGGCGCTGATGCACTCGTCAAATGCTTGCAGGCTGAAGGAATACCCTTCATAGCCGGCATTACGTCAGGGTCCACCATGGAGGTGGCCGATGCCCTGTTGGCCGCGCCAAAGATCCAGACTATCCTCACTCGCCACGAGCGAATTGCTGCGGACCTGGCCGACGGCTACGCCAGGGTCAGCGGAAAGCCGGGCGTCTGCCTGGCTGTCATGGGACCGGGGGCCGCTCACATCTTTGCGGGCGTTGCCCAATCGTACTCAGACTCCGTGCCCGTATTGGCCCTCCTGGGGCAGACCGTCCGGGCTCGCCAGGGGGCGGGCGCCAGTGCCCAGGAGATGAACCTGCAGGAGATCTTCCGGACCGTGACCAAGTGGGAAGGGGTGGTAAACCTACCCTGGCGGGTGCCGGACATCACACGTCGCGCCTTCAACGCCTTGAAGAATGGCCGCCCCGGACCAGTCATGCTTGAGATGCCCTCGGACGTCATGGCCGAGGAGTTTGACTCGGCCCGTTTCGCCTACCAGCCTGTTCCACGGGCCTCGAAGTGGCGTCCAGATGCCGCCTCAACAGAAGCAGCGGCGGAGATGCTGCTGGCGGCCAAGCGACCGATGATCTATGCGGGCTCTGCCGTGCTCCAGGCAGGCGCCACCCCCGAGTTGGTGCGAGTCGCCGAACTGCTCAGCGCACCGGTGATGACCAGCTTGGGCGGCAAGAGCGCCTTCCCGGAGAACCACGCGCTGTCGGTGGGATTTGGTGGATTCCCCCAGTCGCGCCTTGGCACCTCCATGGCCCAGAAGTTCGCAAATCAGACCGACTGTCTCTTCGCCGTCGGCAATGGCTTCCGAGACATGGCCACCTCCGTCAAGACGTGGCCTACTGGGGTCAAGCTTGTCCATTCCCACATCGATTGGTCGGAGATCCACCGGACCTACATGGCCGACATCGCCCTCGTTGGGGACGCCAAGCTCGCATTGGCCGATCTTGCGGCCGCGTTGGAGGACCGGCTGCCAAAGGACAGGCGCAACCCCAAGCCCGAAGTCGTCGCCGAGGTAGCCAAGGCGAAGCGGGAATGGCTCGATATGTGGATGCCAATCCTGACCTCCGACGAGGTGCCGATCAACCCCTTCCGCGTCACCTGGGACTTCATGCACTCCGTAGACCGGAGCAAGACGATCCTGACCCACGACGCCGGTGCGGTCCGCGGCCACTCCTGCCACCACTACGAGGCCACCGAGCCCTTCGGCTTCGTCGGCATGGGGATGCAGAGCGAGATGGGCTGGTCCCTGGGAGCGAGCATGGGCATGAAGTTGGCCTACCCCGACAAGTTGGTGGCCTCCATTATCGGCGACGGCTCCTTCGGCATGGTCGGCCTGGACATCGAGACGGCCGTACGACATCGGATACCCACCCTAACCCTGCTCTACAACAACTCCTCCATGGGCATCGTCATGGACATCCAGCAGTCCCAGTTCGACGGCCGCTTCACCATGGTGGACCTGCATGGCGACTACGTGGGCATCGCCAAGTCCGTCGGTGTGCACGCCGAGCGGGTGGAAAGGCCGGACCAGATCGTCCCGGCGATCAAGCGCGCCGTGGCGAAGACCGAAGACGGGATACCAGCCTTGGTCGAATTCGTCACCAAGAGGCTCGAACCCCAGCCGAGTCCAATCAAACCCCCAAAGAAGGGGAACTAATAGGAGTACCCATGTCCGAGTATCGTGTTGTCAAACCAGAGAGACTGCGAGAGCTGACCGTAGGGATCTTCGTCAAGCTTGGGATGCCCCAGGATGATGCACACCGGATGGGAGATATCCTGGTCGATGCCGACCTGCGAGGCGTCCTCTCTCACGGAACCCGCTTTATCCCGACCTATGCCAAGTGGATCAAGGATGGGTGGATCAATCTGCATCCCCAGATCAAGGTAGTCGCGGAGTCCGCCAGCACCGTGGCTTACGAGGCCGACGACTCCCTGGGCCACCTGGTGTCGGTCAAGGCGATGGAGAGCTGCATCCAGAGGGCGAAGCAGTTCGGCATCGGCGCCGCAACGGTAGCCAATGCCCGCCACTGTGGTGCCATGGCCTACTACTCCCAGATGGCCGCCGATGCCGGCTGCATCGGGCACGCGGTCACTAATGGCGGAGTCCTCATGGCACCCTATGGCGGCATCGACCCCACCATAGGCCTGAACCCATTGTCCTGGGCCGTCCCGACCAACAAGCCCTGGACCCTGAACCTCGACATGGCCACCGCGGTCGTCGCAGCCAGCAAGGTGACGCAGGCAATCGAGAAAGGGGAGAACATCCCCCTGGGCTGGGCCATCGACCACGAGGGAGTTCCGACCGTCGACCCGCTTGAGGCCAAGAAGGGCGCGATGCTGCCGCTGGGTGGGGTGAAGGGCTACGGCCTGGCGATCATCCTGGACGTCCTGGCAGGCGTTCTCGGCGGCGGCCGCTTCGGTGCGAACCAGGGATTGGAGAAGTACCAGCAGAAGCAGCAGAACTACTCACACTTCTTCATGGCCATCGACATCGAGAAGTTCATCCCGCTGGCTGAGTTCAAAGATCGCATGGATCAGATGATCGATCGCCTGAAGGCCGGAAGGCTTGCTCCCGGCTCGACGGGGATCCTGCTGCCTGGCGAGATCGAGTACAACACTCGACTCCGCCACCAGTCCGAGGGTATCTCCTACCCAGTCCCTGTTCTCGACGAACTCGAGAAGCTGGCGACAGAACTGGGTGTAGCCTAGTCAGCTGCGCCACCCGGAGACAGCGTGAGGGGCCGACGAATTCGTCGGCCCCTCACGCTGTCTCCGGCTTCTCCCGCCTCACCTGGTCCACCAACTCTCGCCCGCAACGGTGACACCGCTCGGTGCCTTTGGGGAAAGTCAGCCGACACTCCGGGCAGTAGCGCACCAGCACGTTGATCCAGGGCGGAACGGGCAATCTCACCTAGTTCCTCCTACCTAGCTTCTCCAGTAGCTGCAGCACAACGTCGCCGGTAGCCTCCAGCCTGTCCGCAGAGATCCTGTCTGCTGTGTCCAGCTTCGTGTGGTAGTTGGGATCGTCGGCCCGGTAGAAGAACACCGCTGGGATCCCCGCTTCTATGAAGCTAGCATGATCGCTGCTCGACCCCGCTCTGGCCGACATCTCCCTGACCCTGTAACCTCCCCGCTGCGCGATCGCCAGGGCACGAGACGAGAGACCTGTCTCCCCTCCGATCTCCATCTGCTCCCCCACACCCACCATGTCGATGTTAATCATGGCCACAATCCGATCGCGCTCCTCGGGACTAAGGGCATCGACGTACTTCTTGCTCCCGATCAGTCCCACTTCTTCATCGCCAAAGGCCACGAACTCGATCTCGAAAGAGTACTTCCGACCCCGAAGGGCATCCGCTAGCGCCAGGAGGGTCCCGACGCCCGAGGCGTTATCGTTGGCCCCAGGGCTGACGGGCACTGAGTCATAGTGGGCGCCAATGACGACCTTCTGCATGCCAGCACTGCGCTGACTCGATGCGACCACGTTGCTGCCAGAATAGCTCTCGGTCGCGGCATTGACCTTCAGACTCACAACCACCGAACCGGAGCGGAGACGATCCAGGAGCTGCTTGCCATCGTACTGGGAGATGCTCACCACGGGGATCGGCGCCTGTTGTGCCAGCGCGCCCCAGAAGTCGCCGGTGCGATCGTTGAAGATAACCACGCCGGCGGCATCACGAGCGACGGCGTTGGAGACCTTCTGCTGAAAGGCGAGGCCGCCACCCCTCTCAATGAGGGCGATCCGGCCGCGAAGTCCAGCAGATGGGAAGTCGGTAGGCCGCCCGTAGCCGCAACCCGCCATCGGGCCCTCCACGGAGGCGCTCCCGCTGTAAGAGAAGGCCTTGGCGGCGAACGATACCGCATCGGGTTGTCTCTGCAACATCTCCACGCGGTTGTCCTTGAACTGATTGAAGCTGTAGGGCTGCAGCTCGGCCACGTATCCTAGAGCGAGTAGCTGGTTGTGTATGTACTGGGCAGCCCGTTGCTGAGTGGACGTGTTGCTGGCCCTCGGACCCAGGTCGTCGGCCAAGACACGCACGTGTTGCAAAGCCTCCTGCCCGGAGAACGCCTTGGGGACGGCGGGGGTAGGAGAAGGCGGGCGCGTGGTGATCGCCGTCACGCCAGCCGCAGCAGGCACACTCGTCGGCTGCGAAGCGGGCATCGCGCCCTGCGTTGCCGAGGCCGAGGCTGTAGGCGGGAGCGCTGCTACGACAGTGGAGGCCGGCACTGGACTAACCTGGACCACGGGTGTGGTTGCGAGGGTAGTAGTCTCCGCAGAGGACAGCACAATCGATGGTGTGGGCACAGGAATCGACGTCGAACCCGAGGAGGTGGTCGAACCGCAAGCCACGGCAAGGAAAAGGAGGGCGGCCAAGGGTATTAGGAGCAGTGCCGACAGACCGGCGCCCCACCATGCTGGACTTGACAGACGGCGAAGCCGCCCACCCTCATCCACCATACAACCCTTGTTGAAGCCTGCGTATCTCGTCGGACCGCCTCGTGGTTTCACCACGGTCCAGACCGAGCCGCACCTCCACCACGTCCCCCTCTCCAGCCCCTCTGGGCATGGCGGCCTCCGGCAGCACCAACTGCTGGCCGTCGTCGAACAGCAGCACGGCCAGGGGTTTGCCATCTTCGTCCCGCTCGATCCTATCGATGGTAGCCCGAAGCGAGGATCGTGCAGCCATTTCCCCTTATCCCCCCTTCTTCGCGGTGGTGATCTTGTACTGCTGCCCGTCTGAGACCACTTCGATGGTGCCCTGCTGGTCGGTCCGGAACAGCTCAATCCCGCGCTGGTCAAACCGCTCCAACGTCTGGCTATGGGGGTGGCCGTAGGAGTTGCCCTCGCCCGCCGAGACCAGCGCAACCTCCGGCTGGACGGCGTCCAGAAAGGCCGGAGTGCTGCTGTAGCGGCTGCCGTGGTGCGGAACCTTCAGGATCTGGCTGTGCAGGTCGTCGTGATGCCCCAGAAGCCGGTCCTCCGTCGTCTCCTCGATGTCGCCCGTGAGCAGCACACCCACAGAGCCGAAACGTATCCGCAGGACGATAGAGTTGGCGTTGTTGAAGGAGCGATCGTCGTTCAGTAGGGGATCCTCCGGAGCCAACAGCTGAACGGGCGTGTCCGCGCCGAGGTCGATCTCTGTCTGTCCCCGCCTGGCTTTGACCGCCTTGATCCCCTTGCGCTGCACTCGCTGCAGAGTCTGGAGATATGCCTGGTTGGTCTCGTCGGGGTGAACGGGGTCCACGAAGGTCGACACGGAAAGACTATCTATCAGGGCAGGCATCCCGCCCACGTGATCCTGATCGGGATGGGTGAGAACCAGGTAGTCCAAGGAAGAGACTCCTCTGCGCTGCAGGTATGGCAGGATCACCCCCTCCACATCCTTACGCTCGTTGCCAGCGTCCACCAGCATCGTGCGTCCAGATGGGGAACGAACGAAGATACTGTCGGCCTGGCCTACATCCAGCACGGCCACCAGCAACTCGCCGCCACTCGTAGTGGCTGGCTGCTTCTCATCAGGAAGGCCAGCCCACAGCAGCAGCCCTATCGCTACCAGTACGACCAGCCACACGGATATCGTCAAACGAAGTGGACGCCGCCGTCTCAAATCCATGCCTCCCTAGAACCGAGTGCTGGACCAAAGTGGTTCTGGTGGGACGCCGAAGGCGATCCAACACCGAGAGCGCGGGCGTCTCGCCCGCGAGGACCGGGGCAAACCCGTTCCCTACGTCCAGGACTCGCTCGATTGTACCGTCATGGCGGGATCAGTGCCACTCCCACTCCTCGGCATTCCAGAAGAGGTTGCTGGGGGAGGGCTTAACCCCTTGGAGGTTCGGTTTGAAGGCGAAGACCGTCTTTGGGTGGAAAAGGCTGATCTGAGGTAGCTCTTCAGCCAGGATCCGCTGTACCTCGAAGTAGGCATCCCGGCGTGTCTCCTGGTCCACGGCGACAAGTCCCGAATCCAGTAGCCTGTCCACAGCGGGGTTGCTGTAGTTGAGGAAGTTCTGGCCGTTGTTGATGGATGCACTATGGAACCGTCTGGAGATGTCAGGGTCGATCTGGACCGCACTCTGGAGAAGGACGGCGTCGAAATCCCCTCGCAGCACCCTCTGGAAGATGAAGCTGTTGCGCTCCTGGGTACTGACGTTCACCTCGATACCGAGGTTCCCCCAGTACTGCCGAACCGCTAGGAGCAGCTGCTCCCTCACCCTGTGGCCAGAGTCGGTCATTAGACTGAGGGTGAAGCGCTTGCCGTCCCGGACCAGCACACCATCGGTTCCGGGTAGC
Organism: Chloroflexi bacterium UBA6077; assembly: GCA_002436065.1. Classification (GTDB taxonomy): domain Bacteria; phylum Chloroflexota; class UBA6077; order UBA6077; family UBA6077; genus UBA6077. The sequence continues at coordinate 56,840 of DIXP01000008.1, forward strand.
CATCCGGCCTCGGCCAACAGCTGCTTCGCCCTGGTGGGATTGTAGACATAACGCGGCACCGAGGGGTTGTACGCCCAACTGCCGGGAAGGATGTCCGAGGTGGCTGGAACCGCCGTCCCCTCCATGACGCTGTCGATCAAGACCTGGGTGTCTATGCCGAAGGCAAGGGCCTGGCGGACTCGGCGATCCTGGAAAAGGGGGTTCTTGAGCTGGAGGCTGATCTGAGTGTTCCCCTCCAGGGTCTCGTGCAACGCTACATCACCCGAGGATCTTAGCCTGGAGACGTCCGTCGGACTGAACACCGGGGCGCCGTCTACCTCACCACTGAGGGCCTGCAGGGCCAGGACGTTGCTGTCCGGCACGATCTTCCACACCAGCCTGTCAACCTTTGCCTTGGGGCCAAAGTACTCTGCATTCCTCCTCAGCACGATGCTCTCGCCGGAAGACCAGCTGTCGAGGATGAAAGGCCCCGTCCCCACGGGCTGGTGGTTGAAGGGGGCCGACGCCAGCTCCTGGCCGGCCAGCAAATGCTTGGGGGCGATGCCCAGCACCATCCGCGATAGGAATGGGGCGTAGGGCCGCACGAGGTGGAAGCGCACGGTGTGGGGATCCAGCACCTCGACCTGTCGGATCGCGGAGTAGTCACCCTTGGCGACGGTAGGCGTGGTGTTGGGATCGATCACCGTATCGTAGGTAAACTTGACGTCTTCCGCCGTGAACTCGCGGCCATCGTGCCATCGAACACCCTTTCGCAGCTGGAAGGTCCACTGCAGGCCGTCGGGAGAGCTATCCCACTGCTCGGCCAGCTCTCCACTCAACTCCCCCTTATCGTTGGCAGCAACCAGACCATCGAAGATCATCTCGATCATTGATCGAGAAACGATGTCCGGAGCGGTGATAGGGTTCAGGAGGTTCGGCTGAAAGGGCGTCCCGTAGATCACGGTACTGGGCCGTGCCGGTGGCTGGGGAGCACAGGCAAAAAGGGCTACCATGATCATAAGCACGGGGATAACGGAAAGACGTCGAATCACAGGATACATTCCTCCTACCTGCGCAATCGCAACTAACCATAATGTGAACCGAAGGGTCGGGAGCGAAACCGCGCCGACCCTTCGGTTCACATCTCTACGGTCTCGCCACTCAGCGCAACGTCCCTACTTATGGACCTTATCCTTCTCCTTGGCCCCATTCACGACCTCCAGCAGGATGTGAGGCACATCGTCGGGGGTTACGCCGAAGAACTCCCGGCCGTTGATGGTAACGCCCGGCCCTCGGTCGCACTCCTCCATGCAGAAGACCGCGCGGAGGTCCACCACCTCGGAAAGTCCTCTCGACGAGATCTCCTCGGCGAACCGCTTCAGGAGGTGGCGCGAGCCCTTGTTGTAGCAGTTGGAGCCGACGCACACCTTGACCTCGGTGGAGGCGAATTCGGGCTTCGGGAAGTCCTCATGGCCATTCCCTCCTATCCGCCTCCTATGTCCGTAGGTAGTGTGGAGGGCAGCGTGAGCCATGTGGCTATTGGGCTTGTCCAGCCAGCGGCGATACAACTCTCCCATAAGCGGGTTCTCCTGCGCGAGCCGGATCTGCTGGCGCTTGTCCGCGTTGCGGAGACCCTTCGTCCGGGCCAACCGCTGTTCCGTCTCATTCGGAGTGGGTTGTCCGCCGCCACCGGCACACCCACCCGGACACGACATGACTTCCACGATGTCATAGGCAACCGCGCCCTTATCCATCGCAGCCAGCAGGTCTCGCGCCGCCCCCAGTCCGCTGACAACCGCGAGGCGAACCGTGTGCTCGCCCAGAGTGACATCCGCAGACCTCACACCGGGCAGGCCCTCCACCGGCTGAAGCTCCACCTCCATCACCCGCTCCTTGGTAACTATGGCCGCGGCCTCCCTCACGACGGCTGTGGCCACTCCGCCGGTGTAGCCGTAGATCACCCCGGCACCGGTGGCAAAGCTGAAGGGCGAGTCGAATGCCTCCTCTTCCAGTGCCTCGAACACCACGCCCGCAGCCTTGATCATGCGAGCGAGTTCCTGGGTCGTGATCACGGCGTCCACATCGCGCACGCCATCCTTGGAGAACTCCGGCCGCTGCGCCTCGAACTTCTTCGCCGTGCAGGGCATGACCGACACGACGTACAGGTCCGACTTGTCGATGCCCCTCTCCTTGGCGTAATACCGCTTCAGCAAGGAGCCGAACATCTGCTGCGGGGAGCGACAGGAGGAGAGTTGGTTGACCTTCTCCGGGTAATACTGCTCCACGCACATCACCCATGCCGGGCAACAGGATGTGAACTGAGGCAGCCTCTGGCCGCTAAGGAAGCGCCCCAGGAATTCGTTGGTCTCCTCGATGGTAGTCAGGTCCGCTGTGAAGCAGGTGTCGAACACGTGGTCGAAGCCCAGCTTCTTCAGGGCCGCGACGATCTTGCCGGTCGAGATCTTGCCCGGCTTCATTCCGAACTCCTCGCCCACGGCCACCCGCACCGCTGGAGCGATCTGCACCACCACCTGTTTCTTCGGATCCCGTATCGCCGCCCACACCTGGTCCGTCTCGGGCCGCACAGCCAGCGCCCCGGTAGGGCAGATGGCGACGCATTGGCCGCAGTTGACGCAGTTGACGTCGGCCATGCGGCGACCGTAGGCGGGCGTAACCTTGACCTGAGCACCCCGGTATGCGAAGTCGATCGCGCCGGTGCCCTGGCGCTCGTAGCATACCCGCACGCAGTCGCCGCACAGAATGCACTTGTTCTCGTCCCGCAAGATCGATGGGCTCGAGTTGTCGATGGGCACTACCTTGTCGCGCCGAGGGAACCGGACACGGTCCACCCCCAGTCGAGCGCACAGCTCCTGCAGCTTGCAGCGGCCATTCTTCACGCAGGTGGTGCAATCCCTGTCGTGGTTCGCGAGCAGCAGCTCCAGCATCATACGGCGGATCCGCATCAGCCTCGGGGTGTTGGTCTTGATGGCCATCCCATCCACTGGAGGCGTGGAGCAGGAGCCAAGGATCGTTCCCTTGGCATCCTCCACCACACACATGCGGCAGGCACCGTAAATGCTCAACTCGGAGTGGTAGCAGAAGGTCGGCAGGTCGATGCCGGCCTCGCGCACCATCTCCAACAGGTTCCGCTGGCCGTTAATAAGCACTTTCGTGCCGTCAATTGTGACATAACCTGACATCTTCTTACCTCTCCTCGATGGCGTCGAACCGGCAGGTTTCCACACAGGCGCCGCAGGCCATGCACTTCTCCTGATCGATGACAAAGGGCTGCCGCACCTGGCCGGAGATGGCCTCGGCGGGACAGACCGTCGCGCACCTGTGGCATCCGCGGCACTTCTCGGCGATGATGTAGTACTCCTTGAATGCCCGGCAACTGCGTGCTGGGCACTTGCGATCCCGCACGTGCGCTATGTACTCGTCGCGGAAGTACCGGAGGGTCGTGAGGACCGGGTTAGCCGCCGTCTTTCCGAGGCCACAGAGCGAGGCGTCTTTCACCACGGAGGCCACCTCCTCCAGCAGCGCGATGTCCTCCATCGTGCCCTTCCCGTCGACTATCTTCTGGAGCAGGTAGAGCATCTGCTTGGTGCCCTCGCGGCATGCCACGCACTTCCCGCAGGACTCACTCTGGATAAACTGCATGAAGAAGCGCGCTACCTCCACGATGCAGTTGTCCTCGTCGATCACCACCAGGCCACCGGACCCAATCATGGCTCCGACAGACTGCAATGAGTCGAAGTCCAGCCCCATGTCCAGGTGGTCAACCGTGAGGCAACCGCCCGAGGGGCCGCCGATCTGCACGGCCTTGAATTGCTTGCCGTTGGGGACACCCCCGCCGATGTCGAATACCATGTCTCGCAGGGTGATCCCCATGGGGACCTCCACGAGGCCAGTGTTGGTTATCTTGCCCGTCAGGGCAAAGGTCTTGGTGCCAGGACTGTTCGGCGTTCCCGTGCCGCGGAACCAGTCAGCACCCTTGAGTACGATGTTCGGCACATGTGCCAGGGTCTCAACGTTGTTGATGGTCGTCGGCTGCCCATAGAGACCGCTGTTTGCAGGGAAAGGTGGCTTCGGTCTGGGCATCCCCCGTTTGCCCTCCACCGAGGCCATCAGCGCCGTCTCCTCGCCACAGACAAAGGCTCCCGCACCCTCCTTTAGTCTAACGTGGAAGGAAAAGCCACTGCCCAGGATGTTGTCCCCCAACAGCCCCATTTCATTCGCGTCGGCAATGGCCTTCTTCAGCCGCCTCACTGCCAGGGGATACTCTGCGCGGACGTAGAAGATGCCCTCCGTGGCCCCCTGGGCGTAGCCGGCGATGATGAGGCCCTCGAGCACCCGATGAGGGTCTCCCTCCATCATGCTCCCGTTCATGAAGGCACCGGGGTCGCCCTCGTCGCCGTTGCAGATCACGAACTTGATCTTAGCGGGGTTGCCCTGCACGAACTGCCACTTCCTACCGGTGGGAAAGCCGGCACCGCCCCGCCCTCGCAACCCCGACTTCAGCACCTCCTCGCATACCTGTGCGGGGGTCATCTCCTTGAGCGCCCTGGCCAGCGCTTGATAGCCATCGACTGCCAGATACTCCTCGATGCTCTCCGGATCGATCAGGCCGCAGTTCGCGAGCACCATCCGCTTCTGCTTCCGGTAGAAGGGCGACTGCTCGGTGCTCCTGTAGGGCTCCCCTGTGTGCGGATCGCGGTACAGCAGCCTCTCAACGATCTGCCCTTCGACGGTCGCCTGGAAGATCTCGGCCGCATCATCTGGCGTCACACAGGTGTATACGGTGCCCGCGGGCTCTATCTGGACTAGGGGACCCGGGGCGCAGAGTCCCTGGCAGCCGGTCTTGCCGATGGACGCGTCAGTGCACTCACACTCGTGCTCCGTCATCAGCACCCCGGCAGTGGGGCCTGAGGCCGCGGCTATACGCACCAATTCGTCGTACACTGCCAGCGACCCGCTGGCGACGCAGCCGGTGCCGGCGCACACCAGGATTCGTGGGCGATCAACTGGGTACGCCTTCGCGCACCTGTCTCGCTCCTGCACAAGCTCTTCTACAGTAGCTATCATCGGACAGCCTCCTTGGTAGCAGTGGCTGCCGTGGCATCCTCGCCGTTGCCCTCTGCTGTGGGCTCACCCATCTCTCGCTCCAGTAGGGCATCCACTATCAGGCCAGCTGCCTCGGGGGTCAGCTTCGGGTGGACCTGCCCGTTGATGACCATGGCCGGCGCGATGCTGCAGGCCCCGAGGCAGCGAACGATCTCCACTGTGAACAGCCGGTCCGGGGTGGTGTACTTGTTCTCCGCAAGCTTTAGCCGCTTTCGGATTGCCGTATGGATTGCCTCGGAGTTCTTCACGTGGCAGGCCGTCCCATCGCAGACCTTGACCACATATTTCCCCTTCGGCTCGAAGGAGAACTGAGCATAGAAAGTGGCCACCCCGAAGACCGTGGCAGGCTTCATCCGGAGGGCAATGGCCACATAGGTAAGAAGGTTCTCCGGCAGGTAGTGGTAGGCATCCTGGATGTCCTGCAAGACGCCGATCAGCTCTGATCGATCGTAGCCTCGCTTCGCCAGTATGCCGTCCACAACGACGTACGGATTGTGCGGCGCGCCACCGTTGGGCTGCTTGGCGTCCGGCTGCGTGGCGCGGCTTTCTCGCGCCAGGTGTGCCTGAGTCATTGCGGCGCATCTCCCTTTCTACTCAAATTTAGATGTACTGCGGACCCGTAGGCGGCGCTGCTTGAGGCACCGGCACCGCCACTCTCCATCGGCGTCCTGACGCCAAGCGCACCAAAGTCGATCGTATTGTGCCTTTTGGCACAAACTATGCCAACATATTCGGCTCTAGCACATGACCCTGCTTCAGCCCGGTGCTAGAGCCTTACATCGGCTCCCGAATATGAGCCCTCACCGACATTAGTGAGGAATTGCACAAACAGTATACCCGGCCAGGGGCCATGGGTCAACGACATCCGCGGCCTTTAGCCCGCCACCTGTAATCGACGAGCGAGCAGTGGAGAGGCTTGCGCTCAGATGGCAACCCCCCTGGTCACCACCCACTTTGACACGACGCTGCCGTTCACCAGGTGCTGCTCGATGATGGTAGGAACCATGTCGATACTGACCTTGCCGTAGGTTATTCGCGGACTGCCGGCCTGCTGAATGGCCACAAGCGGTTCCTGGGCACACAAACCCACACACCCTTCCGTAACCACGCTGGCCTCGATGTCGTGCCCCTCCAACTCCTTCAGGATCGCATGCATCACGTCCCGAGCGCCCGCCGCTATTCCGCAGGTGCCCATCCCAACGCTGATCTTGGTACCGGTGTTACCCCGCATCTGGATGGCTCCGTGCGCCTGATCCTTGACGCGTTTCAGCTCCTCTAGACTGCTCAGTTTAGGCATTCCTGCCCTCCTCTTCAGGTAGGGTCGCATTCACCACGCCCACCTCAATTAGCCCTTCAGCTAGGAAGCGCTCCAGCCAACGGAGCACGGAGGGATGGCTGAGAGGCACGTCCCCCAACTCCCTCTTGATGGCCGCCCCGTCCATCTCGAAGGTAGCCCCATTCACTCTGTGCCGATACAGGAAATCCACCTCCGGATGCCCGACCAGGGCCGCCAACAACGTGCAATGCATGTCGCCCAGTGGTGGACGGTCGATGTGGCCGTGGAAGAAGCGCGCTGTTACCGTGGTACCATTGCCCGGCGCGCTGACAATCTCCAGCGAACCCCCACACCGTTCCGCTGCCGCAGTCAGCAAGGGCAGCCCAAGCCCGACGCGTCGGCAGTCCCGGGATGTGAAAAAGGGGTCGGCCACTCTGTCCATCAGCTCCGCAGACATGCCGCAACCATCGTCCGCGACCCGAAGGGTGAGTTGGTCGGCCGCCAAATCCTCTACGACCATCACCTCCACCCTGCGAGCCCCTGCCCGTACGGAGTTCTCTATCAGGTCCGTGACGTGTTCCGCGAGTTCTCGCATAGCTCGTCCCAGCTCAGCCCCTTCTCCCCCATTCCCTGGCCATGGAGATGCCACAAGGACCGATTTCGGCCTCCCGATCCAGGATCAACTTGGGCACCATGCGGCAGCCGGCACAGGGCGAGAACGCCGTATGGAGGTACAGGTCCGCTACATAGGGTGTCACCACTAGCTGCTTTTCACACCCACGCCCACCAGGTCCGAGACTAAGGAATAGACCGACTTAGGAGACGACAGGAGCGGGATTTCTTCCTGGTTGGCCTTTTCCACTGTTCCCGGATCGATCTTGGAGCCCTCGGCGACGAGAATGGCAGACATCCCCACCAGGGTTGCCACCGCCACTGTGTTCGGGTGGCCCTGAATCGTCACCCAAAGGCTCCCCTTTGCTGCCTTGGCCATGACACAGCTGAGCAGGTCTCCCGCGTATCCGCCGCTGACCTCCTTCCCCAGGCCGCTTTCACCCGCTACCACTCTCAGCTCCAGCTGCTCGACAACGTCTCTGACGGTCACTACGAATCCTCCCTGGCAGCTATATCGATAGAGATCTGTAAGAGGGTGCCTTCACCCGCTTTCGACTCGATTGAGAAGCGATCCGCGCAATTCCTGATGTTGCTCAGACCCATGCCGGCGCCAAAGCCGAGTGCCCGAACCCAGTCGGGTGCGGTAGAGTAACCTGGCGTCAGGGCTGCCTCTACGTCGGGAATCCCCGGACCATCATCCCGGGTCTCGATGGACACTCGGCTGGTGGGGTCGATCCGTGCGGTGATGTGGCCCCCCCGATCGGCATGAATCGCCAGGTTCATCTCAGCCTCGTAGGTCGCGATGCCAACCCTCCGGACCACCTGGGGGTCTATCCCTAGCCCATCCAACACTCGCTTGATCCGAGTGGCCGCGGATCCAGCCCTGACGAAGTCCGCTGAGGCCACCTGACAGCGCAGGACTATCGTCGTATCGTCAGACACCAGTTCGTCCAGGTGGGTGTGATTCTTCGGCCGCTGCTTCTCGGCTTCCCGGTACATCGAGTCGAGCACCCTGACGACCCGGTTCATGATGTCTCCAGGGGTCACAATACCCACGAGGCTGCCAGATTGATCCACCACTGGCAGGCGACCCACCTTGCACGAGGCGAACCTGCTAATAGCCTGGATCGCTGCCTCGTCGTCCCGCACTGTGAAGAGGTCGCGGGTCATCCAGTCGCCGACGGTCGAGTCCGCGGCTCCCAGCTCCAGCCACCGAATCACATCCTCCACTGAGACGATCCCCACCAGCGCGTCCCCCTCCACCACTGGAACCCCTGAGATGCGACGGAAGCGCATCAGCTCCTTGGCCTGCCTCATGGACGCATCTGCAGGAACGGTTATCGGCATGCGCGTCATGATCTCGTCGACGCGCAGTTCGTACATCAGTTCCTGGATCTTGGTAGCTTCCAATGGTGCCGAAGGTGGATTCTGCCCCTGAAGCTTCTTCACAGGATTACTACTCCCCAAGATGCCGGGTGATCTCGACCACCTGCATCCCAGCCATGTCCGCCGTCATATCTCGGCAACGAAATGAGGAGCTAGGACTGGACCTTCGCGGGTGTCATACACCCCCTCAACCCGGCCTGATACAAACGACCACAGGCATCGAACATGATGAGTGAGGTCCGCAACAGAGGTATCCCTGCCTCTACTCCCAGCCGCTCTGTCTCCGGCAAGGCCCGCTTGCCCCGCACCAACACCACCGCCACCACCCCCGCCACTTCCGCGGTCCTGATTACCTGAGGAGTCGTGAGGCCGGTTATCAGCAAGCCACCCGGCTGGGCCAGCGAGAGCACATCACTCATCAGGTCGGCGGCAAACGCCGACTTGACTTCGAGGTTCAGATCACACCGGGGGGAGAGAGGCTCTGCCTGTAGGAGGCGCACTATATTGCCCAAACGCATCAGACCCAACCCTCTATTGCTGAGAGTATGGCATGGGGGAAAGGCGATCCGACAGGACAACACCCTACACAATTCATCTGGCCAACCTGTCTACAGCATCCTGTCGGCCATGATGATGGCCTGGGCGATCTCAGACAGCTTCTTGTTCTCGTTCTGACTCTGAATCTGCATCCTACGGAAAGCCTCGGCCTCGGAGAGGTTCCTCCGCTCCATCAGGATGCCCTTCGCCCGCTCGATCACCTTGCGGGTCTCCAGTGCTTCTCTCAGGTCGCTGATGCCCTGAGTGAGATCCTGGAACTCCCGGAATCGGGACTTGGCGAGCAAGATTGCCGGTAGGAGGTCTTCTTCGGAAACCGGCTTCATTATGTAGGCGAACACGCCGGCCTCGATGGCCCTCTCGGCCAGAATACGTTCGCTATAGGCCGTCACGACGATGACGGGGATTGGGTTCTGGGCAGCTATCTGCTTGGCGGCCTCCAACCCATCCATTTCGGGCATCTTGATGTCCAGCACTGCCAGGTCAGGCTTCAAACGACACACCAGGTCGACCGCCTGCTTGCCGTTGAGCCCTTCGCCCACCACCTGCAGCCCCAGCAACTCCAGTTGAGTCTTCAAACTCATCAACCGGATGCTCTCGTCGTCTGCTATCACCACCCTCATCGCATCCATCATCTCGTGAACCTCACAGTAGCCGTTGTTCCACCATTGGAGTGCAGCTCAAGCGTGCCGCTGAGATCCTTGGTCACCAGGGTACGGACTATTTGCAAGCCAAGGTTGGAGTCGGTCTCCATATCGAAGCCGGAGGCTAGTCCCTTGCCATTGTCTCGAACCGACACCCGCACCTCCTCCGCCATCTCTTCGAGAGAAACCAACAGGGTCCCTCCCTTCTCGCCAAAGGCGTGTTCCAGGGCGTTATTCACCAGCTCCGTCATCACCAGCGCAAGGGCTGTAGCCTGTTTGGACGGTAGCAGGACTGGTTCGCCCTGGACAATGACGTTAACCTTTCGCTGGCTTCCCGTCATGCTCCGAACGCAGTTCTCGGTGATCATCTCAGCCAGCTCCTTGATGTCCGCCACCCTGACGTTCTCGCTGGAGAGAAGCTCGTGGACCGCCGCGATGCTCCGGACCCGGGCTATGCTTTCCCGCAGGGCACCCTCTGTGGAGACCTTCCTGCCGCTATGGATCTCCAGGGAGAGCAAATCCGCTATGGTCTGCAGGTTATTCTTGATCCGATGGTGCATCTCCTGGATCAGCACCATCAACTGCCGGTTCGTGGCCTCCAACTCCATCTGGCCCCGCCGGATTATCCGAGCCCGCTCCTCCAGGTAGGACTCGGAAGTCACCAGCATCTGCTGGTCGAGCGCCTCGTTTATCACGTCCTCGGCCTTCAGAATGTCCTGAGGGAAGGCCAGCCACAGCCTGCGACGGAGCATGCGCTCCACGCCATTCAGCGCCGAGAGGCGAAACAGGGAAGATGCCCTCAGTATCTCGTACAGCGGGATGCCCCGCGCCAGGTGAATGGCCGCCATTTCCCGCCCTGTACTGAGCAGCTCCGCGGTGATCTTCTGCCGCTCCTCGGGATCATCATCCCGCAACAGCCCTACAAGATGCTGGAGATTGCCGGTGCCCCACCGGCGCATCTCCGATAGAAGGGGTACATAGCTGGGCATAGCGGTCTTCAAGCGGTCGATCCAGACGTCGACCACTTGAGGGGCGCTGGCTTCCAAGTAGTTGGCGGTCGTGTTCAGCGCATGGCGAGCCAGCCTATCACCGACGTGATCGAGAAGACCGCCCAAGCTCTACCTCATAGGGATAATCCAGGAGACTAAGCAAGCATATCGAGTTTACCCTCCGCGCGGTTTACGGTCAAGAAAGACCGCCTGCAGCGACCGCAACTGGACATAAGTCTTAAACTCGAAGTAGGCGAGGGTCGCGGAGAGCAGGAGCCCCAGGACACCCTCCCGATAGCCCTCTAGCTGGATGTAGCGCCTCCAGAACTCTCGCCACGGTTGGACTAAGTAGTTGTGAGGTTTGATGGTGACCCCACGCTGAAGCCGGTTCCTAGCCTCCAGGGCCGAGTATCGGCGCTGTCGGGCCACGAACTCGCCGAAGGTGGCGTAGTTGTAGTGGATGAACGGGTGTCGGAGATAGCCGGCCTCACCCTGAAGTTCCACCAGCTCATGGACCAGCCTGTCCTCCTGATAGTGGGCGAACCCGCGTCGGAGGAGCCTCAGTTGGTGGTCGGGACTCCACCCGGCATACCTAACCCAGCGGCCGAACAGGATGTTCCTCCTGGGGATCCAGTACCCGGCATGGGGCGATGCTGGATCACCCACCACCTCCCGGACCTCCTCCGCTAGCTCGGGCGATACCACCTCGTCCGCGTCCACGAAGAGCACCCAATCGGTGGCAATAAGCTCCAGCGCAGCGTTCCGCTGCCGGGCGAAGTCGACGAAGTGACGCACCTCCACCCTGGCGCTGTGGCTCTTCGCCACCTCGGAGGTTTGGTCCGCCGTCCTGTCGTCAATCAGCACCAGCAGGTCGTCGGCCCAGGCGAGGCTGTCCAGGCACCGACCCATGGTGGCAGCGGCGTCACGGGCGATCACCGCCCCACACACTGTGCCCACTGCTACATGCTCCAAATGGTTCGGTAGGCGGCCAGCCTCCGGCCCAATTCGTCTTGTGACATGAGCCCTCTCCAGCCCCTGCGCTTCGCCCGCAGCCACTCCCTGGCCAGTCCCAACCGAGTGATGGCGCGGTGAGTGCGGACGAAGGCCGGGGAGTAGTGTTTGCGGAACAGCCGGTAGCGGCTTCGGTGCAGCTCCACCAGCATCGCCTCACGGAGCTGCCCGCTGCTCTGGCCCCCATGGTGGACGATCTTTGCCGTCGGTAGTTGGTATATACTCCATCCCGCTCGCGCGGCGCGCAAGCACCAATCCACCTCTTCACAGTACATGAAGAACTCCTCATCCAGCAGGCCCACCACATCCAGCGCATCCCTACGGATCATCATTGCCGCGCCGAGGGGGTGGTCGATGGGGAAGGGGCGCCCGTCGCCCGGCACCTGGTAGCGGCCGTTCAGCCGGGAGTCCACCACGCGATGGTGCAGAGGGAAGAAATCGAACAGGCTCATCCAGAGGGTCGGGAACCGAAAGGCCGCGTGCTGCGCGCGCCCGTCCGGGTAGAGCAGGGCCGGGCTGACAGCCGCCAACTGCGGACCACCCTTCAGGAGGAAACCCGCAAGCTGCGCCAATGAGTCGCCCACCACCTCTGTGTCGGGGTTGAGCAACAGCAGCAGATCGCCGCGCGCCTCCCGCAGACCCCAGTTGGTGGCCCTGGCGAAGCCCAGGTTCTCACCTGCATCGAGAACGCGCACCCCTGGATACTCATTCAGCACCATCTTCGCGCTTCCATCGAGCGAGGCGTTGTCCACGACGATCACCTCGCAACTCATCTTCCCTTCGACTGCATATCCCGCCGGTGCTACCTCCAGCGTTGGCTCCTCGTCTAGTATAGACGCGACCAACAGGTGGTAAGGGCTATGGACGACGGACGCGAGGCACCGTCCCAGCAGGTCGCGGGTATTGAAGGAGACGATGACTATGGAGAGAAGTGGTAGATTCATCCGGCTGTACTCACGAGGCCGCGGCGGTTCCAAACACAATACGGTTCTCCAAATGCGGACTCCTCGCTGTCAGCCTGCAGAATGGCGGCATGGTAGCAAAGGGCACAGGGATGGTGCAAGGAAGCCCTACGTGCGCCCCGGTGCGCGAGCATGGTGCCCTGTAGTACCATAGGCGAACCCACGACTGAGAACGACGGTCGACTGGAGGTTCAACACGATGACACTTGCGACCTGCGGGGCGGAGAACTGGAAACGCATCTCGGGCAAGCAGGCATTCATGGAGCAACTGGTGGCCGATGGCATCAACTGCATTTTCGGCAACCCAGGCACCACGGAGCAGGGGCTCATTGACCTCTTGGTGGACTATCCATCCATCAACTACTACATGTGTCTTCACGAGAGCGTCGCTGTGGCGATGGCAGACTTCTACGCCCGAGCCACACGGAAGCCTGCGGTGGTCCAACTCCACATCGCGCCGGGGCTCGGCAACGCTATCGGCACTCTGTACAACGCCTGGGTTGGCAAGTCCCCCCTTGTGGTGTACGTGGGTCAGTCGCCCTCCACGGGACTGTTCCAGCAGCCCTACCTCTCTGGTGACGTGGTATCCATGGCTCGCCCGGTCACCAAATGGGCGGCGGAGATCACTCAAGCTGCCGACGTCCCCCAGGCGGTGCGGCGCGCGCTCAAGGTAGCGGAGGAGCCTCCACAAGGTCCGGTGCTGCTTTCCATACCAATGGATGTCCTGGAGGCTGAGGCGGAGATGCTGATACGGCCCACATCCTACGTGCAATGGGCTGTCACACCGCCGCTCCAAGCCGTCATAGAGGCGGCCGAACTACTGCTCAAGGCCCAGTCGCCGGTCATCGCCGTGGGCGACCATGTGGCCCTCTCCGGAGCGCAGGAGGCTGTCGTGGAGTTGGCGGAGCTGTTGGGGGCACCCATAATGAACGCCTTCAGCAATACGGTCAACGCGCCTGCGGCCCACCCGCTGTACCACGCACGCGGGATCCCAGTGACCTCCGGGCCGATCAGGGCCGCTCTCCAGCCCCACGACCTCCTTCTTGCCGTGGGTACCTCCATCTTTAGTAGCATCCTTCCTGACGCCGAGGGGCCGATCCCCAGGGGCATGGAGGTAATCCACCTGGACTACGACTCTTGGGAACTGGGGAAGAACCACGCGGGCAGCTTGCTACTTCGAGCCGACCCGAAGGCCACCCTCCTCGCGATCCTCGCCGAGGTCCAGGATCGCTCTACGACTGGCCAGCGTGATCAATGGCACGAGAGGCGAGGGCGGTTGGAGGCAGCCGGAAGGGAGAAAGTGGAGACCGCGCGCAAGCAGCACGCCCGGCATTGGGACGCGGTGCCCATCACGCCACCTCGGTTGATGGCCGAACTGGCAGCCAACCTGCCCGAAGACGCGGTGCTGGTCGACGAGGCCCTCACTAGTGGGTCCACTCTGGAGACGTATTTCCAGCCCACCGAAGCGTGGCGCCGCTTTCGGGTCCGCGGGGGCGGGATCGGCAACGGAATGCCCGGCGCCCTGGGCATCCAGGCGGCATTCCCTGACAGGCCGGTGATAGGGCTGGTCTCCGACGGCGCGTCCATGTACACGATCACCGCCCTGTGGACCGCCGCTCACCATCAGCTTCCAGTCAAGTACGTGATCTGCAACAACCGCAGCTACCGGATCCTCAAGCAGAACCTGCGACAGTACCGCCCTCCCGCGAGGGCCGACATGCCCTTCCCGCACATGGACCTGACCGACCCGCCCCTTTCCTTCGTCCATCTCGCCGAAGGCTTCGGCGTGCAGGGGCGGCGCATCGAGCAGCCAGACGAGATCGGCCCGGCACTGCGTGAGGCCCTGCGTACCCCTGGACCGATGCTGCTGGAAGTCGTGTTGGACGGCACTCCGTAGCCTAGCGCCTACGAGTAGCCGTAGGCGCCCTGTAGGAACTCATTTGGCCGAGTATCGATACTCGGCCAAATGAGTTCCTACACCTGTCATCCTGAGCGATTAGCGAAGGATCTCCTGTTACAGGTAGAACTACCTCGCCATGTTGAGCATGACAAGTATCGCCATGACGGGCATGGGAGGAGGCATCTCCGCGTGAAACAGGAGATCCTTCGCTCCACGCTCAGGATGACACATGTCAAGCCCACTATGGTGGAGTACTAGCTCTTGACGTAGTCCGCGAAGCTTACTCCCACGCTGTCGCCCAACTTGGTGAGATCGCTGACAACTGCGTCGCTCAGAGGAACGCCGTTGGCCTTGCGGTCCGCCTCGGTGTTGGCCTCAGGCTCTCCAGCAACCATGATCTTGCTGAAGCCCTTAGCTAGCGGCTCGGTCCTGACCTCGCGAATCATCTGGTCCATCTCGGCCTTGAAGTCCGCGACCGGCCGGAAGCGATCGATCCGGAAGGCCATGAAGAAGTGGCTGCACGCCTGCGGCGTGTTCGGGTTGTTGTACAGTTCGCCAACATGAGGTCCAAAAGGTCCGGCGGCCAGGACGGCCGAGAGTACCTCGATGACCATCGCCAGGCCGAAGCCCTTGTGTCCGCCGAGGGGAAGCAGGGCCCCGCTCAGGGCCTCCTTGGCGTCGGTGGTCGGCTCGCCTTCCTTGTTCATGGCCCAGGTCGGCGGGATGGGATCGCCCTTCTTGGACGCGAGGATCACGGCGCCACGAGCGACCACACTGGTAGCTAGGTCGAGGACGAAGGGTTTCTCTTCTCCGGCTGGTACGGCGAAGGCGATTGGGTTGGTCCCCAGGAACACCTTCTTGCCGCCCCAAGGCGCCATCAGCGATGGGGAGTTGGTCACGCACATGCCGATCATGTCACGATCGAGGGCCTTCATGGCGTAGTACGAAGCCGTGCCGAAGTGGTTGGAGTTGTTGGCCGTCACTATGGCGACGCCTTCCCTCTCGGCCTTGTCCAGACAAAGCTGCATCGCCTTCGTGCCAACAACCTGCCCCAGGCCATTCTGGCCGTCGTAGGCCGCCGTGGTCGCGTTCTCCATCACGATGGTGCCCGCGGCCTTGCCATTGATCAGGCCTGCCTGTACCCTCTCCACGTAGATGGGGAGTCGAGTTACGCCGTGGGTGTCGACGCCGCGGAGGTTTGCCATAATCAGGTTGTCGGTGACCATCTCCGCATACTCTCGAGGTACCCCTGCCTTCTCCTGTACGTCGATGCAGAAGGCGGCAAGCTTCTCAGGATTGAAGCGTTTTCCAGTGTCTTCCATGGAATGTGCCTCCAATAGATGATGTGGGTCAGTAGGGGCTGGAACCAGGGCTGGCGCATCTAAAAGGTGCGACAGGGCGGCACTATGATAACATGGCTCTCATGGTGGATCAAAAGGCAGGTTGTTGTGGAGCACATTGTTGACGAGCAGGCCCTTCCGGGCCTCCAGCTATCTCGTACCCCTGGTCGCATTCCCAGGGCAACCCGATCCCTCTGGCATTTGGTACGACGGTTGGCTGTGGACGGCATCGCCTTACTGGTATATGCGATGGCCGTGGCGATCTTCCTCTGGCGCATAGTCGCCGGAGGCCTCATCCCTGTCGGGTTCGATCTCCTGGCCTACTTCTACCCCTACAAGGCATACCTGGCGCAGCTTGTGAGAAGCGGTGAGTTGCCCCTCTGGAACCCAATGATCTTCATGGGTGCACCGCTGCTGGCCAACATCCAGGTTGCGGCGCTGTACCCGCCGGACACACTGTTCTACCTGCTACCCACGACGGAAGCAATACGGTGGAGCGTGGTCCTCCATCTCTTCCTGGGAGCGGCATTCACCTATCTGTTCGCACGGGTTTCTCTGGGACTGTCGCCCGCGGCCTCGTGGTTGGCTGGGGCCTGTCTCGGACTGGGAGGCTTTCTCGGGGCACACGTCGGCCATCTGAACCAGCTTCACGCGGCAGTCTGGCTCCCCCTTCTGCTGCTCTGTCTGGAACGAGCGACCACCCGACGGAGCCTCGTGGCGGTCTCGGCCGGTGGGGTCGTTGCCGCCACACAGCTCCTCGCGGGCCACACCCAGGAGGTCTACTACTCCTATTTGGCATTGGGGCTGTTCGCCTGCTACCTTTCGGCGTTTGGAGGTGGACGGGGGTGGGGACGGCTGTGGCCCCTGGGCGTGGTATCTACAATGTTGCTGCTGGGCGGCACCATCTCCGGTGTGCAACTGCTACCCACCCTCGAGCTGGCCCGTGAGTCCTACCGATCCGGCGGCATTCCCTACCCGGAGGCCGTGGTGTACTCCGTGCCGCCGCGGGAGATGCTGGACTCCATCCTGCCACTTTACTTTCAGATGCCCTACCTGGAATTGGTGGGCTACACCGGCATAGTCTCTGTTGTGCTGGTCCCCGCGGCATTGGTCTCTTTGCGTCGTGGGGCCCTGCCACTGTTCTTCGGCGGCATGGCGCTCCTGGCCCTCGGCCTCAGCCTGGGGGGCTTCACCCCACTCTACAGCGTCCTCTATCGCTGGTTTCCCGGCTTCGACCTGTTCCGCGCTCCGGGCCGCTGGCTGTTCATCTTCAGCTTCTCAACTGCGATCCTGGCGGCCATCGGCCTGGATGCCCTCAGGGAGAAACGGGACGGGGCTGAACTGGCGCGCTGGCTTGCTCGCTACGCCCTCGCCCTTTGCCTGGGGCTGGGATCTCTGCTCGCCCTTCGGCTGTTCCTTGGCGTCATCGACCAGGAGCCCTCCTGGCCCCATCCCAGAGCGGTGCTCACATGGTCCACGTTCGCCCTTAGTGGCATCGCGCTCTCCATGGCTCTCGCCGCGACACCACGCAGTCGCTTTCCAGTCATCCTGATCCTCACCCTCGCCCTGAGCGAGCTGTACCTCGCCAAGGAACCACTGGAGTACAACCGGTCGGTTCCCGCCTCTCTCTATGAGTCGCACACCTCCCTGTCCATGGGCTTAGACGGGATGGAGCCCCAGCGAATGCTGAGCCTGGCAGGCGAGGAGTTCGAGGTCGCCGACCCGCAACTCGCCCCCCCTACCGGTCCCCTCGATCCGGGGGAAGTCACGGCGTACCTGAGGAACAGCAAGCTGAAGGAAACGATTCCTCCCAACCTGGGCATGGCAATGGGCCTTGCCACTCCCGATGGCTACGACGGCGGGCTGCTCCCCACGAGGCAATACGCCCAGCTCAAGCAGAGCCTCCTGCAGCCGAAGGATCCCAGGTCAGACCTCACCCTTAGGGACGGATTGGGACCCCTTCCCTCTGGTGAACTGCTGTCAACTCTAGGAGTCGACTACCTGCTCGTGAACGTACATACGGGGGAGCAGACACCAGGATGGACCGAGATACCCGGACAGAGCGAAAAACCGCTGCGGGTGCTCCGCAATAGCACCGAACCCGCCCGAGCCCAGGTGGTCCACCAGGCCGTGATTATGCCTGACGACAGCCAATCCCCGGAGGACATTTCGAGCCTGGACCTGTCCCAGATTGTGCTACTCCACGATGAGGTGCAGTTTGACGAGCCGGCCACCCAAGGGCGAGACACCCTTTCACTCGTCGAGGACTGGCCGCGGGAGGTAGTCTTCGACGTGGAGACAGAGCAGCCGGGCTTCTTGGTCCTCAGCGACAGCTACTACCCAGGTTGGCGAGTCCACGTCGACGACAGGGAAGAGCAGCTGTTACGGGCCAACTTCGCCCTTCGGGCCGTTCAACTGCAGCCAGGGCGACATCGGGTCCGCTTCTCCTATGAGCCGGCAAGCCTCGCCCTGGGGCTTGGCTTGTCCCTGATGGGAATCCTGATCGCGGTCGCCCTCCCCGTTGTCGGGCGTCAGCTCTCGGGTCGGCGTGGCAGAACGATGAGTCCATCATGATGGTGCGGCGAACTAGCCAGGAAGGACAGGGCTTTTTAGTTCTCCTGCTTCTCTGCTCCTAGCGCCGCCCTCACCCGCCCTTCGGGCGGCCTCTCCCAGAGGGAGAGGCGATTCTGACGCCTCCCTCTCCCTCTGGGAGAGGGTAGGGGTGAGGGCCAGACGCAGAACTAAAAGGCCCTGCTAGGAAGGACCTCATAGTTGATTCTCTCCCCTGAGACAGATACAATCCGCACCAGGCTACTACTTACAAGAGTCCCTTCCCGCGGGATGCCCACGGGCAATCGCCACCCTTCCAGGGAGACTCCTCTCAATCTTGAAACGTTGGTCCGCGCTGGCCCTTTCTGCCTTGCTCCTGCTAGTCTCCGGAGGTGTACACTTCCTCCTGGCTACTAGCGCCCCTGTCGTGGTAGCCCGCCCAGCCCCGGCAGTTGCGGGGATCCGGCAGTCCGCGGAGCCGGACGTGACGGTGGTCGGCCAACAAGAGGCCGCTGCCAATGATAGCCATCGCACCTACTCCACTGCCTTCGAGGGGGAGTCGGAGCCGCAAAGTGGACGACGGACGGCTTACGGCGCTTCAGGCAGCGCTCCGACCTGGGGCTTGGAGCACGACCTGCGGGGCGCGTGGTTCGCAGACGGCTCGCGAGGTGGTCGCTTCGAGCGGGTATCGCGCGGCCCTGCCCCACTACAGAGTATCACGCTACCAATCCTGATGTACCATCACATCCGCCCCATCGACGCGAGGATCAGCGCGGACCGCTACGCCCGGGAACTCACCCTCCCAGCAGACGAATTCGATGTCCAACTGCGCTACCTGACCGACCGCGGGTTTAAGACGATCACCATGGCCGACCTCGCCCTGCAGTTGCAGGGCCGGAAGGATCTCCCCACCCGCGCCGTCATCCTTACCTTCGACGACGGCTACGACGACAACTATCTCTACGCCTATCCACTCCTTCGACGCTACCAGCTCTCCGGCACCTTCTTCATCACGACCGGCTTGATCGACCTGGATGGATACATGACCTTTCCTCAGCTCAGGATAATGGTTGGCGGGGGAATGGAGGCGGGTTCCCACCTGCTGTCCCATTCGGACCTGACGCAGCTATCCGTGGCGCAGAGAGACAAGGAGTTGCGGGAGTCCAAGCGGGAGTTGGAGGCCGAGACAGGGAGGGCAATCCAGGCCCTTTCCTATCCCGGGGGGGCATTCAGCCCCGAGGTTGTGGCCGCCACCAGGAAGGCCGGGTACACCACGGCCGTCACCACCCAGTACGGTGCGGTCCACGATGGGTTGAGGCCGCTCGAACTGCCGAGGATCAGGATCAGCGGATGGGAGAACCTGGCGAGCTTCCGCTCCAAGATCGACCCGCTGATCCCCAGCGAGGAGCCAACGACCAGGTAGGCGCCGAAGGCGCCGTCTGCCGGGAGCGCAGGGCTCTGGCCCGCCTGTTCCTACGAAACGTAGGGAAGGGGCTCGTCCCCTTCCGCCCACGGGGGCATGGACGCGCGATGCTGCCCATTCCCCACCGCGTTCCCCATCACCGCCGCGCGGCAGGGGATAAACCCCTGCCCTACGCCGCCATACAAGACCAGCCTGGTGAAGCGCTAGCCCCTAGAAATCGGCAGGTCGACCGTGGACGCGGCTAGCGCCGCATCCACGACGGCGGCCGACTTCTCATCGATCTCCACCAACGGTAGGCGAGGCTTGCCCACCTGGAACCCCACCCTATTCAGAGCGTACTTCAGCGGGATGGGATTGGTCACCACGAACAGAGAGTTCACCAGGGGCAACGTCTCACGATGGATCCTGGCCGCGGTTGCCACATCTCCAGCCAGGAAGCCTCCGATCATCCTCTGGATCTGCTTGCCGATCAGATGGCTGGCCACGCTGACGATCCCGTAGCCTCCCAGCGCCAGTATCGGCAGGGTGCTGCTGTCGTCGCCGCTCCACACCAGGAAGCCGGATCGGGACTTATCGATGATCTTGGCGATCCCATCGAAGTTGCCGCTGGCCTCCTTCACCCCCACAATGCTGTCGATCTCGCTCAGCCGAATGGTGGTGTCCGGCAGCATATTCGTGACCGTGCGGCTCGGCACGTTGTACAGGATCATCGGCAACGGCACCGCCTCGGCGATGGCCTTGAAGTGCTGATACAACCCCTCTTGTGGCGGCTTGTTGTAGTAGGGGACGGTTCCCAGGATCCCGTCAACACCCACCTTCTGCGCCTCTAGGCTGAGTTCGATGCTCTCGGCCGTATTGTAGTTACAGGTGCCAGCCACAACCGGTACCCGCCGGCCGACGGCCTCCTTGACCTCCGCGTACAACCGAATCTTCTCCTCGCCGGTCAGGGTCGGCGACTCGCCGGTAGTCCCAGTGATCACCAGTCCATCGGTGCCACTCTGCACCAGCGCTAGAGCCAGTTCTCGAGCGCGCTGGAAGTCGACCCCTCCAGCTTCGTCAAAAGGGGTTACCATAGCCGTCAGAACGCGTCCGAAGGTCACCATCAGATTACCCCCCTCCTCTTCTTACACTCCCCTCTCCCTGAGGGAGAGGGTCAGGGTGAGGGAGACGATCGGTTGTCTCCCAGGTATTCCCTCACCCCAACCCCCTCCCACGGGGAGAGGGGCTTTCCTAGCACTTACCGCTTGCCCAGCCAGCCATTCTGGATCAGAGCCTCGGCAATCTGCACCGCGTTTAGTGCAGCACCCTTCCGGATGTTGTCCGAAACCACATACATGGCCAGGCCGTTGGGGTGGGAGATGTCCTTCCGGATCCGCCCCACAAACACCTCGTCCTTGCCAGCACCGTAGCTCGGCAGCGGATACACGTTGTTGGACAAGTCGTCCTGCACAATCACACCGGGCGCTCCGGAGAGGATCTCACGCGCCTCTGCCGGCGTCATCGGCCGCTCCAACTCGATGTGGATCGCCTCGGCGTGGCAGAGGGGCACGGGCACGCGCACCGTGGTGGCCGAGACCAGCACGTCCGGAGCGTGCATGATCTTCCGTGTCTCGTAGAGCATCTTCATCTCTTCGCGGCTGTACCCGTTGTCCTGGAACGGCTCGATGTGAGGCAGCAAGTTGAAAGCGATCTGGTAAGGATACACCTTGGCCTCGGCCTTGCGACCCTCAAGAATTGCCCGCGCTTGGTCAAACATCTCGTCCACAGCATTGGACCCCGTCCCCGAAACCGACTGGTAGGTATCGACGATGATCCGCTTAATCTGGTTCACCCGGTGAATCGGATTCAACGCCACTACCATTTGAATCGTGGAGCAGTTGGGGTTGGCAATGATCCCATGGTGGCCCTTGGCATCCTCCAGGTTCACCTCCGGGACGACCAGCGGCACGTCCGGGGTCATTCTGAAGGCACGACTGTTGTCAACCACCACCGCACCGGCTGCCGCAGCGATGGGGGAATACTCCTCACTGATCTCCGCACCCGCGGAAGCCAGGACGATATCTATATCCTTGAACGAGTCCTTCCCCGTCTCCTGGACAACGATCTGTTTTGAACCATAGGCTACCGTCTTGCCGGCCGATCGGTCTGAGGCCAGGAGCACGAGGTCCGAAACGGGAAACTGCCGCTGCTGGAGGATCTTGATGAACTCGCGACCCACCATTCCTGTTGCGCCGAGGATCGCCACGCGGTAACCGGTCATCTCTATCTCCTTACTGGAGGCCCATGAGCTTGTCCAGGCCAACAACCAGGCCCTGGATCTTGGGAGCCTCCTTTATTGCCATAATCACTCCAGGCATAAAAGACTCGCGGCTGATAGAGTCATGCCGTATGAGCAGGGTCTGGCCCAGCCCACCGAACAGCACCTCCTGATGAGCGACGAGCCCAGGCAGACGCACGCTATGGACGGTAATGCCGCCCATGTCCCCGCCCCTAACGCCCTCAACGAAAGTCTTGGCGGTGGCGGGACGATCGAATGGCCTGCCCCGCGATGCCAGCATCTCCTCCGCTGTCTTCATGGCCGTTCCAGAAGGTGCGTCAGCCTTGGCATCGTGATGCAGCTCGATGATCTCCGCGACGTCGAAGAACCTGGAGGCCAGTCGAGCGAAGTGAATCATCAGGTTAGCGCCGATGGCGAAGTTCGGCGCTATGAAAGCCCCTGAGTTGTGCTGCTTGCACAGCTCCTCAATCTCCCGAAGGTTCTGCTGAGAAAGCCCAGTCGTTCCCACCACAGGGATCACCCCATGGCTGATTGCGGTGCGGATGTTCTCCATCACCCCCTCGGGGTGGGTGAAATCCACCATGACTTCGGGCTTCACCCTATGCAGCATCGGCTCCACATCCCTTGTTATGGGGATCAACCCCAACCCACCCGGCAAGGACAGGTACTCTTCCACCGCCTTCTTGTCCACTGCCCCGGCAATGTCCAGCTCCTTGTCGGCGCACACCGCCGTGATGACCTCTTTACCCATCCGACCAAGAGCTCCCGAAACGACCACTTTGATTGCAGAAGATGCTGGCATCCAGGTCACCTCCAAGTCAAGCTGGCAATCTGTGAACAGGATACAGAATCGGGCCAAGGCAAGACTAGCCCTGACCCGATTCTAGTGATATGTCTAGCGTTTTGTGTCGAAGGGCCGTTGCGGCCCTTCAGAGCCCTCCCGAGGTTCGCGTCTCTCAGGGCGGAACGGTCGATCCGAGAATCGCCCCTCACCCTCTGGGCGCCTCGGTCGCGGCGCCGGGGCGCCCCCCCCAGGGCGGCCAGGGCCCCCTGCCGGCGGCTCAGTCCTGGGTCGCTCGCCGGGCAACGCCTGACGACGCGATAGGTTGATCCTACCCTGGCGATCGATCTCCATCACAACAACCGTTACCTGGTCGCCGATGTTGACCACATCCTCTACCTTGGCGACCCGATGGTCCTCGAGCTCCGAGATGTGAACTAGACCCTCCTTACCGGGAAGGATCTCGACGAAAGCACCAAAGGGCAGGATACGAGTCACGGTACCTGTGTAGGTACCACCTACCTCAACCTCTTTGGTGAGCCGCTCGATGATCTTGATGGCCTTCTCGGCGTTCTCGGCGCTGCTGGAGCCTATGATCACTGTGCCATCATCGTCAATGTCGATGGTGCACTTCGTCTCATCAATGATCCTGCGGATCATCTTCCCGCCTGGACCAATCACCTCGCGGATCTTGTCCGGGTTTATCTGGATCTTGATCATCCGCGGCGCGTAGGGTGACAGTACCGTCCGGGCCTCGCCGATGGTCTGCAGCATAACGTCGAGCACCTTGCCCCTGGCCTCCTTGGCTTGCGCCAGGGCGTTGCCCATGATCTCGGGTGTAATTCCCTTGACCTTGATGTCCATCTGCAGCGCGGTGATGCCCTGGTCGGTACCGGCCACCTTGAAGTCCATGTCGCCGAGAGCATCCTCGATACCCTGGATGTCGGTCAGGATCTGGTACTTACCGTCAGCACCGATCACCAATCCCATGGCGATGCCCGCCACAGGGGCCTTGATCGGCACGCCAGCATCCATCAGCGCCAGAGTGCTGCCACAGACGCTGGCCATGGAGGTGGAGCCGTTGGACGAGACCACTTCGGACACCACGCGAACGGTATATGGGAATTCGCCCTCCGCTGGAATCACGGCAGCGATAGCTCGCTCGGCCAGGTGACCGTGGCCGATATCACGGCGAGAAGCGCCTCGCAACGGCCGAACCTCACCTGTGGAGTAGGGCGGGAAGTTGTAGTGGTGCATGAAGCGCTTGGAGATGTCCAGCCCAATGCCGTCGATGACCTGCTCGTCGCTGACGGAGCCAAGGGTAGCCACCGACAGCGCCTGCGTCTGCCCGCGCGTGAAGAGCCCGGACCCATGGGTACGCGGCAGCAAACCAACCTCAGCGGCCAGATGGCGGATCTCCCCCGGATTTCGGCCGTCTGGGCGAACGCCCCTCTCCAGGATGGCGTTTCGGACTTCCGCCTTGTGCAGAGCATCGAAAACCTTGGCCACCTTCAGCGCATCGTGGTTCTCCATCAGGGCATCGAGGGTCTCGCGCTTCAACTGGCCGGTAGCCTCTTCCCTGACCATCTTGTCCGGGTTGCTTATGGCCGCCGCGAGTCGGTCCCTCACGAGGGCCATCACGGCAGCCCTGGTCTCCTCCGGAATGTCATCCTCAACGTAGGGACGCTTTGCCTTGCCGACCTCGGCCACCGCCTGTTCCTGCAACTCAATCGCCGGCTGCATGGACCGGTGAGCAAACTCGATAGCCTGCAGCACCACCTCCTCCGGCAACTCCCTCGCGCCCGCTTCCACCATCATCACGGCGTCGGCTGTCCCCGCCACGGTGAGGTCGAGCTTGCTCAGGGCGAGCTGGGGCATGGTGGGATTCAGGACGAACTGCCCGTCGATGTAACCAACCTTGACTGCAGCCACGGGCCCGAAGAACGGGATATCGGAGATTGACAGCGCCGTGGATGCGGCGATGATCCCCAGGATGGCAGGGTCGTTCTCTTGGTCGGCCGAGAGGACCGTCAGGATAACCTGGACGTCGTTTCGGTACGCCTTGGGAAACAACGGGCGGATGGGGCGGTCTGACAGACGAGCGGAGAGGATGGCCTGTTCGCTCGGCCGGTTCTCCCTCTTGATAAAACCGCCGGGGATCTTCCCGGCGGCGTACATCTTCTCTTCGAAGTCTACCGTAAGGGGAAAGAAGTCCACCCCCTCACGAGGCTGATGCGAACTGACTGCTGTGGCCAGCACGATGGTGTCGCCGTAGCGAACCATGGCGGAGCCATCAGCCAACAGTGCGACTCTCCCAGTTTCGATGGAGAGACGCCTGTCGCCAAAGGTGATCTCAAACTGCTGCGGCATTACTTCTCCTCGTGGAATTGCCCAGACTCATCCCCTGACGAGGAAAACGGAGGCTACCACCAGCTACTTGCGCAAACCTAGAGCCGCGATCAGTGCCTGATACTTCGAGTTGTCCTTGCGGCTGAGATATGCCAGATGGCGGCGACGCTGCCCAATGAGCATCAACAAACCACGTCGCGAATGGTGGTCGTGCTTGTGGTTCTTCAGGTGTTCCCCCAGCTGCTCGATGCGACGGGTGAGGAGAGCTACCTGCACTTCCGAGGAGCCTGTGTCAGTCTCATTAGCCCTGAACTTCTCGATGGTCGCGGTCTTTTCGTCTTCTGCTAGTGGCACCTTGGTGATCCTCCCCCGGGGTTCTGGGCACCCCTTTCTCACTAAACCTTCACGATTTGACCGGAGTATAGCATAAGCCTCAGTACCTGGCAACTCTACAGCCGTCACAACCAACCATGTTCCGCAGCATTGGGCTAGCCGGCAGCTTCAACCAGCCGCTTCAGCTGCCGCAGCGCGGACTCCGTCAACCTGGTCAACTCCTCTTCAGCCATTCGTCCAAGAGCTAGACTGGGTAGGAGAACAGGCCACTCGAAGCTTGCCGTGAACTGGACGCGGCAACCATCCTCATCAGGGGAGAAAACCCACTCTGCCCTGCTCGCTACCCCCTCCGTGGATACCGACACAATCCTCTCGTTCTTCACAAACTCCGTCACTCGGACCACGGCCCTCACGGGAAACCCCTTGAAGCTCCCGCGAGCGTCCACGGCCATCCCCAGACCGTAGGCGGGTTCCCCGATGGGCTCGAACCTGGAGAACTCTCTTTGAATTCTAGTTGTGTTTCGAGGGTCGGCGACGAAGGCGAACACCTTCTCCACCGGCATCCTGACCAGTATGTACCGACTGACGGTGGGCATGCAAACCTCCTGGCCGCGACAACGACTCTTCTTGGATCACATTGTGCCTGCTCTCGGTCTGGTTGACAACCAACCACCACAGTCTGCTGCCTCCCTTCTATCGTCTTGAGGGCTCGGCCAATCCTCGCGACCAGGCAGCTTCATTGAAACTCCCTCTCTGCTGAGCCTATAATCCACTTGTTGCAGTTCGCAATCCCATCCCGACCCCAGAAGGAGCAGCAGGCCATGACGGCAACTAGAGAAGAGATGCTGAGTAGGCTCGTCGATACCAGGCTGTACCTGGTGACCGAGGACGCGATCCCAGCGGAGCGACGGCTTCAGTCGGTAACCGCTGCCCTGGCAGGCGGTGCGAAGGTGGTCCAACTCAGGGATAAGCGGACGGCTCGCCGGCGACTGCTGCAGGAGGCCAGGGCCTTGCGACGACTCTGCCACGAATGGGGAGCCGTCTTCATAGTCAACGACGACATCGCCCTCGCCTGGTGCTCGGATGCCGATGGGGTCCACCTTGGGCAGGACGACCTTCCTGTCGAGGATGCCCGAAGGCTGCTCGGCCCCTCCAAACTGGTTGGCCTCTCAATCTCGGCCCTCCAGGAGGCCGTGGAGGCGGAGCGGCTGGGGGTAGACTACATCGGAGTGGGCGCCATCTACGCGACACCCACCAAGCTGGATGCCGAGCTGGGCGGACTGGAACTACTCCGGGATGTGCGAGCCGCTGTCTCCAAGCCTCTGGTAGCGATAGGCGGCATCGATGAGTCCAACGCCGCCGAGGCATTCGCCGCGGGCGCCGACTCCGTCGCCGTGGTCAGGGCGGTCTTCGCCCAGCCCGACGTGGCCGCCGCAGCACGAAACCTGCTGGAAATCGCGCAAACCACGAAAGGACGATAAGCTGAGACCGCAGTATGTCTAAAGCCATCTACGTCATCGGCCATAAGAAGCCCGACACCGACGCCATCTGCTCCGCGATCGCCTATGCCCACCTCCTCCAAGCCATGGGCGAGGAACAGGTGGTGCCTGCGAGGCAGGGGGAGCTACGGAAGGAAACCGAGTACCTCCTTAACAGGTTCTCTGTGTCGCCGCCCACATACATCAAGGACGTCAAAGTGAGAGTGGACGACGTCATGATGGTGCCCGCGCCAACTGTGAATCTTGATGAATCGCTGTACGACGTGGGAAGAATGCTCCAAGAGCGAGATCTCCCGGCACAGCCTGTGGTGGATGACGATGGCCGGCTATGCGGCCTGGTGCAGGTAGACGGCTTCGCCAGGCTGTTCATGGGAGACGTGGGAGTCTCGGTCACCGAGGAGATCCCACTCAACATGGCCAACCTGGTGAGGGCCCTGGGCGGGAAGGTGCTCAACGAAGGGAACGGCCCGCACCAATGGGACAGGGTGTTCGTGGGCACAATGAGTCTGGAGACCATGGTTCGGAGGATCGAGCCCGCGACCATCATGGTGATTGGGGATCGCACCGACGCCCAGCGGACTGCCATCGAGCGAGGCATCAGCGCCATCATCGTGACCGGTGACGCCCCAGTCGCCGAAGAGATCCTGGAGTTGGCTCGCCGGCAGGGTGTGGTCCTCATATTATCTCGGCATCACACCTTTAAGACCGTGCAGCTTCTCAACCTCAGCGTACCGGTGCGGCATATCATGGAGGAAGATGTGCTGACGGCCGAGGAAGACGAACTGCTGGACGACGCGAGGCCCTTCCTGGCGAGACAGCCCGTGCTGCCCGTCATCGACCCGGACCGAAGGGTCATCGGACTGGTGTCCCGCAGCGGCATCCTTCGGCCTTCCCGCCGACGTGTGGTTCTGGTAGATCACAACGAGCGCAGCCAATCCATCGAAGGGCTGGAGGAGGCCGAGATGGTCGGCATCATAGACCACCACCGGGTCTACGATGTGCGAACCAACGCCCCCATCTACCTGCGCATTGAACCCCTCGGCTCCACCAACACCATCATCTACAAACTGTATCGCGAGAATATGATACAGATCCCCAGGCAGATCGCGGGGATCATGCTGGGGGCCATCCTCATCGACACAGTGATGTTCAAGTCCCCAACCAGCACCGACGAAGACCGACGAGCCGCGGAGGTGCTGGCCCAGCGTGCAGGCGTGGATCTGAACGAACTGGGTCGCTCGGTCCTGGCCGCTGCCTCGGACATCGCTGAAATGCGACCCAGGGAGCTGCTGCTCTCAGACATCAAGGAGTTCTCATTGGGAGACCTCCGTTTCGCCATCTCCAGCGTTGAGACCATCAACGCCTCGGCGGTAGCGGCGGAAAGGGAGCAGTTGCTGGCAGAGATGCGTGTCATGCAGAGAGAGAGGGGATACGCCAGTGTCATCCTGGTGGTAGTGGACATTGCCCACGAGCGGACGGAGGTGCTGGTGGAAGGCTACGAGGGCGAGGTAGCCGAGGCATTCGGGCGCATCCTGGAAGAAGGACACCGGCTGGAGTTGCCCGGGGTGGTATCCCGCAAGAAGCAGGTCGTGCCACTCCTTCCCGCCATACGCTCCGCCATCCACCGAGCCACATGACGCAGTGATGAGTGATGAACAGCTCATCACTCATCACTTACCGTACGTACGGATTGTCCTCTTTCTCCGCGCCGATGGTTGTGGAGGGACCGTGCCCGGGGTACACCGCGGTCTCCGCGGGCAGCGTGAACAGCCGCTGCAGGCTCTGAAGCAGCATCTCCAGGTTGCCTCCGGGCAGGTCCACCCTGCCAACACCCTGCGCAAACAGGGTGTCGCCGCTGAAGAGATGGTGTCCCAACTGCAGGCACACGCCGCCAGGGGTATGCCCAGGGGTGTGGATGACGGTACCGCTGATCTGTCCTATACTGAGGGTCTCCCCTCCCTCGAGGAGGACGTCAGGCAGCAACTCGGGCAGACTCGACGGTTGGATACCGAACGTCTGCATTGCCGGCTTGAACTCAACGGGCTGGCTGGTTATCAGTTCGGCGTCCAGCCGGTGAGCCAAGACCCTGGCGCCGGTGGCCTCCTTGAGCCCGGCAACGCCCGCTATGTGGTCGGGATGCATGTGGGTCAGCAGGATCTGCTCGATGCGAGCCGTCCTCTGCTGCGCCGCCCGCATTATCCCTTCGGTGCGAACCGCCGGGTCGATCGCCAGGGCCACGCGGGTCTCCGGGCAGATGACCAGGTAGCAGTTGGTCTGATAGGGGCCCAGTACCAATCGGACGATCTCGGGATCCTTGCTCGCCATCAGTCACCACCTCCCACGGGGATTGTTTGAGCGCCATTCTCCCCCGACGGGGCGAAGGGCGTCAAGGGATGGTAGTCGCTGTGAATCTGCATGAAGCGCTCACAGAATGTACCCTGGCCCTCCTGCGGCGAATCGCCACGGCGCACGGACTGGCGGTGTCCGAGAGTACCCTGCGTGCCGAATTAGTGGACCAACTCGCCGGCAAGCTGGCCGAGCCAGAGCAGATGAACTCCCTGCTGACCTCCCTATCCACCGAAGAGCAGCGACTGCTTCAGGCCGTGCGGACGCAGGGGTGGACCGCCAAGGCATTCGTGCTCGATCGCCAGTTCCCCGGCGACCAACGGAAGGGCGGTGACAACCCGCCCTCGATGGAGCACTCTCCCAAACCCAGCCTTGTGCAGAAGGGCCTCCTGTATCGCAGCTACGCCACCCTGGGCAACTGGCGTGGCGAGGTGTACCACGTCCCAGAGGAGCTTCGTCAGGCCATCGATGCCGGACTGCCTCCTGAGCCAATGGCCAAAGGGCTGGATATCCGCTCGTCTGCCGATCCCCCCACCACCGTCGAGCGAAACGTCGCCTTCGATGTCTTCTGCCTCCTCTCCTACCTCCGCCGAAGCAAGTGCCGGACGGTGCACGGCTCCTTGGGACGGGCGGATGTCGGCAGGCTGGAGGAGGAAGTGAGAGAGGTATCCACGGACTGGACGGGCGGTCTTGCTGACCAACGATGGGCCTTCCTGCTCCACCTCTGCCTGGCCGGTGGCTGGGTGGTGCGCCAGGGGAATCTGCTCACCTCAGGCCGACGGGCCGCCCAACTGCTGGCCGGTGGCCCGATAGAAACACAACGGCGCCTCCTGGAACGATACCTCAGAGACCGCGGCTGGAGTGACCTGTCGGCAGCCGGCCGGGTTCGCCAGGCACTCGGCAGCCGCACCATGGACGAGCCTACCGGCAGACGGTTGGTGCTGCACCACCTGGAAGAGTTGGGCGGCGATGGCTGGGTCGAGGAGGGGGCCTTCCGAGCTGCTATCCGGACACTCAACCCCGACCTGCTGCGGGAGGACTACGCCTCACCCTCCTGGGGCATGGTGGACGTAGCAACGGAAGGCGAGCTGCACGGGAGCCCTAGTTGGGATCCAGTGGAGGGGGAGTGGATCCGGTACCTCCTCCGCGGCCCCTTCTCCTGGTTGGGGCTGGTCAGGTCCGGCGCAACCGCCGACGGCACGATGGCTTACCAGTGTGTCGCTCTCCCTGCCAAAAGAACCGCCACCTCGCCAGAGAGGTCCCATGGAGGCATCGTCCGGCTCCTGCCCAACATGCAGCTCTCGGCCCCCGCGGACGTCGACCTCGAGCTGCTATTTCTCCTGGAGCCCTACCTGGAGCGGCCACGTCGCGGACTCGAGAACCGGTACAGCTTCTCCAAGGAATCGCTCTGGAGTGGCATCGAACAGGGCGGTTCCTTGGAGAAGCTTAGAGCGCTCCTCGATCGACCAGGAGTCCAGGTCGCCGAGGGGGTGCTCCCGAGGCTAGGAGAGTGGGCCAGGGATTACGGGCGCTTCACCCTGGAAGCCATCCTGCTTCTCTCGGCCACCAGCGAGGAGGATGCGGAGAGGGTGCAGACGCTGCCAGGGGTCGCGCCCTGCCTGGAGGCTCGCGTGGGGCCCAGCAGCTACCGAGTTTCGCCTGAGCGCATCTGGGAGTTGAGTGGCACCCTCAAGCGTGCCGGCTTCCCTCCCAGAGTCTCCTCAGAGGCGAGAAGCCTGGGATTACGTCGGGTCACAGCCGACGTCGAGCTGCTGAAGGAATGCCTGTTCGCCCTCCGCCTCCTTCGCGTTCTCCATGAAGGCGTTAGCAGGGAGAAAGGGCCCGAGGCGATCCGGCGATTGGAGGCAGCCTTGGACCCGGAGGAAGTGGCGGAGGTGATCCGCAGGGTGCAGGATGTCGTTCAAAGGCTACGTTAGCCACAACAACCTCTTGCGGTTGTCTGGCCAAAGGTATCCATGGTATAATCGGCCGTCATTCGTTCGCAAGCTGTATTTGGCCAGGGGGTAGCAGTGATAAGTCCCAGTCAGGCTATGAATGTGCAGAGGAACCCCAATATCCCCCAGTTCGGCCCTGGGGACACCGTCAAGGTCGGTGTCAAGGTGGTCGAGGGTGGCAGAGAGCGGTTGCAGAACTTCGAGGGTGTGGTCCTCCGGCTGAACAAGCCCAAGCAGCCAGATGGCACCTTCACAGTGCGCCGCATTGCTCACGGTGTTGGGGTAGAGAGGACTTTCGCGTACTGTTCGCCTCGTGTCGACAGAGTGGAAGTGGTTCGGCGAGGCCTCGTTCGACGGGCCAAGCTATACTACCTGCGGAACCTCGTTGGCAAGGCTGCTCGCATCAAGGAGAAGCGGCCAGCCGTTGTTCGTCGCCCGTCTGCCAGCGTCGAGAAGGCGTAAGGTGCGGGGGTGCGTGTGGCTCCCCGCACCGCTCCTTACCCAACCTCCCCCATTTCCCCGATCCCTCCGAAGAGCAGCCGCTCCCCTACCAGCACCCTCGCAGGGTAGCCTGAGTCAGCGGAGCGGGCTGCGCTCTCACATAAAGCTCCGATCTCTATTGGCCCACTTCTAGGCCCCGGCCTGTTAGAATGGCTCACGATTTGAATGGGCCGCCACGACCAGGCGCAGGCCAACGACTCTCCAAAATCCGGAGGAGAACCCAGTGGTAATGGTGCCCACCCTTGACCGCGAGCACCAGCTCTGGAAGTCGGGATGCATTCGGATAGCTGGTGTGGATGAGGCAGGCCTCGGCCCCCTCGCTGGTCCCGTTGTCGCGGCAGCCTATCTGATACCACCCGGTGCTCAACTGATCCAAGGGGTTCGAGATTCCAAGACCCTCTCCCCATTACAGCGGGAACGCATCTTTGGGCAGATCCTGCGGCAGGCGATAGCCGTCGGGGTTGGTGCTGCGTCTGTGCGAGAAATCGACACACTGAACGTGCTTGCCGCGTCCCGACTAGCCATGAAGAGGGCTCTGGCTAGAGTGGCTCCTTACGATCACGTTCTTGTGGACGGGCGAGAGATTCGGAACTGCACATTTGGCCCACACACGGCAATCATTGGCGGTGACGCCACCAGCTATTCCATTGCCTGTGCCTCCATCATAGCCAAAGTCACTCGTGACCGGCTGATGAAGAAACTGGCCATCCGCTACCCCGGCTATGGTTGGGACCACAACTCAGGCTATGGGAGTGCCGAGCATATCGCCTCACTCAGGGCTCTTGGCCCCACTCCCTTTCACAGGCGCAGCTTCGCACCGGTGCGCGCCCTGATTTGTCCGAACCTATTCGGTGCCTCAGATTCAGACAACACATTCACATGATCGTCACTGGAGTTGTATGCTGTGCCGACGGACCGTGAATGCCAATCCATACAACTCAACCGCTACGCGTTGGTTGAAGGGAGCCTGTGGCCGTGACCGACCACCGCAAGAGTGTGGGCCAATCCGGCGAGGCCGTGGCCGCCACCTTCCTGCGGAAGCAGGGATATCGGCTGCTGCAACGGAACTACCGCTGCACGTTGGGAGAGATCGACCTGATTGTACAGGATGGTGAGGAGCTGGTCTTCGTCGAAGTCAGGACGAAACAGCGGCCCTGCCTCTTCCGGCCCGAGGAGTCCATAGACCGGCGAAAGGCTTTGAGACTGGTGAAGTTGGGAGAGTACTACCTGGCATCGACCAAGCACCTGGAGGTGCCGTGGCGAATAGATCTGGTCGTCGTAGAGCTTACCCCCGACGGGGAACCCGTCCGGATCGAACACTTCCAGAATGCCACCTCAGGGATCGTGACGCCATGAGGCATCTCATCGTTATCATCCTCCTCGTCACGTTTTCCCTACTCACCGTGGGCTTCGGACCACCCACCCTGATAGAATCCGAGGCGGCGGTGACCCCCGTCTCTTCCAGCACCGTTAAGCAGATAAGGGCGGATCGCCTGCCCAAGGTGGGCGCCAGGGCCTGGCTGCTGATGGACGAGACCACGGGGCAGGTTTTGGCATCCAAGAACCCCCACGATCACAGGCCGATGGCCAGCACCACCAAGATGATGACCTCCCTCGTAACCCTCGAGAAGGCGCGGCTGACCGACGTCGTCACGGCCGGCAAGAACGTGAAGGTCGATCCCACCATAATCGGCCTTGACCCCGGGGATACGTTGACCGTGGAACAGATGTTGTACGGCCTGATGCTGGTCTCCGGCAACGACGCCGCTGTGGCTCTCGCTGAGCACGTCGGCGGGTCCATACCTGGCTTCGCCGACATGATGAACGCCAAGGCAACCCAACTGGGGCTGAAGGACACTCACTTCGTGAACCCCCACGGCTTCGACGACCCCAAGCATTACTCCTCAGCCTACGATCTGGCGGTGCTAGCCCGAACTGCCCTGCAGAACCCGGTTTTCGCCAGGATCGTGTCCACCAAGGAGTACCGCATCGATGCCCCCATCAGGTGGGTGTTCAAGAACTCCAACCAACTGCTTAACACCCTCCCAGGTGCAGACGGTGTCAAGACGGGATATACTGATGAGGCTGGCCGCTGCCTGGTATCCTCAGCGACTCGGAGAGGCCACAGAGCGATCGCGGTGGTGCTCGACGGCCCCGACATGTACGAGGATTCCGGCGCCCTTCTCGACTACCTGCTCACGAACTACGACTGGGAGTCCCTCGAAGCCGCCGACCATCCCATTGCCGAGTCTGGCCAGGGGAGCGAGGTCCAACAGGTCGTCGCCAGGGACAAGCCGGCCATCGTGTTTCCATCGTGGCAGAGACCCTATCTGCGCCACTACTATGACGTCTCCAGCACCCCATCGAAGGGTGATGGTGCCGCTGGTGCAGCCAGCTACTACCTCTTCGGCAAGAAGGTGGCCGAAGTTGGACTCTACCAAGGTAACTGAGACTCGCGGGGATATCCGTAGCTCGACATTGAGGAGTCGGGCTCAGGTGGGCCCGCAGGGGGTCATGTGGGCGTTTCTCCGGAAGACAAGCCGCTACTAGAGACAGACGGCGGCGAAAACGGGCGAAAAGAGCGGCTGCACAAGGTCCTGGCCCAGGCAGGTGTGGAATCCAGGCGAGCGGCCGAGGAGATGATCCTAGCCGGACGGGTGGGTGTCAACGGTGTGGTATGCACCACGTTAGGCACCAAAGTCGACCCGGACCACGACGTAATCACCGTGGATGGCAGGCCGATCCCTCGTCGGGTCAAGAGAATCTACCTCGTGCTGAACAAGCCCCCCGGCTACATCACCAGCGTCGGCGATCCGGAGAACCGGCCCACGGTGATGGACCTGGTGCCGCACGGGCCGCGCATCTACCCCGTCGGCCGCCTTGATGCCAACAGCGAAGGGCTGATCCTCCTGACCAACGACGGGGAGTTCGCCAACGTGATCGCACACCCCCGGTACGCATGGGAGAAGGAATACCACGTGTCAATCCCCGGGACTCTGAAGGAACCAGATCTTCGAGCCCTTCGGGAGGGAGTCGACATCGACGGGTATCGGACCCATCCGGCTCAAGTTCGGGTCCTCAGCTCAGATGGCAAGACGACCTGGCTCAGCATGACGATACACGAGGGTCGAAATCGACAGATCCGCAGGATGCTCCACGCACTGGGCTACAGGGTTGAGCGACTGATGCGGGTCAGAATTGGACCACTATGGCTGGGGTCGCTGGCAAGAGGTGCCTACAGGGCACTTACCCCCGCCGAGGTGAGGAAGCTGAAGGGAACTAGCGGGTGAAAGCTCCAGTCATCTGCATCGATGGGCCGGCTGCCTCCGGCAAGACCACTGTGGCGAAGCTGCTGGCCGACAGGCTGGGCTACTTCTACCTGGATACCGGCGTGCTCTACCGATCGGTTACCTGGGTGGCTCTCCAGCGTGAGATCCCGCCCCGCGACGGAGAGAGCCTTGGACAGTTGGCCACCCAACTGCTGATCGAGGTGAAGCCTGCGCCCAAGGGCGACCTGCGACAGACCATAGTCCTGGCCGACGGCGAGGACGTATCGCTGGCGATCCGCAGCCCGCGGGTCGATGCCCACGTGTCGGAGGTGTCGGCGCACCAGTCGGTGAGGACGGCTCTCATCGGAGTCCAGCGGGCGATAGCGGAGAAAGGCGGGGTCATCCTGGCGGGGCGAGACGCAGGTACGGTGGTGTGGCCCGAGGCCGAGGTGAAGGTGTACCTGACCGCCAGCGAGGAGGAGCGGGCGCGGCGCCGAGTGGACCAAGCCGCTGAGCAAGGGACCCAACTGGAATACGCCGCCGTACTGGCCGACCTGCGGCGCCGAGACCTGTACGACAGCACCCGTACCGTGGCCCCCCTGAGGGCCGCATCCGATGCCATCACCCTGGATACCACGCCCCTGTCCATCGAACAGGTAGTCGACGAACTGCTCCGCATCCTCCACGAGAAGACAGGGGTGTCGATCCCCTGATGTTTTACAACTTCGCCAACCTTGCCGTCGGCCTCCTGCTGCGGCTGCTCACTCGCTGCCGGGTCGAAGGCATAGAGCACATCCCACCCTCGGGCCCGCTCCTCATAGTCGCCAACCATCTCAACCTAGTCGACCCTCCGATGCTTGGGGCCCTGCTCCCAAGGCGGATCGTCTTCATGGCGAAAGAGGAGCTATTTGGGGTTCCCATCATCGGACGGGTGATCACGTGGTACGGGGCCTTTGCCGTAAAGCGGGGATCAGCCGACCGCCAGGCCCTCCGCACGGCGGTTGCCGTGCTGCAGAACGGCAACGCCGTCGGCATGTTCCCGGAAGGGACCCGCAGCAAGTCTGGCAGAATGGCTGCGGCCCACCCCGGCGCCGCCCTCCTCGCCATCCTCGCCTCGGCGCCCATACTGCCCGTCGCCATAACCGGCACGGACCGGCTCCGCAGTTGGCACTGGTTCCTCGCCAGGCCCACCATAACGGTGCGAATCGGGCAGCCGTTCAGACCGGAGCGCGACCGCTCGGGCAAGGGCAGCCTGGAGGGGTCCACTCGATCCATGATGACACGGGTAGCCCTTCTGCTCCCTGAAGACCGAAGGGGTTACTACTCCGAGGCCGCGAGTCAGATGGAGAAGGGCGCATCTCTGGTAGACTACCAGGGATGACAATGCAAACCATCGATACAATCGGCATCGTCGGCTCGGTCACCCCCGGTGGGCTCGCCGAGGAGTGCGGAATCCTGCCCGGAGATCGCCTCCTGTCCATCAACGGCCACCGCCCCAGGGACGTAATCGATTGCCGGTTCCTCTCCACCACCGAGGAGCTGACCCTCGTCTCCCTCCGTGGCAACGAGGAGCACCAGGTAGAGGTGGAGAAGGACCTGGACGAAGGGCTGGGGATCGAGTTCGAGAGCCCACTGTTCGACGGGGTCCGCCGCTGTCGAAACCGGTGCGCCTTCTGCTTCGTGGGGAATCTTCCCCGTGGGCTGCGCCAATCCCTTTACATAAAGGATGACGACTACCGCCTCTCCTTCCTCTTCGGCAACTTCGTCACCCTCAGCAATCTGCACGACGAGGACCTCGACCGGATCGAAGAGCAGCACCTCAACCCACTCTTCGTGTCGGTCCACGCCACGGACCGCGAGCTGCGAAATCGTCTCCTCGGTATCCAGGCACCAGACATCCTGGAGCAGATCGACGACCTGGGGAAGAGGAGGATACAGATCCACGCCCAGGTGGTACTCTGTCCAGGCCTGAACGACAACGAGGTGCTGCGGAGGACAATCGAGGATCTATCATCTCGGCACCAGGTGGTGCGCTCCCTCGCCGTGGTCCCCGTGGGGCTCACCCGTTACGCCCGAAACCCCGAGCTGAGGCCCTTCCTACCGGAGGAAGCCGCACAGGTCGTCCGGCAGGTCACCCCCTTCCAGAAGCGGTTCCGCAAGCAGCTAGGCCGGAGCTTTGTCCACCTCTCCGACGAGTTCTACGTCGTGAGTGAGGAGTCCTTCCCACCTGCCACCTGGTACGACGGCTATCCACAGATCGAGAACGGAGTGGGTATGGTACGTCGATTGCTCTCGGACTGGACCGGCAGGAAGCACCGATTGCCGGTTGCAGTCCCAGGCCCAAGGCTAGTAGGATGGATATGTGGAACTTCAGCATACCCTACTCTGCGGTTGCTGGCAGCGGAGATGAACCGGGTTGGTGGACTCACCGTAGAAGTGTGTCCCGTGGCTAACGAGTTCTTTGGGACCACGGTGACCGTCTCAGGGCTCCTCACCGGAGCCGACGTCCTTCCTAAGCTGAGGGAAAAGCGGCTGGATCAGTGGGTGCTGCCCGCCGCCATGTTCGACGACCCAGGGGTTCGGACCCTGGACGGCACAACCCTCGAGACAATGCGCGGGGAAGTGCCCGATCCCATCGCGGTGGTCGGGTCGGCGCGAGAACTCATAAGAGCTACCTTGTTGGGAGAGTGAGCCATGTGTGGGATCATCGGATACATCGGCGGGTCCGAATCCCTGCCCGTCCTGATGGATGGACTGAGGAGACTGGAATACAGAGGCTACGATTCTGCCGGGGTGGCTGTTATCGGCCCTGACGGCAGTCTGGATATCCGGCGTGCGGCAGGCAAGCTTATCAACCTGTCTAATGAACTGGATGCGGCTCCGGTGCTGGGAAAAGTGGGCATTGGGCATACGCGCTGGGCGACCCACGGCCGCCCCTCGACCGAGAACGCTCATCCCCACACCGATTGCACCGGCAGGCTCTGCGTCGTGCAGAACGGCATCGTCGAGAACTACGCAACCCTCCGAAGAGGCCTGCTGGAGCGAGGCCACGTCTTCACCAGCGAGACCGATACCGAGGTGCTGGCCCACCTGATCGAGGAAGAGCTCGCGAAGCTGGAACGGTTGGGCGAGGAGGACAACGGCTCTCGACTCCTCTCAGCCGTGCGCCAAGCCCTGGCCCAGGTGCGGGGCGCCTATGCCATCGCGGTGCTCAGCCTGGACGAGCCCCAATCCATAGTCGGCGCCCGCCTGAGCGCCCCTCTGATCGTCGGCCTTGGCGACCAGGAGAACTATCTGGCCTCGGACATTCCGGCCGTCCTCGCTCGCACTCGGCAGATCATTCGGCTGGGGGAGGGCGAGCTGGCCCTCCTGACACCCGCCGGCGTGTCTGTGTGGGACCAGGTGGGGAAGCAGATCGAGGCATCCATCACCAGGGTAGACTGGGACCAGAAGGCGGCGGAGAAGGGCGGCTACCCTCACTTCGTCCTGAAGGAAATCTACGAGCAGCCCGAGGCGCTTACGAACGCGATGGTTGGCCGCGTGGGACAGCCCGGGGGCATGCTTGCCGAACTATCCCACCTGGACCTCGGCGGCATCAACCGGGTGGTGATGCTGGCCTGTGGGACCTCCCACTACGCTTGCATGATCTCCAAGTACGCCATCGAGCAGTGGTGCCAACTCCCTGTGGAGGTGGCCGTGGCCTCAGAGGCCCGCTACGCCGACCCAGTCATCGACGACAGGACCCTCGCAATAGCCGTGTCCCAGTCGGGCGAGACCGCGGATACCCTTGCCGCCTTCGACCAGGCAAAGCGGAGCGGGGCCAAGACCATCGCCGTGGCCAACTCGGTGGGTAGCGCCATCACCATCGGGGCCGACGCGGTGATGTACCTGCAGGTGGGGCCCGAGATCGGGGTGGTTGCTACCAAGACCTTCACGGGCCAACTGGCCGTCCTGATGATGCTGGGCGTCCACGTAGCCCGGGCCCGCGGCACCATGACGGGGGAGGGGGCTGAGGCTCTCCTCACCGAGCTGTCCAGGGTCCCGGAGGCAATGCAGCGCGCGCTGGCTTGTGCCGACGAGGCAGCCCGCATCGCCGACTCCGTGGCCAACGTCGACCACCTGCTGTTCATCGGCCGGGGGGTCGGCTACCCCACCGCCATGGAGGGAGCACTGAAGCTGAAGGAGATCAGCTACATCCACGCTGAAGGCTACCCCGCGGGCGAGCTGAAGCACGGCCCGATAGCCCTGCTGGAGCCATCGATGCCGGTGCTGGCTGTCGCCACCGACTCCAAGACCTACGAGAAGATGGTCAGCAACATTCAGGAAGTCAGGGCCAGGGGCGCGCGCGTCATCGCCATAGCCACAGAGGGCGACGAGGAGATCCGCCAACACGCCGACGAGGTGATCTACGTTCCCCCTATGTCCGAGCTGTTCTCGCCCTTCGCCAACGTGGTCCCAATGCAGCTGTTCAGCTACTACGCCGCCATCCATCGCGGCTGCGACGTGGACCAGCCGAGAAACCTGGCCAAGAGCGTGACCGTAGAGTAGGGGCGGTTCGCGAACCGCCCCGCCGGGGGCGCGGGCGCCCCCGGCAACGACCACCACAGGTTGTCCTGAGCTCCAGGAGCCCCCATGCGCATCGCAATAGTCGGCAATTTTGGCCTGGGCAGCAAGCAGACCATGGCCGTCAGAGCCCTCCCTCTCGCCGAGGAGCTGGCCCGCCGCGGGCAGGCCGTGCAAATGGCGCTGCCTGTCCGGTGGGATACCGACTTCGGCGGCCCGGATCTGGCTCGCGGAGTCACGCTCCGCTACGCCGGCCGTGGCCCTCGCATCCCCGGCCTGACTCAATTCTGGCAGCTACTCCTGCTGACCTGGTACACCCTGCGCTGGGGGCCGGACGTCGTCTACTGCTTTAAGCCCATCGCCTACTCCGGCGCCATTCTCACCCTCTTCTGGTGCCTCCGGCTCCTGAGGCTGTACCGCGGGACCATCGCCCTGGATACCGACGACTGGGAGGGCGACGGGGGCTGGAACGACCGATTCGCCCTGCCGCGATGGGTCAAGAGGCTCGTAGCCTGGCAGGAACAGTGGTCACTTCGCCACGCCGACGTCACCACAGTCGCCAGCCGCGCACTGCAAGAGCTGGTACAACAGGTTGGGGCAAGGAAGATCGTCTACCTCCCCAACGCATTGGCACAATCCTCCCTGGACCTGCCGGCGCTCCACCCAACCGGTAGCGAGCTCGATCTGAACAACCGGCCCGTGGTCCTGCTGTACACCCGCTTCGTGGAGTTCAGTGTAACGCGAGTCTTGGATGTGCTGGAGCATCTGCGCGAGGATGTGGGCGACGCCATCCTGCTGGTCGTCGGACAGGGGCTGCGAGGAGAGGAACAGGAGCTCAGCAGGATGGCCCTTGCCCGAGGATTGGCCACCAACGTTCGGCTCGCCGGCTGGATCCCCACGGATCTGCTGCCCCACTACTTTGCCATGGCCCACGTGGCACTCTACCTGCTGGACGACACCCTGCTGAATCGCGCCAAATGCCCCATGAAGCTGCTGGATCTATTGGCTGCGGGGGTACCGGTAGTGGCCGACAGGGTGGGGCAGGCGTGTGAGTACGTGGCAGACGGCCGCTCCGGGCTCCTCGTCGAACCGGGAAACCGCACGGTCATGGCCGAGGCAGTGGCCTCACTCCTGAGCGACCCTGAGCAGCTCCGTGCGATGGGCGAAGCAGCCCGAGCCGATGCTCGCTCCCGCTGGAGTTGGGCCGCATGGGCGCCGGTAGCAGAAGCGGCCCTCACCGCCTCTCCAACCACTCGATCCGAATCAGCCCTTCCAGCGACTCGAACTCCGGGTCGCCAGTAACCAGCACCGCCGACTCGCGTTCAGCCAGGGCAGCGGCGAAGGCGTCGGCGTAGGAGATGGCGTGGCGAGCCTTGAGGTGAGCGGCAGCAAAGGTAAGCCAGCGATCGGCATCGACTACCTCGATGGGAAGATTGTCGATG
Organism: Chloroflexi bacterium UBA6077; assembly: GCA_002436065.1. Taxonomy (GTDB): domain Bacteria; phylum Chloroflexota; class UBA6077; order UBA6077; family UBA6077; genus UBA6077. The sequence goes on from DIXP01000008.1 coordinate 97,907, forward strand.
ACCACGATCGCCTGCTCCAGAACCGTGGCCCCGCGCGTCCGCTCGAGGGTGTAGAGAACCTCGCCGTAGTTGATGATGCAGAGCAGTAGCCTAGCATCGCCGGCTTCACCACGACGCAACAGGCCCTCAACCGTAGATCTCCCTGGCTCACTATGGAAGTACGCCAGCAGGGCAAAGCTATCCAGCACGTAGCTATCGAGCATCCTCACGCTCCCTGTCCCGTCGGCGTTCCTCCAAAAGCAATTCTGTTGCTGAGGGTCCTCCGGCGAACATTCCCGCCCCCGCAGCGATGGGGTCGTCAGGAATCGGCACGATGGACAGCACCCCTCCGTAGTCCACCACCTGCACCTTAGTGCCCGGCTTCAGGCCATACCTCTGTCTCAACTCGGCGGGGATTACGATCCATCCCTTGGATGATACTACTGTCCTGGCGGGCTCTGCCATCTTCAGCCTCCAGTTATACTAGCTCGCCAATAGTATAACAGCCGAGTCCCGTTGTATCCATCACCAGGGGCGCATCCACCAAGTCCATGGGGCATCCGCCAAACGAATGTAGCCAAACGAATGTAGCCGCAACCTTCAGGTTGCGCGTAGCCCGTTGTCATGGAGGCGAGCTCGCCAAAAGGTACGCGCAAGCCAAAGCATGCGGCTACACCGGTTGCGCCTCCACCGCGACCGGCGGCCGCACCGACTCGAACTGGGGTCGGTCCTCGGGCCGCTTGGTCAGGAACAGGCGAATCTCGGCGAAGGACTCCTCCTGCACCGCCCCCACCTGCCCCAGCCTCAGCAGCTCCAGCAAGGCCAGGAAGGTCGCCACGATCTCGTGGACTGTGCTTCCCGCCAGCTCCGAGAACACCGCGAACTGTTGGGAGGACAGCCAATCCAGAAGCTGCTCCATACGCTCCTGAACGCTGACCCGCGGGGTTAGCTCCAAGGCTCCCTTCTTTGGCTGCAGGGCCTTCAGCATCCTCAGCATGGACGCCTGCAGGAGGATGGGTGGGATTGGTTGGAGAGGCGGCTCCGGCCTTGGCGCACATTCCTCCGAGGGCTCCCTGGTGAAGCTCCTGTCCCCACTCTCCTCCAGCTTCCGCAGCAGCTCCGCGGCCTCGCGGAAGACCCTGTACTCCAGCAACCGCTGCTGCAGCTCTGCGGCCACGTCCACCTCTTCCTCCTGGATGGGCTCGCTCGGCAGCAGTTCGCGGGACTTCAGCAGAAGCAGCCTCGCCGCGATCACCAGGAAATCAGCGAGAACCTCCGGGTCCAGCCCCACCAGCGTCTTCATCCGATCCAGGTACTGGTCGGCTACCTCGGCAATACTCACCTCAGTAATGGGGAGACGGCGTCGCTCGATCAACTCCAGCAGCAGCGCCAGTGGCCCGCAGAAGGCGGGACTGATCAACTCGAGGTCGATGGACGGCTTCGGCGCGGACTGCGCAGGCTGATCGGGAACAATGGCCAACACGCGAGAACCCTGCTTTAAGAGTACGGCGGACTTCGCAACTATAGCAAATCACCTGCAAGCGCGCATGCCTGTCGGCGCGGGTCTCCAACCGGGCGGGCCTCTACCCCAACGAGAACGCCCGCACCACCTGATACTCCGGCCCTTTGGGGCTAAGGTGGCTCTGCATCAGAACAAACTGGGCGACATCCAGAGGCAGAACAATGCCAACCTTCGTGCCCACGAGCTTCGCGTGGATATGCAGCGACAGCTGAGATCGCATGGTGGGCCTGGCCCGCGCAAGGGTGATGTGGGGCACCAACGGCTTTCGATCGAAGGCTATCGCGCCCTCCGTGAGGCGCTCGGACACGGCTCGGTGCAGCTGCTGAAGCCCGGCAGGCACCTCCGCCAGCCCGAGCCAGATCGTACGCAGGTTGCGAGGTTGTCCAAAGCAGCCAGGACGCCCCAGCCCCATGCGGAAGGACGGGATCTCTGTCGCAGCCAGTTCTAGCGCCCTCTCAATTGTTGGCAGCGACTCCTCGGTCTGATACCCCAGGAAGGCCACTGTGAGGTGGATCAGATCTGGCCGCACCCACCGCAGCTCCCCGCCCGCCACCAGTTCGACCTCCCGCCGAATCCGGGACGCCTCGTCCCGCCACCTGTCAGGCAGCTCCACCGCCACGAACAGCCGCCGCTTAGGAATCTCGCTCATCTCACTCCGTATCCGACAAACCGAACAGCTTGACCGCGTTCCCTCCTAGCACCGCCGCCCTCTGCTCCTCGCTCAGGCTCAACTGCTCCATCCGCTCCAGGAACCGCTTCTGGCGCAGCACGGGATAATCGGTCGCCCAGAGAGCCTTGTCGTAACCCACGATCTCCCCAACACGAAGAAACACCTCGGGCGAGTATAGGTAGGTCGACGCGGCCGAATCATAGTAAACGTTGCGCGATGCCTTCCGCACCTCAGGCATCAGCTCATAGAAGGGGTACCCGCCTCCCCAGTGCCCGAGGATCAGGCGAGCCTTCGGGTAGCCCTGAACCAATGTCCATATGGTATCCGGCGTCACTCTTTCCTTTCCTGGGTAGTCATGGCCGAGCGGCTCCGTGGCGTGGGTGAGGACGAGGAATCCCCGCTCCGAGGCGTACTCGAAAAGCCCCCCTATCCGGTGATGCTCCGTGAGACGGTAGCCCTGGCCGTCGGGCATCAGCTCGCCCACCCCCCGCGCCCCCCGCGCCAGGCACCTCTCCACCTCCGCGAGCGCCCTATCCCCCGCGAGCGGCTGCGCCGCCGCCAACGCCACCAACCGGTCGGGGTAGCGGGAAACACAATCCAACAGGTAGTCGTTGTGCATGACGCACAGCTCGTGGCTGGCCCATCCGAAGCCACACAATACGGAGACGTCGACGCCCGCGCCATCCATCTCAGCCAGCAACTCCTCGACACGGGCAATCCTGACCGCCGGATTGCCATACAGCTCTCCAAAGAACTTGTCCATCATGCAGAAGGTCTCCCGGCGCTGGGCTACCTCCGGCGGAAAGATATGGGTGTGGGCATCCACGATCATTGTCGCGTCCTCATTGTCTTTGTGGCATGGAATGAAACCACGGCACCGCTGCCGTCGCCCTCACCCCACGAAATTAACCCGCAGCGGAACGGTTCGTGCTGCACCTCGGATCCAGTGCATCTCGCAGGCCATCGCCCAGGAAGGTGAAGCCCAGCAGGGTGGTCGCTATGGCAAGGGCGGGAAACAGCACCAGGTGGGGATAGGCGAAGATGGCCTGGTATCCCTCCTGGATCATCGACCCCCAGCTAGGGTTGGGTGGCACGATCCCGAGCCCCAGGAAGCTGAGGGTCGCCTCGGCGAAAATGGCGGATGGGATCCCGAAAGTGGCCGCCACGATGAGGGGACCAACGGCATTGGGCAGGAGGTGGACCAGCAGGATACGGCCGTTGCCCGCGCCGAGCGCCCGCGCGGCCTCCACGAATTCGCGCTCCCTCAGCGCCAATAACTGCCCGCGAGCCAGCCGGGCCACCCCCACCCAGTTGGCGAGACCGATGGCGAGAAAGATGATCGGCAATCCGCCACCCACCTCCCTCAGCGGATGCTCCCGGAGGGCCGTGGAGAGGAGGATGATGAGGAGCAGGTCGGGGAATGCATAGACGACATCGGTGAGCCGCATCAGCAGGTTGTCCACCCATCCCCCTGCCAGTGCGGCGAGGGAACCGATGGAGACCCCCAGGACCAGAACGACGGCCTGAGATAATACCCCGACGGCGAGGGCCACGCGCGACCCGTGGACAAGCCTGGATAGCTGATCCCTCCCCAAGTTGTCCGTCCCCAGCAGATACTGCCCCCCCGGCGGCTGGAACAGCGCGTCGTAGTTCTGCCTTGTCGGATTGTGAGGAGCAATGACGTCGGCCAGGATTGCCACCGCGACGAGCAATACGACGACCACTCCACCCACCATCGCCATCGGGTTACGCACCAACCGGCGCCAGCCATCTCGCCGCGCGCCCAGTCCGTCGGTGACAGGCCATCCATTCGCTTCAACGGAAATTATGCTCACCGCAGCCGTATCCTTGGGTCCAGGTAGGCGTAAGCTACATCCACCACCAGGTTGGCAAGGCTGATTATGGCAGCGTAGAACAGCGTCATGCCCATCAGCATCCCGTAGTCGCGGCCGAAGATCGCCTGGACGTAGTGCCTCCCGACACCGGGAATAGCAAAGACGCTCTCGATGACGAAGGAGCCGGCGATCAGGCTGGCGACTATCGGCCCCAGCACCGTCACCACAGGTATTAGAGCGTTCTTCAGGATGTGTCGCCGCAGGACCACCCCCTCCCTGAGTCCCTTGGCACGCGCGGTGAGGACGTACTCCTCCCGGATCACCTCGATCAGGCTAGCTCTCGTGATTCGGGCCAGCAGTGCCGAGTGGTGGAATCCAAGCGCCAGAGCGGGCATGACGGCCTTCTGCCAGCTTCCCCAACCGCTCGTCGGCAGTAGCTGCAGCCCGACGGCCAGGACGATCACCAGAACAATGGCCAGCACGAAGTTGGGTACGCAGGATCCCAGAGTTGCCAGCAGTAGACAGAGGTGGTCGATCCAGGAGTTCTGCCGAAGGGCGGCGGCTATCCCGAGGGGGAGACCGATCAACAGGGTCACGGCCAAGGCCATCGCGGCCAGGGTGGCCGTCACCGGCAACCCCTCACCGATCACATCCACAACACTCCGGTCCTGGTAGGCGAAGGACACCCCCAGGTCCCCACGCAAGGCGTTGCCGAGGAAGGTAAGGTATTGCTCCCAAACCGGCCTATCCAGGCCATATCGGAGATTCAGTTGCTCCACCACAGAGGGGGAAAGCTTCTTCTCCCCATCCCAGGGTCCGCCGGGTGCGGCGTGCATCAAGACGAATGTGATGAGCGAGATAGACAGCAGCACCGGGAACATCCACAGCAGCCGCGCCATCAGGTATCGCTGCATCCTGCTACTTCTTCGCCAACCACACCTGCCCCAGGGAACGGCGGCCAGGAATGGCACCCCCGTCCATGGACGTCACGTACATATCTTTGACGTGCGAAGGCAGCAGAAAGTAGTACTCCTGGTGGAGAATGAAGGCCATCACCGCGTCGTCCACCACCATCTTCTGGGCATCCTCCCACATCGTCAGCCGCTTCTTCTCGTCCTGCTCGCCTATCGCGCGCTTCATCAACTCATCCAGCCTTGGGTTGCTGTAGTAGGTGAAGTTATTCGCGACACCCGAGGCGAAGATCTCGGGCAGCCAGTTGTCCGGGTCTGGGTAGTCACCATTGAAGGTCAAGAAGCCCATGGTGTACTGGCCCTTCTCCATAGCCTGAGCGTAGGCCCTCGCCTCCATCGGGTCCAACTTCACCTCGATGCCCAGATGCACCTTCCATTGCTCCTGGAGGAACTGAGCCATCGACGCGTTATTGCGCACATTTGGGAACTGCAGTGTAAGAGGGGGCAAGCCCTGGCCCGCGGGATAGCCCGCCTCGGCGAGGAGTTGCTTCGCCTTTGCGGCGTCCAACCTGTACTGCTTGCCAAGGTCGGGCTGATGGCCGGGAACGCCCGGCGGGATCCAGCTGTAGGCCGGCCTGTTGACGCCCTGCTGCACCTTCTCGATCAAGGTGTCGCGATCGATGGCGGTGGATAGGGCCTGGCGCACCTTGACGTTGTCAAGCGGCTTCTCTTTATGGTTGAACATCAGCCCAAGGGTGCTGAGCCTGGGAGCCCTCACAAGCTGTTTGCTCAGGTTGGGATCCTTCCGCGCCTGCTCGAAGAGCGCCGTGGGAAGCTTCCCTATCTCCCTCTCACCGCTCAGGAAGGCCGCGTACTCCGCCTGGGCATCGCTCACCATCGTGAGCACCAGCTTCTTCAGTTTTGGCTTAGAGCCGTAGTAGTTCTCGTTGGGCACGAGGGTGATGTGGTCCCCATGCACCCACTCCGCCATCTTGAAGGGACCGGTGCCCAGGTAGCGCTTGGGATCCTCGGTCCACCTGTCCGGCTTGTCCGTCGCACTGGTGCTCTTGATCAAATCCTCTCGCAAGGGCACGGCGGGCCACAGAGCGGCCAACTGGAGGAAGCTGGCCCGAGGCTCCTTGAGCACCACCTCCAGCGTACGATCGTCCTTGGCACTGACCCCCACGCTATCCCTGAGCGCCTTCAGCTTGGCAGGATCCTTCTCCTTGGACCGGTTGTACTCCTCCGCACCAACTATGCTGTAGTAAGACGAGGCGTACGGCGCCGCCAGGGAAGGATCCAGCAGCCGCTTCAAGGAGAACTCGAAGTCCTTGGCCGTCACGAGCTTCCCGTCGCTGTAGCTGGCATCGGATCGCAACTTGAATGTATAGCGCTTCCCATCGGCCGAGATACCACCATTGGATTGCGAAGGCACCTCCACCGCCAGGGCTGGACGCAGCTTCGAGTCTTGGTCGAGCTTGACCAGACCCTCGAACACCAACTCCACCACGGAGTACGAGACGTCCCACGCCGCCAGACTGGGGTCAAGGGTGGGAGGGTCTCCGCCCAGATTGACCCGGAATAGCTGGTCAGGGTCGATCTCCACGGCCTTGGTGGTCGCGGTTGGGGCTGCTCCGGTCTCTGCGGGAGCGGAAAGGGGCGTTGGGGCTTGCCCCTGCTGGTCCACGGCCGCAGGGGATGACTTGGCTGGCGCCGGCGTGGCCGACGTACTGCAGGCCAACGAGGACAGGGCAACGCAGAGCAGCAACGTCCATAGCATAACGAATCTAGAAAGGCTTGACACGGCCTTCTCCTTTCCTTCACAAGCAGCGGAAGGGGGGGTGGAGTACGCTGGGGAGCCAATAATAGCACTTTTGTAATCACAGTCAATCGGGGGTAACCCCTAGCCTTTAGCCACTCTGCTCCGATCGTGCTCGCGGAGCGGCTCAGCGATGGATTGGCAATGCTGCTCCTGGCATCCGTGGGCTTTCTGACCTATAGAATAGGGCTGGAGGTGCTGGTGGTCGTGCTGGTGACGGGGGTAGCAGCGGTGGCTGTCGTCCAGTCCAAGGCCCTGACTATGGCCATCCTGGCCAGGGCGGAGCGTTTTTCCTTAACGGCCAGTCATGTTTCCCGAATCAGGGCCTTCTACCTCTCGGCCCACCGGTTGCTCCAATGGCGCTCCCTGGGTTTCGCCGTGGGGCTGGGATTGGTCTCCTGGTTCGGCGAGTGCGTTGCCCTCTTCGTGGTGCTTTGGGGGCTTGGGTTGGAACCCTCCGGCACACTGCTGCTGCAGGCGACCTTTGTTCTGGCGATGGCCACTCTCGTCGGCTCCATCTCTATGCTGCCTGGGGGCCTGGGTACGGCCGAGGGCACCATCGCCTTCCTGTTGGTGGCGACGGTGGGCGTGGGTTCCGACCTCGCGGCGGCCTCCACGCTCCTGATCCGTCTCTGCACCCTCTGGTTCGGGGTCAGTGTCGGCCTATTGGCCCTGGCCATCCTCCTCCGAAGGACCAGCCTGGATCAGTCCTCGCCCTCCCCATTGCCATCCACTATCTCCTCCCGGTTCAGGTCCGGATCGCTGTAGACTCCTAGTTCCTGCCCCCGGTAGACGGTAACGACGAAATCCTCTCTTGGGAGGTCGGCGCTCCAGACCAGATCTTCGTCGACGCCCTGGATCAGTTCGGCAATCTCACGATCATCCAGATCCTTCTCGACCACAAGCAGGCCATAAACGATGCTGTGGGTGAAGTGGAGCTCCACCCGTGCGATGGGTTCCTCACCCTGACTGATAAGATATGCCTCCGATTGGGCTGTGCGGCAGATGCGATCGTACCGGATGTCCTGCATTCCTCCCCCTCCTTGCGGCGCCGCTGGAGTGCCGCCAATCCTTTATCAGAACGCCTGGCTTAGTCTCGATTACTCTTTCGTGCCATACTCACAGTCGACGCGCCTCATTCGAGCAGGGGCGGTTCTTGAACAGCCTCACCAAAGGTCGAGCACCCAGGCAGGGATCATTTGCGCTACACCAGCATCTTGAATATTCCCCTCTGGGCAGCATAATAGACAGGTAAGGGCCTACGGGTCAATGCCATGACGACCTGCAAGCCCAGGCAAAGATGACAATACTCTTATGCCGCGCCTGCCTCACCAGGACCATCGGGGGCTTGACCGGCTGGGGCCATCCGCCTTACCTTTGCCACGCCATATAGAATGGGGAGGGCAGTGAACGGGACAATATGGCAACGGTGTCGATGGCTAGCATGCGCAAGACGAGCAGCATCGTTGGGGTTGCTGGCTCCATTGCCGTGGCCGTTCTCGCCCAGGGCTACGTCGCGGGCCAAGAATACCTATGGGACGGCCTGTTCCTCTACGGGTTAGCCCTAGTCCTGGGTTGGCGCTTCCTCCCCAGGCTAAAGGTCCGCGACGAGGCGGCCGCTCATCCCACGGAGGAGACCGCGTCCCTCGTCCCGGTGCTCAGCCGGGCTACAATGCTCCTTGCTTTGGCCACCCTCCTCGCCAACCTGCTGGCCCTCTTGCTCTTTGGGACTGACAACCTCCGGACCCTCGCCTGGGTCCTGTACGCGGCCAGCGTGGTAACCGCGCCACTGACCGTCTGGTTCGCGGCGGGGCGACCCAGGCTGAGGCCACTGGCAGGATGGTCGGCCGAAGACGTGATCGCCCTGAGCCTCATCCTGCTGATTGGGGCCGCTTTCAGGCTGTACCAACTGGATTCCCTCCCCTTCGGCCTCTGGTGGGACGAGGCTTTCAGCGGACTCCAGGTGCAGCGCATCGCCAACGACGCAGCCTTCCGCCCCGTGTACCTGCAGGAGACCTCCCTCCACTGGTATATAATGCTCCCCTTCTACCACCTGTGGGGTGCGACGCCCCTCAGTCTGCGCCTCAGCGCGGCCTTGGGCGGCACCCTCGGTGTCCTGGCCGTCACCCTGCTGGGCCGAGAGCTGTTTGGCCGGCGGGTGGCACTAATCGCCGGGGTCCTGCTGGCGGTCATGGCCTGGCACGTCAACTTCAGTCGCATCGCATTCAACGCGATCTGGTCTGTGACCTTCGACGCCCTGGCCCTCTACTTCCTGATCCGAGGGCTGCGCGGCGGCAAGATGATCTCCTTTGCCCTGGCCGGCAGCTGTCTCGGCCTGGGCCTGAACATGTACTACACCTCCCGGCTGGTGCCGGTAGTAATGGTTGTGTACCTGGCCTACAGATTGGCCGCGGAGCGCCGCCACTTTTTCTCCCGCCACCTGGCCGGCCTGGGCCTGTTCGTCGTCGTCGCCCTGCTCAGCGCCAGCCCCCTGCTACAGTTCGCCCTGCAGAAGCCGGGGGATTTCGGGTCGCGCTCTTCGCAGGTCTCCATGATCGGGGAGGTCACCCAACAGCAGTCCCTGGCCCCCCTGGCAGAGAACCTCCGTAAGCACCTACTGATGTTCCACTATGAGGGAGATGGCAACGGCCGGCACAACCTGCCCAGAGCCCCCATGCTGGACCAGATCACGGCGGCGCTGTTTGCTCTGGGTCTCGCCATGGCGTTGCGGCAGATAGGGAAGGCCGAGCATGCTACCGCGCTGACCTGGTTTGCCATCATGCTCGGCGGCGGCGTGCTCTCCCTCGCCTTTGAGGCACCCCAAGGGCTTCGAACCATCGATGAAACGGCGATGGTGGCCATCCTGGCTTCCCTGCCCTTGGCGGCCCTTTGGGGCAGTCTGCCCCTCCACCAGCTGGGGCAGCTTCGCCTCACCCTGCCTCCGGGGCGACCGGGAGACCGGCAACTGTTGGTGCCTGTGGCTGCCATGACCATCGGCGTGCTGCTCCTTGGAGTAGGAGTGCTCAACTACCAGCGCTACTTCGTCCAGCAGGCCAGCGATTACCAGAGTTGGAGCGTTTTCTCCACCGCCGAGACGGAAATCGCCAGCCAGATCAAGGCCCTCGGGCCGAGCTACGACGTCCTGCTGGGTGAGACCTTTACCAACCATCCGACCATCGAGTTCTTGACGGGCCGCAAGAACTATCAGAAGTTCGAGCCGGCATCCCACCTGCCCCTTCGCGGCATCCGGAATGTCGCCCTGTTCCTCGAACCTCACCATACGGCGGCCCTCTCCCAGATCCGTCAGCTTTACCCTCAGGCCGAGACACGGATCGTCCGCTCTCCGGAGGGGGGCCTTCCGATCCTGCTGGTTGCCCTGGTCAAGCAATCGGATATCCTGAGCCTGCAGGGGCTGGAGGGCAGCTACTACGCCAACGCCGAGTGGGAGGGCGAGCCGGTCCTGGAGGAGCGCAACGCCTCCCCTCGCCTGGAGATGCGCAGCCCGCGCGTCCCCAAACCACCCTTCTCCGCAACCTGGCACGGAACCCTGGCCGTCCCGGAATACGGGAGATATCTCTTCAGACTAGAAGGGCCTCAGACCGCAGAGATCTACCTGGACGAGCATCGGTTGGCCGTCGGCGGCCAGCAGGAGGATGTGGTGCTCGCGACAGGGCTCCACAGCCTACGTATCAGCGCAGTGTTCGGCGAGCCTACCCCCATCTCCGTCCTGTGGCAGCCGCCCAAGGCTGGCCAGTTGATGCCACTGCCGAAAGACCTCCTGTTCAGCCCTCCCGTCGCGAGCAGGGGGCTGCTGGGGAGCTACTACGGCAACCGGCATTGGGAGGGTGAGCCGGCATTCCAGCAGATCGATCCTGACCTGAACCGGCAGGTCCACCTGCTGCCCTTGCCCAGGCCATACAGCGTGGAGTGGCGGGGCAAGGTCGAGGTGCCCCGAGACGGGAACTACCGCTTCGCCACAGAATCGGCCGACACCTCCTGGGTGTACCTGGACGAGAAGCTGGTTGTGACCAACGAGGGCGCCAACCGCCAGCTTCGCGAGGGGGCGGTCCAGCTGGAAGCAGGCGTCCACGACCTGCGGGTGCGCTTCTACGACGAATCGGACCACACCTTCATCAGGGTTTACTGGACTCCACCCGGAGGGCAGAGGGAGTTGCTCCCCACAGAGCGACTCTTCCCGCCTCAGGGCAGCTACCGCCCTACGATCGAGTCCGCGGACCCGGCACCGGCCGCGGCGCAACCCAACGCACCCGCATCTATTGCACCCGGGACGGTGGCCGCCGACTTCCTGGGAAGTGTCACGGGCGAGGGCCGCTTCTCCCAGCCCCGGGACGTGGCTGTTGGTCTCGACGGCAGGTTCTACGTGGCGGACAGTGGCAACAAGAGAGTCCACATCTTCTCGCCGCAGGGGGCTCCCGCCGGCCAGTTGGAAGGCGAATTCGTCGAGCCCTTCGGGGTGGTGGTGGCCCCTGGGGGCCAACTCCTGGTGCTCGACTCCAAGGGAACGGAGCCGATCCTGATGTTCAACCCGGACGGAAAGGTCCTTTCGCGGATGGGTCGCTCGGCAAACATGTACAGTCCGAGAGGCATGTCCGTCGACCCAACGGGTGCCATCTACGTCGCGGACACGGGAAGGAGCCGCGTGGTGAAGCTCTCATCCACGGGGCAGATGCTGGCCGAGTTCCGTGGCCAGGGGCAGATGGCACAGCCGGTCTCCGTTGCCGTCGCCGGCGACGGAACCCTGTACGTGGCCGACGCCGATAAGCACCTCTTGCTGGTGCTCGACGCGAAGGACACAGTCCTGCGAAGCTGGCCTCTCCGCCCGTCCACCACATTCGATGCTCCGCACCTCGCCGTGGGCCCAAGGGGAGAGCTGTACGTGACCGACCCGCCCTCTGGTCTGGTCCGGGTCTGCGACCCAGAGGGGCGAAGTCTGGGAGAGTTGGGCTCTCCAGGCAGCGGCGATAGCCAGTTCAACCTGCCAACCGGAGTCCGTATCGATGCCCTGGGGCAGCTCTGGGTCGTGGACACGGGAAACCGTCGGATCCAACGGTGGGGGATACGATAAGCAACCGACAGAGCCAGCCATAGCTACCACGTTGGAAATAAACCCCAACGCTACGGAGAGTGGAACAGAGGATGGCGCCCGAACTCTTGCGTGACAGGCTCCTGGGAATGAAGAAGGTCGGTGTGGCCGTAGCCGTAACCGGTGTTCCCGCAGATGGTGAGGAGGCAGGTACCATGGCATCTGACAGCCCGCCGGCACCGGCCAAGCCCGAGTCGAGCCTGCGGACCTTGGCCTCTGCCCTGCTCGACTGGGCCTTTCCCCTGATGTTGACTGCCGCCCTTCTCCTTTCGGCCGCCGGCCAGTACCTTCTGACGACATCGAAAGAGGAGGACAGGGCGATCCTCCTCTACGCCGCGGGCGTCGCCGCGTTCCTGCTGGCGATTCAGACCTCCCGTCGATGGGCAAGGCGAAGGGAGGCCACTGCCGAAACGTTGGGGCGCGGCAACCTCGCCAGCCGTGTCCTCATGGGCATCGGTGCGGCGATCCTTCTTGGGGCATCCCTACTGATGGTGGTGAACGCCCCGAGTTTGGTACTGGCCTCCATCTTCGTATGGGGTACAAGTCTCGCCGTGGCAGTCGTCACAGCCCTACCGGTGCACTCTCCCTCGGCATCACCCGGCAGGCGCTTACGCCTGCTGCTATCCCTGCTGTCCCGACGAGAGACGGCGCTGGTGGGGCTGCTGGTGCTGCTGGGAACCATCCTCCGGCTATACGACCTGGCAGCCTTCCCTTCTGGCATCCACGGCGACGAGGCCGAGCACGCCCTCATCGCCCTATCGATCCTCGACGGAAAAGGTCCGGACCCCTTCGGCACGGCCTTCCTGGGAGACCGGGCCCTCAAGTTCTACTTCGAAGCCCCCTTCCTGGGTCTCTTCGGACAGGACGTCGTCGGCATGCGGCTCTTCTCCGCCGTCGTCGGCGTCCTCACCCTGCCCATCTTCTTCGTCTATGTGCGGAGGCTCTTCGGGAGCAGCGCGGCGCTGCTCGCCCTGGCCCTGCTGACCGGTTCGGCGGTCCACATCCACTACAGCCGCTACGCCGGCGATGTGACCCAGGTCCTGGCACTTTCCTGTCTCAGCTTCTACTGTCTATACCAGGGGCAGACCAGAGGCAACGCAGTCTGGTGGTTGGCCGCGGGCATGGCCGGCAGCTTCGCCGTCTACTTCGCCTTCGCGGGAGCCTCCACCCTGGTAGCTATTGCCCTCTATTTTGCCTACCTCCTGCTGTTTCAGAGGGAACGATGGCGAAGCTGGCTGCGGGGCGGCTTCCTGTTGGGCATCGGGAGCATCATGGTACTCGCTCCGGTCCTCGCGTATCAATTGGGCAGGAATGACCACTACACCGACCACATGGCTGGTAGGCTGATCTTCAACCAAATGAGCCACGTTTCTTCGGTCTACGGCACGACGAACGTGCCCGAGATCCTCCTGATGCAACTGAAGATCAGCTTCTTGGCCTTCTTCTCCAGGCCCGACAGCGGACCCTTCTATGCGTTTTCCGCCGCCCCGATGCTTGCGCAGCTGCTGGGACCCTTCCTCGTCCTGGGAATGGCCCTGGCCCTGCTCCGCTTCCGCGATAGTAGATATGCGCTACTGGTGGTGTGGTTCTGGTCGGTCGTCATCATCGGCGGAGCCCTGACGATCGACCCTCCACAGACCCACCGACTTCTGCCCGCCTTGGTACCTGCGGTAGTGGTCATCGCCCTATGCCTGGAATGGCTTGCCGAAAACGCGCGGCGTATCCTTAGCAGCGATTCAGCCTCCCCCATGATGGCGCTCGTGGCACTGATCCCACTGATGGCGGGGGTGGTGGACAACGCCAACTACTTCGGACCTGCCGCGGCGGCCAAACCCTGGGAGAACACCACGTTGCAGGCGAAGTACCTGGCCGCGCTCGGCCCCCAGTACCGCGCCTACGGCCTTGGAGCCCCACACATTTACCTCAGCCATGGCGTGACCCGCTTCCTCGCACCGAAGGTGATCGGTGGCGACCTGGTCAATCCGACGGGGGCTATCCCTGTGCCGGCTACAGGAGAGCAAGACTTGGTATTCATGGTACACCCTCACATGTCGCCATACATGGACCTCCTGAGGTCGGCCTATCCGGGGGGGCGCATTGAGGACGTGAAGGGCAAGGGGGACAGCACCGTGGTCAGCGCATTCAAGGTGTCGAGCTCCGAAGCCGTCGCCAACCAGGGGCTGCTCGCCCGCTACGGGGCCTTAGAGAGAAGGGAATCGAGCGGCAGCGACCTCGGAGGCGGCTCCGGTGCCTACCCCGTCACGGCCAAATGGACCGGCAGCCTCTACGTGGAGCGGCCTGCCCGCTACCTGTTGCGTGCCGAAGGCGCACCAACCGAGATTAGGGTCGATGGCACTCCCATCGACCAGTCACAGGAGCGCCAACTCTCCACCGGATGGCACAGCCTGGAGGTCCGAGCAGAGCTCGCCAGCGCCGGATCACGAGTCGCCCTCAAGTGGCGGGCGCAGGGACAGGAACTCTCGCCGGTGCCCGCTCGATGCCTGGACGTCCGGACCCTCACAGGGAACCTCCGAGCGCAAGTGACGCCGCGAGGGGGACAGGCGGTGGAGAGACAGGATCGAGCCATCGGCTTCCGCAACATGGCGGAGCTGTGGGGCATCAGGCAACCGGTGTCGGCGCGCTGGCAAGGCAGCCTCAAGGTCCCCACGACCGGCCAGTACAGCTTCGCACTGAACTCCACTGATCCTGCCGAGTTTGACATCGACGGGCGAAGGGTGATGGAGATCCCGCAGGGAACATCCTCTCTACGCTCAGTCTCCGTCGCCGTCCAACTGCTGACGGGTTCGCATCCCATCGAGCTACGCTATAACACCAACCGTGAGGCCGGAACCCTGGAGTTGCTGTGGACCCCTCCCGGGGGTAAGTCCAGCATCATCCCGCCCGAAGCCTTCACACCTATCGAACTGGTACAATAGCCGACATGGAAGAGATTCAAACCCCTCGGATCTCCCGTTCCCAACTGTCCGTGCCGCTGCCCGCAGCTGCCTTCCTAGTGCTGGCGGGCATTCTGGTTATCGCGGCCATTCTCCGCTTCCACAATGTCAACTGGGATTCAAGCCACTATCTCCACCCCGACGAGCGGCACATCGTGATGGTTACCATGGACCGCGTCGCTCTGCCGTTCCCAAACCTGTCCGACGCCCACCTCGATGACGTCAAGCGCAGTACGCTCAACCCACGCTCGGTGGATCCCGGGAGCGGCCAGCCGAGGAGCTTCGCCTACGGGACTGTGCCTCTCTACCTGCTGAAGCTCGCGGGCCATGTGCTATCGCAGGGGTGGAAGGGCGCCAACAGCATCGAGGGGCTCACCATCGTCGGTCGATACCTCTCGGCCCTCTTCGATCTGGGCACCGTGCTGCTCCTCTTCCTAATCGGTCGCCGACTGTACGGCGTTCTTGCGGGGCTGCTAGCGTCGCTGCTGGCGTCCTTTACCGTACTTCACATACAGCTCTCCCACTTCTACGCTTCCGATACCCTGCTCACCTTCTTCATCGTGGCCACCCTCTACCTGGGACTGCGTGTGGCGGAGCGGCCGTCGTCGGGTAGGGTTGTTGCCATGGGAGTGGCGGCTGGGCTGGCCCTCTCCTGCAAGGTCTCGGCGGCTCCGGTCCTGCTGGCCTGCGTCGTCGCCTGCCTCCTTGGTGCCCGTCACATGAGAAACGACAAACCGCGCGAATCGCGCTTTGTGAGCCCGCTCGGCGGCTCCATCCTGGCAGGCGCCGTGGCACTCGTCATCTTCGCGCTGTTCCAACCCTACGCACTTGTAGACCCGCAGTCCTTTCTAAAGGACATCCAGTACGAAAGCAACATGGTGCGAGGGGTCGAGATCCCTCCCTACACCATCCAGTACATCCGCACCGAGCCGGTCCTGTATCAGCTCAGGAACCTGCTGCAGTGGACGGCTGGGCCTACCCTGGGCGCAGCTATCCTGGTGGGACTCCTAGCCCTGGCTGTCCGGCTTCTTCTCCGTCGGCGCCCGGAGGAATGGGTCCTGGTAGCCTGGCTGGCCGCCTACCTGGCAACCACCCTCACCTTCCAGGTCAAGTTCGTCCGCTACCTGTTGCCGGCCATGCCGGTACTGGTGCTGCTGGCCGCGGCCTGGCTCGCGCCGGTAGGGAGGGCGGCGTTGCGATGGCGGCCCAGGAAGGCATGGCTACCGGCTGCTCTGCTGCTGGTGGTAGTCGCGGGAACCGCCGCCCAGGCGGTCGCCTTCACGTCCATCTACGACGCCGAGCACACACGGGTTCGCGCCAGCCGCTGGATCTACGAGAACGTCCCGAGGGGCTCCGCACTTGCCACCGAGCACTGGGACGACTCCCTGCCCCTGCACCTAGCGGACGTACCCTTGCGCCCTGGCGACTACGTCAACGTATCCATGCCGATGTACGATGGGGAGAACGAGGCGAAGCGCCAGGATCTATACCACCGCCTCGACCAGGTGCAGTACATAATCCTCTCCAGCAACCGACTGTACGCCTCGATCCCACGGGTGCCCGAGAGCTATCCACTGGCCACGGCCTACTACTCCCTGCTGATGCAGGAGAAGCTGGGATTCGACCTGGTGGCTACCTTCACCTCCTATCCGGCACTCGGGCCGCTCCACTTCGTCGACGACGCGGCGGATGAGAGCTTCACCGTCTACGATCACCCTAAGGTGCTCATCTACAAGAAGAGCCCTGACTTCTCTCAGGAGAGGTTAGAGCAGCTCTTGGGAGGCATCCGGCTGGACCAGGTGCCTCCGGTCAAGCAGGCGCTGTCGGGTCGGACCTCCCAGTCGGAGGGACTCCTCCTCTCGGAAGATGCCAGGGCAGTCCAGGAGGAAGGCGGCACCTGGTCCGAACTCTACGACCGCGAGGGCGTGACCAACCAGTTTCCGGTCCTCACATGGTGGCTCGCGCTGGAGCTATTGGGGCTGCTGGCCCTCCCCCTGGCCTGGCGGCTCTTCTCCCGCTACCCTGACCGAGGCTACGGACTGGCCAAGACGCTGGGATTGCTGATCGTCGCCTACGGCGCCTGGCTGCTCGCCAGCCTACGGCTGCTTCCCTTCGGCCCACTCGCCATCGGCTTATCGATGGTGGGACTCGGGGTCGCGGGGTTCCTACTGGTGCGGGGAAACCTGCCGCGCTTCCGCGAGTACCTGGTGACCAATCGTCGGGTCTTCCTCGTCCACGAACTGCTGTTCCTGGCGGCCTTCGCCCTGTTCCTGTTCATCCGGGCGCGCAACCCAGACCTGTGGCACCTCCACTATGGCGGCGAGAAGCCGATGGAGTTCGCCTTCCTCAACGCCATCGCTAAGTCCAGCTACTTCCCGCCCTACGACCCCTGGCTGGCCGGCGGCTACATCAACTACTACTACTTCGGCTACGTGCTCGTGGCCACCCTGATCCGGCTCACCGGCATCGTGCCGGCAGTCGCATTCAACCTCGCCATAGCCTCGGTGTTCGCGCTGACCGGCGCCGGACTCTTCTCCTTCGGCTTCAACTACCTGTTGGCAGAAAAGCGACTCCCGGCCCCATCCCTACCTCTGCGCCCCCTCGCCGGTGGCGTGACGGCCATGACCCTCGTGCTGCTTGTGGGCAATCTGGACGGGTTGGTTCAGACCCTGGAGGGGCTCTGGAAGGTGGGCTCGCTCCAGATAAGGAGCACGCTCCCGATGCTGGAGGGGGTAGCCAAGGCCGGGGCAGGGCTTTTGGCAGTCTTCTTCGGGGGCAAGGCCATGCCGGAGTTCGATTTCTGGCGCTCCACCCGAATCATCGGGCCAGAGAACCCAACCCCCATCACGGAGTTCCCATTCTTCACCTTCCTGTACGGTGACCTGCACCCCCACATGATCGCCATGCCCATCGCCACCCTCGCCCTTGGATTGGTGCTCGCCCTGGTGCTGCGAGGACGGGGGGACTCCCCTCTCCCTGAGGGAGAGGGTCAGGGTGAGGGGGTAGGCTGGTCAGCCCCGAATGGACCCTCACCCCGACCCTCTCCCACTGCGGTGGGAGAGGGAGGAACCGAATACTCATCACTATCGGACCGGCTCCTCACCGTGTTCGTCGGCGGCCTCGTAGTTGGCACCCTTCAGGCCACCAACAGCTGGGACTACCCGACCTACCTGCTGCTGCTCTCGGTCGGCTACCTCCTGGCGGAATACGCCCGCGGAGACGAACGCCCTGCAGCACTCGGCACTCAGCAGTCAACACTCAACATTTGTCGCGGTCGCCTGACGGCGAGAGGAGTCCTAGTCGCGCTTTTGTCTGCCGCCGCCACCTACGCCGTGGGGGTTCTGCTGTTCCTGCCCTTCACCCACGCCTACGAGCTTTTCTACAACGGTGTGGACCCGGCCCCCGCCAAGACATCCCTCCAGCACTACCTGGTGATTTTCGGGTTCTTCCTGTTCGCCATCGGCTCCATGCTGATCTTCGACCTGGCCGGCAGTCGCCGCCATCGCCTCCTGGCCGTGCATCTCTGGGAGCGGGTCACCCGCCCTTCACGAGCTTCGCGCCGGACTCACCTCGTGGAGATGCTCGTCAGGCCCAGCCTCCTGGCCGGCAGCCTCCCATACCTCCTCCCGCTCCTGGTCGGCTCCGCCCTGGTGGCAGCCATCATCAAGCTGCACCTGGTCGCGGCGCTACTGGTGCTGGGCACGCTCGTCGTTCTGTCGCTCTTCCTGAAAGACGCGCCGCCTCAGAAGTTGCTGCTGCTGCTGTTCGTAGGGATGGGGGTTGCCCTCACGCTCGGGGTGGAGTTCATCACTATCAAGGGCGACATCGGCAGGATGAACACTGTCTTCAAGTTCTACCTGCAGGCGTGGTTTCTCTGGGGTATCGCCTCGGCCATAGGGATCGCGGGCATCCTCGAGCGCTGGAGTCGCCCCCTGCCGGTCCGGCCGCCCCAGTGGCGGACGACCTGGTCCACGGTGCTGACCCTGCTGCTGCTGGCCATCCTGATCTACCCCGTCATGGCGACGCCGGTCAAGGTAGGGAGGCGCTTTCAGCCCACCCCTCCTACACTCGACGGCATGGCCTACATGGTCGGTTCAGTCTTCCAGGACCAGAATCGTGACATTCGCCTCACCAGCGACTACCAGGCAATCCGATGGATCCAGGACAACGTGGCGGGGTCGCCGACCCTGTTGGAGGCCCAGGTCCCCGAATACCGATGGGGATCGCGAGTATCCATCTACACAGGTCTTCCCACCGTCCTCGGATGGACATGGCACGAGCGCCAGCAGCGGTGGGGCTATCAGGGGATGATCGATCAACGGCTACGTGACATAAAGACGATGTTCGAGAGCACCGATCCGGCCCTCGTCGCGCGGCTGCTGCAGAGATACGGGGTGAAGCTGGTCTACGTCGGCGACCTGGAGCGGGCCTACTACCCGGCCCCTGGCCTCGCGAAGTTCGAGTCCATGGTCGGCACACAGCTGTCCATCGCCTACAGTGCAGACGGGGTCACGGTCTACGAAGTCCGAGACGGTCGCCCCAGTGTAGTCCCCAATCGCACGTCGTCGGCCGCACCGAGGAGTGAGGGATGACCTGGTTCCTGGCATGGCTGCTGGCCGTGGAGTTGACGGGGCTTGCCGTCCTCCCCCTCGCGACGAGGCTGTTTCGGCTTCTGCCGGACCGAGGCTACCTGTTTGCCAAGCCGCTGGGCATCCTTCTGGCAAGCTACCTCTGCTGGCTGCTCAGCGTCTTTGGGTTGCTGCGGTTCCAGCGCTCCACCATCGCGGCGGCGCTCCTGATCCTGGGAGTGGTCTGCTGGCTGAAGTGGGGAAGGTCCGTCCTGCGAGATCTGCCGGCCTGCCGGGCCGCCCTGCTGACCTCCGAGGCACTGTTCCTGGTGAGCTTCGCGGCCGCCAGCCTGGTGCGAGCCTACAACCCGGAGATCGTCGGCACCGAGAAGCCGATGGACTTCGCCTTCCTCAACGCGCTCTACCGGGGTGATAGCCTGCCGCCGGAAGACCCCTGGATGTCCGGCTTCAGCGTCTCCTATTACTACTTCGGCTATCTGCTGCTTGCCACGGTGGCCAAGCTGAGCGACGTTCCGGCTGCCGTCGGCTACAACCTCGGCGTCGCCATGGTGTTCGCGTTTCTGTTGGCGGGCAGCTACAGCCTCAGCTTCAACCTCCTCACCCTGCTCCGCCCCCGCATGCGGCTGGCACTCCGACTGGTTGCCGCCCTGCTTGCCCCGATCATGGTGGGGCTGATGGGCAACATGGAGGTCGGTCTCGAGCTGCTTGCCCTCAGGGGTGTGGGCGATGCCTCCTTCTGGCAGTGGGCAGGCATCAAGGGGTTGCAGCCATCGTCCCAACCCGAGGGTTGGATCCCCACCGCCCACTGGTGGTGGTGGCGGGCCTCCCGGGTCATTCCGACCATCAAGCCCGATGGAATCAACGAGTTCCCATACTTCAGCTTCCTGCTGGGAGACCTGCACCCCCACTACACGGCCCTCCCTTGGGCGCTCCTGGCCATCACCATGTCGCTGGCTGCCCTGCGGGAGACGGCAGTCCGAGGCATCTCCTTCCTGAAGGACCGGGTCTGGCTGGCACTCGCCGCGGTGGCGCTGGGCTTCTTCCTGGTGGGCAACAGCTGGGATTTCCCCACCTACACCGGTCTGTTCTGGTTGGCGGTCTTCGTGGGACTGCGCCTTGCCCACTCCCCTTCCAGAGAGCGAGCAAGCGATTCCCCTCTCCCCGCGGGAGAGGCTCAGGATGACGACGGCCACAGACTCCCTCTCCCCGCGGGAGAGGGTCGGTGTGAGGGGCAGCCCGTGGGGGGACACCACGCCTCCCCTCCCCCCGGTGAACGCACCCTCTGGCGCGTGGCCCTGCCGGCCATCAAGCCCCTGGCCATCCTGTCCGCCCTTTCGGTGGGCCTCTACATCCCCTTCTTCCTGGGCTTCTCTTCGCAGACGAAGGGAATAGGGATCTCGGTGGACAAGACGCCGTTGGCCTCCGCACTGATCATCTTCGGACCCTTCTTCCTGGTACTCGGGGTGTTCCTGGTCTGGCAGTATCGATGTCTGTCGAAGTCCGCTCCAAATGGCCGCCAGGGGATGGTGCTGGGCGCAGCGCTGATGCTCGCTCTCGCCTCATGGTTCGTAGGTGCCTTTTCCCTCCTGCTAGGTCTTCTCCTGTTGGGCTCGGCTATCGCCTACCGACTCCTTCGGTTGCCAAGCGATGGCGAGAAGCCCGAGCAGGTTGCACTGCCATTTACACTGCTCTTGACCCTGCTTGGGCTGCTGCTGGCCTTCGTTCCAGAGTTCATTTTCGTAGTGGACCTCTTCGGCACTCGTATGAACACAGTGTTCAAGTTCCACTACCAGGCATGGCTGTTGCTGGGGGTGGCCAGCTCGGTTGTCTTCGCGACGCTGCTCTCCTCAGCCAGATCCCGCACCCTCCGATGGTCCCTTGCGACAGCCGTCGTCTTGCTGGTGGGCGTCGGGTTGTTGTATCCTTTTACTGCAACTCCTTCCAAGACCAATGGCTTCAAAACACCGCCCACCCTTGATGGCGCCGCCTTTCTCCAGTCTGCCCGTCCGGACGATCACGCTGCCATTCAGTGGTTATCGCGCACTGTTGCGGGGAGGCCGGTGGTGCTGGAGGCAGTGGGTGGTGAGTACTCCGAATACGCCAGGGTCTCCACCTTTTCGGGTCTGCCGGCGGTCCTGGGATGGCCGGGCCACGAGGTGCAGTGGCGGGGCAGGGGGGAGGAACCAGCGCGTCGGACACGAGACGTCGAGGCGATCTACCGGACGGCCGATGGCCCTGCGGCCCTCGAACTGCTGCGACGGTACGGCGTCCAGTACGTCTTCGTAGGCAGCCTGGAGGCCGAGAAGTACGGCCCGGAGGTCACCACCAGGTTCGATGGGCTTCTAGAGCCGGTCCACCGCCAGGGGCGTGTGGTGATCTACCGGGTTCCAATGGGGTGAGAGTTGGGCACACGGGTTGAGAAGACAAAGACAATAGCTGCGAAGCAGCTCACCAGCGTTCCGTTGCCGGAGGGCAGCTGGGTCTCTCAGCTGGCACAGCTGGTCACACTCGAGGTCGCCCTCTACACCATGGCAGTCCTGGCGGGCGCGACGCTGAGATTCGCGGCACTGGACTCTCGCCCCCTCTCCATGGAGGAGGGCACTCTCGCGGCGGAATCCTATCGCCTCGCCCTTGCTCAGCCCGTCGATAAGCTGCAGCAGGGCCCTATTGGCGCCTTCGGCACCGCGCTGGCCCTCGTTCTGTTCGGGTGGGGCGATGGCGCGGCTCGCGCGCTTCCCGCCCTCTTCGGCTCTCTCTTGGTCGCGGTTCCTTACCTGCTACGGGACAGTCTTGGGCGCGTTCCAGCCCTGTTAGCAGCCTATGGATTCGCCTTTTCGCCCCTTCTGCTCTTCGCATCCCGCGACGTGGGGGCGGGCGCCGTCCCGCTGACTCTTGCCATGCTGTTCATCGCCCTGGCCGAACGAGGGCTGAAGAGTCCCACCCAGCCCCAGGCTTACGGCATCGCCCTTCTGTCCGCGGGCCTGCTGACCTCGGGAGTGGGGGGGGCGACGATCCTCGTCACCCTGGCCCTGGCCGGCCTGCTCGCCCATCCCCAACTCAGTGCGCTGCTGTCCGACCTGCGCGCGGCGGCCTCATCCCCACTCTGGCGTCGGGCCGGATTGCTCTTCGCGGGCTCGACCCTCGCAGTAGGGACTGGTCTGGGCACCCACCTTGCAGGCGTGCAGTCTGTCCTGGTGGACGTCTGGTCGTCTTGGTTGGGCAGCTTAAGCTTCTCCGCGCCGAGGGGAGGTATCCTGGTAGTCATCGCCCTGTACGAGCTGCCGGTGCTGCTCTTCGGCCTGATTCAGCTGTTCAGAACCATGTTCCAGCGCCGCCGTTTCGATATGTTTCTCTCCCTTTGGTTGATGCTGCTGCTGTTGCTAGGGATGGTTCAACAGACAAGCGCGACACCGCGGGTGGTACTACCCACGCTACCCCTCTACCTGCTGGCCGCCCGCCTCGTCGCCGACGGTCTCCCCCTCCTGAAGGGAAGAGGCCATGGCTGGTCCTGGAACCTGGTCGCTCTGTTCGTGACGGTTCCGGTCATTGTAGCTATCGTCCTGCTGAACAGGGCCACGGGATCGGAGAACGATATCCCCACCCCATACCTGTTCGGTGAGGCAACCCTGGTAGTGGTGGGATCGCTGGCCTTCACATTCCTGCTCCATTCCAGGGAGAAGCTGGCCCTGGTGTGGTGCGGGGTCTCCATCCTCTCCCTTGCCTTCCTGCTCCACACAACGGTCTATCTGAACTATCGGATGGAGACGCTGGACAGGGAGCCAATAGTGGGAAGCCAGCTGTCCACCAGTCTGCGGACAGCTGCCTCCCAAGCCGCCTACTTCTCTGCTTACTACAACCAGCGAGTCACAGTGGATCCGGAACTGAGATCCGCCACCCTGTGGTATCTGCGGGACGCCCGCGATGTCCGCTACTCTACAGATGCTCAGGATGGGATCAGCATCGCCCTGATTCGGTCCGCTCAATCCAAACTAGACCCCAGTGCCGAGAGGAGAGCAGGACTCTACCTACCCAGCATCGAGCCCCGCGACGCCTCGTGGCGAAGCGTGTGGCGCTGGTTGGTCATGCGGGACGGCCTCGTGAGGCCAAACCAGCGTGATATAATCGTCCGCGCTCCAGCAGGCAACTGGTAGGAAGAAGGGGTAATCACCGTTGGCAATGGTTGAAGGGAGAGAGTCGCTCAGGGATAGCACTGTACTCAACAGGCCCCTCCTAGCCAGCCTGACCGTGAACTGGGAGCTGGCTGCCTACGCGGGCCTGGTCATCTTCGCCCTCGCCACCCGCCTGTGGGATCTGGGATCCAGGGCACTCCACCACGACGAGAGCCTCCATGCAATCTATTCCTGGTACCTCTACGTCGGTAGGGGCTACCAGCACGACCCCATGATGCACGGTCCCTTCCTGTTCCACGCCAACGCCCTGGTGTATCTGCTGCTCGGGGCCAGCGACTACACCGCGCGGGTCTTGCCCGCCCTCTTCGGCGTGTGGGTGGTCATCGCACCCTATTTTCTGCGGAGGGAGATGGGGCGCGTAGCTGCCCTGGCGGCCGCGGCGCTCTTCGCCGTTTCCCCCTCCTTCCTGTACTTTTCGCGCTTCATCCGGAACGATATCTACATGGCCGGCTGGGCCATGATGATCGTCATCGGTCTCTTCGGCTATCTCCGAGAGAGAAAGGCTCCCTACCTGTATCTGCTATCCGTCGGGACGGCCTTCTCCTTCGCCACCAAGGAGACCGTGTACATCACCGGTTTCGCATTCGCGCTCTTCCTGATCCTCGAGGCCCTCGTTGCCAGGATTCGCCATCGTACTTCCGCCCTCTGGACGATCCTGTCCACGCCCAGGCCGCGAGACTGGGCCATCGTGATTGTCCTTTTCCTTGCCATAGAGGTGGTGCTCTACACCACCTTCTTCACCAATCCCAAGGGCCTCATAACCGGCACCTGGGGGGCACTTAGCTACTGGTTATCCCAGCACGGTGTGCAGCGGGGCGGCCAACCCTGGTTCTACTACCTGATGCTGATACCTCTCTACGAGTATCTGGCCGTCATCGCCGCGCTCGGCGGCATGGTCTTCGTCACGATCAAGAAACAGTGGTTGAGACTAAACCTCTTCACATGGTTCTGCATCGCCTGGCTGCTGATCACCACCGTGGTCTACTCCTGGGCGGGCGAGAAGATGCCCTGGCTCGACCTCCACCTGGCGCAGCCGCTCATCCTACTGGCGGCCCTTACGATCGCGGGCCTCCTGAAGAGAGCCAACCGCGACATGTTTGTTCGACAACCGGGGCTGCTGGCCCTGGCGTTTGCAGGTCTCCTGGCCGCCGTGGTGATCGGCGGGATGGTGGCTGCACCTCCCCTTGCCGGCACAGAGCTAGGGATGCAGACGGCACAGCTTCAGCGAATTGCCATGTGGCTCCTGGCTGCCACCCTCCTGATCGCCCTGCTTGCTATCGGCAGGCGCCACGGTAACCGCGTTGCCTTAGTCCCAGCCGGCCTCGGTGGGCTGGTCGCTTTGCTGGCCCTTACCGTCGGCACGGCTTTCGGCGTCACCTACGCCCGAGGAGACATCCCCAGAGAGATGCTTGTGTACGTCCAGTCCTCCCCCGACGTACCCAGAGTGGTTCAGGAGATCGAGAGGCTCTCCCAAGTCACCGCCACCGGAAAAGACATCAAGATCCTGCTGGATGGCGGCTACACCGAGACCGTCGACGGTCGCCAGGTATCCTATGAGAGCGTCTCCTGGCCTTTCGAGTGGTACCTGCGCGACTACCGTAACAAGAGCTACTACTCCAAGACCTTCTCGATGCCAACGGATGCAGCTGTGATCATCGCCATGGTATCCAACGAAGGTCCCATACTCAACCAGGTGAGCAACTACGTACCGGTCCGAGGCAGGCTGAACTGGTGGTATCCGGAGGACTACAAAGGCCTGACCCTGGAGAAGATGTGGGAAGCCCTCCGCGACCCGTCGATTCGCGGCAAGCTGTGGCGCTACTTCCTGTACAAGGAGACCTTGAATCCACTGGGATCGCGCGACTTCGATTTCTTCGTCCGCTCTGATCTCGCCAAGGGCGTCGCCATGCGCGGCGCTTCCACGTCAGTCGCCCCTGCCCCTGTGGCCCAGGCACCCACTGAGGATGCGGTGGCCCAGGAGGCTGCTGGGGGAATCACGATATTCGGGAAAACCCGCACGGGCGGCAATATACTGAGCGAACCTCGGGATGTGGCCATCGGCCCGGACGGGACTGCCTACGTGGTCGATGCAGTAGCCTGCAAGGTGGTAGCCTTTCGCCCGGACGGGACCGTGGCCTACCAATGGGGCCGTAAGGGCGCCGGGGATGGCGAGTTCAACGAGCCTTGGGGCATCGCCGTGGCCCCAGGTGGCGAGATCTACGTTGCCGACACCTGGAACCATCGAATACAGAAGTTCGATGCCACCGGACGTTTCCTCGCTAAGTGGGGTCGGTTCGCCGATATCAAGGGTCAGGTGGATGCGGAGCCTGGAACCTTCTGGGGCCCTCGCGACGTGGCCATCACCCCCGGTGGTCGCATCCTCGTAACCGATACAGGCAACAAACGTGTGCAGCAATTCGACGCCGACGGCCGCTTCATCTCCCTCTTCGGAGGCGAGGGCTCCGACCCCGGGCGCTTCAAGGAGCCCGTGGGTATCGCCGTCGACGCCGCGGGAAACCTGTACGTGGCTGATACCTGGAACGAACGTATACAGAAGTTCGATGCTCAGTACCAACCTCTCGCCCAGTTTCGAGTACAGGGTTGGGAGAGCCACTCCATAATCAACAAACCGTATCTGGCTGTAGACCGGGAAGGTCGCATCCTCTATACCGAGCCGGAGAGGCACCAACTCTCGGCCCTCAATCCTGCTGGCCTACTTGAAGGCAGCAAGGGGAGCATGGGAGCCGAAGCCACCTCCTTCAACCTACCGGTAGGTATCGCGGTGTCACCCCAGGGCGAGCTGTTTGTTGCCGATAGCCGCAACGCCCGGGTAGTCAGGTACCAGGCCTGGAGGTAGCTTGTCTCGTAAGATTCGATTGGCAGGAGGGTTCCTGCTAACAGTTTTGTTCTTGTGGATCGTCGTTCGCAATGTGAGCTGGGAGGAGTTGAGGCAGGTCTTCGTGGGAGCGGACTACCGCTTGGTGCTGCCCGCGACCCTGGTGACCTTCTGCGGGTACCTGCTGCGCACACTCCGCTGGCAACGCATCGTCCGGCCCGTGGCACCCTTGGGTTTTGGCGATACCTTCGGAATCCTCATGATGGGCTTCGCCGCCAATAACCTGTTGCCCGCTCGTCTTGGAGAGTTCGTCAGGGCCTATCTGCTGGGAAAGAAGACAGGTGCTCGCAAGACCTACGGCATCGCGACCATTGTCCTGGAGAGGGTCTGCGACGGGATGGTGCTGATCGGATTGTTGGGCTGGGTGTCCCTCTTGATGCCCCTTCCGATGTGGGGTAGGGATGTCCAACTCTTTTCCAGCGCCCTGTTCCTGCTCGCCAGCCTGGGAGTGCTCCTACTGCTGATCCAGGAGGATCTGACGATGAAGGCGATCAGCCTGCTGCTGCGTCCGCTGCCGCCGTCCCTGGCCGCAGCCCTCTTGCGGGCCATGGGAGCCTTCATTTCGGGGCTGCACTCGCTGCGCAGCAAGAGGAGCCTCCTGCTGGTCATCGCCCTATCCGTTGGAGTCTGGCTGTTGGAAGCCACCTCCTACCTGCTGATGACCCAAGCTTTCGGCGTACAGCTCCCCGGAGTCACCGAGCTTCTGGCGGCCCTGTTCTTGCTAGTTGTGATTAACCTGGGGATCATGATCCCGTCGGCCCCTGGGTATGTGGGAACCTTTCAATTCTTCGGCGTCACGGCACTGGCGGTGTTCGGCGTGCCAAAGGAAACGGCCCTCGCCGTCACCATATCCAGCCACCTGATGCAGTATCTGTTGGTGACTGCCATCGGTCTGCTATTCTTTCTCAGGGAGAATGTAGCCTTCTGGCGCTTCGATGAGCTGTCCAGACAAACGTTTGAGCCGGAAGAGGAACCCGCGCAGGTTATTCAATGAAAACTCGCTTCTGGTTGGGATTGGCAATAAGCCTCCTGCTGATACTGCTGATGTTCCGATCGCTGGAACTTGACGCGGTTGGTCGTGCTATGGCCCAGGCAGAGTTCGCCTACCTGCTGCCGGCCGTCCTGCTTTACTTCGCGGGCGTCTTCGTCCGAACCGCCCGCTGGGCGGTCCTGATGCGCCCCCTTTCGACCATAAGCCTTCGACGTCTCTTCTCCGTCATGGTGGTTGGCTTCACGGCCAACGATGTGCTCCCGTTGCGAGCCGGCGAGGCGGTTCGAGCCTACCTGCTGTGGAAAAAAGAGAGGTTGGAGCCGGGCGCGACCGTCGCGACCATCGTGGTAGAACGGATCTTCGACGGCCTGGCACTCACGGGCTTCTTGATCGCGGGTGGATTGCTGATCTCGCTGGAAAGTTGGCTCTCTCAACTGGCATGGTTCGCAGCCGCGGCCTTCCTCTTAGCGGTGGGCGTGGTGTTCGGACTCACGATCGTACCGGCACCCCTGCTGAGGCTGGCCAACATGCTGCTTTCCCCGCTTCCACCACGCCTTCGCGATCTTTCCCTCAGGCTTCTCACAAGCTTTGTGGAGGGGCTCACCGTGCTCCGGCGATGGCAGGACACGGCGGCAGTAGCCGTACTCTCCGTCGTTGCCTGGCTCCTGGAAGCCTCCATGTATTACGTGCTGATGTTCAGCTTCCCCTTCAAGCCCCAGTACCTGGCCGCCATCCTCGGCACGGCGGTGGCCAACCTGGGCACGATGGTGCCCTCTTCACCCGGCTACGTGGGCACCTTCGACCTACCCCTTTCGGCGGTCCTGGTGGGAACCTTCCAGATAGATCGATCCCTGGCTGCCAGCTACACCCTGCTGGTACACGCAACCCTGATCCTGCCGGTTGTCCTTCTAGGTGTCTTCTTCCTCTGGAAGGACGGGCTCTCCCTCTCCAAGGTCACGTCCCAGGAGGGCTATCGCCCTCGGGTTGTGGTGGAGCCGACAGACAGACCAGAGATCGCCCCGCGACGCACGGCGCCCTAGACCGCACGCGGCCGCAGGGCGCGTCCACAATTCTTGCTTAGGGGGTATCCTCTTATGGCCACGATAGGCGTGGTCGGCACAGGCTACGTTGGGCTTGTCACTGGAGCCTGCTTTGCCGATTTGGGAAACACCGTCACTTGCATCGATATCGACGTCTCCAAGGTCGAGAACCTCAAGAAGGGCATCCTCCCCATCTTCGAGCCCGGCCTGGAGGAGATGGTGGAGCGCAACCGGAAGGCCGGACGTCTCAACTTTACCTCCAGCTACGAAGCGGGAGTACCCGGCGCCGACCTCGTCTTCATCGCCGTGAACACCCCTTCCGGCGCCGAGGGCGAGGCCGACCTCAAGTACACTCGAGCCGCCGCCCAGAGTATCGCCAAGCACATCAATCGTCACACCATCATAGTCAACAAGAGCACCGTACCGATCGGCACGGGCGATTGGGTAGCCTCCATTGCGGAAAAACACATCAAGCCGAGCGGCTCCTTCGCAGTGGTATCCAACCCGGAGTTCCTGCGAGAGGGATCAGCCATAAACGACTTCACGCACCCAGATAGGGTCGTGCTGGGATCCACGGACCGAACCGCTGCCCTCCGGGTCGGCGAGCTGTACCGCCAGCTGCGATGCCCCGTCCTCATCACAGACCTGCGCACCGCCGAAATGATCAAGTACGCCTCGAACGCCTTCCTCGCCACAAAGATCTCATTCATCAACGAGATCGGCTCCATCTGCGAGAAGCTGGGGGCCGACGTCAAGGTGGTGGCTCAGGGTATGGGGCTGGACAAGAGGATCGGCGCGGCCTTTCTGGATGCAGGGCTGGGTTTCGGTGGTTCCTGCTTCCCCAAAGATGTGCGCGCCCTCGCCCACATGGCCGCCATCAACGGCTGCCACCCGCAGCTACTCCGCACAGTCCTGGAGATCAACAGGGACGCGCGCAGGGCGATCATCCAGAAGGTGCGCGACTATCTGGGCGGCCTCGCGGACCGCACGGTAGCGATACTCGGCCTCGCATTCAAGCCAAACACCGACGATCTCCGTGAGGCTCCCGCCCTGGAAATCATCCACCTGCTCCAGGCCGAGGGTGCCGTGGTGAAAGCCTACGATCCGGTCGCCAACGAGGGCGCCCGCAAGCTGCTCCCCGAAACCACCCTCTGCGCAGATGCCTATGAGGCGGCCCAGGGCGCGGATTGCCTGATCCTCGTGACCGAGTGGAACGAGTTCAAGCACCTGGATATGGGGCGGATCAAGGCATCGATGGCCCACTCGCTGCTGATCGACGGTCGCAACGTGTGGGAGCCGGGCGAGATGGAGAGCCTCGGATTCACCTACCTGGGAGTCGGACGAGCCTCCGGCCAGCACCACAACGGGGTGTTCAACCTTGGCAACGCGAAGGTTACTCAGGCGCCCTCGATGTGAACGGCATGAACCAACTCACCTTCCTGGACGGAGCCGAGCAGCCGGCGAGTCCCATTCGCCGCCAGTATCTTGACATAAAGCGTAGGTACCCGGATACCATTCTCTTCTTCCGGCTAGGGGACTTCTACGAGACCTTCGACGACGACGCCCACCTGGTGTCGGCGGCGCTGGAAATCACCCTGACCGGTAGGGAGATGGGGCGTGGGGAGAGGGTGCCGCTGGCCGGTATCCCCTACCACGCCGCGGAAGGCTACATAGCCCGGCTGATCGGCCAGGGCCATAAGATAGCAATCTGCGAACAAATGGGTACTACGCCGATCAAGGGCCTCGTCCCCAGGGAGGTGGTGAGGGTAATCACCCCCGGTACCCTGGTAGAGGAGAGCCTCCTACCGGCCCGTGCCAACAACTACCTGGCCTCCCTTGTCGTCACTCCGGAAGGGTCCGGTCTGGCCACAGTGGACGTAAGCACCGGCGACTTCGCGGCGACCCAGATCGAGGGTGACGGTTGGAGGGCTCAGCTGGCCTCCGAACTGGAGCGGTTGAGGCCAGCCGAGTGCCTGCTGCCACGGTCCCAGACAGAAGACGCAGACCTGGGTGTCCCACTCCCGCAAGGCACTCATCTTACATCCAGAGAAGACGCTGCCTTCACATCGGGTAGCTGCGAGCGGCTGCTGCGCGGCCATTTCAACGTGGCGACCCTCGAAGGCTTCGACCTCCCCTCCCACCCCCTCGCCCTGCGCGCCGCAGGCAGCCTGCTGGCCTACCTCCAGGAGACCCAGCCCAGCGCCCTCGGCCAACTCGAATCGCTCCACCTATACAACGTGGACCGCTACATGCGGCTGGATGCCGCGGCCCGCCGCCACCTCGAGCTGACAGCCAACGCCTCCGCAGGCTCTCTGGAAGGATCTCTCCTCGGGGTCCTCGACCGGACCCGAACGGCCATGGGCGGTCGCCTGCTGCGGCGCTGGGTGGGGCAGCCTCTTCTCGATCTGGCTGCCATCGAGCAGCGCCTCGATGCGGTCCAGGGCATCGTCGATTCGCCGATGGGCAGGATGGAACTGGGCACCCTTCTGTCCAGCATGCCCGACCTGGAGAGGCTATCCTCCCGCGCCTCACAGCAGAACCTCTCCCCACGGGACTGCGTGGCCATCGCCAGAGCACTCCGCCTCGTGCCGGGCATACAGGGAGTCATGGAGCAACGGCTGCCTGCCATGCTGGATGGGGGCAATGAGCTGCTCGACCCCTGTCCCGAGGCAGCCGAGGCCATCGAAAACAGCCTCGCCGATGACCCTGCAACCATGGTAGGGCAAGGTGTGATCCGCCAGGGTCGATCGAAGCAGCTGGATGAGCTTCGGGCCCTCAGCGGTAATACTCGGCAGTGGATCGCCGGCCTCGAGCGGTCGGAGCGGGAGCGCACGGGGGTTCG
The DNA here is from genome assembly GCA_002436065.1 of Chloroflexi bacterium UBA6077. Lineage (GTDB taxonomy): Bacteria > Chloroflexota > UBA6077 > UBA6077 > UBA6077 > UBA6077. Next base: position 129,249 of record DIXP01000008.1, read on the forward strand.
CTCGCTCAAGATCGGCTACAACAGGGTCTTCGGCTACTACATTGAGGTCACCCGCCCAAACCTGGATGCCCCGACCGACGAATACGCACGCATGAAGACCGGAGCGTCGACGGTGGCGGAGCTGCTGGAGCACTTCGGCTATCTGAGGAAGCAGACCCTGGCCAACGGCGAGCGTTTCATCACTCAGCAGCTGAAGGAGCAGGAGGCACGGCTCCAGGGAGCCCAGGAGGAGATCGAGGCGCTCGAGAAGCAGCTCTATAACGAGCTGCTGGCTGAGCTTGCCAACTTTGCTCATAGGATACGAACGACGGCGCAGAATCTGGCGCGTTTGGACGCGCTGCTCTCCTTGGGCGAGGTCGCAGTTTCTGGTAGGTACGTTCGCCCCAAGGTGGACGAAGGGACTAGCCTCCACCTCCTGGCGGCTCGCCACCCTGTTGTGGAGAGGATGCTCCCGGCGGGAGGGTTCGTGCCGAACGACTGCGACCTGGCCTGTGATGGACATCAGATCGCCCTCCTCACCGGCCCCAACATGGCGGGAAAATCCACCCACATCCTCGGGGTTGCCCTCGTCGCCCTTATGGCTCAGATGGGTAGCTTCGTGCCTGCCGAGAAGGCTTGCGTGGGGTTGGTCGACAGGGTCTTTACCCGGATCGGGGCTCAGCACGACGTGGCCGCGGGCAAGAGCACCTTCCTGGTGGAGATGGCGGAGACCGCCAACCTGCTCCACAACGCCACCAAACGCAGTCTGGTAATTCTGGACGAGGTGGGCAGAGGCACCAGCACCTACGACGGCATGGCCATAGCCAGGGCGGTCATCGAGCAGCTCCATGAAGATCCGAGGCTCGGGTGTCGGACCCTCTTCGCCACCCACTTCCACGAGTTGACTGAGCTTGAAGCGCTGTTACCAGGAGTGGTGAACCTTCGGATGGACGTGCTCGAGGAGGGGGACAGGGTAGTGTTCCTCCACCGGGTCGTGCCGGGCGGCGCAGACAAGAGCTACGGCATCCACGTTGCTCAGCTCGCAGGTGTACCCGCTCCGGTCATCCGGCGCGCCAGGGAAATCCTGGCCAATCTCGAAGCATCGTCGAGCCATGCCGCGGTGCTGCCAGTTCGCACTGATGCCGCGGCTCACAGGGAGGGTCGCGATACAGCGTTAGAGGAGACAGGCTGTTCGTGCGAAACCTGCAACGCCCACACACTCGTTAGGCCGGATCACTCCGAGATCATCGACACCTTGAAGCACATTGACATAACTAACCTGACCCCGCTCCAGGCGATGGCGATGCTCGACGAATTGCACAGGAGGGTGACGGGTTGTCCATCAGGATCCTCCCCAGAGAAGTCGTAGAGAAGATCGCCGCGGGTGAGGTGGTTGAGAGGCCGGTTTCCGTGGTGAAGGAGCTGGTGGAGAACGCCCTAGACGCTGGCGCGAGGTCGATTTCCGTCGAGATCGAGGGTGGGGGATGCGATCTGATCCGGGTCTCAGACGACGGTTGCGGCATCCAGGTCAACGACCTGCCCCTGGCTCTCCAGCGCCATGCGACCAGCAAGATCTCCTCGGCAACCGATCTCGACTCCATCACCACCCTTGGATTCCGAGGAGAGGCGCTTTTCAGTATCGCGGCGGTCTCCCACTTCACCCTCACAAGTCGCCCAGAAGGTAGTGAGGCTGCCCACCAGCTGCATGTGCAGGACGGCTCGCAAGTGGGACTGACCCGCGCGGCGAGGGCTCCCGGGACCACCGTGTTGGTCGAGCAGCTCTTCTACAACGTCCCCGCGCGCCGCAAGTTCCTCCGCTCCCCCGCTGGGGAGGCCAGCCAGATCGCGACGCTGATAGGCCAGCTGGCGTTGGCCTATCCGGAAGTCGCCTTCCGGCTCGTCAACGGCGGCCGGACTGCCCTGGCCACCTCGGGGCGTGGCGAACCCACGGACACCGTGCTCGCCGTCCTCGGACGAGATGTAGCCGCTGCCCTCCTTCCCTTCGAGACCATGATCGAAGCCGATCATTCCGACGGAGCCTCCACCACCACGATTCGCGGTTTCGTCGTAGCGCCCAGGGTCAACCGCCCGAGCCGCTCCGGTATCCTCCTCTTCGTCAATCGGAGAGCCGTGAAGAGCCGCACGCTCGCCTTCGCAGTGGAGGAAGCCTATCAGACTCTGCTTCCATCCGGACGGCATCCAATCGCCATCCTGGATCTGCAGGTCCCACCCACTGAAGTGGACGTAAACGTCCACCCCTCCAAGAGTGAGGTGAAGCTGCTGCGAGAACGGTCGATCTATGGCAGGCTGCGCGATGCCGTCAGGCTCACCCTGGCGGAGATATCCCCTTGGGCCCGGGAGGTCGGCGGATTGAGCTCCGCCGCTCAGGACAGTCCACTCGAAGCACCGCGCCTCCTTGATGCGCCCCTCGCTGGCAGTGCCCCCTTGCAGCGCGACCCCGTGGGAGGACGCCGTCTACCCTTCCTTCGGCTGATGGGCCAGGTAGCCCAGACCTACATAGTGGCTGAGGGAGAGAAGGGCCTCTACCTTATCGACCAGCACGCCGCCCACGAACGGGTCCTGCTTCACAAGCTGTTGAAGGCCAGCGAGGGCAAATCGAACAGCCAACTGCTGCTGGAGCCCATCCCTGCGGAACTGCCCGCCGATCTATGGGAGCTGGCGCAAGCCTCGAAGGACACCCTGGAAAGCATGGGCTACCAGTTGGAGCCCTTCGGTGAACGCTCCCTACTCATCAGGGCTATCCCTGGGGACCTCGCCTCTTCGGCAGCCCTGCAGATCCTGTTGGAGTCGCTGCAGGATCTTGCGACCGAGCGCCCAGGAGACGATTGGAGAGAGCGAGTGGCCGTCGCACTATCCTGCAGGGCAGCGGTAAAGGCTGGCCAAAGCCTCAGCCCCGAGGAGATGAGATCGCTGGTAGAGGCGCTGGAGGAAACCGACATCTGCCAACACTGCTCCCACGGCCGGCCCACAGCCGTGCTGCTCAGCCACCAGCAGCTGGAGAGAGAGTTCGGACGAAAGTAGCCCGATGGAGCGTTGGTCACCCACCTTGGGGTGGGTGACCAACGCTCAGTCCGCTCTAGGCGGACTTGGCCATCTCGCCTCTCTCGGTACCGGTGATCGGTATGTAGCGCTGCTCACTTTTACCGCCTGGCACCAGCCTCCAGAGGTCGTTGGACGATATGTCCAACGCCTTGGCCAGTCTCTCGATGTCCTGGGCCGACACATACTTGCGTCGACCGGATTCCAGAGCGCTGATCAAGGAGTGGCTAACCTCGGCCTTTTCCGCCAAACGCTGCTGGGTCATCCCCTTGGAGACCCGCAGTTCCTTCACTTTCTGTCCAAGTGCTGTCATCTGCTTCAGCCCTCTTCCTCTCGCTAGAGAGTAACTAGCGTCTACTATATTGTAATAGCACTTAGGAGGAACAACCAGAGCACAATCAATGCCATCATCATGTTCCTCGCCCGCTCAGCCGCAACCCAGCCCGTCTCGGACGGTGTGTCACCATCAACACCACTATTGTCCCGGCTGAACAATAACAAGTCTCATGCCTGACCGCCTCTGCGTTGGCATGGTTCACACGACAGGCGAGATGGCGTAACGGTAGGGACGACCGGTGGTCGCCCTGGCTGCCGAATGGGCAGGGCGACCACCGGTCGCCCCTACAGAATGTCACCACAGTCCTGAACCATGCCTGCGTTGCGACCGGCACAGCCCTTGCCCAGCGTAGACCCTTGCTCCTTACACCGCGGGGCACTCGTGCCACCCGACGGATGGAACGATCATTCTATTGCGGAGCCAAGCGATGGGAAACGAGGCTGGAAAAGAGGCCGCGAAGAACCGAGAGGGCCAGCAGAAACGCCACACACAGTTCCCTCAGGAGTCCTGGACGGAGATAGACGCCGAGGGCACAGACAGCGAGATGGCGGAGGGAAGAGAGGCCCAGGAACCCTTCTACACCCCCCTGGTCTCCGAGGCCGCGGAGCGCAAACTGAAGCAGAAGAAGGCAGCCAAAGAGGGGGGCAAGAAGAAAGCCGCCTAGCCGTCCGTCCGCCAGATCCACGTCGCCTGTCGTGGACGTGGGCCCGCGCTCCCGAGAGCGACTCCGTCGCCAAACGGATGTAGCCGCAACCTTTAGCTTGCGCGTAGCCCGGTGGGATAAAGCTGGCTCCCCAACTGGTACGCGCAAGCTAAAGCATGCGGCTACATCAGGATGAGCGGGCTCACGCCGCCCAAATGAATAGACGAGACCGCCACGGTTCCCGAAACCGTGGCGGTCTGCCCAGTCTCTATATGTAGCGATCCTACCGTGAGTAGTTGGGCGCCTCGCGAGTCAGATAGATGTCGTGGACGTGGCTCTCGCTCAAACTGGCCTGGGTGATCCTGATCATCCGGCCATTCTGCTTCAGCTCATCAATGGTTCGGCAGCCAAGATAGCCCATACCTGAGCGCAGCCCACCGACCAGCTGGTGCAGGACCTGGGAGAGCGGACCCTTGTAGGATACACGCCCTTCGACGCCTTCTGGGACCAACTTCTCACCCTCGGCCTGACCGTATCGATCCCGACCGAAGTACTTCATGGCTCCGAGGGATCCCATCCCCCGGTAGTCCTTGTACTGGTCGCCCTGATAGACCACGACCTCCCCGGGGCTCTCCTCCACTCCAGCCAAGAGGCTGCCAAGCATCGCGCAGTCGGCACCGGCGCAAAGCGCCTTGGTCACGTCCCCGCTGAACTTGATCCCGCCATCGGCGATCAGAGGTACTTCACCCTGGGTTGCCTTCATGGCATCCATGATCGCCGTCAACTGTGGCACACCAGCGCCAGAAACCACACGAGTTGTGCAGATGGAGCCTGGCCCCATACCTACCTTGATGGCGTCGGCGCCGGCGTCGAGCAGCCGCTTCGCCCCATCGTACGTCGCGATGTTCCCACCCACTACCTGCACCTTGGGAAATCGCATCTTGAGGGTACTGACCGCTCGAACGACGTTGCGCGAGTCGCCATGAGCCGAGTCCACGGCAAGCACGTCGACCCCCGCCTCGATCAGCGCGGACGCGCGCTGTATGAGGTCCTCGCCGACCCCCACGGCTGCCCCAACCAGGAGCCGTCCGAGGGGGTCCTTGGCAGCATGAGGATAGCTGATCTTCTTCTGAATGTCCTTAACAGTGATCAGCCCCTTGAGAACACCCTGGTCGTCAACGATAGGGAGTTTCTCAATCTTATGCCGGTGCAAGATCTCTTTGGCCTGCTCGAGAGTGGTGCCAATGGGAGCCGTCACCAGCCCCCTGCTGGTCATCAACTCCTCAACCCGCTGCTCGCCGCCGGTCTCGAAGCGGATATCCCGATTGGTCAGGATACCCACCAACCGCATGACGTCGTCCACGATAGGCACACCGGAGATGTGGTACTGCTCCATGATGCGCCAGGCATCGGCGAGCGAGTCGTTGGGACTGAGGGTCACGGGGTTCACGATCATCCCACTCTCGGAACGCTTCACCTTGTCGACCTCTTCGGCCTGCCTCTCGAAGGTCATGCCCCGATGGATGAAGCCCATCCCGCCCTCTCTTGCCAGCGCGACGGCCATCCGGCTCTCCGTCACCGTGTCCATGGCAGATGAGATGATAGGGATGTTGAGTGAGATCTCCCGAGTGAGTCTGGTGGTGATGGAGACCTCGGAGGGTACAACCTCCGAGTAGCTGGGGACCAGCAGTACATCGTCAAACGTGAGGCCTTCCGCTACGACCTTCTCCATGAGCGCATCTTCCCCTTCTGACTATGGAAACGCCCCACCGAGGTATTCAGCAGGGCGATTTGATGGTGGAGGCGGGGGAGAATCGAACTCCCCGTCCAGAGCGAGTTCACCGAGAATCTACTACAAGCTTAGTCAGCAATTGAGTTCTCGTCCGCAAAAGTCCTACTGACGGGGCTTCATTGGACCAGCCCGCTAGTCTTAGGCAACCCTTAGCCGGCGGTCTGGGCTGCAGCATCTCGGCTTAGTGACGCCCGACCCCGACCCACCGAGATGAGGTCGGACGGACGCTCTCAGCGTTGTTACGCTGCGAGAGGAAGTGGTTCGTTGGCTGTTAAGCCGTTGCCACCTTTTTAACGAGGCGTGATGGCACCTCGGCCTGCAATTCTCGCGTGTCGTCCCCTGTCGAAACCTGACGCCCCCTTGTGTTGATGAAGGCCTTCTGGCCTCCTCGTCTGACTACCCGCCGCGAACGGCCTCCTTCAGAGCCCGCTGTACCTCCCGCGCAGCCTCCCTTTGGGCGATGCTCTCGCGTTTGTCGTACTGCTTCTTCCCACGGCCCAGCCCCACGGCCACCTTGATGTGACCCTTCCGGTCGTACATCCTCAGCGGGATCATGGTCTTCCCCGCATCCTTCACCGAGCTGGCCAACCGGGATATCTCACTCTTGTGGAGAAGCAGCTTGCGCGGCCTTCCAGTCTCGTGGTTGAACCGGTTGCCCTGGTCGTAGGTGGCGATGTAGCTGTTGTAAAGCCAGATCTCGCCGTCCTTCGGCTTGGCGTAGCTATCCCGCAGGTTAACCTTGCCCTCGCGAACCGACTTCACCTCGGTCCCCGTGAGGGCTATCCCCGCCTCCACGGTCTCCAGTATCTCGTAGTCGTGGAAGGCTTTTCTATTTGAAGCAAATTGGCGTTCCGGTCGTTCAGACATACTACATTATATCAGACGGCGTGCCGAAGAGCCAAATCCAGCCCGGCGTCACCGCTGACCTCCCAATAGCACATCAACTGCCTTCTGGAGTTGCACATCGTCTCCCTCTGCTACTTCAGTCGAGAGGCTCACGGCTACATCGGGCGTTAGCCCCACGCCGTCGATGGGGCGATCCTTTGGGGTGTGCCAACGGGCAATGGTGATGTGCACGCTGGAGCCATCGCTCAAGGAGCGGACGCTCTGCATCGAGCCCTTGCCGAAGCTCTTCTCGCCCACCAGCAAAGCCCTCCCGTGATCCTGAAGCGCTCCAGCCACTATCTCCGCGGCGCTCGCACTGCCGCGATCCATCAACACCACCAGCGGGGTCTCGGTAGCCAGGCCGCCGGCCTTAGCCCTGTACTCCCGACGATCTCCGTTGGCCCTCACCTCATGGAGGACCACCCCGTCGGACAGAAACTGGCTCGCCACCTCCACCGCCGAGGCCAGGTATCCCCCAGGGTTGGATCTCAGGTCGAGAACCAGCCCCTTTGGCCTCTCCCTCAACAGCTCCTGAAGCACACGTACCAATTCGCCCCGGGTCTGCACCCCGAATTGGCTCACCCGCACATAGCCCACGCCCTGAGGCAGCATCTTCCCGCGAACCGACTCCACCTTGATCTCAGCACGCATCACTTCGAAGACGAGAGGCTCGGCAGAGCCTTCGCGGACCACTGTGAGGCTTACATTGGTACCTTTCGGGCCCCTTATGAAAGACACGGCCTGAACCATGGTGAGCCCAGCCAGCGATTTCCCGTCCGCATGGGTGACGACGTCACCCGCCTTGAGACCAACCTTCTCGCCGGGCGACCCCTCCTGCGGTGCGACTATCCTCAGCTTCCCGTCGGCCTTCATCTCCACGAACACGCCGATACCCTCAAACCCGCCTCGAAGCTGGGTTTCGCTGATCTGTTGTTCCTGCGGGTCCACGAACTGGGTGTGCTGATCGCCCAGGGTCTGCAGCATGCCCCGAATGGCGCCGTACGTAATCTTGGTTGGGTCGATGGCCTCGGGCCTGTAGAACTCCTTCTCCACCCAGGAGAGGGCTTCCCAGAACAGCTTGAACCTCTCCGAGAGTTCATCGCCAGGCAGAGCCCGAGTGGCGGCCGGCGCGGCGGAAACGGTACGCTGGCTTGCCCCATACCCGGCCAGGAAGGAAACGCCGGCCACCAGCACCAGCACGAGGGCGAGGATGAAGCTCTTCAGGGTTCTGGACACCTAGAGGCCCCCGGAATAGCGATGCGGGGACAGTGCACCCTCTGCCCCCATGGCCATACAGCTTGAGGAGTGTAGCAGTTCGCCATCTGCCTCCGCAACGAGGCCCGCCTGAAGAGGAAAGCCATGGGGTAGGGGCTAATGGCCCTCCACCAGCACGACCCGTGCGGGCGCCCCATCTGCTCCTGCGACCCGTAGCGGCAGACACGCCAGCCAGTAAGGCCCCTCCGGGACCGCCCGGAGGTCGAGCCCCTCCACCACGACGATACCCCGCGCCAGCAGCAGATGGTGCACCGGAAGGTCTTCGGCTTCGAGCGGGTCTATAGACAGGTAGTCGATACCGGCCAGCTCTATGCCACGGTCCGCGATCCACTGTGCGCCGTCGGGCTCCAGCGCCACGAAATCCGTGACGAAGCCAATCGGAGCGCGATCCCACAGCTCACTATTGGCCGTGCGTAGCAGTAGGCGTCGCGTTCCCGACGGAATCCCAGCGGCAGAGAGGGTGGTCGCGCCGATCCTTCGAATGGCCGAAGGTACGTGGCAAACCCAGACGTCACCGATCAGTACTTCCAGCGGAAGACGGTCCACCGGCATTGCGCCCGATAGAACGTGGCTGGGTGCATCCACGTGGGTGCCTGTGTGGCTGCCCAGTCGCAGCGAGGACACACTCGCTGCGTCTCCTGCCCCGATGCTGCTTACGGGCTCGACCAGCGGCACCGGGTCCCCAGGCCACACGGGCATCCCCGCTGAGATCGGCAGCGTGACGTCGTAGATCCTCACCCCTCGACCCCCTTGTGCCGAGCCGGAGGGCGCCGACTGCCGGTGCCCTCCCTGTCCATATCGATCTCGGCTGCCAACTCCTCGGGCGTGGCGCTGTAGCGCTCGAAGGCGCTCCGCAGGTGGGACACCTCGTAGTGGGCGTAGATCTTCTTCGTCGTCTCCGGCGAGGCATGGCCGAGGATGTCTTGCACTTCCGAGAGCTTCGCCCCGCGGTTCAGCATGGTGCTCGCCTTGGCGTGCCGGAAGTCGTGAGTCGACACCTCCACACCCGCCAAACCCGCGTACTTCTTTACTATGCGCCAGATGGCCTGCGGCGGCAGGCGGTAGTTCTGTCCACCCTGCACCGGCTTGCCTCGCCGCGCGTCGTGACGGATGAAGAGAGGCGCGTACCGGTCGGCACGGGTGGCCAGGTACTCGCGTATAGCGGCCAACGCCTCCTCGGTGAAGAAGACCACTCGCTCCTTATCGCCCTTGCCAGTGATCAACGCCTGGCTCGACCAGCCATCGTCCACATCCTGCCGGTTGAGGCGAGACACCTCCTCACGCCGCATGCCAGTAGCGAACAGGGTATGCAGAACCGCCCTGTCCCTGAGCAGCTCGAGCCGCTTCGGCTGGTTCTTGGGAGTGGGTTCGGGTAGGGGAAGGTTGTTTACATAAAGTACCACCTTGGGGAGGCGGCGGTCGGTGCGGGGGGTCTTGTAGCTGCCCTTGCCCATGACCTCCTGCAGCCCTGCACGGATCTGCTCAAAACTGACCTCGGGTGAGAGCAGCTTCCTGCGAGCCAAGAACCGAAAGAACGCCCTCGTGCCGGCGATGTAGGTGGTGATGGTGGCCCGCCGGTCCCGGCCGTACCCGTCCACCAGCCAGCCGTAGAACCGCTCCAGGATCTCAGGCGGTAGATCCTTCGCCACGGCTCCGCGGTCCGTGCGGTCGTCCACTAGGAACTCGGCGAAGCGCTTGAGTGACTTGCCATAGGTGGCGATGGTCTCGGGCGACTTGCCGACCATGGCCTGAAGGAACTCCTGGATCTGGGACTCGATGGCCAGTGGTAGTTGCGCGTTCGGACCAGCCAAGGAAACCTCCTCTTGGACAAGCCTCACATTGGGTCATGCTAGTTAATGTGAATTACATGACATGAACACAATAGCGGATGCTCTCCGCGGAAATCAAGCCCTCCCGTCTCGACAGGCATCGATTATGCGAGCCATCAATTCCCGGGCGGGCGGCGACAAATAGGCTCCCCTTTTCACCACCATCCCATAGGGGCGCTTGGGAAATTCGTCACCCATGGGGATCACGGCCAAACCCGAGTCATGAGTCGATACAGAAACCCGCGGGGCAACGGCTATCCCAAGACCAAGGCTCACCGCCCTCTTGACGTCCGCCCACCGATCCACTTCCAAGGCTACCTTCAGCGTAAGGCCCCTCTGCAGGAACCTATCGTCGATCATCTTCTGCATAGCCGACTGCTTCGCCAGTCGCACGAATGGATAGCGCACTATCTCCTCCAGGAGATTCCCCTCGAATCCCTCCGCTAACGCGTGGCCGGATGGAGTGATTAGAACAATGGGATCCCAGAGAAACTCCCTGTAGCTGAGGTCTGGCCAGAGGCTGGCCATGGAGACGACACCAAAATCCGCCAGGTCTCTGGACACCATCTCGTGAGGAGAAGGGCGCGACAGGACGGTAAGGGTAACCTGTGGCCTCTTCTCCTTAAACTGCTTCAGGACACCGCTGAGGAATTCGTACCCGAGGCTCTCGCTAACGGAAACCGTGACCCTGGCTACAGGTAGTCCTCCGGACTGCTCGTCGAAATCCTCCTGTAGCTTCTCCAAGCCCTCCAATAGAGGCGCCACCAGGTCAAACAGCACACGGCCCCGAGGTGTCAATTCCACCCCCCGAGCCTGTCGCTTGAACAGCGTTCCTAACTGTCTCTCCAACTCCTTGATGTGGTTACTGACCGTTGGTTGTCCAGCATAGTAGACCTTGTCAGCCGCCACCGTGAAGTTCCTGTAGACCGCCGCATAATAGAAGGACCGCAGGTGCTGCGGATTGAGGCAAAAGCTCGGAACAACCATGCGACCTCCGAATCATCAAGACATCATGAATTGGAATGTCTACTATTCTGTTCCCCTGCTATCTTACATGCCAAGGGCGTGTATGATCAAGCGTGTAGACGTTGCGGTCCGCGACCGAGTCTCAGCACTCGTCTCAACCCTCTTCGAGGCATCCTTTTTCGATCCGGGAGGGGAAGCATGGAAATCTCCAAAGAAGTCTGCACAGGATGCGGGGTCTGCCTGCCCTACTGCGTCGTCGGCGCCATCGCCATGGACGATGGTGCCGCCTCTATCGACCTGGACGGGTGTGTCGAATGTGGATCCTGCATCCGGAACGCGCCCTGTCCCACACAAGCCTTTCTACAGCCCCGTCTCCAATGGCCCAGGGCAGTGCGGCAGTGGTTCAGCGACAATCTGGTACCAATGCCCGACCATGCCACTATGGGCGCCGGGCGTGGGGTCATTGAGGTAAAGACCAACGACCGCACCAACTACTATAAGCCGGGGGAGGTGGGTTTCTTCATTGAGATGGGCCGACCCGGAGTGTCCTCCAGCCTGAGAGACGTCGAGGAGATGGTGCGGGCATTTGCGCAACGAGGGTACCAGTTGGTTGACTACAACTCCCTTGCTCCTCTAGTGGCAGACTGGAAGACAGGCAAGCTCAAGAGCGAGGTCCTGGAAGAGAGAGTGCTGTCCGCCACTCTGGAGTTCCGCGCCACCCTGGCAGACGTTCCCGAGATGATAGCCGTCTTGCGCGAGGTGGAGAGGCAGGTGGATACGGTGTTCTCCGTAGGCGTCATGTGCTGCGCCGACCCGCCCTACACAATCCCGATCATGCCAATCCTCAGAGACCTGGGTGTGCCTGTGCGACCCAATGCCAAAATCAACGTTGGCCTGGGCAAGCCACTAGCGAAAGGGTAAGGAGGGCCAATGTGAGCCATTCGTTGCATCGCCGGGGTGATGTCGAGCTTCTAAAGAGAGACTGGTTGTTGAAGGCGACCCCTGTCAAAGGCGTCGACAATGCCACTGAAGAGAGCAAGAAGGACTATCTCTCAAGAATCCGCGCAGTGTGTGATGTCACCGCGAAATACGCCATCAATATGGGTATTGGCCGGTCGGGATGCTTCGCATGTGGAGTAAGCCTTGAGGAGATCAAGACCAGCTACGACAGAATAGGTGTTGCCGGCATCAGCTCCGCCGTAATGACGAGCAGGGAGGCAGTCAAAGCCTACCTACAGGAGCTAAAGGAGAAGGACTACGACATCTCCGTCTGCGTCTCGGGTCTCATCGAGGAGGTATTCGAGATTGGGCGCGAGATCGGGTTGCCACCCCACTCCATTCTGCTCTCCCTGGGAGTATGGGGCAAGAAGGAGTTGCTGCCTTCCGAGAATGTGCTGACCATCACAACCATGTGCGGGCATCACATGCTGGCTCCGAACCTGGTGGAATTCGTGGCGGCCCAGGTCAAGGCCGGCAACCTCCCCTTGATGGAAGCCGCTCACAGGTTGAGCCGGGTGTGTACGTGCGGCTCAATCAACGAACCGGCTGTGATCGAAGTCCTTCAGAAAATGGTTGCGGAAGGGAGCCCGAATGGAGACTAGTCTGGGAAGCAACACTCTGTCTCCCACCCGAGCCCTGGCCGACTTTGCGGCCAATCTGAGATTCGAGCAGATCCCGACAGAGGTGATTGAGCACGCCAAGCTGTGCCTGTTGGACAGCCTGGGCTGCGCCCTCTACGGCGCCGGTTCCCTTGAGGCGCAGATTGTCGCCGAGGTCGCGTGCGACTGGTCGTCGAAACCGGAATCCACGATTTGGGCAGGTGGGGGTAAGACTTCCTGCGCCAACGCCACCCTGGTCAATGGAACCATGGTGGATAGCTTCACCCTGGACGACTCCCACCGTGAGGCCAACCTCCACCCCAGTGCGGTGACCGTACCGGTCGCCATCGCGATGGCGGAACGGGTGGGAGGCGTTGATGGGAAACGCTTCCTCGCAGCTCTCGTGGCGGGCTACGAGGTCGCTATCAGAGTCGGGATGAGCACCTGTCCGAGCTTGCAGACTCGCGGCCACCATGGCGTTGGCAGCGTCGGTGGCTTCGGCTCTGCCGCAGCGGCGGGGAAGATCCTTGGGCTGGACCCTGACCGAATGGTTCACGCTCTAGGCATAGTGGGGAGCTTCGGTGGGGGGCTGATGGCGGCTCAGTACGACTCCATGGTCAAGCGGATGCACGCCGGTAAGGCTTGCCAAAACGGTGTGCTCGCTGCCCTCTTGGCCGCCCGAGGCTTCACGGGTATCTCCGACGTGCTGGAGGCGGACTACGGGGGATTTTGCAGGACCTACTCCGACTCGTGTGACCTCGAAGCCATCACCAGACGGTTGGGAAGCAGTTACCAGACAGTACATACCTATTTCCGTCGGTACTCAGGATCGGGTGCTGTCATGGCGGCGGTAGACGCAGTGAGGGAACTGCAGAAGGAGACGCCTATCGAGATCGAGCAAGTTGAAGGGGTAACGGTAAAGGCATCGGCCGTGGCGGTGAAACACAACGGTTGGACCTACTCCCCGGCCACGGCTATTACCGCGCAGTCGAACATATCCTATGGGGTGGCGATCGCCCTGTTGGAGGGCGACGCCTTTGTCGACCAGTACACAGAAGCCAAGTTGAGGGACCCGAAGGTTCTGAATCTCACACGAAGGGTGCGCGTCCTTCCCGACGACCACTTCACGCAACTGGGGACAGAAGGGAAACACAGCGTTCGGGTCGAAGTCCGGCTCAAAGACGATCGGCTGTTGGCCCGGCAGATGGAGCGAGTGAAACCGGTCCCCCCGGACGAGATAATGGTCAAGTTCAGGACGTTGGCCAGCAAACGGGTGGCACCCTCTCGAGTGGAGGAGATCGCCGAACGAGTCGGCTCCCTCGAGAAGCTTCCGGACATCAGCCTGTTGGTTCAAGCCCTTGTTTGAGAGGGCCACCCCTTCGGCGAAGCAAGACGCAGCAAGAGGCAGCAAGAGTCTACTCACCAACCGCAAGGCGTGAGGTGAGAGAGTGAGAGAGGGAATATCGCGATGACCTTCCAGAGAGTCCTGCGGCCCATCTTCGTTGTCGCGCTGTTAGCTAGTCTCCTTGCGCTGAGTGTCGCCTGCCAGCAACAGGCGGCGCCCCCTACTCAGCAACCGAAAACCGCCGCCCCAACGGCCAAAACAGAGAGCCAGCCAACAGCAGCCAAAGCCGAGGCCACTGCGGCCAAGCCCGCCGGAGCCGATGTGGCGGCGGCCAAGAAAGAGGGCAAGCTGGTGGTGTACGGCTCTATCGACGAGGTCGCCCTAGTTGGGTTGCTGAATCTGTTCCACGAGAAGTATCCGGAGATCGACACTACCAAGTACCTGCGTGCCGGCGCAGCCAAACTCCATCCCAGGATACTGGCGGAGAATCAGGCTGGCGCGGGCGACATCGACGTCGTGGTGTACACCGACATGAGCTACGTCATCGATCTCCAGGAGAAGGGGATGTGGGACAACTACGTTTCTCCTGAGACCAAGAACTACGATCAGAAGCACCGCAGTAACCCGGAAGGACTGTGGCTGGCCTATCGTGGGCAGCCGATTATGGTGTGCTGGAACCCCAAGATGGTGCCCGATGCCGAGGCGCCAAAAGAGTACAAAGACCTTCTCGACCCCAAGTGGAAGGGGCAGATAGGTTTCGAGTTGCCTGCGGGTGGCTCGCAGTTCACCCAGTGGTACCTGCTACGGCAGGTACTGGGAGACCAGTACTGGGAGAAGATGGCGGAAAACAAGCCCAGGGGGTTCGACTCCGGCGCCCAGCTGATGGAGAAGACCTATAGCGGGGAACTGAAGATAGCCGGCCAGGGAACATCGTCCAGGTATGTAGGGCAGTACGTTCGTAAAGACCTGCCGATGAAGGCGCTGTGGACCAAAGAAGGCATCCCCATGCAGTACGATACCGTAGGCGTGATCAAGTCGGCCAAGCATCCCAACGCTGCGAAGCTGTTTACCGACTTCCTGCTTTCCAAAGAGGTACAGGCGAGGTTCGTGACAGGTGAAATGGCCAGCTACTCGCTCCATGCCGAAGTACCGGAGCCCACAGAGCTGCCGCCTCTCAAGTCGCTGAATCCTCTCTGGCTGAGCGATTGGAAGGATGTTATGGACAAGAGCAAGGCCTTCCCCGATATGTTCGGGCCGGTGGTCGGTGTACAACCGTAGTTGAGAAGGGGCAATTGGGCCTCGAGGCCCTCGGTCGACCTCGCGACTCAATTGCCCCGAGACTCCGAGGAGCAACCGTGAACGCTACCGACGAATTGGAGATGATCCATCTTCGTCCCGAGGCCAGCCGTTTGGAAAGATTCAACAGCTTCATCAGGGCAGAGAAGCTGCTGATATGGACGGTCATCCTCCTGGTGATTGTGTTGGTATTCCTACCCATGGTCTTTCTGGTTCTCTCCGCGCTAAATGTGGGAGACACTTCCTCCACCAGAGTAACGCAATTTGGCCTGGACAACTTCGCCAGGGTATTCCGCAACCTGGACTGGTGGTACAACACCTTCGTTGTCGCTATCCTCGGGACGGCTCTCGCGATCGTGATAGGGGTCACCCTGTCATGGATCATCAACCGTACGACTGTTCCCTGGCAGGGCTTCCTGGAACAGTCGGTTCTGATCCCCTTCTACATGACTCCCCTCCTGGGTGCCATTGCTTGGAGCATTCTGGGGTCGGAGCGCTCGGGCCTGATAAACCGGTTGTTCATGTCGGTGTTTCATACGCAGACACCACTCATTAACACCCACAGCCTTCTCGGTATCGTCTTCGTCGTGGCGATATACGAAAGCTGCGTTGCCTTCATGATGATTTCGGCAGCTATGAAATCCATGGATCCCTCCCTGGAGGAGAGCTCTCTGATGCTGGGCGCCGGAAAGTTCGCCACGGCACGGAGAATAACGATACCGCTGACCCTGCCAGCGGTAGGAGGAGCGGCTCTGTTCATCTTCGCCGGTACCATGGGTACCTTTGCCGTGCCGGCCGTTCTGGGAGTGAATGCAGGCGTCTTCGTGATCACGACGAAGATCTACACCGTGGTGAATCGCTTCCCGCCCGATTACGCGTTGGCTGCCGCCCTTGGGCTGGCCCTAGCGGCCATCACCGGTGTCGCAGTGGCAATGTATGGCAAGCAGATGGCTGCCAATTCTTACACCACTATCACAGGCAAGTCCTTCAGACCACGCAGGATGAACATGGGGAGTTGGACGCCAGTACTGTTTGGGATCTGTCTGCTTTACGTCCTGGTAGCCATGGTGATTCCTCTGGGAGTCCTGGTGTACACATCGTTTCTCGTCACCCCCACTACAGATCCGCAGCAGATCCACTGGACTCTGGACAACTACGAGCACGCCTTCGTCAAACTGCCTATCGCCAGGATTGCATTGCAGACCAGCTTCGTCCTGGGCATCCTCACAGCGACCATCGGAGTCGTGTTCATGGGTCTCATCTCCTGGATCATGTATCGCAGCAAAATGCGGGGCACCAAGCTCCTCGAATACGTGGCCATGTTCCCTCAGGCTGTTCCTGGGGTGGTCTTCTCTCTGGGGCTGCTCTGGGCGTGGTTGGTCATACCCGTAGGTATGTACGGGACCATATGGATCCTGTTGTTGTGCTATCTGACCGTGTTCCTTCCTCTGGGCGTGAGGACCATGACGGGTGTGATTATGCAGCTCGAGCCTTCCCTGGAGGAATGCTCTCGGATGTGCGGCGCATCCTGGTTGCGCACCCTATGGTCGGTCACAGTGCCTCTGCTCAAGCCCGGCGTTCTGGCCACCTGGATGCTGCTTTTCATTGTCTCCTTACGCGAGGTCAGCGCTTCCGTACTCCTCGTATCGGCCGAAAACAAGGTGATCGGCCCCACATTGCTCAATTTCTACGAGACGGCCCTGCCACCGGTGACAGCGGTTGCCGTGGTGATGGCAGGAGTAATCTTCGTGGGCATGCTCGCGGCCGCAATGGTGAGTCGTTGGGTAGGTGCGTCATGTCGGGATTAGGCAAGGGAGTGATGGGATGGTAACGCTTCAGCAGCGCGAGATCCATATCAATGTGCGCGACCTCGTCGCCAAATACGGGAATTTTACCGCTATCAACGGGGTGGGGTTTCAAGTTCACCGTGGCGAGCATCTGACCTTGCTTGGCCCCTCTGGGTGCGGCAAAACCACCCTGCTTAGATGCATTGCAGGACTGGAGACACCGGTCTCAGGGGAGATCACCATCGAGGGAAGGCCGGTTTTCTCCTCAAATAGCAGGGTCAACATTCCGCCGGAGCGGCGTGAAGTATCCATGGTGTTCCAATCCTACGCGATCTGGCCCCACATGACGGTCTATGACAACGTGGCCTATGGGCTCCGCATTCGGCGTCTCCCAGAGAAGGATGTGGAATACAAGGTGATGCACGCCCTGGAACTAGTAAGGCTGAAGGACCTGGCCAGAAAGAGCGCGGCAAAACTGAGTGGCGGCCAGCAGCAGCGCGTTGCATTGGCGCGTAGCTTCGCGTTTGACCCCCGAGTACTGCTGTTCGACGAACCGCTCAGCAACCTGGACGCCAAGCTCCGAGCCGAGATGCGCATCGAGCTCAAGGAGATACAACGGCAACTGAACATCACCTCGGTATATGTGACCCATGATCAGGAGGAGGCGCTGGCCATCTCCGACAGAATTCTGGTAATGAACGTGGGCTTCATCGAGCAGGTGGGGACACCATCGGACATTTACGACAGGCCCAGGACCGCCTTCGTCGCCGACTTCGTCGGAGCCGCGAACATCATCCCGGGCTGTCTTCGCCAGGACCTCGCGGTCGACGGTGTAGTCGCCGTGGAGACGAATTCAAGGAACCTGATTTACTGCGCCAAGCCTCCGAACCTTCCCGATGGCAACATCAACGTGTCCATCCGTACTGTGTATCTGGATCTTCTCCGGGAAAAGCCCTTGCAGGACCAGAACGTGTGGCCCGTTAGGGTTGCCAGGAAGGTGTTCCTGGGAGATTTCATCCAGTACATCCTTGACTGGCAGGGGGGGCAACTGGTTGCCCGAAAGCCCCCTATCGAGACCTTCAACGAAGGCGAGACCCTTTATGTCAAGGCCGATCCACGGCGCTGTGTCATCGTGGGATAGTTGCTTTGAGTCTTGGGTAAGGAGGCAAGAAGTTGCTCATCGATAGCAACCTGTGTCTGGGCTGTTGGGAGTGTATCGACTATTGTCCAGTGGGCGCTATAGGGGCCAACGCAGACGTCGCCTTCATCGACCTGGACATCTGTGTGGAGTGCGGCACCTGTCTTCGGTCCGCCCCCTGCCCCTCCAGTGCGTTCACCAGACCGGAACTGGAGTGGCCTAGATCGCTTCGCCAGTGGTTCAGCGACCCGGCCACGTCAATTCCCAGGATACGTTCGTTGGGAGCAGGCCGCGGTGTTGACGAGGTGAAGAACAACGACCGAACCGGCTACTACCACGACGATCTTGTTGGATTCATCGTGGAGCTTGGCCGCCCGGGTGTGTCCACCTCCTTTTGCGACATCGAAAAGCTGCTGGCGGCCCTGGCCGGGGTCGGTTTCCATCCGGTCGAGAGAAGCCCCATGATCCCATTTCTGATCGACCGGCAATCGGGTCGATTGAAAGAGGAAATCCTGGGGGAAAGGGTGCTCAGCTGTAGCCTCGAGTTCAAGATGCGGATGGTTCGCGTCCCTCAATTCATTGAAGTCTTGCGACGGACGGAGGGCAAGCTATCGACGGTCTTCACCGTAGGGCTGTTATCTGTCGTGCACCCCGATCTCTCTGTTCCGACGTTGCGGGTTCTGGCCAACCTTGGTATTTCGGCCAGACTCAATGCCAAGATCAACGTGGGGCTTGGCCGTCCCCTCGCTCCAAAGTTCACCAACGAAGACAGGGAGGAGGCAAGTTGACCAACCTGTTGCATCGCCAAGGGAGCCTGGATCTTTTGTGCAAGGACTACATCATAAAGAACAAAACGACCAAGGGTCTTGATGATGGCAGCCCTGAGATCAAGCAACGAACGATCGAGCGGACCCGTGAATTGATCCAGATCCTCATCCGCCACGAGCCTATCAACCTGGGACAGGCCAGGTTGGGCTCTCTGGCTTCAGGCCTCAGTCTCGCGGAGTTGCTGGCAGGGGTTGCCAACGCTGGCAGCCTCAGTGCCTGCGTCTTCACTGACCGTGCAGCGGTCAAAGACGTGTTGATCGAACTCATGGAGCAAGACCTTGGCCAGTCCATAACCGTATCGGGCTTGATCGACGAGGTCTTTGGCATCTGCCGGGAGACTCATCTCGAACCCCATTCCATTCTCCTCTCCTTAGGTATCTGGGGACAGCGGGGGCTGCTCGCCCGCCAGGGAGTCCTCGAGATAACCACTATGTGCGGACACGGGCTCGTCTCTCAACGACTGGTGGAAAGGGTGGTGCGCGATACTCGCTCAGGTAGACTCAGCCCGAAGGAGGCCGCCCGCGTCGTGGCCAGGCCCTGCCGTTGTGGTGCGGTTAACGTGGAAGTTGCCACAGAACTGATCGCCCGGCTCGCAGAAAGCTGACCTGGCGGGAACGGCAAGCCGCAAAGCGCCGCACGCCGTGCGATGCCTCGCACGGGTGATGAAAGAGCCAGCCACCGCCGTGGTCTTTGCCAGTCATCTAAGTAGTAGGGAGGGCTAATGGGTACGTCATCGCTATCCGGTAGCGTGGTTATCATGCCGGGTCCCCTGCGCCAGTTCGTCACCCAGCTGTTCGCCAAGCAGGGATTCCCAGAAGAGGATGCGGCGATAGTAGCCGACCATTTGATCGAGGCTGATCTCAGAGGTGTCTATTCTCATGGAGTCATCCGCGCTGCCGAATACAGCAAGAGACTCAAGAACGGCCTCATGAACCCACGTCCCAACATTTGCGTACTCAGGGAAACGGCCGCTACCGCTCTCATGGACGGTGACAACGGAAGTGGGCAGGTGGTCGGCGTACGCGCAATGGAGGTGGCTATACACAAGGCAAAGCAGGCGGGAGTGGGGTATGTGGTCGTTCGCTCCAGCAATCACTTCGGCACCTGCGCCTACTACGCCCAGATGGCTGTCTCCCACGACATGATTGGCGTCGTGACCAACGCCGGTGGACGAAAGATCATGGCCCCCTGGGGCGGTGTGACTCCACTTCTTAGCAACAATCCCTTTGCTGCCGCCTTACCTACCGACAAGGAGTTCCCTGTGGTCCTAGACATGGCCTGCAGCGTTGTGGCCAGGGGAAAAATCAACCACGCGGCAAAGGTGGGTTTGCCCATCCCAAGCGGTTGGGCCCTGAACCGGCGTGGCGAACCTACCACGGATCCCCGAGAGGCCTTTGAGGGATTGATCCAGCCAGTGGGAGGCTACAAGGGGTATGGTCTGGCCTTTACGATAGCGGCCCTGGCAGAACTGGGCGCCCAACTCTCCGCAGGCGAGTCAACAACTTCTGCTAGTGGCAGCCCGTTGCCGACCGATAGTGCGAAACACTGCTTCCAGGCCATCGATGTCGCGGCGTTCATGGATCCGGTCGAATTCAAAGCAAGGATGGATAGCCATGTCGAGAGGATGCACGCGTCGCAGTTGGCGCGTGGTACGGAGCGGATCTACGTGCCAGGGGAAATCGAGTGGCTCAACCGGAAGGAGAAATTGGAGAGCGGGATTCCGGTGGCCACGGCAGTATGGAAGGAACTGCTCGCCTGTAGCGAGGAGGTTGGTGTAGAGCCACCCCTGACGATCTGACCCTGCCCTTCCACCGATTCGATCCTGCTTCCCCATGATTGGAGGTTGACAGATGATGCCTAGGTTCACCCTATTGCACCCTGAGGACAACGTTGCGGTGGCGTTGGAGCCCGCGTCGGTCGATGATGAAGCTCGACTTCCGGAAGGACAAAGGACCACTGTTCTTGAGGCGATTCCCTTTGCACACAAGATGGCAGTCAGACCTATCGAGAGAGGGGAAGAGATCAGGAAGTACGGCGAAGTGATCGGCGAGGCCACCTGCCCTATCGCCGCGGGGCAGCACGTACACGTTCACAATATCAAGAGCCGGCGGGCTTAGTCCCGCTGGATGCCATTTACATCAGGACACTTGTTTCAGGGGGTAGCCCGTATGGAACTCAAACCTCTCGTAGTGGTGACTAGTCAGGTGAGCACCGATGCCCTGGCAATGCTGGGGGAATTCGCACAAATCCGGCAGCTGAATGCTCCCTCGGAGGAGCAACTGGTCGATGCCGTGATCACAGCCGATGCACTACTGAACAAAGATGCGGCAACGCAGATCAACGAGCGGGTGCTGAAGGCAGGCAAGGGGCTGAGGATCGTGGCCAGACATGGTGCGGGTTACGACAATGTGGACATCAGTGCGGCTACTAGGCTCGGGATCGTTATCACCAACACTCCCGGTTCTAATGCCGACGCCGTTGCCGAGTTCGCCATCACCCTAATTCTGGCCCTTGCAAGGAACCTCGTGCGGGCTCACTGCTCTGTGATCAATGGGGAGTGGGCCCGGAATCGACTAACAGGTATGGGAGTGGCCGGGAAGACTCTTGGAGTCATGGGTCTGGGCACCATCGGCCGACGCGTCGCTGCTCTGGCTAGGGGACTGGGCATGAGAACGATCTGCTACGACCCATATATGCAGTTGCAGCCTCCACCTGAAATCGAAGCGGCCGAGTCCTTGGAGGATCTGCTGGCGAAATCCGATTTTGTGAGCATTCACACAGCACTCACGAGCGAGACCAGAGGGTTGATCAACAGGGATCGACTCAAGCTAATGAGGAGCACTGCGTTCCTGATCAACAATGCCCGTGGACCTATAGTCGACGAAGGCGCTCTCGCTGAAGCCCTAAGGGAAGGCTGGATAGCCGGTGCGGCCCTGGACGTATTCAACAGCGAACCTCTCGACGCCTCCAGTCCATTACGGCAGTTGAACAACGTCATCCTTACTCCACACCTGTCCGGTACGACCCACGAAGCTCTGCAACAGACCGCCATTGCGGCCGTCGAAGAGATCCGGCGAGTTCTCGGTGGTCAACGTCCTCTCCATATCCTGAATCCAGAGGTCCTTGACTCCGTCTTGTATCGGAGGTCCTATTGAAGGAATTGATGGAGCGCGCGGCCCCCACTTGCGGTGGGGGGCATTCAAGTTGTGCTGGCCAGGATTGGAGTGCTGAGCAACAACCCTTCGTTGCTCTATATGCCTTCCTACCTGGACAGCGAGCTCCAGGAGAGAAAGCCGCGCATCTGGCCGATCGTCAACTCCATACACAACCCCGATGCTCCGCAAGCTCAGTGCCCTGATCGAGTCGGACCCTGAGCCTGTCTCTATTCCTACGAAGTCGATATCACACGAAGAGGTATTGAGATGACAGAGCCCAAACTGTGGGGCTACGCTAGACCCGACGGGCAAATCGGGATCCGCAACTATGTGGCCATTGTGGCCGTGATGGACAACTCCTGTCCCACGGCCCGTCGCGTTGCTTCCGCGGTTAGGGGAGCGGTGCCGGTGGCACCGGGCGCAGGCCGGGGTCTGGTTGGCATCGACCTCGAGCAGCACTTCCGGACACTCATCGGAATAGGTAGCAGTCCCAACGTCTATGGTGCAGTCGTCATCAGCCTGGAACCCAAGACCGCTAAGGTTGTCGCCGACGGCATCGCCAGGACGGGCCGACCGGTGGAAGTGCTGGCTTTGGAAGAGGTGGGCGGTACAGTGAAGGCCACCGAACTCGCCACCCGGGCTGCCATAGAGATGCTAGCTATGGCGGGCAAGCTGCCCCGCGTCCCGTTGCCATGGTCGGAGCTAATCGTTGGGCTAGAATGTGGGGGGTCCGATGGCAGTTCGGGCATGGTTTCCAACCCCGTTACGGGGATGGTGGCGGACCGGGTGGTTGCCCGTGGCGGCACGGTGATCCTGAGTGAGACCCTGGAAATCCTCGGCGGAGAGCACCTGCTGGCGCCGAGAGCGAAGAACGAAGAGGTAGCGAGCCAGCTAGTTGCTGCAGTGGACGCAGTCGTGGCCTACGCCAAAGAGCTAGGCATAGACGTGATGGGAACCAACCCCGCTCCCGACAACATAGCCGGAGGTCTCTCCACCATCGAGGAAAAAGCCCTGGGCGCAATCAAGAAAGGGGGATCCACAACACTGAACGAGGTGGTGGGATATGGCATCCGACCCAGAGAAAAGGGCCTGGTCTTTATGGATGCCCCGGCACCTGGGCTGGAGAATCTGACGGCCCTGTCCGCCGCTGGGACCCACCTGATCATCTTCTCCACGGGCAAGGGAAACCCGGCGGCAAGCCCAATCTGCCCCACCATCAAGGTATCGGGCAACCCTTACACCACTAAGAAGCTCAGAGACAACCTGGACGTGGACCTCTCACCGGTGATCGTCGAGGGTATGCCCATGGAGGAAGCGGCTAGAATCCTGGAGGATGAGCTTGTCGCCGTCTGTGATGGAAAGCAGGTCAGGGCCGAGATCCTCGGCGAGGTAGAGACCGCCATCAGCCGCTTGCTGCAAAGCCTGTAGTATTGGCCCTCGCACGGGCTGGAGGGGAGCTGAGGGGCAATGACCGCCTGGCCATCGACCTCACGATCCGTTGTCCCTTCTGACTCCCCTGCTGCTTCGTGCACCGAGGGAATGAAGCCGATATCGCTCGAAACTGGCGGCGAGATGTGCCGGTAACCGCCCCCGAAGCACCGTGCCATCCGGCGTGTGCTCCTCGGACTCCACCACGCCCTTCCGCCGGAATAGATCCACCAGCCCGCCTTCGTCGTACGGGATCCTCACCTCGATCCGAGGAGCCTGCGTGTTCAGCATCTCCTCGATGACCGACTTCAGCCGGTCGATCCCCCATCCGCGAGTGGCCGAGACAAGTACCGTGTCCGGCACCGGCTCCAGCCCCAACGCCTCGGGTGTTAGCGCCGCCAGGGGGTCGTCCCCCACCCGTTGATCCGCTGTCAGCAGTTGGTCGGCCTTGTTCAACACGGTGACGACCGGCTTTTCCCCCAGCCCCAGGTCGCCCAGGATCCCCTTCACCACCTCCGTGGCCACCTCCGCCCGCGGGTCGGTTATGTCCACTACCAGCAGCAGCAGGTCGGCGTCCGACAGCTCCTCCAGAGTGGCCCGGAATGCAGCTACGACGGTAGTGGGCAGCTTGGCGATGAAGCCCACAGTGTCGCTGACCAGTACCTCCTGCCCACTGGGCAGCTCAAGCAGTCTGGTAGTCGGATCCAACGTCGCGAACAGCTTGTTCGCCACCTCCACCGAGCTGCCGGTCAGCCAGTTCAGCAGCGTGGACTTTCCCACGTTGGTGTACCCCACCAACGCCACCAGAGGTAGCCGCCTGGCTTGCCGTGACGTCCGCTGCACCTTCCGTTGCGTCCGGATCCCCTCTATCTCCTTCTCCAACTTGGTTATCCGCTGCCGGACCCTCCGGCGATCGAACTCCAGCTTCGTCTCACCCGGGCCTCGCGTGCCCACGCCACCGCCAAGCCTGGATAGCTGAGTCCCCTTGCCGACCAGTCGCGGCAGCATGTACCTGTTCTGCGCCAGCTCCACCTGCACGCGCCCCTCGTGGGTGTGAGCGCGAGCAGCAAAGATGTCCAGGATCAGCAGAGTCCGGTCAATCACCCTGACCCCCAGCACCTCCTCCAGCTCCTGCTGAACCTGGGGCCGCAGCTCATCGTCGAAGATCACCATGTCGGCGCCCGTCTCTTGCGTGAGCTGCACCAGCTCTTCCAGCTTGCCCTTGCCTATGTAGTGCCGCCGGTGGGGCTCATCCATCTTCTGGGTGATCCTGGCCACCGTGTCCACGCCTGCGCTGTCGGCCAACTGCTCCAACTCGTCCAGCGACGCCGACAGGTCCATCTTAGCCCGAGGGAGCTGCAGCCCCACCAGGATAGCCTTTTCCCGCTGGCCAGCTACCTGCGCCGGCTGTTTCCGATGTCCATCTTCCCTCTCGATTTAGACCACCTCCTCAGATTCGCGACTGCGAGCAGCTCCACAGCAAGAACCCAACCGCCCTCTTCGCCGGTACGGGATGCGGCACTGCCGAATACCGAAGAAGAGGGCGGCCAATCCTGCCTGTACTCTGCGTCCCTACTTTAGGCTCTTCAGCCTCTGCATCGCCTCGTCCAGCCTGTCGTCCGGCGTGGTGACGGAGATGCGGAACCATCCTTCGCCCGAAGGCCCGAAGCCCACGCCCGGTGTCACCCACACCGCCAGCTCGTCCAGCAGCTTCAGGGAGAACTCCAACGACGTGTACTGCTTGGGCACCCGCGCCCAGATGTAGAGGCTCGCCCTGGGGGTCGGAGCATGGATCCCGATCTCCCTCAGGACGGACAGCACGTAGTCTCGACGGCGCTGGTAGATCAGATTCCGATCCGGAAGCCACGACTGGTCCCCTGTCAACGCCGTGATGCCGGCGTACTGCACGGCCTGGAAGATGCCGCTGTCCACGTTGGTCTTGACCCTGCCCAGGGCTGACACGGCCGAGCCGTTCCCGACCATCATGCCGATGCGCCACCCTGTCATATTGTAGGTCTTGGACAGAGAATGGAACTCGACACCCACCTCCTTGGCGCCCGGCAGCTGCAAGAAGCTGGGGGCCACATAGCCATCGTAGCATACGTCGGAGTAGGCATTGTCGTGGCACACGAGCAGGTTGTGCTGGTTGGCGAAGGCGATGACCTTCTCGAAGAACTCCATCGGCGCGATCGCGCTGGTGGGATTGTTGGGGTAGTTGATCCACAGCACGCGGGCCTTCTCCAGCACCGAGGCAGGTATGGCATCCAGGTCGGGCAGGAAGTCGTTCTCCTCCAACAGCGGCATGTAGTGGGCAGTGCCGCCGGCCAGCATCGTGCCGATACTGTACACGGGATAGCCCGGATCCGGCACGAGGGCCACATCCCCGGGGTCGATGTAGGCGAGGGCGATGTTGAAGATGCCCTCCTTGGATCCTATGAGCGGCACAACCTCGTTGTCGGGATGCAACTCCACCCCGAACCGCTTCTGGTACCAACTCGCCACGGCCTTCCTCAACTCCGGCAGTCCGTAGTAGTCGGGGTATCGATGGTTCGCCGGTATCTCGGCCGTTCGCTTCAACTCCCCCACGATGTAGTCGGGCGTTGGGAGGTCGGGGTCGCCGATGCCGAGGCTAACCACGTCGAAACCCGCTGCCCGCTTCGCGGCAATCCGCCGGTCCGCCTCCGCAAAGAGGTACGGGGGGAGGTTCGCGATCCTATTCGCAGCTCTGAACACCCTTGCTCCTGACCCGTCTGCTGCCACCATCTACTTTCTACTCCTCCAGATGAATCTACTGCTCCACCAGGGCGGTTTCAATGCGTACTCCATAGTAGTGCAGGGCCCTGTGCCCTGCCACCCGTTGGTTCTGATTGGTGTCATCCTGGGCGACAGCGAAGGATCTCCTGTTTCGGGTAGTCGCCTCCATCCCCTCAGTGTGGCAGCACCATCGCCGCGGTGTCAGCGCACTAGTGCTTTGCCAAACTGGTTTCGATAGGCCGCCAACCGGCGGCCTATGCTGGGAGCGCGGGCGGCTCGCCCGCCAGTCCCTCGTGCGGGCGAGCCGCCCGCGCTCCCAGCAGGCGGCTTCGCCGCCTACTAAAACTAGTCTGGTCGTGTACTAGCCGCTTACTCCCAGATACCGCTCCACCACCCCCACCACCTGCTCCGCCAGCCCGGGGCCATTCTCAAACCACTGCAGCTGAGGCTGCCTCCGGAACCAGACGTACTGACGGCGGGCAAACGCGTGTGTCGTCTCCTTCATCCGCCGAAGCCCCTCGTCCAGCGACACCTGCCCCTGCACAACCGAGACCGCCTCGCGATACACCAGCCCGGCCAGTGGCGGCAGTGAGGGGGCGTACCCCATATCGAGCACCCGCCTGGTCTCCTCCAGCAGGCCGTCGCTCAGCTGCTGCTCCAACCGCAGGTCGATCCGCTCGTACAGCCTCTCCCGCTCGGTGGTGATCGCTATATGCAGGGCCGGAAGCGGCTCGCCGCGGCGCCTCCCCACGTCGGAGAAGGGGCTGCCCGTCACCCGCTGCACCTCCAGCGCCCGAATGACCCTCCTCACGTTGGTGGCCGCGATCTGGTCGGCACCCGCGGGGTCCACGTCACGCAGCCGCTGATGGAGTCTCTCGTGCCCGTGCAGCCGCGCGTACTCCTCCATCTCCTGCCTGAAGGCAGCCTGAGGAGCTACCTGCGGGATCTCCAGCCTCTCGATCACAGCCTCCACGTAGTGGGGGCTTCCCCCCACCATGAAGGCCACCTTCCCGCTCCGCGCCAAATCCAACAGGATTCGGTCGGCGTCCTCCTTAAAGGCGGCTACGGAATAGGCATCATCAGGATGGACGATGTCGATCAGGTGATGCGGAACCGCGGCCTGCTCCGCGGGCGTGGGCTTGGCGGTGCCGATATCCAGGTATCGGTAGATCTGCCGGCTATCGGCGCTCACTATCTCGGCCCCAAGCCTGGGGGCCAGTTCGAGCGCGACCGCCGACTTGCCCACCGCGGTGGGACCTGTTATGACGACTATAGGTGGGAAAAGGGTGTTGCCTGTTTGCACTGGTAACCTCCCCATATTTTCCCACACCTCCAACCCCAATGTCACGACAGCCAAGTGCTACAATGGAGATGTCTGGAAGCGATGGGTCACAGGCAGCTATGCAGCATGCATGGCAGATGCCTGCGCCGCGGCAGATGTCAGTTTGGAGGGCAGGCTGAAATGGCAAAGGGCAACGCCCCATCCCGTGCGGTCGCCATCGACCTGGGAGGAACCAGGTTCAGGGTGGCCGTGGGCACCGACGAGGGTCTTCTCGAATGGCGGGTGTCCCGCGCCACCGAGGTGGAGCAGGGCCGAGGCGCTGTGCTCGAGCGCATCTTCGCCACTGTGGACGAAGCCCTAGCCACTGTATCCAATCGGGCAACGATCCAGGGAATCGGCATCGGCGCCCCCGGTCCCCTCGACCCCTGGACCGGCGTGGTCTTCAACCCCCCCAACCTCCCGGGCTGGGATGATACCCCCTTGAAAGTCCTCTTCGAGAGCCGGTTCGGCCTCCGAACGACGGTGAACAACGATGCCAACCTGGCGGCAGTGGGAGAACACCGATACGGGGCCGGAAGGGGTTTCGCCCACCTGGTCTACGTGACGGTCAGTACCGGCATCGGGGGAGGGGTGATTGTGGACAACCAACTGCTGCTCGGGCAGTGCGGCTTCGCAGGAGAGGTGGGCCACATGACCATCGACATGGATGGTCCCCCCTGTCCCTGCGGAAACGTGGGTTGCCTCGAAACCCTGGCTTCAGGCACCGCGATAGCACGCCAGGCCAGGCAGTTCGTCGCTGCCGGAGCGGAGACGAGCCTCGCCCAGCTGTCGCTTCAGGAGATCACCGGCAAGTCCGTCTCCCAGGCCGCCGATGAGGGAGACGCCCTCGCTCGAAGGATCCTGCACGAAGCCGGGGTAGCCCTCGGGGTTGGGATGGTGAACATCTCCCACCTATTCAACCCCCAGCTGGTAATCCTTGGAGGGGGCGTCAGCAACTCCGGAGAAGTGCTCTGGGAACCGATGCGGCAGACCCTGCGAACCCGCGCCCTTACCGCCTGCCAGAGGGGCCTGGAGATAGTCCCGGCCGCCCTGGGCGACGACGCCGGAATCTTCGGCGCCCTAGCCACGGTGATCCCGACATAGGGGCTACGTTGCCACGGACCCGGCAGATACGGTATTCTCCCATCGACCTCCACCATGCACGAGGACAGATATGCCACTCGACGAAGCACTGATAGAGAGCATCGATGACCGGACGGCCCGTCTGATGGCCGCCTCGGATCACGCCCCGCTGCTGTACCACATGATGAAGTACCACCTGGGATGGTTGGACGAACAGCTTCGCCCCGCCCATTTCCATCCGGGCAAGCGGATCCGGCCAAGGCTCTGCTTCCTGACATGCGGAGCCACAGGCGCACCGCCGGAACGGGCGGCCGCGCCCGCCACAGCGGTAGAGCTGGTGCACAACTTCTCCCTGGTCCATGACGACATCCAGGACCGCTCCCACACCCGCCGCCATCGTCGGACGGTCTGGGACATCTGGGGAGAGGCCCAGGCAATCAATGCGGGGGATGGGCTCCTAGTGCTGGCCCAGTTGGCGCTCACTGAGGACGCGGCGACCGATCCGGCCCGCAAGCTACGGGCGCTTCAGATGATCAACAACGCCTGCCTCCTCCTGTGCGAGGGGCAATGCCTCGACCTGGACTTCGAGCGCCGCCCTTCCGTCACCCGGGATGAGTACTACGCCATGATCGAGCGGAAGACCGGCGCCCTCCTGGAGACCTGCTGCTCCCTCGGCGCCCTCTATGGAGAAGCAGACGAGCCCACCGTCGCCGCCTACGCCCGCTTCGGCAAGTACCTGGGCCTCGCCTTCCAGGCTCAGGACGACTACCTCGGCATCTGGGGAGACCCCAAGGAAACCGGCAAACCCGCCGCGGACGACGTCGTCAGCAAGAAGAAGGCGTTGCCGTTGGTGCGATTGCTCGAGGTTGCCGAGGGGAGGGACCGTGAGCGGCTCGGCGACATCGTCGCGCGACCCGGCCCCGCCTCCAATGAGGAGACGGCCGAGATCCTGGGGATCATGGACCGCTACCAGACGGTGGAGTTCATTGCCTCCGAGGTGGAGCGAAACACCCGGATCGCCCTGGAGGCCCTGGACTCGGCCCACCCCGCCCCGGAGTGGCACGAGGAACTCGCGTCCCTCTGCCGCAGACTGACCATTAGGCGAAGCTAGTACTCGACCAAACTAGTTTTGGTAGGCGGCGAAGCCGCCTGCTGGGAGCGCGGGCGGCTCGCCCGCACGAGGGACTGGCGGGCGAGCCGCCCGCGCTCCCAGCATAGGCCGCCGGCCGGCGGCCTATCAAGACCAGATTGACAGTGCCCATGATGCCTAATGATGGCGCCAATGGACAGCAAGCTGATAGCTCCTCACAACAGCCTCTCGAACAGCTCGTTGCTCAGCAGGATGCCCTGCTCCGTCAGCCTTAGCAGGTCTCCCTCTCTTGTCAGCAAACCCGCCCCCTCACCCCATGCCAGAGCCTCACCGAACACATCCTCCGGCAGACATCCGTACCGCCGCAAGAAGACATCTCGCGACACCCCCTCATCCAGCCGCAAACCAAGAATCATCGTGTCGCTCATGTCGCGCCGCCGATCCGGCGACTCGTCCTCCACAAGCGGCAGCCGCCCCTCCTGCGTCGCTCTTATGTAAAGCGGCACGTCGGCCTGGATCTTGTACCTTCGGCCTTCCCATGACCCGGCAGCCCCGGCCCCTATGCCAAGGTATGGCTGGTTCCTCCAATAGAACAGGTTGTGGGCAGACTCCCGTCCTGCCCTCGCCCAGTTGGAAATCTCGTAACGTCTGAACCCGGCCCCCGCGAGCAACACCACCGCCTGCCCATACATGGCAGCCGCTTCATCCTCGAACGGTGCCGGCAGCTCTCCCCTTTCGATAGCACCCTCCAACGGCGTGCCGAGCTCGACAGACAGCATGTAGCACGAGAGATGGTCAACGCCCCAATCCACCACCGTCTCCAGCGTAGAGCGCCACAGTTCGGAATCCTGCGTGGGTATCCCGTAAATGAGATCCACGCTTACCCTGTCGAACCCGACCTCCCGCGCCAGCGCGATTGCCCGTCCAGCCTCCTCCGCGCTGTGACGCCTCCCCAGCAACCGCAGCACTCCGTCATCCACGCTCTGGACCCCTACACTCAGCCTGTTGAAGCCTGCGGCGCGGTAGCCCTCCAGCTTGGCCCTGTCCAGGTCCGAGGGATTCGCCTCCAGCGTAGTCTCCGCCTCGTGCGCGAGGCCGAAGCGGTCACGGCAGGCCTGCACCAGCCGCGCGGCCTGGTCTGCCCCCATCAGGCTCGGGGTCCCGCCCCCAACGTAGAGTGTGCTGGCCCGGACGGGCGGGGATGCCTCTACCTGGGCCACCACGGCCTCCAGGTACGGGCCGATTCGCCCCTCCAACCCCGTGAAGCTGTCGAAATCGCAATAGCTGCACCGCTTCCGGCAGAAGGGGAAATGGACGTAGACGGCTGCCCCCTGTTGGAGACTTGCCGTCTTCGTGGATCCCATCTTCAGGTAACCGATCGGTTTCTGTCCCACGCTACTGCCCATAATACAATGATACCAACTACGCCCCTCGATTTGACGCAAATAGGGTCAAATGGTACTGTTTGCCCAATCTGTGAGACTATTTTGGCCCCGCGAGGGCCGTGAACCAGGGGGAGCAGAGGGGCAGTGAAGCGGACAACAACGTGCGGCGAGCTACGCAGGACAGACGTCGGAAAGACCGCGATTCTCCAGGGCTGGGTCCACCGCCAGAGGGACCACGGCGGGATCATATTCATCGACCTACGCGACCGCTACGGCCTGACGCAGGTTGTCGTCAATCCCCAGATCTCTCAGGCGGCCCACAACGTCGCGGCAGAGTGCCGATCGGAGTATGTCATCGAGATAACCGGTGTGGTCAATCCCAGGCCGGCCGGCACAGAGAACAAGAATCTCCCCACGGGCGAGATCGAGGTGCTGGCGGAGTCGGTCAGCGTGCTCAACCCCTCCCTCACTCCGCCCTTCAGCATGACCGATGAGGCCAACATCGACGAATCCGTGCGGCTCCACTATCGGTATCTGGACCTGCGCCGGCCGGAGATGGCCCGCAACCTCGCCCTCCGCCATCGGGTCGTCAAGCACATCCGCGACTTCCTGGACGACCGCGACTTCCTGGAGGTGGAAACCCCCATACTAATCAAGAGCACGCCTGAGGGCGCCCGCGACTACCTGGTGCCCAGTCGCCTCCATCCGGGCGAGTTCTACGCCCTCCCTCAGAGCCCGCAGCAGCTAAAGCAGCTGCTGATGGTGGCCGGAGCCGACCGCTATTTCCAGATCGCCCGCTGCTTCCGCGACGAGGACCTCCGCGCCGACCGGCAGCCGGAGTTCACCCAGCTGGACCTGGAGATGTCCTTCGTCGGTCAGGAGGACATCCTGGACCTGATGGAAGAGCTGCTGATCACCATGGTGGAGAAGCTCACCACCAAGCGAGTAAACAAGCCCTTCCCCAGGCTCACCTACGCCGAAAGCCTGGCGCGCTACGGCACCGACAAGCCCGACCTTCGCTTCGAGATGCCTATGGTGGATCTCTCCGACATCGCCGCGACCACGGAGTTCGACGTATTCCGGCGCGCCGTGGCCGAGGGCGGCCAGGTCAAGGCGATCCGGGCCCAGGGCGCGGGCAGCTACAGCCGCAAGCAGATCGACGACCTGGTGGCCGCGGCCAGGGGCTTCGGCGCCAAGGGGCTCGCCTGGGCGGCCATGGACGCCAACGGCACACGGTCCTCCTTCGCCAAGTTCCTGAGCGAGGGGCAGATGTCCGCCATAGCCGAGCGCGTGCAGTTGGAGCCCGGCGACCTCCTCCTCGCCATTGCCGACAAGCCCGGCGTGGTCGCCGCCTCCCTAGGCGCCCTCCGGCTGGAGATGGCAAAGCGGCTTGGCCTCCTGGACGAGGACTACCTGGCCTTCGCCTGGGTCGTGGACTTCCCCCTGGTTGAGTGGAACGAGTCCGAGCAGCGCTACGACGCGACTCATCACCCCTTCACCTCGCCCAAGCTAGAGGACCTGCACTACATGGACACCGACCCGCTCAAGGTGCGGGCCGACTGCTACGACGTGGTGTGCAACGGCATGGAGATCGGCAGCGGCAGCATAAGGATCCATCGCCGCGACGTGCAGGAGCAGGTGTTCGGCCTCCTGAACTACTCTAAGGACGAGGTCCAGCGCCGCTTCGGCCACCTGCTGGAAGCGTTCGAGTACGGCGCACCGCCCCACGGCGGCATCGCCCCCGGCATCGACCGCATGGTGATGCTGCTGGCCGACGCCAAGAGCATCCGCGACGTCATCGCCTTCCCGAAGAACCAGGCGGCCATGGACCTGATGATGGGCGCCCCCTCCGAGGTAGACGCCCAGCAACTCCGCGACCTGCACCTCGCGGTGCTCCCTCCCAAGAAGTAGTCCTATTGAGGGTGTGGTGGCACACCACACCCTCATCGACGATTCGGTTGCGTCTTCATCCCTCTCGGTGCTACTATCCGCAGGTCGCTCTCAGGCTGCCTCCTCGTGGAGCCGCCGTCCCAGCGGCAGATGCCACGCTCCGCAGAGGACCATGCTTTCGTATCTACTGATCGCTCTCGCCCTAGCCCTGAGTCTCGGGACAGGCCACGACCTCGCAGGAACTGCAAGCTTTGTCCTGCAGGCATTGACCTCCTGGTCCACCATCCAACTCCTTGGCATCGTTACCCTGGTGGAAATGCTCACCGTGCTGCTCCAGACGAGCGGCGCCCTCCAGGCCATCCTCACTGGACTCCGCCGGCTATCCCGCGATCCGAGAATGCTCATGGCCCTCGTGCCCTCGATTTTCGGGCTCATGCCGATCCCCGGTGGGGCTATCATCTCGGCTCCGATGGTCGCGGCCTATGGCAATGATGTCGGCGCCGACTCCGTGGACAAGTCCGCCATCAACCTCTACTTCCGCCACGTCTGGGACCAGGCCGTGCCCCTGAAGTCCCACACCATTCTAGCGGCGGTTGTCCTCAACATCCCGATCTTCACCCTGATCGTGTGGCAACTACCCATCACTGCCGTCGCCTTCGTCGGGGGCTACTGGTACCTGCTTAGTCGGCGACTTTCCTTCCACCCGACTAAAACGGACAGCGATAGCACAGAGGGCGACTGGCCATTCTGGGTGGCGGCGGCCCCCCTCGGCGTCCCGCTAGTGCTGGCTCCCGCCACGGGCATGGACTTCCTCTTTGCCATCGGCATCGGCTTAATAATCGGCTTGCTGGCCTTCAGACCGTCGGTGGAGACCCTTAAGAAGATGGCCCACGAGGGATTTCAGCCCAAGCTGCTGTTCATGTTGGCGTCCGTAATGCTGTTCAAGACGGTGATCGAGGGCACCGACGTGGTGAAGGAGGTAGCGACGGCAGCCTCTGCCCTAGGGCTATCCGTGGAAGTGCTCTCAGTAATTTTGCCCTTGGTCGTGGGTTATGTCACTGGGCTAGAGGTGGCCGTGGTGGCGATCGTCTTCCCGCTGCTCATGGCCATGGTGCCCGCGGGCACCGCGCTTCTGCCCTACGCGATCCTGATGATGGTGGCAAACGGGGTCGGCGCCTTCCTCTCTCCCGCCCACCTATGTCTGGCAGCCTGTAACGAGTACTTCTGCGTGGACTACAGGAAGGTGGCCCGCCTGGAAATCTTCCCCCTCGCGCTGCGCTTGGCCGTCGGCCTGCTCGTCGCCTGGCTCGTAGCCGCCTATTGGGCGAGGTAGACGGCTAGATTTGGTCGCGCAGTGCAGGGCGCTCTGCCCTGCCACCCGTTGTCGTACCCGCCCGCAACCACCTGCTCTACCCGCCCCCGAACCCATAGGCAACGGCGCGAGGCGGGGCAACCGGACGGCAGGGCAGAGCGCCTTGCACTACGTATGGGGCCACCTGCTCGTACACCACCGGATGGCAGGGCACAGGGCCCTGCACTACATGTAAGACCGCCGCGGTTTTCGAAAACCGCGGCGGTCTGGTGTGGGCTTGTGGTGAGCCTACGCTCTCCTCACCGCCACCGTGACGATCCCTCCGTCCAGGTCCGCCTCCACAGTGAAGGCCCCCTCTTCGGGAACGCCCTCTGTCAGTGAGTTGGCAAGCGTTTCTCCCCGGATGTACCCGCCGTACTGATCGAGCAGCGCCTTCAGCTCCACATCCCCCTTCGCCTGAAGGGTTACCGTGATCCGATCGCTAATGGCGAAGCCTGCCGCCTTTCGAGCATCCTGGATGAAACGCACCAGATCACGAGCCTGACCTTCCAGCCGCAGCTCAGGGGTGACCGTGGTGTTCAGGGCCACCATCAGCCGGTTCCTCACGGCGACCTGGTAGCCCTCGGGCGAGGTCAACTCCACCAGAACCTCGTTCGGCTCCATTCTCAACTGCTGCCCATCCACCCGCAGGTCGAACGGCTGCCCAGCCTCCACGGCCCGCGCCACAGCCGCCGACTCCTCGGCGCTCAGGCCGGCCAGCGTCGCCCTCAGCTTCGGTACCAGGGCCCGGTACTTGCGGCCCACCACCGGCAGGTTCGGGCTCAGCCTGTAGGCCACCAGCGCCTCGTCGGCGCTCAGCAAGCGCACACTCTTGATGTTCAGTTCCTCTCGCAGCTCATCCTGGAAACGCAGCAGGGCGTCCCCATTCTCCGGTACCCGCACGAGCAGTTCGCTGAGCGGCTGCCTCACCCTCAACCCAGCGTTCTGGCGGGCCGCGCGACCCAGCCCAACGGTGTCCAGCAGCAGCGCCGTGTCCGCCAGCAGCCTCTCATCGATCCACTCCTGCCTCACCTCCGGCCAGCCGGCCAGGTGTACGCTCTCGGGAGCGGCGGCATCCTGCTCGGCCACCAGGTTACGGTACATCGCCTCCGAGATGAACGGCATGAAGGGCGCAAGCAGCCTGGAAAGCGTCGTCAGGCAGGTGTAAAGGGTCGCATAGGCCGTGCGCTTGTCGGCATCGTCCTCGGACTTCCAGAAGCGCCGCCGGTTCCGCCGGACGTACCAGTTGGAAAGCTCCTCCACGAAGGAGTCGATCTCCTTGGCCGGCCCATGGATGTCGTAGTCCTCCAGCATGGCCGTTACGTCTCTCACCAGGGCGTTCAGACGCCCCAACACCCACCGATCGATCGACTGCAGCGGCGCACTGGCCAAGTCTTCATACAACGCTGACTGCTGATCGCTGACTGCTGACTGCTGGCCGCCGACGGGCGGCTTCCATCCATCCAGCTTGGCGTACGTCACGAAGAAGCCGTACGTGTTCCACAGCGTCAGCATGAACTGCCGCAGTACGTCCCCAACCTGGTCCGGCGAGAAGCGCCGCGGGTTGTAGGGTGGCGCCGAGGCGTACATGTACCATCGAGTGGCGTCCGCCCCGAAGTTGTCCATCAGGAACCATGGATCCACCACGTTGCCCTTGGACTTGGACATCTTCTGACCATTGATGTCCAGGATGTGGCCCAGACAGATCACGTTGTTGAAGGCCGGCCGGTCGAACAGCAGCGTCCCTAGCGCGTGCAGCGTATAGAACCAGCCACGGGTCTGGTCGATCGCCTCCGAGATGTAGTCGGCCTGGCCCGCCGTCTTGAACAGCTCCTGGTTCTCGAACGGATAGTGCCACTGGGCAACCTGCATCGAGCCCGAATCGAACCAGCAGTCGGCCACGTCCGGAATGCGTTTGGCCGTGCCCTTGCCGCAGGCAGTGCACTCCCAAGTAACCTCGTCCACGTAGGGGCGGTGCAGGTCCAGCTCCCTCAGGTCGCGACCGGCCTTCTGGGACAGCTCGGCCACGGATCCGATCACCTCGGTGTGGCCGCAGGAGTCGCATACCCAGAGCGGCAGCGGCGTGCCCCAGTATCGCTCGCGGCTCAGAGCCCAGTCGATGTTGTTCTCGAGCCAGTTGCCAAACCGACCCTCCCTGATGTGCTCCGGCACCCAGTGGATCTGCTGGTTGTTGGCCAGCAGCCGATCCTTCACCGCCGTGGTCCGAATGTACCAGGAGGGCTTGGCGTAGTACAGAAGCGGAGTGGTGCAACGCCAGCAGAAGGGGTAGGCATGCTTCACCTGGCCGGAGCGGAACAGCAGCCCCCTTTCGTCCAGGTTGCGCGTGATCTTCGGGTCGGCCTCCTTGAAGAACATGCCCCCGAAGCCCAGGTCGTCGAAGTCATTCAGCACCTTCCCCGCGAGGTCCACGGAGAACAGGGTTGGCAGGCCGTACCGCCTTCCGATCTCCAGGTCGCCGTAGGCTGGTGCGATGTGGACTATACCGGTACCGTCCTCCAGAGAGACGAAGTCGTCCACCACCACCCGGTAGGCCTGGTCCAGCCCCACGGTCTCGGATGGACCCAGCACACCCTTGAAGAGAGGCTCGTACTTCAAGTCCCGCAGATGGTCACCCTGGAACCGCTCCACAACCTGGAAGTTATCCTCGCCCAGGACTGCGATCGCCAGCGCTTCGGCCATCACGATCCGCTCGCTTGCCCCGCCGGGCGAGTACTCCACCAGGACGTAGCTCGCGCCCGGCTTCACTGCCAGTGCGGCATTGGCGGGAAGGGTCCAGGGCGTGGTGGTCCAGGCCAGGAACGACGCACCCGCCATCTTGCCGTCCAGCGGATGGCCGCTCGCCCTGTGTCGGAACCGGATCCACACCGACGGGTCCGGTACTTCGTCCTCGAAGCCGAGCGAGACCTCGTGGTCCGAGAGGGAGGTGCCGCAGCGCGGGCAGTGCATGGTGACTTTGTAGTCCCGATACAGCAGCCCACGATCCCATAGGGTCTTCAGTATCCACCACAGCGACTCGATGTATTCGTTCTTGTAGGTGATATAGGCGTCCGGCAGATCGATCCAGTAGGCCATGCGGTCGGTCAGCCGCTCCCACTCCTGGATGTAGCGCCAGACGCTCTCCTTACAGGCCTTGTTGAACTCGGCGATGCCGTACCGCTCGATATCCGGCTTGCCCGAGAAGCCCAACTCTCGCTCGATCTCCAACTCTACCGGCAGACCGTGGGTGTCCCACCCTCCGCGGTCTCCTATGATCCTGTGACCCTGCTGGCGCCTGAACCGCAGGACGATATCCTTCGCCGCCCGCGCCTCCACATGGTGCACGCCAGGGCGCCCGTTAGCTGTCGGGGGTCCCTCGAAGAACACGAAGGGGCGCGAGGGGTCACCAGCACCCAGCGCCTTCTTGAGAATCCCCTGCTGCTTCCACCAATCCGCTATCTCTCGCTCGAGCCCGGGGAAGGATATCCGGGTATCAACGTCTCGAAAAGCCATGGCGCCTCCCTTGCGGTCACAAGAATAGAAAAACCTCGCCCCCCTTTGGAGACGAGGCCGTATTGCCCCGCGGTACCACCCCTCTTGGCGCGGCCCTCGTCGACGACGCGCGCCCACTCTATGGGGATGTGCCCACCCCCAGCTCCCCGGTAACGGCGGGAACCACCGGTCCGCTTACTTGCCAGCGCGTTCAGCCTCCGGCTCGGGAGGGATATTCGACGGTAGGCCAGGCACGCCTCTCACCACCGCGCGCTCGCTGGTCAGGCCGGAATCCGCCTACTTGTCTCCGTCAAAGCCATTACCGCGCATTTTACCACAAGAACCGTTTCCGCCGCAGAGTCCGCAGTCGGTCCGACCGACACGAGGCGCGTCGTCACGCTTCGGACCGCTATAGAGGCTGACCTGTTAGCGCGCCCAGTAGAGCTCCGGTGAGGAAGCCATGGGATTAGAGGACAGGAGCGGTTCGGTGGAACCCTACAGCCCGCCGAGCGCTACTTTCGCCATGGAAAGCCAACGCGCCAGGGCATCCACCTCTTCGAGAGTGTTGTACAGGTAGAAGCTCGCCCGGGCCGTGGACGGAACCTGCAGCCACTTCATCAGCGGCTGGCAGCAGTGGTGCCCAGCGCGAACCGCGATACCCTCCTGGTCGAGGAAGCTCCCGAGATCGTAAGCATCCGCCCCTTCCAGTGCGAAGCTGACCACCCCGCCTCGGCTCTCCGGGTCGGCCGGCCCGAAGACCGTCAGCCCCTCAACCCCCTTCAGGGCATCGAGGGCATAGCGGGTGATCTCGATCTCGTGTCGCCGCACCGACTCCATCCCCAACTCCCGCAGGTAGTCCACCGCGGCCGCGAGGCCAACCGCGCCGGAGACGTTGGGTGTACCGGCCTCGAACTTGTGGGGGATGTCAGCCCAGGTAGCGCCATCCAGGGACACCTCGTCGATCATGCTCCCCCCACCCATGAATGGGTCCATCGCCTCCAGTAGCTCCGCCCGGCCCCACAGCACCCCAATCCCCATTGGTCCCAGCATCTTGTGGCCAGAGAAGGCGAGGAAATCGCATCCCAGATCGCCCACGTCCACCGGCATGTGGGGGACGCTCTGCGCACCGTCCACCAGCAGCAGGGCGCCCTGCGCGTGGGCCAACTCCGCCAGACGTCGCACAGGGTTGATCGTGCCCAGCACGTTGGACACGTGGGTTACAGCAACCAGCCGCGTGCGGTCGCCAATCAACCGGTCGATCTCCGAGAGATCCATGGTTCCATCAGCGTACAGTGG
Source organism: Chloroflexi bacterium UBA6077 (assembly GCA_002436065.1). GTDB lineage: Bacteria > Chloroflexota > UBA6077 > UBA6077 > UBA6077 > UBA6077. Next base: position 168,249 of record DIXP01000008.1, read on the forward strand.
GATGAAGCGGAGCACCGCGCCGGTCTCCGAGGCCACCCTCTGCCAGGGGATCAGGTTGCTGTGGTGCTCCATCACGCTCAGCACTATCTCGTCACCGGCCCTCAACCGCTTACGCGCCCAGCTGTAAGCCACCAGATTCATCCCCTCGGTGGCGTTCCGTACGAAGACGATCTCACGCGGCGACACGGCCCCAATGAAGCGCGACACCTTCAATCGAGCCTGCTCGTACGCATCCGTCGCCTCATCGCTCAGGGTGTGGGCGCCCCGATGCACGTTGGCATTGAAACCCTCGTAGAAGCGCGCAACGGCATCCAGGACCGCTCGCGGCTTCTGGGATGTAGCCGCGCTGTCCAGATACACCAGTCTCTTGCCCCGAAGCTGGCGCTCCAGTATGGGAAAGTCCCTCCGAACCGCCTCTACGTCGAACATCACATGTACCCCTTTGCCGCCGAACGCATCCACTTATACTACCAATTCCCGTACCGCTCTACCCCCTTGCGGTAGTCCTTGACGTCACCGCCAAGACTGTGCAGGTGGCAGATGATCGAGGCCGATGCCTCCAGCGACGAGCACCACTGGAAGGCCTCCTCCAGCATGTGGCCGATCGCGAAGCAGCCGTGGCCCCGGAGCATCACGATTTTGTGCTCCTTGAGCGACTCAGACAGGATCTCGGCCATCTGGGTGGAGCCGATGGTCAACTCCGTCTCGACCACCGGCACCCGATGAAGCAGATACGAGCCCTCGGAGTCCACCGGGATGATCTCGTCCTGCAGCAGGCTCAGCGCAACGGCGCAGGGTGGATGGCAGTGGACGATGGCCAGCCCCCAGCTGCTCTGGTAGATCGTCCTGTGCACCACCAGCTCGCTGGAGGCGAGCATCACACCGCTATCGTTCTCCCACACACCCGTCTCGATCAGGTCGTGGGACTCCAGGTGCGCCAGCATGGAGCCACGCCGGGTGATCACCAATCGGTCCCCCAGCCTCACGCTCAGATTCCCGCCATGGGAGCTGGTGAGTCCGGAGAGGAACAGGTCCGATCCCACTATCTGGAAGTCCCTCAGCATCCCAGCGCCTCCTTTCCCTCGGCCGAAAGGCCCAGTTCGGCCAGCTTCCGCTCCGAAGGTATCCCCTCCCTGGTCCAACCTCGGAAGCGGTAGTACTCCTCTAGCATAGGGGCCAGCTCCACCACCCTGCCCCTCGCCGGACCAACCTGAGCCGGCTCCTCCAACAGGCGGGGCGGAAGCGTGTCATCCTTGGCGGTGAAACCGCGCCGCAGGTTGTATAGACGCTCCAGCGTCCAGATCCGCTCCCCCGTCCTGAGCATCTCCCCCTCGCTGAAGCGGCGGCCCGTGACCGTGGAGAGCAATCGGGCGTAGTGGTCCTCCGCCAGCGCCATGTGGCCAAACTTGCACATCACCAGGCTGTCCAGCACGGCGTTCAGGTTCTGGATCTCAATCGCCAGCCCAGCCTGGCCGCGGCCATTCATTCGGTCCACCAGCTTGGGGAGCCCCAGCACCGTCGGACCCATCATGTTGGCCCGAAGATGGCATCCACCTCGGTTCGAGGTGGCATACGCCAGCCCCTGGGACTGCATTGCCCGCGGATCGTAGGCCGGTATCTCCATTCCCTTCACCTGCATCGCCAGCTGTGGCGCCCCATGGCGCGCCGCCAACCTGGCAGACCCCTCGGCCAGCTCGTCTCCCAACCCCTCCCGGTACGCCGTCGCCCTCACCAGGGGCAACAACTGCGTTGCATCCCCAAAAACAGGCCCTCCCGACAGCAGGCCCTGCTCCGATAGCTCCATGGCGCAGGCGATTGTGGCGCCCACGGAAATCGTGTCCAATCCCAGCTCGTTGCAGAGGTAATTCGCCCTAACAATGGTCTCCAGATCGGCAATCCCGCAGTCAGCCCCCAGTGCCCAGAGACTCTCGTACTCAGGCCCCTCCCCCTGAACGTCGCCCACCTTCGTGCGCCGCGTGCAGGCGATGGGGCATCCCCAGCAACCCCGTTTGCCTGTCACGAACCGGCTCTTCAGCGCCTCTCCGGAGATCGCCTCTGCCTGATCGAAGCGGCTCAACTGGTAGTTCCGAGTCGGGAGGGCACCAGCCTCGTTCAGGATGTTGATCAGCGCCGCCGTACCGAACTCCGGAAGGCCGCGAGCCGTGACCGGATTCGCCTTCAGCATCTTCCCCGTCTCGTACCGGACGAACTCGAAGCCCTCTGGGTCGGCGACCGATGGCCTGGCACCTCCACCCACCACGATCGCCTTCAGCCGCTTCGAGCCCATGACAGCGCCTACGCCGCCTCGGGCACAGGCCCTGGTCCCGTCGTTCATGATGGCAGCCAGCCGCACCAACCGCTCCCCGGCCGGACCGATGCAGGCCACGCTGCGGCCCTTGCCGGCCAGCGCCCCCGTGGTTTCGGGCACGTTTGCCCCCCACAACCCACCTGCCTCCACGAGCCGCGCCGAACCCTCGACGACCTCCAGCACCACCGGCCGCTCGGCCGCACCCTGGATCGCGAGTGCATCGAAGCCCGCGGCCTTCAGCATCGGCCCCCATCGCCCACCCGAGTTGGCGTCGAAGCCGGTCCCAGTGAGGGGCGAGAGGGTCGTCACAGAGAAGCGCCCAGAGGTAGGAGCCACGGTGCCGGTGATCGGTCCCGCGGCGAAGACCAACAGATTCTCGGGCGCCAGAGGATCCGCGACACCCCGCGCCTCGTCGAATAGAAGGCGCATCCCCATCCCGCGACCGCCCAGGTAGGTTGCCGCCAACTCCCCGTCCAAGGGTTCCGTCCGTGTCTCCTCCCTCGTCAGGTCGACCCTCAGAACCCTTCCCATCCAGCCATGCATCGCTCTCTCTTCCTCCTCACTATCCAACCCGGCTGCTACTGATCTCGCAACGCGCCTATCCTACCACCGCAAGAACGATAGGGTCACCACGAAACAGGCGGAGGGCGCGGAGACCCTCGCAAGTCCCTCCGCGCCCTCCGCACTCTCCGCGGTTTGTGCTTCTGCTCCTAGATACCGAACGCCACCTTCAGCCACGGCAGGGCGAAGTAGAGCAGGAACGCCCCGGAGGCGAGGTACATCGCCCAATGGAGCTGACCGCCCTTGCCCTGGACGATCTTGATGAAGGTGTAGGATATGAACCCAACGCCAATGCCGTTGGTGATGCTATAGGTGAACGGCATAATCGCTATGGTCAGCAGGGCAGGTAGACCCTCCTCCAGGTCGGAGAAGGGGATGTCCTTTGCCACAGCCATCATCAGGAAGCCCACTATGATCAGCGCTGGCGCAGTCGCGTGGGCTGGCACCACTCCAGCGATCGGCGACAAGAACATCGCCAGCAGGAACAGCACGCCGGTCACAACGGCGGCAAGGCCGGTGCGTCCGCCTTCCCCAACGCCCGCGGCGCTTTCGATGTAGGTAGTAGCGGAGCTGGTGCTTCCGGCACCGCCGGCGATGGCGGCCAGGGAGTCCACCAGCAGCACCCGGTTCAGCCGAGGCAGCTTGCCATCCTTGTCGAGCCACCCTGCCTTGCCACCAATCCCGATGACGGTACCCATGGTGTCAAAGAAGTCGGACAGCATCAGCGAGAAGATGGTGAGGACGGCAGCCAGGAAGCCGAGTCTGGCGAACACCTCGAAGTTGATCCCCTGGCCGATCAGCGATAGGTCGGGCAGGGCCACGATCGCGGAAGGGATCACCGCCACGCCCGGGCTGGAGAACGCCTTCCCGCCGGCGACGGCGTTCACGACGATCGCCACGACGGTGCTGGCCAGGATACCGATCAGGAGGGAACCGCGCACCTTCTTCGCCATCAGCCAGATGGTGACAAAGAGCCCAATTATGGCCACCAGAACCGGACCGGTGGTGAAGTTGCCGAGGGTGACGGGAGTGCCGAGATCCTTGGAGCCCCAAAGGATCAACTCACCGTCCACCAAGCCGATGAAGAAGATGAACAGGCCGATGCCCACACCGATGGACTTCTTCAGGGTCATCGGGATGGCGTTCATGACGGCCTCGCGGAATCCAGTGACTACTAGAAGAGTAATTAGGATGCCTTCGAGGAAGATGACGCCCATGGCCGCCTGCCAGGGAAGCTTCATCCCCACGATCAACTGGAATGCCACTACCGCGTTGAGGCCCATGCCAGGTGCCAGTGCGAAGGGATAATTGGCATAGGCGCCCATCAGAATAGTCATGACGCCTGCGATCAGACAGGTGCCGGCCATGACGGCAGGGAACGCCGGACCCAAACCCTGTAGGCCCTCGATACCAGCGAAGGAAAGAATTGCGGGGTTTACGAAGATGATGTAAGCCATCACCATGAAGGTGGTCGCGCCTGCCACCATCTCGGTGCTGATGGTGCTGCCACTCTCGGTGACCTTGAAGAACCTGTCCAGCCAGCCTCTCTCTTCGAGGGCGAGGCTGCCCTTGCCGCGCCGGTCCACTACGGCAGACTGATTTGCCACAGTCTATCCTCCCACTTCTCGTCGTTGACTACGCGCGCACATGCGCCACAATCCGAAACCCGGAACGCGAGCCAGCATCTCACGGAGCTTAGCTTTATGTCAAGCCTCACCTCCAGCCGATGTTCCGCCGCAGGCGGCGGTTCGAGGGCATGCCAAAGAGACTCCTCGGGGACTCTGCCTCTTCCAGGCCGTTGACCTCACCCCATACGGCAACCTCGATCCGCGGGTCCGCAAACCCACGAGAGGTGGAGCGAGCAACTTCCTTGGAATGAGAGGCTGTATCTCAGGCTGCACGCCTGCCCTCTCGGGAGTCTTACGGGACACCACGTCCTTTGTCTGGAACCGCTGATACAAGAAGGGGGAGTTGTTGCAGGCTCACAGGTTGCCGGCCCCAAGAAACCCTGACACAAACGCCGGCCTGCGGCCTCTCAAGAAAAGTTTACCCCCACCTGCACCCCATCGCAAGGGCGTGAGAGCGCGGAATCCACCAAGTCTCTGCACTTCTTGGACTGCCAGGCAGATTCGCATCAGACCAGCCACAGAGAGTCGCCGCACCCCACCGTCGCGTCGCACTCAGAATTGCCGGTGGGACTGGCGTGTGCTATAATGCCCGTGTCCTTTGGGGGATCGTCTAGTGGTAGGACAGCTGACTCTGGATCAGTAAGCCGGGGTTCGAATCCCTGTCCCCCAGCCATCAAAGCGGCCTGGAAGGCTCTTCCAGGCCGCTTTTTCGTGCCTGCAATGCCCCTTTGGGGCCACCTCCGCCAGAACCCCACAGCGCCACCCTCTCAGGGGTCATCGGGGCGAATATGCGACGCTATGCTGCAGTCAGGAACTGTCCGCTCACGCTTCGCGCGAAGATGTAGGAGTACACCCTCTCAGCCAGCGCCTCGGTATCCTCATCCCGGTATGGCGGGCGCGGCAGCGATCCCCACAGGGTGTCCAGGATGTTGGTCCTCACCTCCGCGCGAGTCGACTCCTTCTCCGTCCAGTTCTGCATCGGCCTGATGGCTTCCTGGATCGATGCCAGCAGCCCCCTGCTCGCCTGCTTCAGCTTCTCCCGGTCGGACTTGCTGATCTTCTCCTCGTAGAGCAGGTCGAAGAGCGCCAGCTCCTCCTCGGTGAGGCCCTCCTGGGCCGCCCTCCTCCCCTCCGCGTCCAAGCTGCCCGCCAGCTCCATCAGCCTGGAGAAGGTCTCCTCCACCGTCACCCGGTCCTTCTCGCGGTTGTAGTCGGCTACGATCTCCTGATACCTGCGGTAGTAATCCATCCGCATCGGGTTGCCGGCCAGCATCTGCGACAGCTTCTGCTCGATGACTTCGCGCAAGTCCTGCAGGGCGCTGTTCTTGCGCCTCGCCTTCCTCGCGAACTCCTCCCGCAGCTTGGCGAAATCGAGCTTGCTGAGGTCCACCGTCAGCCCTTCGGCGTGGTCCTCTCCCACGTTCTGGGCCCGGATCGCCTCGTTGACGATCTTGTGCAGCTCCTTCAGGAGGTCGGTCACGTCGGCCGTGTCCCGCCTCTCCTGCAGCTTCTTGTAGATCGCCTCTATGTTGTCGTGCCGCTCGGCGTACACCATCGCGCTGGGCTCCATCAGCAGCGCCTTGAACCGGCTGAACAGATGCCGCGCCATGATCTCGAAGCGGCGCTTGGCATCATCCGAGCTGTACACCGCCTCCACGGCATCCCGTATCAGCTGTATCCGGTCGAAGCCGGCAGCGCCCCGCAGCAGGTCTGGCTCGAACCCCAACCCCCGCAGATGGCCCTCCGCTGCCTCGATCGTCTCCACCAGCGCCTCCACCAGCTCCTCGATCGGCTGCACTATCTCAGCGCCGCCGCCATCTTCCCCGTCGCCCAGGGCGTACTGCGCCAGCGCCTCTCGCAGACTCTTCAGCATCCCGTTGTAGTCCACGATCACCCCGCACTCCTTGCCGGGGTAGACCCGGTTGGCCCGAGCAATCGCCTGCATCAGGGTGTGGGCCTTCATCGGCTTGTCTATGTACATTGTGGAGAGGCACTCCACGTCGAAGCCGGTGAGCCACATGGCGCACACGATGGCGATGCGGAAGGGGTGGGCCGGGTCATCGTCCGCCAGCTTGTCCAGCCGGTCGTCCGCGGTGATTACCTCGTAGTCCCTGCCCAGCAGCCTCTCCAGCAGGGCGGTCTGGTCCGGGTCCAGCTCCGCCCTCTCGATCTTCTCGGCGATCCGGTCGTTCAGGTCGAGCCTGGCGATCCCCAGCTTCTCGCCCCGGTTCTCGTACACCAGCCGCACCGTGGACTGATCTTCCTCGGAGCGCTTGAAGTCATATCGGGAGACGTAGTCCCCGAAGATGCGGCGGGTGAGCTGGTCGTACTTGAAGAGCGGCGTGCCGGTGAAGCCGATGAACGCCGCGTTGGGCAGGGCGAAGCGCATGTTGCGGGCGAACTTTCCGGCCTGGGTCCTGTGGGCCTCGTCGGAGATCACGATGATGTCGTCCCTCTCGCTGTAGGGCTTGTCCACCGGCTGGTTGAACTTGTGGATCAGGCTGAAAACGAAGCGGGCGTTCTTCGACAGGGCGGCCCTAAGCTCCCGACCCGAAGCAGGCCGGGGTGCCTTCTCGTCCGCCACGCCGCACCCCACGAAGGTGCGGCGGATCTGTTCGTCCAGCTCCTCCCGATCGGTCATCACCAGGAAGGTGAAGTTTCCTGGAATCACCCGGCGAACCTTCTCGACGAAGAAGGCCATGGAGTAGGACTTGCCGCTCCCCTGGGTGTGCCAGAAGACGCCGAGCCGCCCGAGGTCCGGGTGGGCCCGTACCGGCAAGGGGAGCGCCCCAAGGCCCTCCGCGAACAGGCTCCTGACCTCCGCGGCCTTCAGGTAGTCGCGGGTGAAGATGCGCCGGCCGATCGGGTATTCGCGCTTCAGCTCCTCCTGCCGCTGCACCGAGGCCACGGCGTTGTTAACCTCCAGCAGCTGGTGGTTGCGTGCTACGATCTTCCGCGTTCCGCCGGCCCGGCTGTCGTCGAACAGGATGAAGTTCTCCACCAGATCCAGCAGCCGATCTTTGGATAGCATTCCGTTGAGCAGCGTCTCGGCCTGGAGGCTGCCCTTCTCCCTCTCATCGTTCCGCTTCCACTGGACGAAATGCTCCCACCGGCTGGTGATCGACCCGTAGCGAGCCCTGTCCCCGTTGCTGACGACTAGGAAGGCGTTGTGGTGGAAGGCGTGGGCGATGCTGTGCTCGTGGAGGTAGTCGGTGAGGTTGTTGTCGAAGCCCGCGCGGATGTTCTTGTAGACCGCCTTCAGCTCGCTGAACACCAGCGGCAGCCCGTTGACGAAGCACACCAGGTCGGCCCGCCGGTTGTAGTGGGGGACTCGCACCCCCCTGGATCTTCAGTTCACGCACCACGAGGAAGCGGTTGTTGCCCGCGTTCCGGAAGTCGATCACCCGGGCGCGGCCGTGGTGGACATCTCCCTTCGAGTCGCGCCACTCCACCGGCACACCGTCGCGGATGAAGCCGTGGAACTCCCGGTTGTGCTGCAGCAGCGAGCGCGAGTAGTCGATCCTGGTGAGCTTCTCGATGGCCTGCTCTCTCGAACCCTCCGGCATCCCCGGGTTCAGCCGCGCCAGCGCTGCCCTGAGGTCGCGCACCAGCACCACCTCGCGCTCGTTCGCCCTGCCCAGTGTGCCGTTGGGCCCGAACGTCTCGGTGTTGTAGGCGTACACGCACTCCCAGCCAAGCACATCGCGGAGATGCGCGGCGAAGGTCTGCTGGACCAAGCGGTCCTCGGTGTTGATGTCGGTGATCATGAGTGCTTCTCAGGCTGCCAACCGTCGAGCTAGAATGGGGCCTCCTCGGACTTGGGGATCCGATCCAGTAGCAGCTGCGCGAGACCAGGTTCTTCCAGGAACTGCTTCGCCTTTCCCGGCCAAACAGACAGTTGCGACCTATCGCGGTCATCAACGTCGAGAGTCTTCGCGATGTCAATCCTCTTCCTCTCTTTGTCATCCTCAGCACAGTTCGTCACAACCAACAGGTGAGGCCTATTGCCATGACGGATGCCTTGGGTGAGCATCTTGTTGATGTGCGCGTCGCCGAACCCGTAACCCACAACGACAACTAGCCTGGTAGTCAATACGAAACGGCGGAAGTGGTAGGCATAGAAGAGATAGGGATCGGCTGCATCCAGCTTGAAGTCCCTACCAAAGATGAGCTCCATGCGGTCAGCATCGATAGACTCAACCTGTGGCACGCAGAACAACTGCTTCGTCCCCTCGTCACGCTTCCAATTGATGGAGCCATGGAGCTTGTAGAGGAAAACCTGAGGCGATGGGTTGGGGCTGTCCTCCTCGAACCGTTCCCAGTCCCATACGTGTTTGGGTCCATGACCGGAGAAGCCGGTCTCAATCCTAAACTCCTGACTCTCGAGGTCCTCGACGCACAGGTCGTAGTTTAGGGAGAACACCGGCAGAGGGAAGTTCAAGTACTTCTGCAGGTTGATAATTCCCTTGTAGTACTCGCTCGCCGAAGTATCTTCAGGGCACATCCACTTCTTCAGGATAGCGAGGATCTTGCGCCTGAACTCTCCGACTCCAGAGAAGTCGGAACTCGCCAGGGATACGAAGCGGGAATTCCATGCAGCTATGAAAGGATAGAGCGGATGTTCCTCGTTTCTCTCAAGCTCATATAGGGTGTTTACCAAAGTCTCGATATTGTAGCTGACTTGGTTGTTGAAGTGACCACGCAGACCCGCTGAGTAATGGATCGCGCTCTTAACATGGTTGTATAGCTGATTGAACCGCTGCCAAGGCCTGTCCTTGCAGAGGAGATCCTCGATCAGCTCGATCATGAGTGCTGATGTCGGAATACCGGCATCAGCACTGGCCCCCGCTCCCAAGAGAAAGATGATGTCTTTGGATCGGCTGTTCATCTAGGCCTCCCTATCAGAGAAACCACGGCCTCATGCCCTCCACAGTAGGGAGCGGCAGTCCCCTCTCGTGGAACTTCTGGACAAAGTCGGCAACCAGGTGACAGTAGAACACGGACACTGGCGCACTCTTGGCGTTGAAACCACGCCAATTGGCACCCGAGAGGTTGATCAGATCCTGCAAGAGAACCTCATCTGAGATTCGGTGCTGGTCGCTCACTCGTAGAATCTGCAGGTGAGTTGGCCCCGGAAACGCCTTGGTCACAGTTGGGCGGTCGGGGAGAATTCCTTCGAACCAGACCAGATACTCCCCTGGGCCAAGCTTCAAGTATGTAGCCTCATATGGAACGAGGCTGTTCACTCCACGGTTGACTCCAAAGAACCGCGACTTGTGATTGACCTTGACGACAGCGAACCTGCACTCACCTATGTCTGGGGCGGCAGCAGCTTCCCTTACAGTGTCTTGAATAGCGTCGATTTCTCGATGCTTGAGCTTGAACGAGGTGTGTACTACAACACGCGAGAACCGCACAGCGCTTTCTGTCAAGATCTGACCTAGGCTCTGCCTCAGCTTGTCCAGGTAGTGGCTCTCGTTCGAGCCCTCCCCCAACACCTGCATCTTCTGAAACAGCCCGCTACTGTCGGTCATCACTGAGAAGGCAAAGTACTTTTCTACCCTCGGAACGCCGTTGACGTCTTGAACCTTGTGGCTTTGGCTTATACCGATGATCAGCGACTGATCGACTGCCGGGCGCACTTTCCAAGGATAGCCGCCAGCCTTGCAGAAGAGCTGGAGAGCGAGATTGGAAATAGCCCACTTGAGCGTGTCCTCGTCCTGAAGAATGCGGAGAGTGCAGACTTGAGTCGGCACACCTGCCTGCAAGAACAACGCCTTCTGGGTGAGATAGCTGTCGTCATCGCCTGAGGGCAAGATTACCACCGGAACGACGTTCGGATGCTCTTGCCTGTCGAGTCTGACCCTATCTAGCGCCTTCTCGATCGTTCCATGTGTTAGGTCTGGCAGGACCACTGGATTGCCATCGATCTCCAAGTCACACTTGAATAGAGCGCTGAAACCCGGAAAGCTGAAACGTTCGCGCTGCTGAGTCACGCGCAGGCTCGCCGCCAGCCTACGAGCTGCCGGCCTATCCTGCTCGCGAAACAGGAAGAGCAGGCGGGGCGCCCGATCCAGGGATTGCAGTGGTCCGTACTCGCGTAAACCGTTGAACTGGCTTCTGGCTTCGCGGTTTCCAGCGAAGACGTAAGTCTTCGCCCTGAGCCGGTGGGCCAGCAGAGCAACCGGCTGACTGGCAAGGGATACCCAGTCGGCACTGCCAGGCAGGCCCAGCTTGCGAAACACGCCTTGCCGATCCTTGACAAAAGTCTCCACTCTCGATGATCTATCAGCATAGTAGTCGAGATTGCGGCGGAAGTTCGAGTCAAGGTTCAGGCTCAACTGTTGCACTTTCTTGGAGAAAGGCACGCCTTCACGTAGATGGAAATGGAAATCCACGAGATAACCGAACTGGGAGGTGGCGCGCAGGAAGTACGGCTGGACCACCAGTAACTCATCACCCTCGTTGCAGCGCCGTTGGATGAACGACACTTCCTTGACGAAGCCGCCACGTGGTGCAGCTAACTCAGATGATTTGAGAAGGCGATTGGCGCAGGAGACAAGCGACCAATGGAGAACCCGGCAGGTCAGGTCTCGGTTTGTCGAGGGCAATGTTTCCCAGGAGAAGAAGCCTGTGGCCGGCTCGATAGACACCCAATACGGCTGCCAGCTTTCGCCTGCTTCGTCGGGAAGACGGTAGGCCCAAATGCCCTTGCCTGGACGCTCCTCCTGCGGAGAGTGGATGGCCCTCCGGTAAATGGTGAAGGCCGGGAAGTTGCCCACGACAGGCAGAAAGTTGATGTGAATCTGATACTGGGCCGGCACCGGGGTGACAGCGCTGCCGGCCTCAATGTCGTACCCCGGGTTGCCCCGCGCACCGATCATACCTGCACCTCCCCGTTCATCAGCCGCGGCAGCAGCAGATTCCGCGCGGCTCGCAGTCTCTGATTCTGGCACTGAAGGATTTCTCTCTGGTCCACTATTGGCTCGACGAGTTGCCTGAATGTGCGTTGGATAAGCGGAGGAGGGACAAGAGTCTCGGCGCCCGCAAGAATTCTGGCATTGGCGTTAGGCTGGGCTGCACCCGTGACACGTGATCGAACATGCTCCTTGTATTCATCCGATTCCACCAGGATGCCGACCATCAGATCGTCAACATCAGCCCTCAGTCGTAGTCTAACCAAGTACGAAGCGAACACAGCGCCAGGATGCCGTCTGTGCAGACGCTTGGCGTATCCCACTGTTGCGCCCGTACGGGCGATCACTATGTCCCCTTGGCGCAGTCGGAATTTCTCCAGTCTGTCCTCCTCAATCCGACAATGCGGGACACTAGCCAATCTATGTGTCCTGGGACGATGTCCGTGATGCGAAGGAACTTCGGTCCATTGCCCTCCCACTCGGCACTCGCCGTGTACCCATAGTCGATCGACTCACTCAGCTCACGCAGAGCACACCGTTCCCACCCATCCGGAACGCCGTCGGTGATCCTCGTGTGCTCGCTGCCGGGGAACCGTAGGCGGACGAACCACTCCCGATAGAGCTGCCGCGCCGCCTCCTCTAGCAGTTCCATTCGCCTGTGGTTGTTCTCCACAAGTTCGTCGTACTCGCGAAGGATCTCACCGATTTGCTGCTGCGTCCTGATGTCGCATGGAACTCGAACAGTGCAAGCTCGAATGCGCTCGGGCGATGTATGGCGCACTGTTGCCCCACTCGCAGAGCCGCGAACCTGTGCTCTGTAGCTGTGAGTGTTGAGCAGATAGTACAGGAACATCTTGTCAATTAGGCTGTCGTCGGTGATCCGTACCAGCCCCAGCCGCTGGTTGTGGAGATACTTGTTGTTCTCCGGGATCAAGAAGGAACCACCGAGAATAGGGGCCGTGTTGATGAGATCTGTCATCACCACAAGCATGTCACCTGCACTCAGCAGGTACTCATCGGGGAACTCTCCGACGTAGTATTTCTCCCTCTCGCCTTTCAGTTTGAGTCCCCCCGCTTCGTGGCAGTTGCCTGGCGTCAAGAGCACAAGCTCACCTGAATCCCTGAAGAAGTCGCCCTTGAACGCGAAGCCATGCTTCACATCCATGACTTTGCCCAAGCGGAGGGTCTGCCAACTCATACCGCAATCGCCTCGAAGTTCGTATGTATCCTCGCCACTGCCTCTGCTACTAGAACCTCGAGGCTGTCCGATATGGGAGGGATACGCCTGAATGCAGATGACTCCATCACCTCGGGTCCCCCAGAAGCTTCGCGATCTCCTCCGGCTCTGGGAGCTGGCCCTTCAGCCGAGCGGGTAGCGACTGGACGAGCCGGATCTGCCACTGTGCGACGCCAATCGGCTTGCCTGCACCGCGCAGCGCGTACTCCACAGTCACCCGATCCCTCTCCTGGCACAGCAGCAGGCCGATGGTGGGCTCATCGTCCCGGTGTCTCATGAGGTCGTCCACTGCGGATAGGTAAAAGTTCATCTTGCCCGCGTACTCCGGCTTGAACGGCCCAACCTTGAGATCCACTACGACGAAGCAGCGCAGCCTGAGATGGTAGAACAGCAGATCGAGGTAGTAGTCCTTGCCCTCGACCTCCAGGTGCACCTGCCGGCCGGCGAATGCGAAACCCGCGCCCATTTCGATCAGGAAGCGCTGGATGTGATCGACGAGCGCCTGCTCCAGTTCGCGCTCCTTCACCGAGGCGCCAAGGGTCAGGAAGTCGAACAGGTAAGGGTCCTTCAGCGCCTGCTGCGCCAGATCCGATTGCGGTGACGGCAGCGCGCTGGCGAAGTTGGTGGCCGCGTTTCCTTCGCGGGCGTGCAGCCCGGTCTCTATCTGGAGGGCCAGGACGTTCCGTGACCAACCGTGCTCCAAGACCTTGCGAGCGTACCAGAGCCGCGTCTCGGGGCTATCCAGTCGCTCCACCAGCGCAATGTGGTGGTACCAACTGATTTGTGCAAGCGGACCTTGCACAATTGTCCGGTCCGGCCAAGCGGCCGCGAAGGCGCGCATGTACTTGAGGTTGCGAGGGGAGAACCCTCGCATGTCCGGGAACTCGGTCTTGAGATCCATCGCCAGCCTGTCGATCACCTTCGAGCCCCAGCCCTCACGACCCTGGCGCTCCAGGATGCTGTGGCCGATGTCCCAGTAGAGCAGCACCAGTTCGGAGTTGGCCGCCAGCGTGGCCCGCAGACGAGCTGAGCGCACCCGTTCCTTGATCTCTAGGACGAGGTCCCCGTAATCCTCTGGTACTATCGGCAAGCTCATATCCCCAGCCCCTGGAAGTTTCGCTGGATCCTGTCCACGTTGAAGGGGGGATTCGCCATCACGAAGTCGCAGCCGCCGGCCAGGTTGTGCTCGTCCTGGTAATAGCTGATCGCCTCGGCGATCTTGCCCTCCAGTCCGTGGACGGCGAGGTTCATCTGGGCGATGCGGATCGTGTCAGGGTTCTTCTCCTGCCCGTAGAAGACGACCCTGTGAGCCGTGTCCCCTCCAGCGTGCTCGATGAAGTGGCTGGACTGGACGAACATCCCGCCCGATCCGCAGGCGGGGTCGAAGACGATGCCGTGATCGGGCTCGATGACGTTGACGATGGTCTGGACGATAGAGGAGGGAGTGAAGAACTCGCCGTTGTCGTGGGCCTTCTGGATCGAGAACTTCGCCAGGAAGTACTCGTAGATCCGCCCGAACACGTCGCCCGTCGCCTGCTTGATCTGCTCGCTGTTGAACAGCCGCATCAGCTCTTCCAGCACCTTCGGCTCGAAGATCCCGTACTCCTTCGGCAGCACCCCTTGCAGCGGCTCGAAATCCGCTTCGATGGCCGTCATGGCCTCGTTGACCAGGGTCGGTAGGCTACTCTCCGGCAGGCTGGCCTTCTCCATGATGGTGTCGTAGCGGGCCGCCTCGGGCAGCCACAGCGCCCGGCGTCGTACGTAGTCGGCAGGCTGCACCCTGCGAGGTGGCATCTTCCCGCTCGCCTGGTCTTCCTCTATCTGGCGGGTAGCCGCCGCGAAGCGATTCGCCGCGTGGCGCAGGAAGATGATGCCGAGCACCGGCATGAAGTAGTCGGAGGAGGTCAGCTTGGAGTTGGCACGGAGGTTATCCGCAGCCGCCCACAGGTCAGCTTCGAACTGCTCGATGTCCTGGAAACCGTTGGTGACCATGCAACAATGCCCAAAATGAAGTAGATGCCGGCATCCAGATGCAGAGGCCATGAACACTGCTGGGTTGGACTTGGGAAAGCCTGCTGAAACTGGGACGCCGAAATGCCAGGCTGCCACACCTGATTCGATGGCGCCTGTAAATCGCGGAGATAGTAGTGGCATAGAATATCATGGTGGTTGTAGATGGAGTTGTCAAGGACATGCCACAGATCCCGAGCGTTCGGGAGGCTGTCCAACTGATACACCACGAAGGCTACCGTGACTGGACCTGCATCGGTATTCCCCGTCGTGGCGGAATCCACCCGCAAGGTGGAGCAGGTGCAGGCGGAGTTCGTCGTTGCTAATCGGGGACTCATGGCTACCAACATCGGAGCCCGAGAGCGAGCGGAACTGGTGGAGGAGTACATCGGCCCGATCAGTTCTCCGGTGGGGATGGCGCTGGAGACGATCTGAGATAGGCCCTGGTCCGCCTCCTCTGATCTCCGGTACTGGGCTCCTCAAGCTCGATAAGGGCTCTCTGGGACACATCCCCCCAGAGCGACCCGTGGGACAAGATCGAGCATTGCCGCGCACGGCCCCTCCCATCAGCGGGAGAAGCTACTTCAAGCTCTTCAGCAGTTCCCCTACACGCTGCTCCTCCGCCTGGAGGTACTTGTCGTACTCCGCGCCGCCGAGGAACTTGGTAGGCAATCCAGCCGCCTCCATCTTCTGGCGGTACTCCGGCATGGCGTCCACCTTCCTCATCGCGGACTCAAGAAGGCTGATGACCTCAGGGGGTGTTCCTTGCGGGGCAACCCAGCCCCTCGCGGTTGCCGCCAGGATGTCCACCCCCTGTTCCTTCATGGTGGGTACATCTGGCATCAGAGGGGTGCGCTCCTCGGCGGAGACTCCCAGCACCCTGAAGGCCCCTGTCTTGTAGCCCCCCATCGCATCCGCCAGGTTCCCCACCATAAGCTCTACGTGGCCGCCCTGTAGGGCGAGTTGGGTCGGCGCCCCACCGTCGAAGTGCGACATGGCAAACTCCGCCCCTGTCTTCCTCGCGAGCAGAATCAGGGCCAGATGGTCATCGCTCATCAACCCCCCGTCGCCGCTAATCACCGACCCGGGGTTGTCTTTGGCCGCCTTGACCACCTCGGCCAGAGTCTTGTACGGGCTGTCGCTGCGGACCAGAAAAGTGTTGGGGTCCAACGACTGGAGCGCGATCGGCACAAAGCTGCTCCGCTTGTAGACGGCCTTCCGTTCGGGATCTAACCAACTCGACTCGAAGTTCGGCGAGATCAGTCCGGTAAGAGTATAGCCATCGGGCTTGGCGGTGGAGACGAAATCGGTCAGGCCCACCTGGCCGGTGGCTCCAGGCTTGTACACCAGATGGATCGGCTGACCCCACTCCTTCTCCAGAAACTCCGACATGATCAGGACACTTGTCCCCAACGGCCCGCCCGCCGACCACGGCACGATGTAGGTTATCGGCTTCGCTGGGAAACCGGCCTTGTTCATGCCAGGGATCGCAGCGGGGGAGGCCGCAGACATGGTGGCGGCAGGCAATGTTGGCGTTGACGAATTCCCTGAAGGAGAGCTGTTGGCAGCCCCGGTCGCCGGCGCAGCCGTGGGCTGCGAACAGGCCGCCCACAACACGGTCGCAACAGACAGGCCCATGCACATTGTCAGCACACATACTGCAAGCCGCATTCGATGCCGAGCCTCATCTCAACGACATCTACCAGTAACTTGAAAGTGCATATTCTGTGCCCACTTCAACCTCCAGCGGCATGGTTCACACGACAGGCGAGATGGCGTAACGGTAGGGGCGACCGGCTGGTCGCCCTGGCTGCCGAATGGGCAGGGCGACCGCCGGTCGCCCCTACAGAATGTCACCACAGTCCTGAACCATGCCCCTCCAGCAAGGCACGCCAGGCCCGTGGCGTGATCGTGTCAGGCCTCCGAATGATATGATTGCACCTGATCCCGGCAGACAGGGCCACGGGATCTTCCTCGAATGATCTCGCGTCCTGACAAGACAAAGCACACTCTGGAGGTACCAACTTGCCCACCAACAAGCTGAACAGGGGAGGCATCAACGCCGGCGACCCCGGAATGCACCGCTTCATCCGCCGCGCCTTCGCCAAGGGCATGGGCTACGGTGACGAGACCATCGACAAGCCCATCATCGGCATCTGCAACAGTAAGAGCGAACTCAACCACTGCAACAGTCACCTGGGTGAGATCGCCGAGGCCGTGAAGCGGGGCGTCTGGCAGGCCGGCGGCTTCCCCCTGGAATTCCCCACCATCTCGGTATTCGAGATCTTCACCGATCCCACCTCGATGTTCTACCGCAACCTCATGGCGATGGACGCCGAGGAGATGATCCGCAACCAGCCCCTGGAGGGCGTCGTCCTCCTCTGCGGCTGCGACAAGACCATTCCAGCCTACCTGATGGCCGCCGCCAGCGCGGACATTCCCGCCCTCATGGTCACCGGCGGCCCCATGCTCAACGGACGCTGGCGAGGACAGGACCTCGGCGCCTGCACCGACTGCCGTCGCTACTGGACGGAGTATCGCGCCGGTAAGATGACCGACGAGGAGATGCGTGAACTGGAGGACTCCCTGATCCCCAGCAAGGGCCACTGCATGGTGATGGGCACCGCCTCCACCATGGCCAGCATGGCCGAGGCCATGGGCATGATGCTCCCAGGTGCCGCCGCCATCCCCGCCCCCTACTCCGCCCGGCTCCGGCTGGCCGAGGCGAGCGGCCGCCGCATCGTCTCCATGATCCAGGAGGGACTCACCCCCTCACGAATCATCACCCCAGACGCCATCGAGAATGCCATCAGGGTCTGCGTGGCCGTGGGCGGTTCCACCAACGCCGTCGTCCACATGCCCGCCATCGCGGGCAGACTGGGACTCTCGCTCCCCCTCGAGCAGTTCGACCGCTTGAGCAGAGAGACCCCTGTCATCGGGAACCTCCGCCCCGCGGGCAAATATCAGATGGAGGAACTGCACGAAGCAGGCGGGATCCCGGCCATCATGAAGGAGCTGGAGCCGCTCCTCCGGCGGGACGCCCTCACCGTCACGGGGAAGACTGTCGGGGAGAACCTATCATCAGTGGCCAAGCCAGAGATGTGGCGGGAGATCATCAAGCCGCTTGAGGAACCGATCCAGCGGGAGGGCGGACTGGCCATCCTCCGGGGCAACCTGGCCCCGGACGGCGCGGTCATCAAGCACGGCGCCGCCAGCCCGCACCTGCTTCAGCATCGGGGCAGGGCCGTCGTCTTCGGCTCCATCCAGGAGATGATGGCAGGGGTGAACGATCCCGACCTCGACGTCACACCGGACGACATCCTGGTGATGCAGAACGCCGGGCCGGTGGGTGGCCCAGGCATGCCGGAGGCTGGCTACATTCCGATCCCCAAGAAGCTACTCGACCTGGGGATCAGGGACATGGTGCGGATCTCCGACGCCCGCATGAGCGGCACCGCCTTCGGCACCATCGTCCTCCACATCGCCCCGGAAGCTGCCGTCGGCGGCCCGCTGGCTGCCGTTCGCACCGGTGACATCATCGAGTTGGACGTACCGAACCGCAGCCTAAACCTGTTGGTGCCGGACGAAGAGATCCAGCAGCGCCTACTCGCCTGGAAGGCCCCTGCCCCCCACTACCAGCGAGGTTACGGCTGGCTCTACCTCCAGCACGTCCAGCAGGCGGACCAAGGCGCCGACTTCGACTTCCTGACCTCAGGCTTCATGTCGTAGGGAAGGGGCTCGTCCCCTTCCGCCCAGTGGACATGGACGCCCAAGGTTGCCCATCCCCACCGCGTCGCCCCACCAACAGGCGGCAGGGGATAAACCCCTGCCCTACGGGAACGGGGGAGCTAGGGCTCGCCATCGCTGGGCGGCAGGGGATGAACCCCTGCCCCCAAGTCAGTGAATCGTCAGCGGTATTGGCATGAACACCAGGAGGAACAGCGCCAGCGCCGCCAGGCCGATCGCCTTCTCCGTCGGACCCAACGAAGTCACATCGTCCAACGGCACAGAATGGACCCTCCCCAGCAGCAACACGATGCCGGCCCACAGGATCCAACCCTCCCACAGCGGGATCATCGCCACCAACCCGGCGAAGACTACCCAGGTCAGCCACTTCGCCCTGCGCCCCAGCAGTGCGTAGGCGATGTGGCCACCGTCCAGTTGACCTGCCGGAATCAGATTGAGGGCGGTCACCAGCATCCCCGCCCAACCCGCCAGGGCCACGGAGTTGATGAATACGTCCTCGCCGTTCCCAGGCAGCACCTTCCCGAAGATCAGCAGCTTCAGCCCCAGATACAGCAGGGAGTTCCCCTCCGTGAAGCTGCCTTCCCCCATTACCATCGGTTGGACGGTTGACGTCGAAAGACCCAAGATCAACACGGGAATGGCAACCACCATCCCTGCCAGCGGCCCGGCTGCACCCAGCAGCAGCAAAGCCCGACGATTGCGTGGAGGTGCGGTGGTCTGGATCACGGCCCCCATTGTGCCCAGCAGCGAGAGCGGCATCGGTATGAAGTAGGGCAGGCTGGCTGGAATCCGTTGCCATCTCGCCACCAGGAAATGGCCCATCTCGTGGGCCATCAGGATACCAAGCAGGCTGAGGGCGAAGGGCCAGCCCGCCAACAGGCCATCCACTCCCCCTGAGCCTCCCTCGTAGAGGGAGCCAATCCATAGCACCGATAGTAGTGTCAGCAGGAACAGCGTGACCGCCACGCCGTTTCTCCCTGCCCGCCTGGGAAGCTCGCCACGAACTGCCAGGATCAACTGATCGCCGCCCTCAGCCCTCATCAAGAGGACGTGTCCCAACGCCCGAAAGGGCCCGACCAGTGCCTGGTAGGCGCTCTCCGAGGGCACCAGCAGCCGGCCGCGCAGTTCCAGCGCAGGGGCGCTGGTGGCTATAGCCGCCTTCCTCATCTCCTCGGGCTCCACCCACCGATAGGCCCGTATCTCCATTACACCAGAGGCAGCATCCACTAGAGCCCGAGCGCCGCCCAGGTTCTCCTCTGGCACCACCTGTCCAAGAAAGCTATCCATCCTGCTCTATCCAACCCGCGGCCCCGGAGTCTTCCACCTTGGCCGCTATGTCGATATCACCCAACGCTTGCCCAAGGTCTTACAACGGCAACGTCTAGACTCGTGGCTGGACCAAGTACACGATCCCGCCGCTCCTCAACCACACCTTCCTGAATTGATCCCGCTTGTACACGAGCCGCACCGACCGACTGCTCGGAGCGATGGGATCGTTCACGATCACGTCGCCGCTGGCGGTGAATCCCCTCACCACAATGAGGTGCCCGCTTGTGGAAGCGGCCGCCGCCCCTGTCAACTCCCCGCTCCCGTAGGCCACGCTCACGATCGCTGGACGCCCGGCCGCGATCTCCTGCTCCAACTGCTCCAGAGAGTAGAACCGGTCCACCCTGGCATCGAAGCCATTGGCCCCGGCGTAGGCCGCGTTCAGCGGCCAGTTGCCGTAGATCCTGGCCGTCTGGTCCCGAACCCCCGCGTACACCTCGGCCACGCTCTTCTTGGCCCCCCAGTATTGCATGACCATTGCCAGAGAGGTCGGGCTGCAGATGGTCGTTGCCACGGCCGGATCCTCGTCCAACTGAGAATGCTGCGGCACGTCCAGGTCTCGGGCCCCCCCCTCGGGCCTCGGCAGAGTAGGCCCTGACAGGCCCTTCGAGAGGTCGCTATAGGCCACCGCCACCTGTCGCAACAACGGTGAGTTGCCCGGCGCGCTGGACTCCAGCCTCGCTCGGTATTGCAGTGCATTGGCCGGCTGCTTCAACACAAGGGTGTCGATATCCACCTCCCCCATGCCATCCGCCTGGCCTGTCACGCTCTTACCGCCATTGGGGCCCCACTCCCCCATCCCGTACCAACGGCTCCACCGGTCGCCGCTGCGGACCCGCAGCTCGAGTCGAATAAGGGTATCCGCCGGCGCATCCGCGTTCCAGGATAGCACAGCGTTGTCGAAGGGAAACTCGGCCTCCCGCACCGGCGAGAGGTACTCTCCCGCTGCCACGTAGCCGGAGCCCTGGCTGGCCAGCCGCACCCCATCCCCAGGAGCCAACACGACACCCTGGGGCTGCGCGATTCCAAAGTCCGCCGCTCGCTCAACCCAACTCGCGGTGGTGAGAAGCGCCGTCTTCTGCCCTACCGGAGGAAGCGTCGCCGTGGCAGGGACGGCCGGCGCCGGCGGAGCCCCCGCGGCAGCAACTGTGGACGCCGGCGCCGCAGGCGCCGCGGTAGGTACGAGGGATGCGCCGGCAGAGGCGCTTGCCGGCGAGGTCGCCGAAGCCGCCTCCTTCCCGGGAGCTGTCGCTGTTGGCAGGATCGCGGGAAGCGTCGGGCTTGGCCGAGCTGTTGTCTGGGTGCTCCCGCTCTGCGTCTCTACGGGAGACGCACCGGCAGTTACTGTCGCATTGCTCGCCACACTCGCGCCGCCACATCCAGCAACTAGCAGCGCAGCGGCTAGCAACGAGCCCAACAACGCAGTCTGACAACGGATCCTCACACCCCTCAACGTGCCGACTAGTCCCGTGGTACCGACTCCACGGTCGCTATTCCAGACATCCACAACGCGGTGGACACAAACTCCCATGTAGATCTCTCCTGAGAAAAGGTTCGGGACATTCTATCACGCCTAGCCTGCTTCACAGGCAACGCCCCGTCACACAGGCTAAAACGAGCAAAGCAAATGGTACGCATCCTGCCGGAAGATGGTGCCGACCGCCGCCGCGCTGCGAGAGACGAACCATGAGAGAAAGGTGGTAACCATGCCGCATCACACCCGTGACCAGGTGATCAACTGGCTGAACGACGCCCTGAGCGCCGAGGAAGCCCTTATCCAGAACCTCGGACAGCAGGTGGACGACGCCAAGGAGTACCCCCAGATCAAGAAGATGATCGAGGAGCACATCCAGGAGAGCAAACAGCAGGCCGATATGGTCCGCAACCGAATCAAGGCGCTTGGCGGCAGCCCCTCCAGTGTGAAGACCGCCGTGGGCAAGGTGCAAGGTTACTTCCAGGGGATGGGAATGAAGCCCGCTGACGATCGACTGATCAAGCATCTCATCGCCGACCATGCAGCCGAGCACATGGAGATGGCGTCCTACACCGCCCTGGAGGAAGCGGCCAAGTTCATCGGGGACAACGAGACGGCAGCTATGTGCGCCCAGATCCGCCAACAAGAGGTCGCGACAGCCAAGAAGATCGAACAGGCCATCCCCATGGTGGTGAGGGACTACATGGCCAAGAAGGAGCGCCAGAAAGCAGCATAGACGTCCGCGCCCTGCTCTCCAGCGGGACAGGCATTGGCCGTCCCTGGAGGCAGGACACTCGACCAAGGTGGCCCCAATAAGCGGCTTCAAGTCCAGTTGCCACGGCCATGCCCTGCTGCTATGCTGCGGTCAGGAGGTTGACCTTGGGAACACAACTCGACGTTAAGAAGCTTACAGCAACAGCCACCATTCCCCTCTACGCCACCCAGGGCGCAGCGGGGCTCGATCTCTACGCCTGCCTCGATGAGCCGCTCGCTATTCCACCAGGACAACTCGTTCGCATCCCAACAGGCATCGCGGTGGCGATCCCCGACGGATTCGTAGGGCTCGTCCGCGACCGCTCCAGCCTGGCCATGGCGGGGCTGCACACTGTGGCTGGAGTGATCGACAGCGACTATCGCGGTGAAGTCCTTGTGGCCGCCCGTAATTCGGGCCCTGAGCCGATCGTTGTGCGCTCGGGCGAGCGCGTCGCCCAAATGCTGCTCATCCCCTGCCCCCAACTGACTGTTGCAGAGGTTCCAGCGCTCCCCCCAACCAAACGCGGGGACGGAGGTTTCGGCAGCACGGGCCGATAGAGGCCGCAAACCCTCCATCCACTCGGCTACACGTCTCTTCAGCCCGCACCGTTACCACCAAGGCCGCGCCTCTCAAGCGAGCGACGCGGCCTCCATTGGTACGACTGCCCGACTGAGTGTCAGGCTCGAAGGGGAGCAAGCACACCGCGCGAAATGACCGTAGCTATTTGGTAGCGGTCGGAATGGCCATGGGCGTACCTGCCGGCTTGGTGGCCGCTGCAGCAGGCGTCGTACCCGCCGCCGGCGTTGTACCTGCTGGCTTGGTCGCCGCGGCCGCAGGCGTCGTACCCGCTGCGGGCGTTGTACCTGCTGGCTTGGTGGCTGCGGCCGCGGGTGTAGCTGCGCCCGGTGCGGCGGTCGTAGGTGCCGCCGCCGGCTTGGTGGCAACCGGGCTCGCCGCCGGAGCGGCCGGTGTCGCGGCCGCCGGTGCAGCGGCCGGCTTCGTGGGAACCACCGTGGGCGTTGGGGCCGGTGTGGAAGGGCACGCAACCACGAAGGTCGCCACAACAAGGGCACCCAGGATCAGAAGAGGTTTTCGAGCATTCACAACAGCACTCCCTTGGGTTTCTGGATGGCAGGCTCAGCGCCCGCCAGATGCCTTCCTTCCAATAGGGGACGATCGCTACGCTGGGGGACCACGCCGCGGAGGGTAGCGACCTAGGCGCACTCCCATAGACAGTGGCGCCAAGGGTTTTTGCACTCCTTACCTCCCACTAGAGTATGCCGCTCGGCGGAGCCAGTGGCCGGACTAGCGTCGCAGCACCAAAAAGAAACACCGGGCCACAGGCAGTATCACCAGATCACTCGCTACACTGCACTGTGGCCTCATCTAAGAGCAGCAAGATATGTACCGTCCACAACTCCTGTTGTGCCCAGCATGCTCTCGCTGAAAATATGCAAGGCACGGGCTGGTCCGGGAATTGATACACCACTGCTGCAGACCGAGGAGGTGCCCTCTTGGAAAAGAAAGCCGACAGGGGATGGGCCGAACCCCATGGCAAACCCCTCACCGCCGACACGTACCATGTTCTTCGCCCCGTCGAAGACACCCGCTCACAGCAGGTTGAGCTGGACGACGGACCCGACTATGTGGATGCCTGGGTGGAGGAGAACTTCGGCTCTAATGTTGCCTGCTTTGTCCGAGTCTGCTGCACCTCCTTCTTGCGCTGGGAGCTGCTAAGGCTCCTCTACCAGACCCGCGATGGTGTGTCCCTGAGGACACTCGCTGACCTGACCGGCAGCAATCCGATGGCCGCATCTATTGAGCTGCAGGGTCTAGCCTCCCTTGGGATAATCAGCTTTCGGCCCCTTGGGAAGGACACGTCATATCACCTGGACACCACTTCACCCCTGCGCTCCGCCCTGGATGCGGCTATTCGGGGCTTCACCAATAGCCAGGCCTTCCAATTTGCCCTGGTCTACTCCATCGTCCGGGCAAATCACCTCCAAGCAGAGCCTGACTAACGGCATGACAACCCATAGAAAAGACAGCAGCGAGGACCATCGCATCCTCGCTGCTGTCAGATGGCTATAGACTTCCAGCTACTGGCGCCGTTTTCTGCCCCTTCGGCCGCCTCTGGTCTGCTTCGGCTCGCCGCCCTCCTCGGACACGGGGTACTGGCTGGCCAGCCACACCTGCAGCTCCTTGGGTGTGTCCACTACCTCTTCCCGCACCCAATCTGGGGCCAACTCTAGCTCGTCAGGCATCCAGGTAATGTCGGCAAGCCTCACAAATCGCCGCCTAGCATCCCATGGTGACACTGCTTGCCCCCTCCAGTCTGCGGCCTCCTAATGGCCCATTTGCTTCACCCACATTATACGCCAGTGGCACAAGGCCTAGCCCATTCCCATGCTATCCAGCTCTTCGTCGCTAATCCCGTAGTAATGAGCTACTTCGTGAAGCACGGTGCGACGCACCTCCTCCCTAACCTCCTCGGGACTGGAGCAGATGGATAGGATGGGCCTGCGAAATATGAGGATGCGGTCTGGTATGGCCAGGTTGTACCAGTCCCCTCTCTCGGTCAAAGGGATGCCATCGTAAAAGCCCAGTAACGTCTCCCCTCGGGGCATACCGAGGCTTTCCAGCAACAGCTGGGAGGGCTCCTCTTCTACCACCACGGCCACGTTCTCCAACTTCGACCGGAATGGCTCAGCTATCCCCTCCAACGCCTGCTCCACCAACCGTTGGAAATCACCCATGCTGCTCTGGCCCTGCGGCGTCTTGGGTCGCAACCGCGAGAGCCTCCGCTGTCTATCTCCACCCTTCTTCCTAGTCAACGCACCTCTCCCATCTTGCCTCCACACCCAAGGGTCGTCGCGCCTCTTACACCATTCTCGCCCAGGGAGAGCCAGGGCACTCGGCTCAGCCCCATTCTATACTCTACGCCACAAAGCTCGCACACATTCGCCGGACCCTGCCGGCCCATTCACCTGTGAAAACGGTTGACCTCCAACGCGATATCCGGTAGAATAGCTACGTTCCCCGGTTGACCCGGCGCATTCGTCTAGCGGCCCAGGACACCTCCCTCTCAAGGAGGAGATCACCGGTTCGAATCCGGTATGCGCTACCAAACGCAACGCAAACCGAACAAACGATGACGGCACAATCGATCTCGAGGAACTGTCATTCCCTGGGCGGGAAGCATTACTGAAGGCGGGAATACTGGACCGGCTCTCTTAGGAGCCGGTCTTTTCGTTCCGCGCGGAATAGGTTGGGAGTGGCTAGGCAGCCACGTCGACGTCTACCGTGATGAGCTGCGGCCGTTCGTCCTCTTCGGGGATCGGTTCACCATCCTTGATGAGCCCATTGATGTGGCACCGGATGGCGTCCTTCGCCATCGCGATGGAATCCTCCAGCGTCTCCCCTTGTGTTACGCAGACGGGAAGAGCTGGCACGGTTACGGTATACCCGCCTTCTTCGAAGTCCGGGTCCAGCAGGATCGTGTAGGTACGACTGACCATACCAGCCTCTCTCGATCCGCGCCTATCGCCTGTATGCTTCGCGTCGGTGATTGACCCTGAGGACCTCGATAACGCCGGAGCCATGGTGGAACTGGAAGCGCACCCGCCAGTCCCCAACCCTGAGACGTAGCTCTTCTCCCTCGCCCGTCAGCTTCTTCACGTCGACGTGAGAGCCCTCGGCCAGTCGATCCAGGGTATCGAGGATTCGCTCTTTTACCTGCCGATCCAGCCGTGACGCATCCTTCAGCGCGCGCTCGGTCCACTGTATCTCCCACTTCACGAGCCGAGCAACCTCCGACGGGCTTCTTCCTGAGAAACCACGCGACCCGAGGCCACGTCCTCCTTGGCCTCCTGGACGGCCTGGCGCTCCTCCTCCGTCTCGGGCTCATCATCCAGGGGAGCATTCAGCAGGGTGCGCAACACCGGATCGGTTGCCACATCGGCAAGGTAGCGCAGGTAGCTGCGGACGGCGGGCAGCTCGCTCTCCGGAAGCTTGTCGATCAGCTCATGCAGCTCCTCTCGTGCGATCATGGTACTACCTCTCATCTTTGGACAATGCAAACTTACCGCCGTGCGGATTCGGCACTCCTGCGGGCGTGCAGAGCCTGTGGTTCGGGGTTCTGCTCCAACGCCCATTATTATAAAGGCCCAGGGCCGGTGCTAGTAGCACCGGCCCTGGGCAAAGAGGTGCCCCGAGTGACCTTTCCGTTGCCGTTCGCCGGATCTCTCCCCTATACGCTTCGGATTGCGCCTCAGCGTCGGGTCGGTTCCAACTCCCGTTTGGCCTTGAGTCTCCCGCCAACCGCCCATCAGGCATTCCACCTGCAGGCTGCACCGACGTTGCTCTCCAGGCCACCAAACCTTACTACAGAACCAGCCTACCGGGTTTCCCTGGTCCGCCGACCCTGTCTCTCGGCTCGGTCTCCGAACCTTGCCTGAGTCCTCTAGAAGAGTCCCCCCCTCTTTCGGATCCCCTGCCCTGTTCGGTGTCACGTACCGGATCTCTCGGGGCATGATAACTATAGCAATTCCTGAGCAGCTGTCAATTCCCAAAGGCCCAGTTTTGGGCAGCGTGGGCGAACTGTAAAAAGAGTCCTAAGAAGCGAACGCACCCACTCCAGACGGTATATACTGTCGCCGACTAAAGTCCAACGAGGCTCGGCGGCCCGGTGACGATCTGGACCCCAGCCCCACTTCGTCCCGGGCCCACTGCAAAGCCCACCGACACCACTGGAGGCTTGTTCAATGCAGCGCTTGATCCTGGCCCTTGCCACCGCAGTCATCGCCCTATCCTCCCTGACAATCGCGGCCTCCGCCCAGTCGGCGGCCGAATTCAAACTCGGCTTCAAGGCCCTCGCCGATCAGATCCCAGAGATAGCCGGGCAGCCCTTGGAGAACGAGCAGTCTGCGGCCAACGGGGATGCACTGCAGCGAACGTCGACCGGCCTCATGGCCTGGCGGAAGGCAGACAACTGGACAGCCTTCACCGATGGTTTCCGTAGTTGGGTCAACGGCCCTGAAGGCATCCAGGTCAGGCTGAACGACCAGCGGTTCAGTTGGGAAGCACCCACGCCGGCAGCACCGTCCCCCACACCGCAGCCAATAGCCGCCCGGCCGACCTTCGCAGCTACCCCTACCCCCTCCCCGACAGCTTCCCCATCTCCCACCATCGGTGTGTACAAGTTAAACGTCGTCCAGGGAGAGCTGTTGGAATCCAATACGGTGTGGGTTCTGGGCGAACTCCGGAACGATAGCCAGATCCCAGCCTACTCGATCAAGCTCACTGCGCGTCTGCTGGGCGAGGCTGGCGACACAGCGGCCTCTGCCACCCAAAGCTACAACTATCTGGCTCCGGGTGACGCCATCGGCTTCCGTCTCCAACTCCCCAAGCCACTGGCCCCCTACGCCAGAACGGACGTGTCTGCAACCGCGGCCGGAACCTCCTTCGCTCGGTACGAGAAGCTGGCTGTGGCGGGTACAACCATGAAGAAGACCGACGCGACCAGCGTCGGAGGCGACGCCTTCGAATGGACAAGCTCGGTCACCAACCAGAGTAGCTCCAACCTGACAGCCTGCGTGGCATACGTGTGGTTCCTAGACGAATACGACAGAGTGCTGTGGGCAGATACCACATTCCCCTCGACTAATCTGGCGCCCAACGCCTCGGCGGAGTTCGTCGTCCGGACCCTTCGCTACAAGTACAACCCACAGACAGCCGGGATCAACCAGGTGCGGGCCTACGCCGTCGGCATCCAGCAGTAAACGCGGCACTCTGCCAAGGACGTTTTCGCCCCCTAACGTCCTTGGCAGATCATCCACCCTTCCCACTTTCCTTGCTTCTATGCCCACCGAAAGGTAGAATTCTATGTGCGCGGGGGCTTGTCCCCCGCGCATGCCCTGTCGTCTAGTACCCTGGCACTTGTGCGGGTGTGGAGTCTTCCGGCCACAGGCAGCAGCCCGGAGGTGTCTCCTTTCTTACATCGCTCCGATCGTCGGAGGTCACTGCGCATTGGAACTACTGCCCCTCCTGGGGATTGCTTTCGGGCTCGCCATGGACGCGTTCTCCGTGGCCGTCGCCACAGGGATATGCCTGGGAAAGGTGTCGGCCCGCCAGGCATTCCGCCTCTCCTTCCACTTCGGCCTGTTCCAGGCCGGCATGCCCGTCCTGGGTTGGGTGGCGGGATCCTTGGTAGCGGAGCAGATCCGCAACTTCGATCACTGGGTAGCCTTTGCACTGCTCGCCTTCGTCGGCGGGAAGATGCTGTGGGAGGCGCTCCATCCCGAAGATGAGTGCGCCGATCGCGGCGACCCTACCCGCGGCGCCTCGCTGATAATGCTCTCGGTGGCTACCAGCATCGACGCCTTCGCCATCGGGCTCAGCCTGGCGCTGCTGCGGGTCCCAGTGCTGTTCCCCAGCATCGTGATCGGCGCCGTGGCCGCCAACATGACCCTCCTCGGGCTGCAGATTGGACGGCGCGCCGGCCACCTCCTTGGACGCAAGATGGAGATCATAGGCGGCCTGGTGCTCATAGCCATCGGACTCAAGATACTACTGGAGCACTTATGATCCTTAGCGACGTTGACAACCGCCATGCGAGGCGATATGCTTCCTCCGTTCCGATAAGGGGCGACCACCACTGGCTCGCCGCGCTCGACCTCTACGCTTCGGGAGGTACTCCATGCCGACGTTCGGCCCTGGGGAATTAATACTAGTCCTGCTTATAGTCATCATCGTGTTTGGCGCCGGAAAGCTTGGAGAGGTGGGAGGAGCCCTCGGCAAGGGCATCAAGGAGTTCCGCAAGGCAACGGTCGATGAGGCATCCGCCGCTGCCCCCAAGGATGCGGAGTCCAAGGAAGCCAAGTAGACTCCTGTCGGTATCCGTCGTTCGCAATCCCCGGCTGGATCGGCCTCCGCCGATCCAGCTAGCTATTTGTGGGCTAGCCCATGCAGAACTGCTCAGCCATCGTGCTCGCCGGGGGGCGAGCATCGCGCCTGGGAGGCGCCAACAAAGCCCTCCTGGAGATCGGCGGGGTCAGGTTGGTGGACCGGGTGCTGGCAGCCATCCGTCCCTTGGTGGACCAGATCCTGATGGTGGGTCACCTGTTAGGGGATCTCAAGCTGCCCGGGGTGGAGATCGTTCCAGACCGCCAGCCAGGAGGCAGCGCCCTGCTGGGCATCTACTCCGGCATGCTGGCTGCCCGAAACCCCGTGTCCCTGGTGGTTGCCTGCGATATGCCCTTCCTCTCAACCCCGCTCCTGCAGCGGATCGCCACCCTCTCCGAGGGCTACGACATCACCGTGCCCCGGGTGGGGGCCCATCTGGAGGCGCTCCACGCGGCTTACCGCCGCGATTGTCTGCCCGTCATGGAGGAAGCATTGCAGGCCGGCCGCCACAAGATCATCGACTTCTATCCCCGTGTCAGGGTCCAGGAGGTCGCGGAGATGGAGCTCCGAGCCCTGGATCCCGAACTCCGATCCTTCTTCAATATCAACACCCCGACGGACCTCCAGAGGGCCAGGCAGCTGGCCTCCAGCGAGATGCTGTCCGGTGCATAAGAGGAGAGAACCGATGCCGCCCATCGTCTCAGTGGTCGGACGCTCCGATTCCGGCAAGACCACCTTCCTCGAGAAGTTGATCCCAGAGCTGAAGAGGCTGGGGCTGCGGGTCGCCGTGGTGAAGCACGACCGCCACGGCTTCGAGATGGACCGCCCGGGCAAGGACACGTGGCGGCTCCGCCACGCAGGCGCCGACGCTGTGATGATCTCCGCCCCTAACCAGATGGCCCTCATCCGCGGCGGCCTCTCCCAGGAGCTACCACTCGACGAGCTGGCATCCCTGGTTTCGGGTGCGGTTGACCTCGTCCTCACTGAGGGCTACAAGTCGGGGGACAAGCCGAAGATCGAGGTATCGCGCAAGGTCATAGCCGATGGGGCGCTCCTCTGCACCAATGAGGAGCTGCTCGCCGTCGTGTCGGACCACCATCACAACGTGCATGTCCCCCAGTTCGACCTGGAAGACGCCAAGGGCGTCGCCGCCCTCCTGGAAACCTACCTGAAGCAGCTTTAGTGGTAGGTGGAACGCTGTGCTCGATCGCGTTCCACCTACCGACTATCAAGCCTGGGTTGGTCCATGCTTCTGAACTACCTCCGCATAGCCTTCCTGGCCCCGGGCATCATGCTGCACGAGTTCGCCCACCACCTCCTGTGCCTGCTCTCGGGGGTACGGGTCCAGCAGGTCGTCTACTTTCGTCTGGGCAACCCGGCAGGATACGTCGTCCACGACGAGCCCGGCCTGTATCGCCAGATCTTCGCAATAGTCGCCGGACCCTTCTTCTTGAACTCCGCCGTCTCCGTTGTACTGCTTAACCTCACCCTGCGCCAATGGGCCCAGGCCACGGACCTTCCAGGCTTCGGCCTGGCCGTATTCATGACCTGGCTCGGCCTTTCCGCTGGCCTTCAGGCCATCCCTAGCCGCGCCGATGCCCGCAACCTCTTCGATAGTTCAACCTGGCACCTGTTCCACGGCAACCCCTTTGCTGCCCTGGGCTACCCCGTGGCAGCGGCCATCTACCTGGTCCAACTGGCCAGGCCGCTGGCCGCCGACTGGTACTACACCGTGCTGATGGCCTACCTCGCCACGCGCGGCTTCGCGGGGCTAAGCTGAGGGCAACCCACCCCGCATGGCGAGATGTTGGTCGCAGGGGTATAATTTGGAATGGAGTCTGCGAGAGGAGCAGAAGCCTTAGTGGAGAACAGCATGAGACCCATTGGGGAGGGGGCACCCCAGCACCAACCACAAGCGGATATGGAGAGGTGGCCGGGGCCTGTAGAGGCCACCGACTCATCGCCAACCGATGCCAGACCGGATGGGACGGCCGATCCCCTGTCAGCGGAAGGACTTGATGAGCAGTTGCACGCTGAGACCCCCTCGGATCCAGCGACCCAACAACCCAAGTCCTCCAACGTGCGGCACCTACTGGTTGAGATCATCCAGACAGTGCTGTTAACCCTGATCATCTTTGCCGGCGTCCGGTCAATCGTGCAGAACTTCAAGGTCGATGGCGCCAGCATGGAGCCCACCCTCCACAGCGGCCAGTACCTGCTGATCAACAAAGTGGCTTACCTACGGCTCGACGGCGCCCCCCTCGAGATCGTGGAACGTACGGGACTGGTGGAGGAGAGTAAGAACAGCTACTTTCCCTTTGGAGGGCCGCAGCGAGGGGACATAATCGTCTTCCGTTATCCCGGCTACCCGGATCGGGACTTCATCAAGCGGGTGATCGCGCTGCCAGGGGACGTGGTGCAGGTAGACAAGGGGAGGGTGTACGTCAACGGAACCCCGATGCAGGAGGACTACATACTCTCCACTCCCACCTATAGCCTGCCCAAACAGACCGTTCCCGAGGAGAACTACTTCGTCCTGGGGGACAACCGGCCCAACAGCAGCGACTCCCACATCTGGGGCTTCGTTCCAGAGGCGAACCTGATTGGCCGGGCCTGGCTCTCCTATTGGCCGCCGGGCACCTGGGGGGAATTGGCCCACGCGGACATGGCTGGCGACTGAGCAGAGTGGAAGGGCCGAGCGCATCGCGCTCGGCCCTTCTAATTTACCCCATCATCATGTCGCCGAGGTTCGCCCCTGGCGGGACCATCGGGAAGACGTTCTCCTCCGGCTCCACGGCAAACTCCACCAGGTATGGCCCCTCGGTGGCCATCGCCAGCTGGATGGCCGGGCCCACACCTTCGGGTGTCTCTACCCGGCAGGCCGGCACGCCGTGCGCCTTGGCCAGGCTGACGAAATCCGGCCCCGGGATCGGGCTCTGGGAGTAGTTCGACTCAAAGAAGAGCTCCTGCCACTGCCTGACCATCCCCAGATACCCGTTGTTCATCAGCGCTATCTTCACGCCGATCCCATGCTGCGCCAGGGTAGACAGCTCAGGCGCCGACATCTGGAAGCCCCCATCACCCACCACGGCCCACACCGTCTTCTCCGGGCGCCCCACCTTGGCGCCCATAGCCGCCGGCAACCCGTAGCCCATGGAACCCAGCCCGCCAGAGCAGTAGAAGCTGCTCGGCTCGTCAAACTGGAAGTGCTGGGCCACCCACATCAGGTGCTGCCCCACATCGCTGGCCACCAGGGCATCCCCTCCCGTGGCCTTGCGGATCGACCTCACCACCTCGGGACCAGAGGGGCGCTCGTGATATCCGTTGCCGTTGGAAGCTGAGGACTCCTCCCTCCACATCTCCAGCCTCATCAACCACTCCGGATGCCGCACCTCTCGCACCCTGTGGAGCAGCATAGCGAGGACCGGGCGAGCATCCCCCACTATCGGCACGTCCACCCTCACGTTCCTGCCCATCTCGTTCAGGTCGATGTCCACGTGGACGATCTGTGCGTTCGGGGCAAAGGCGTGGGGATTGCCCGCGACCCTATCGTCGAACCTCATCCCCACCGCCACAACCAGATCCGCCTCCTCGACGGCCTTGTTGGCCCAGTACATCCCGTGCATCCCCACCATACCCAGACAGAGCGGATGAGTCTCCGGTATGGCGCTGATCCCCAACAGCGTGGTCGCCACCGGCGTATCGGTCTTTTCGGCCAGGGCCTTCAGCTCGGCGAAGGCGCCGGACTGCACCACGCCGTGGCCCGCAAGCAGCAGCGGCCTGGCCGCCTCGGACATCAGCTGCGCCGCCCTCATCACCTCCTGGTCGTCGCCAAAGGGAGGACGAGGAAAGCGGTTCACCAAACCGTTGCTAGGCCGCTCATAGACCGTCTTATTGGCCTGAACGTCCTTGGGAAGATCCACCAGGACCGGCCCGGGCCGGCCATCCATCGCCACGTGGAAAGCCTCCCGTATCACCGCCGCCAGCTCCTCGACATTGCGGACGAAGTACCTGCGCTTGGTGATGGCCTTCGATATCGACACTGTGTCCACCTCTTGGAAGGCCATCTTGCCAACAGAGGCGGTTGCCACCTGGCCGGTTATCGCCACCATCGGAACAGAGTCCATGTAGGCATTCGCGATACCGGTCATCAGGTTGGTGGCCCCAGGGCCAGAGGTTGCGACGCACACGCCCACCCTGCCCGTGGCTCGCGCGTAGCCGTCTGCCGCCATCGCAGCATTCTGTTCGTGGCGGACCAGGACGTGGCGCATGGCCGGGTAGGATGTCAGGGCATGGTACAGAGGCAGGACCGTGCCGCCCGGATAGCCAAAGACGGTATCCACCCCTTCGGCCAGCAGGCTCTCCCAGACGATAGCAGCGCCCGAGAGCATCGTCCCCTCCGAGGGGGCCGCGCAGTCATCGGTGGGTACCCAGGTGGTCTCGACAGCCATTTTGACTCTCCCCAAGAAGTATTTCATCTGCCCTTCAGCTCTTGGGTAACGGGTCTCGTCAGAACCACCTCGGTGAGCCCAACAAAAAAACCCCGTCCCAGTAAGGGACGGGATCCTGTGTTCCGAGGCTCCCGCGGTACCACCCTAATTAGCGAACCGCTCACTCTACAGGGTACGTGTTCATACCCCCGTCTCCGTTAACGGCTGACGAAGCCGGCCAAGTCTACTGGGGCGAGAAAGATCGCCCTTTCGGTTGGCAGCTCAGGAAGGATTTTCAGCGGTGGCCGCCCGTCCGGTCACACCAAACCCGGACTCTCTGAGAGCTGTCCCACCACCTACTCGTTTCCGTCGAAGCTTTTGGGCAGATGATATTCAACTGCAAAGCATGTTACAGAACCCCAAGGCATCTGTCAAGCCCTTTTTACCATAAACATCGCAAACTATTTCCATGTCACTTCGAGCTACCCCAGCTCGAAGTGAGCCAGCAATTCGTCGAACACCTCCTGGACGGAGACGATCCGGTCGCACCGGTAGGCGTTCTCCCCTGCGAAGACGATCCCCTCCTCCACCTTGCCCTGGTATGCGTTGATCAGCGCCTCGGCGATGCAGTAGTTCGCCTCCTTGGCCCTGCAGGTCTTCAAACAGAGGAACGGGCACTTGAACTTGAGCCTCTCGCCACCCTCCACCCGGTCCACGAAGCTGTTGCGGATAGCCCTCCCAGGCATCCCCACGGGGCTCTTGATGATGGCGATGTCCTCTTGACCACAATCCAGGTAGGCCTGCTTGAACTTCGACGACACCTCGCACTCGTGGGTGCAGACGAAGCGGGTGGCCATCTGGACCCCACTGGCCCCCAACCGGAACATCCCCTCCATGTCCTCGCCGGACCAGATACCCCCTGCCGCGATGACCGGAATGCTCACCGCGTCCACCACCCTGGGGAGCACCTCGCGAGTGGGCTTGTCCGTCCCGAGGTGCCCCCCCGCCTCCTTACCCTCGACCACGATGGCCGCCGCGCCCAACCGCTCGGCGATCTTGGCGAGGCCGGGCTGGTCGCAGATGCTGATCACCGGCACCTCGAACTCCCGCA
This sequence comes from Chloroflexi bacterium UBA6077, assembly GCA_002436065.1. Classification (GTDB taxonomy): domain Bacteria; phylum Chloroflexota; class UBA6077; order UBA6077; family UBA6077; genus UBA6077. Next base: position 202,655 of record DIXP01000008.1, read on the forward strand.
CCATTCCATAGATGTCGCGGGAGAAGCCCGCCCCCGTCACAATGAAGTCGATTCCGGCATCCACGCTCGTCATGACCAGGTCGTAGAAGTCGGTGATGGCGTACATTATGTTAACGCCCACGATGCCATCAGTCATGGAGCGGGCCCTTCGGATCTCCTCCGCCATTTGCGGGGCGTACAGGTAGGGGCGACCTATGGTCCTATCCCGCACCACGTCGGTCTTTGGGGACTTTCGGTCCTTATTGTGGTACTCCGCCGCCGACAGGGTACCAATGCCTCCTGCATTCGCGACGGCTGCGGCCAATGGGGCGGTGGAGATGCGGACGCCCATGCCTCCCTGTATTATCGGGTAGCGGGGCTCCAGACGGGCAACGCGCAGCTTAGGTAGTCTCATGACCTCTCCATCACAGCAGCTGGAAGTACGGTGGAGTGCAGACTAAACGGAAGGCTCCCGTGAGATCGGGGCCGGACCGACACGTGATTGCCGACGCTGCATTATCCCTCAATCGGCCAACTGGCACAACTCTCCAGCGTCGCCCGAGCGGATGCAGTATAATAGGTGGAAGAAGAGGGCGGCTAGCTCAGTGGCAGAGCAACGGACTTTTAATCCGCAGGTCGTGGGTTCGAATCCCACGCCGCTCACCATGGCTGATAATCCGGCTAAAACCGGCCTACAGCCAGGCGCGCTGGTAAGCCACGGCAGCAGGGTCGGCGGCAAGAATGACCAGTGACGAGAACAACCGGACTTTTCTACGACCACCGGATTCGCGCAAGTGTGCAGCACGCCTACGACGGCTTCATCCTTGACCGCGAAGTATCCGAACGCTCCCCGCGAACCATCCAGTTCTACGAAGAGAAACTGAAGCGCTTCAGGGCTTTTCTCGCTGATGCCTGCATCAGTGAAATAGGCGCTCTCACCACCGACCACGTGCGCGCCTTCATGTCACAGCGCCAGCAGGCTGGGGCCACCCCAGCCGGTCTCCACTGTGAGGCTCGGTCGATCCGTGCCTTCCTCAACTTCTGCGTCGACGAGGACTACCTGGACCCACGTATACCCGCACGCCTCAAGATGCCGAGGGTCCCCAAGAAGGTGATCCAACCATTCAGCATGGAGCAGATCCAGCTGCTCATCCGCGCGGCGAAACGGAGCAGCAGCCCCGAACGCGACGTCGCCATACTGCTGGTGTTACTGGACACGGGCATCCGCGCAGGCGAGCTGTGCTCCATCACTCTCGACGACGTGGTCAAGGATCGTCTCCTCATCAACGGCAAGGGCTCTAAGCAGCGCTGGGTCCCAATTTCCACGAAGACCCAGCGGGCTATCTGGCAGTGGACAGGCAGACGGCGAATCGACACCGGCGAGCCGTGGCTGTTCCTGGGGCGAAGCGGCCGTCAGATGAACGTCAACACCGTGAACCAGCTGTTCGACCGCCTGGCAGAGCAGACCGGCATCCAGGGGGTGCGTGTCAGCCCGCACACATGCCGCCACACTACTGCGCTCGAATGGGTGCGAGATGGCGCCGGCCAGTTCGAGCTTCAGAAACTCTTGGGCCACACTACCCTGGCCATGACCGCTAAATACGTGCTGATGGCAGACCAGGACGTTGTGAAGGCGCACAAAGCGCACTCGCTGGTGGACCGGATATCCAGGAAGCGGTAATCATAACTGGAACGGGGCCACCTTTCGGTAGCCCCGTTCCAGGGAGGGAAGGGAGGTCTGAATAGTCGTTAGGCCGGCGGTCTGTGCAGAAACGTCTGCCAGAGGAAAGTCTCCCAGTTCAGGTCTGCGCGGGCCACGATTGCCGCACTCTCGAAGAACTGGATCCTCGCCCCCACTGGTTCCCCCCATGCTGTTGCATCCATCTCATCGGTCAGTGCAGGCCCGATGTTGACGCCCTTATCGTACAGCGATCGCCAGCGCTTCGGTATCGCGAAATCCCACACCGGCGGGTGGCCATGAAGGGCGAAGTAGCTGGTCAGATCCACTCCATCTATGGGCGACGCCGGTTGCTGCACCTTGATCCCGAACCAGGCTGCTGCCCCCTCGACTATCGCGTCGGCTATCACCTGTGGATGACTCACGATCAACTCGGTATCCGAAGGGTTCTCGTGAGCGCCGCACTCCAGGAGGCAGGAGAGATGCACACCGCGCTCGGTGTCGAAGGCATATCCGGTCAGCGCCAGCATCTCGTGCTTGGTGCCTATCGCCGGCGCAAGAAATTGTTCCATTGTCCAGGCCAGATCGTAGCCCGTCTGACTGCCGTAGCAACCGTAAGTATGGCTGCGTGTGCCGCTATCGGTGTGGATGCTGACGATGATAGCCGGCCCCCCTTCGCGATCGGCTACCTGCCTTGCCCCGCGAAGCTGCTCAATCAATCCCTCCAGCCGCCAGCGGTCACCGCTTTCAGGCCTACCGGGCACCACCAGAATATTCAGCCCTGGCCGGCCATGTGCGAGGCTAGCAATCCTCTCGCATGCCGTCTTCTCGCTCAGCCCGTAGGCCTTGTAGAGTCCCACGTTCTGATCCTGGTTGCTCGGACACAGTACCAGTGCCGCCATTGTCTGTTACCCCCTTCGTGTGCCACTTCGGTGTGCCAAGGAAACCAATCACCCCCTCGGGCGGGTCTCGCGGCGGTAACTCTTTCACCCCCAGGGCCTCTGCTAGGAACTTCGGAATGTAGCCGCCTGAATACAGGTAGTTGCGGGCGATGCTCAGCACTTCGTAGACGGAGAATATTCCCGCGACTGTCTGCGCTAGGGGGAGAGACTGGAGTTGAGGGAAGAACTGCGCCAATACTCCAGGGTCTATACCTTGCTGCAAGAACGCTACGGCTAGGATCAGGAGGATCAAATTGATCTTCCGTCTCCATCCATATGTTCCCGCTTCTGGGTTGAGTTGCCTCAGCTTTCCGTTCGCCACGGCGGCTGTGATGGCGTCCAGGATCGCCAGGGCTAGGTACACTGCCAGTGCTGTTCCTACGCTCTGCCAAAGTGCCATTATTGCCGCCCCTACACCGTACATGCCTGCCTTGATAGTGTCGTCGCTCATGGTTCCTCCTATTTCTCGGTCGCCTCGGGTTCCCACTCCCCCAGCCCCCACTTCGCCGCGTCATTCCCGCCCATCTGCGCCAGCAACTCCGCTACCGCCGCTTTCCCCGTAGCGGGCGTATCCGCTGGGTGGTCGGGATCGTGGTTGAGCCGGAGGGCGAACGCCTGCTGAAGCGCCGTCAACTCCGGCGTGCCGCTACCCGCAGCACCCCCACTGATGGGCCATGTGGACGATGCGCCACAGTCGCCGCAGGTTGCCCGCAGGAACCGGAAATCCTTGCTCCCGTCAGGGTTGGTGGTGAACTCCACCTGCTCTGCTGGCACGTCGCCATGCCAGCCACAGATACCGCAGCGGAGGGAGATGGTATTGCCGTCTGGGGTTGTGTTGGTGATGTAGACGTGACTCATGGGTTGGCCTCCACGAAAATAAGTCCTGTGGCGCCGCTTGTGGTCAACAAAAGCGCCTCTCCCTTCACCAGGACAGCACTGCCCATAGTCACAGTCACATCTGCTCCATTGATGTTTGGGATATCGGCTGCGATGGTGCTGGGGTTGCTGGAGCCACTCCCATATATTGGACTCCAAGTGTTGGCAGCACTGATGGTTATGGTGGGGATTACTGCTTTGGGTGTGAACCGTATTGGTACGAAAGCTACAGTGGTGCTGTTGCAATATCCCACCCCAATTCGCTCACTGCCTATCCTTCCTAAATATTCGGCGTACCGCAGACACCTAGCCCACTCATCGGCAGGGTGCAGGGGTTGGTAGTCAGCAGCGACGGAGCCGACTACGAGCATGGCATGATCCACATAGGTGGTGCTGGTAGCGCCGATGTGGATTTTGATCTCCATATAGGTAGCATCGGTTGGGATCGTCAAGCTTGCTGTGGTTAGCGTGGCCCAGGCGGAATTACCAGCGTGGTAGGTAGACACCACACCACCACCGCCCGTACCATCAACCCCCAAATAGGCCTTCGCAGCATTGGCAGCATTACAGTTAGCACGCATACTGAGGCTAACCACCTGGCCGCGTAATTCGGGGAACTCGGCCATCTTGATGTGTTGTGTTAGGCTCACGTCAGCATCATCGCGAACCGCCACGAGACCGACCCCTGAGGACTGCCCCAATCCGGTGTTTACGGTATTCTTTGTCACACTTAGCGTACTGCTTCCAGGCACCTCTAGAAACCAGCGGTCGGGGCCGTAAGCCCCGTAGGCCGTGAACGGCCCCGCTCCCCGCTGCCATATCTCGAACCCGCCGTTGGTGAGCAGGTTGGCCCTGGCAACATCAGCGGCAAGGGCGGCATTGGGGATGCCGTCAGAGCCCACCACCGCCCCGTTTGGCAGCGTCAGCTTCGTGCGAACGGCAAGCTCCTCGGCCTGGATCATGTCAGCCCCGTCCAGCCATTGGACCTCAGACCCGTTGATGATCTTCACGCAGTAGCGGGTGGAGTGCAGCAGCCCCGTTGCGGCGAGGAACTGCCATACCCCGTCGGCGTCTGTCGTCGTGGAAGCCACCGCCGCGCCGGTCGGCAATCCGTTCGCGTCTGTGGCGTAGACCTCCACGGTCAGCGCGTTGAGTCCACCCCCCGCGTTGTCTAGATGCCTCGATCTAAGCTGTATCGCTGTCATGCCTTCACCCTCGAATGGTCCACCCCCGCGAGGGCTTCCCTAACGTAGTAGATGGGGTTGCGGCTGATATCGTCGCCGTCGATGAAGATCAGCTCTATACCCAACTCCTGGCAGCGTGCTCGCCGGAGGACCGCATCCGCTATCTGCTCGGCTTCCCCGTAGTGCCAGTGCTCCCCCTGTATGTCGATGCCGATCCTGGACCCGTCGAGCATCAGGAAGTCGAGCACGATCCCTCCTAGCTCCGTACGGCCGCCGAAGCGCGAGGACTGGTAGGAGAAGTCCACTCCTTCCTTCATCTTCAGCACCACGGTCAGTACCCAGTAGCACATCCACTCCAGATCGCTCCCCGGCCACTGCGCGGGGATCGGCGGCACGGCACTCATAGCACCTCCGAAAGCATCAGCCGGTACATTGCGCTGCGGTTCTTCCCCGTCGCCTCTATCCCGCTGATCTTGCACTCCACCCAATAACTCGTGCCCGAGTTGTCCGTGATCAACTCCACCAGCGTCTTTTGCGTGGAGTAGCCATTCAGCAGGGCGATCATCTCCCTCGGCGTCAGCTCGCCGTAGTTCTTCGAGCAGTCCACCCGCACGTCCCAACTCCGCAGGGGAGACAGCGACCGGCGATAGCGGAACTTGAGAGCCGTGACCCATGGACTCTTCGTGATGTCACTCCCCCGCGCGAGGTCGAACTTGAAGCGGATCCTCTCGAACTCCAGTCCCCCGCTCGAGAATTCATAGCTCCCATTCGCCGTATACTGGGCTATCTGTGTCCAAGCTTCGCTACCATCAACCCCATAGGAGACTGTCACCGTCTCTGTCACTGAGGCTGCCTCCAGCCGGATGATGCACTCCAGCGCAGCCTTGTCCTCGGCGGTCATCTTGCCGTCCATCCAGGGGGTGATCACCTGCCCACTCGCGGCATACTCGCTGTCAGCGTGCAGCTTGGGGTTGTAAACACCAAGGGGCTGTCGAATGTACCAAACATGACCATCGGCCACGAACCACAGTCGATAGTCACTGTGGGCGTCGGATACGAGCATGCAGCGGATGGCCTTGTCCTGTTCCCCACTCATCCAGATGGGGTGCCAGCCCGTCCCGTTCCAGGCCAACACGAAGCTGAACCCCACCGCCTCGTTCATGATCTTCGGAGCGTTGAAGTGCCAGCGAGTGCTGCGCCCAGCCAGGACAGGGGTGGATGCCAACGTGTTGTCCAGCGCGGCGTACAGGGCATAGTGGCCACTGGCCAGGTCCACCAGCACCCCTCGCATGCTGGCCGGCACACCATCGTCTCTATCGAGTCCCACCGCACGTATCTGCCCAGGGGTCCAGGCGTATGCAGATAATCCCGCGCCATACATCACGTAGTCGCCGCGCCACACACCGGCTGCCTTGCCACCATGGGGGTGCTTTGGGAGGATTAGACCGGTTGTGTGTGCCTTCGGGGTGGTGAAGTCAATCCAGTCCAGCCCCTTCTTGTGCACCACATAAAGGCAGGACTCTCCCGCGAGGTTGAGGTAGACGAATAGCCCCGTGTAGTAGCCAGCAGGGTAGTCCAGGTCGAGCAGACTGGTCCAGGTCGTGCCGTCCGTGGAGTAGCTAATGTTCCCTGCGCTGGAGAGCTTGAACAGCTTCCCGTCCCACACACAAAGGTGCTCGGCGGCCTCGGCCACGTCGGCCCACGCCTCCCCATCGGCGGAGTAGGAGTAACCATCATTCCCACAGGCGATGTACAGCTTTCCGTCGTACTCTGCCCAGCCTTTCGCCGCCCCCAGCAGAGTGTGCTTCTCGGTCCACGTGTCGAGAACGTCGGACGACCGTTTGTAGACCTTGCTATCGGCCCCGTAGATCGCCTCCTCGAACTCGGCGAGAACTGTGTAGTCACTGCCCCCGGCATCGTGCGCATAGGGTGGGAGCCCGAACGCCTTGCTCCGCATCGTCTCGGCCAGCGAGAACCACGATCGGTCCATCTGCGTGTCCTCGTCCATGTCGAGGACGCCGATCCCGCCGGTGAGATCCTTGATGACCCAAGCAGATGCACGGGTCTCGGAGGTCTCACTCACGTCGCCGGTGATGACCCGCCCAGGGAAGCGGTCCATATCGGTCCTGCGCGGCGGCTCCGTGGTGCGGAACGCGTATCCCCCCAGCCGTATCTCGTTTTCGGAGACTACCGAATGACCCATCGGGTATTCGCCCTCAGCTGCGTGATAGCCTTAGCTCGCTGGCGCTCCTTCTCCATGTACCAGTGCTCGGCCAGCTTTGTGTTACCCATCTGGACGGCCAACTTCCAGGTCGCATAGGCTTCGATGAACGGAGGCCACAGCGCCGTGACGTCGGTTCGGGCCGCTAGCTCGGATGGGTGGGTGTAGCCGGAGACGCGGACAGTCTTCGCGTAGTGCTCATCCACGACTCGATAAGAGATGTACAGCTTGCCGTCCTGGATGCGCCAGAGCCCAGGCTGGAGCCGGTCATAGATATTGTCTCCGGCATCCAGCAGCTCCACGCGGTAGATGGCCGCGAGCGTGGTCGCATACTCATAGGTGGACGCTGCCAGGACGGTCGTCTCGTCGGCATCTATCAGCGCCTCCCCCTGCATGTCGCGGATGGCCTGGTTCACCAGCCGCACCGCATCTGCGTACAGGTGGCGGCGGCGCATCTCGTAGGGGTCAGCACCCGCGATGGTCGATGACAACGCCGGCGAGAAGGTCAGTGTCTTCGTGGCTGCGTCGAAGTCGGTGACGTAGACGATAGAGCCCGCCGAGCGGATGCAGAGCTCCGCACCGTTGTACTCATCGTCTCCGGCCACAACAAGACTGTTGTCCGCCAGCGTGGTGGCGGAACCCGATGCAGCAACCCCCTCGTAGAGGTCGGCCACGTTGGCACCAACTGCCGTCACTAGTTGCGCGAGAGTCTTACTCATCATCAAACACCGTCACGGAGATGCCCTGAGCCACCAACTCATCAACCACCGTCTCATCCTCGGTCTCGATTAACAGATCCCCGTTCATGGCCCCATCAGCGTCGTAGAGGCGACTGACACCCGTGAGGCGATCTTTACCGGTTCCATCGGGCATGGTTGGCAGGCTGGGCTCTATCGGCCAGGAGATGACGTACTTCATGTGTTCACCTCCAGGGTCACGGTATCTCCAACTGCCGATTTGTACCGCGCTGCGAGGGTGCCGTAACTGGACAGGTTCACAGTCTGGGCGGTTCCAACCTGTGTCCCCGCGTAGTAGGCTGCTATCTGGGCGTTCGTTAACCCGCCACTACCTGGCACAACTACTATCCTCACTTGGCCTGCCGCTGAATAGGTGACGGCTCCGTTTAACAGTGTGATGGTGGTGGGGTCTTCAAACTTCTCCAGGTGCAGTTTGTTATCCACAAGGTTGACGTAGGCTCGGAGATATCGCGTTGCATCAGCCAACTTGCAGGCATCCACGCCACCCTTCTCACCTGCGCTAACCGTTGCCTGTGCGTCATAGATGCCATACTTGCTGAGGGCGTCTCCGTCGGCAATTATGACAGGAGGCTTGACGGAGCCACGGTAGACGCGACAGTAGGAGGAAGAGAATGCTGCGCTATGGTTGCGATATCGCAGGAAGAAGTTTCCTGCCCCTCCAACGTTCCCAACCCAGTACAGGTCCCAGATCCTGCCGCCATCGGTGGATATGTAGAGGAGTACACCCGCAGTTCCCTTGAGAACTACGCGGCCAAGCAGCCGTTGACCTGCGCTATAAGCCAGGGCATTCTTAACCTCAGTGTTTCCAACGTATACCTGGAGAGTTCCCCCGCCACCAGTGGGTACGTAGAACCCGTATCGAGTCGTGAGGTCTAGCGCGAAGTCCACAACGAATTGGTTTACATTAACTGGTGTTATATCCCACTCTGCCGTCAGTCCTGCGACTCGTGGCCAGGTGCGCACAGTTTGGATTTGCGGGTTGCCCCATTCAGGCACCGCCTTCCCGCCCGCGCACACGAGGGCACCGTTCGCGACGCTGAGCTTGCTCTCGGTGTCGGTAACTCCCCATACCGCTTCGTTCAGCGCCATGCCGTTGAACTGCTCAAGGAGCAGGTATTTCTTTCTGGGGATCCCCAAGAGGCGCATGGTCCTACCCCTTCAACACCAGCGTAATGACCCTAGCTGCCGCCTGATTCACGGCAGATGCCGCCGTGCCACTCCTGATCTTCAGGAACCGCCAGGAGGCCAGGGCACCAGCAGCCACGTCCACCCCTATCGCCCTGTCATCGGCCGCCTGCACCGTTACCTCGTTGCCCTGGTCGTCGTAGACGTTGTAGAACGTCCCGCCGCTGATAGGGGCAGACTGGAACGTCAGCACCGCCGCCGTCCAGTCGGCGGGCATGTGGAGCCCTGCCAGGGCGTACCCCTCCAGGTCTACCTCGGTGGACAGGCTGCCATTCAGCGCGATGGTGACGGTCTTGGTGGTGTAGCCACGCACGCTCTCAGCATGTCCCTCTGTATCGCCCTTCTGGTCGAGCCAGCCCTGCACGGCATTCCAAACACTATTCAGCGCCACTTTCGTCCTCCTTCATCCGCTGCACGGTGCAGAACTGCGTCAATCCCAACTCAGCAGTAGTCATGTGGCCGCACTGGACGCCCAGGTCAACATAGATGTCGTATCCGAGCCGTCGCGCCTGGCGGCAGAAGTACAGATCCTCGCTCCCGCCAATTGAGGAATACTGAAACCAGGGCTTCAACATCGCCTTGAAGACGCTGGCCTTGATAAGCAGGCACCCCGTCCCGATTCCGCCGACCTTGCGCAGGTGATCCCGTTGGAAGGGTGCCACCACCTTCGCCGCCTTACCTGTCAGCGATACGCTGTAGCGGCGCATGAAGTCGATCACTTCCTGACTGATCGGCCGGTACTGCTCAGCTCCATCGTCGATCACGTCGTAGGCAATGGGGTCGAACGGCGCGACACGCTGAAAGTAGAGCCCGCCGACGATATCAACATCGTGATTGAGAAGCCGTATCAGGGTATCGGGGTGGAATGTCTGATCGGAGTCGGCGAAGAACACCCACTTCGCGCCCTTCTCGATAGCCGATTCAACAATCTGATTACGCGCAACTGAGGTGAGGACGTTGGACATAGCGTAGAACTCAACGTCCCTTGGTGCCTGCATTCGCACCATGGAGGTCATGAAAGGGGTTTGGACCCAACCAACCGTTGGGACGCCAATCACGCCGCGTACTGGACTCATTTCTCTCTCCCCATCCAGCAGTAAGGAGGGGAAGGGTTTCCCCTCCCCCTCTCGGACTAGTCGCCCAGGACGTAGAACAGGAACCCGACGAGCTTGCCCGCCGTAAGTGCGGCCACAGCAACCGTCGCCGTGACCTCTCGGTCGTCCGTCAGCGCGATGCCGGTCGTTTCCGGCGTGTTGAACTTCGGGACGATGGCCTGAAGCCCCGCAGCCCAGGGAGTGCCGGTTTCGATGGCGACCGCACTCACGATGTCGTTGGCACCCTGTACATGTATGGCGATGGTCGCCTTGTCCGTCCCGCCCGCCGTGCTCTGAAAAGTCGTGATGACTTGGATGAAACCGCCCAGAACGATGGCCTTGTCCGGCAGTGTCACCCCCAAGCCGTGAGCCGCGACGGTACGCATGGATGCATCGCCCGAGGGATCGAACTCAAACCGAGCAACGCCAAGCCTGGACAGTCCGTTGATCGCCATCTGGTCGGGGTCAGCGGCCTTGTTAATCTCAGCCGCCGTTGCCGAAACAAGCACACCGCCTATCGCCACGGCGTCTACGGCGGCCTGCCCGAATGGCAGGCCGCCTCCCACCCCGTTGGGGAGCATCTGAGGCATGTAATCCTCAGCGTGGGGATCAGCTACACCACTCATAGATAGCCTCCCCTTAGCTCGTTGTGGAGAAGCCGTAAATCTTGCGATGGCATACGGCATTCTTCACGACGAGCGTGTACTCGCCCAGGATGTGCCCCTTCTCGGCATCCTTGGTCTTTGCCAGCTTCTCATGCTTGAACGTCCTGTTCCCCAATGGACCCACACCGATGTAGTCGGTGTTCAGGATGTACAGGGCATTGGATGGACACCAGCGATTCAGCACCAGGTCCACCGATCCGAACTCGGTGTCGATGGTATTGATGATCACCCCGCCGCGCTTCTCGTCACGGCTGGTCCGTACCGAGCCCTCGTAGAAGCTGCTGAACTTCCTCTTCGCCCAGGCGTTGCAGATGACTACCTTCGGCATGTGGGCCGCGCCCACATCCTCGAAGATGTCCTGCATCTGGTCCTCGAACATCTTGCGAGTGAGTACCGCGGCACTGGCGTTGTATATGCCTGTGACGAAGGTGTCCAGCCCACCCATCAGCCTCGGCGTGGTAGCCGAACCGACGGCGCGCCCACCATGGAAGCAGGCCCGCTCCAGCATGATCGGGAGTTCCTTCATCACCTTCTCGCGCCGGTAGTTGTAGACGTTCTGAAGCCCGTACTTCTTCACCTGAAGCTCGGTCCCCGTCACCTGGACGGTATCCTCGAAGATCTGTGTGTAGTTGTACGGCACGGTTGGCGTGATCTGGATGCCGTCGGGGGGATCGTCACCTTCGAGTTGCGCGATGCCGACAAACTCAACCGTCGCCTCGGAGGAGTGGGTTGTTGGGGTGGTCCCACCGAGTCCCCGCGTGACAGTGACTGTGGTGCTGGAGACGCCGGAAACCCACATCAACTCGTCGTCTACCTTCAGGACGTGACCCTTCCGGTAGAGATCGCCGTCAACTGCGGTGAAGGTCGTGGTCGTGGTGGAGTTGGTCCAGCTCGTTGCGCCGGTCAGCGTCTCGCTGGTGGGCCGGAGCTGGTCCTCGATCCACTCAGCCTTGGTGTTGTATATGCCTTCCTCTCCCATCAGCGCGGCGGCACTGGACCACCCCACCAGCTTGAGGAAAGGCACATCTTCAGGGGAGCAGATGCTGATGACATCTGCGATGTTTCGCTTGTTGATGTCGGTATTCGTATAGGAACTACGAACACCACTGGTGATGGCTACCATCTATCACCTCTTGCGGCTTTGTTGCCGCTCCTGTAGGGCGAACCACGCGGAGAAATCGCCTGTGTTCGCCAGTGCCTTCAGTTGCTGCTCCGTACCACCGGAACCAGGACTAGAACTCGACTCGACCGCACCAGGGCTCTTCTTGACCAGCTGCGCCCTCGCGGCAGCAGCCCCCTTCGCGAATGCCTCCATGGCGAAGGGATTGTCGTGCTCCATCAGCACGTCGGGTCGGATGCCGTACTTCTGTGCGAGAAATAGCGCTGCCTGCTGCTTCGCCGCAGCCTGAGCTACAGGGTCAAGCTCGGCTAGCCGGGCTCTCGCGGCCGCCGCCTCTTTCTTCGCGGCTCGCGCTTCACGGGCTAGCTGGGCCTCCGTTACCGTCATGCCCTCTAGCTCAGTCTCAAAACGCGCTTCCTCTTCGGCTTCCTTGCCTTTCAGTAGTTCTTTCTGCTGCTCGGTCAGCCGCTGTACGGTGCCCTGGAGTCCCTTGAAGCGCAGCTCCATCTCCTGAGCTTGTCGCTTGTAGGGGTTATCGTCCGAGTCCCACTGTGCCGTTCCCCCACCGGGCTCGCCCGTCTCCTCGACGCCACCAGCGATAGCACCCTCTTCGGGCTCTAGTCCGGTTTCCGCGTCGTCCATGAGTACCGACGTCTCCTCGGGAGTGACCGCATCCTTGTCTGCCATTCCGGTCTCCTACCAGCGCCATAAAATGAGAACGCCCAACCGAGGGACACACGTGGTGTTCTCGATCGGGCGTTCAGGACGCTCTAGTGTCGAGTCAGTCGGGTTGGCGGAATTGAACCGCTCTCTCCGGCCCCATGGCCGGTGTCCTACCGCTAGACGATCCCCCGTAGTCTGTTATGCCTACAGTAGGGTGACGAACGGCTGTTGTCAAGAGGGGATTTACACGCTAGCCCCTTATGGGGCCGGGCAATTCGTTTCCGTTTCGGAATCAAAAGGGGGAGTGGCGGCAGTCCATGAAGTACTTATGTCACACTACCGCGCGATCTCTGTGGTTTTTTGCGCGCCTATGACACTATCGGGTAAGTATCGGGATAGCTATCGGAAAATCGTAGCCTGGTTTAAGCCCCATTTCAGCGTGGCATCCTATTGCCTGCGCTTTAGTCATATGACTATTTCCGGGCAAGCGAATTCAGAATTTAATTGCCGGGCCCTATAAGGGGAAGTCGCTAGAAGCCTCAATTCTTCCAGCGAAATCAGCTCAACGTGCTTCTCTCCGTGGTGTCTCACCTGGAAACAGAGGTATCCTCCTACCAGCTGGAACAACGGCGTTCCGCATCTGCACCGGACCATCCCCTCATCGTCGAGACTGCAACTCACCCTCACGCTCCTTCAGGAAGGCGTCCACGTGGCCCATGTTGTCCTCTTCCGTGTTGGGGTAACCTTTGCGCTGCCGCCACGCGAAGTACATGGCCAGCATTGGCCGGTCAGCAAGGAAGTCGGCCCGTACTCTGGACATGCCACCGGGGGCACCCATCGCCATCCAGTTCTTGTTTCGGTTTTCGTAGTATTCCCGCAGGTCCTTCTGCAGCGTGTACTTCGCGCTGGCGAGCATCTTGTTCTGCTCTTCGACGATTGCCCCGCCCGGGCCCTGTTCTTTCTGTAGCTCAAAACTGCCCGTAGGCCGACCAACCTCTTTCAGGTAATCGTCAAGGCTGTAGTCCTGGTTGCCCTTGCGAGCTTCTTCGGAGTTACGCCGCCAGAAAGCCGCGAAGTCGGTATTCTCCGGCCTGCTAAGAAACTCCTGGCGAGCCTGGCCCACCTTGTCCGCCATCGCCTCCCGCCGCGGTCCCTTGTCCCCGTCGATAATGCTCCTGATATCCTCGGGTACGGTACGAGCTACAGTCTCGGCCGAATAGGCTTCGTTCTCTTCCTTCGAGCCAAGAGCCATGAACTCCTTCATCTTGACCGAGAGGGCGCGCTTGTCCGGCGACTGGTAGGTACCGGAGTAGGTTGTTCCCTCTGGATACTCTTCGGCGGCTACCTTGTACTGCTCCCTCTGCTCGGGAGTGAGTTCAGCCTCATCACCCTGCACTTCAGCTTTTGGATAGTGCTCGGCCCGTGTACGTCGCACCCGCTCTTCAGTTTCGGACAGGAACTTGGCTCTAGTGGGCAGCACGAAGGTAGCGGCGCTCGTAACCGCACTCTCTCGCTCAACGTCTCGCTTCGCACGTCGATATGCCTCCGAGTTAGGATCATCCATGTACTTGTCGTAGGCCCCTGGCTTGCCGTCCTCCGTCGCCATCTCTGCTATTCTCGTTCTGATCCTAGAGGATTTCGCTGCCTCGGGGTCCACCTTCGCCCCCAGCCGCTGCCCTTGGACCTTCGCACCCAGTTCCCGTAGCGGCTTCTCCACGTCGACGCCAGCCACATCCTTAGCGTAGCTGCTGAGGGGTACAAAGCTAGGTGCCGGCTTGGTGCCGGTCTGTCCTGTCATTTGGATGGCTGCCTGGTAGGCAGGGTACGGGCTAATGCCGACCTGCTGCGCCGCGCCCATCGCCTCGCCAAGTTGCGTCTCTCCGCCCCACTCCATCGGGTCACGAACCTGACTCATCACGCTGATCGTTGCCGCCAGCGGGTCCACCGCGATCTTGCCCTTGCGTCCCACAAGCTCGCTCGCTATCTGGCCGATCCCGCCGCCAAGTACGAACATGCCCAGGAAGCGTTGAGTCAGCCCCAGTTCCGCTCTCTCTTCCTCGCTCGCGCGGTTCATCTGAAGCACGGCGCTCGCTATCACCGGATGCTTGGCCATATGTTCCGCGTACCAGGGAAGGTTGCGCGTGGCGTAGAAGTGGAACGGCACGAAGTGCTTCAGGAATTCGTCGGCCTTCGTGTAGTTGTAGTCGAACTGAATGTGGCCCGCGAACTCTGCACCCTTTTCGTCCCCAACCTTGGACACGTTCGCCCAATCCTTCGCCGCCCTCTTCGCTGTGTCCTCTGAAACGCCAAGCTCCTTCAGCCGTTTCAGCAACCAGTCAGACGTGAACTGCCCTTCCTCACCGTCCAGCACCGCGGCCACCCGCGTCTTGGCCTGTCCATCCATGGAGCCGTTCAGACTCTTCAGTAGCCGCGACCGGAAGTCGGGATACTCCTTCGTCAGGTACTCGCCCTTCGCCTTGCCCCAGGCCGCGGTCCTGGCCGTACTTTCGGTCGCCGCGGCCACACGCCGCGTGAGGGCGCTCCAACGTGGGAAGCCGGCACCAATCGCCGCTCCTGCCACCATCGCCTTCGGGCGGTCCTCTTCGGAAGTGGGGGAGAGTGCGCCCGCAGCCAATCCAGCGCCCACGCGGTACTGAATCGGGATGCTCCCGCCGATCCCCTGTTCGATCTCGTGCTTGCTGACCAGCTGTCCCTCGCGGACGCCCTGCATCCGCTGGCGGCTGACCTCCACCGGAGCCGGACCTATCCGCTTCTCCATTCGGTCGAGCACAGTCTCCTTGCCACGCAGTTTGCCTACGAGGCTCCCCAGGTGAGGACTGATACCGTGTGCGGGGTTACGCACCAGAAGGGCGTCTATCGCATTGGCAACTACGTAGCGACCACTGGCGAGGGCGACGTTCTTGAACAGCGCCTGTGCCTTCGGGTGCGTGGTCATTCCGGCAAATCCCAGCAGCATCGCCCCGCTAGTTGGATCCTCGGGGTTCAGCATCGCCCCCAGCGCCGCGCCGATCAGCGGCCTGGTCGCCCAGGCATGCGGAAGCCGGAATCCCTTGCCGACGCCCATCTTCTCGCGGAGCGGCCCGCCGATCAGCTCGCCTGTCAGAGTGTAAGGCTGGTCGAGTAGCAGGTCTCCTGCCGCCTTGTATCTCTCGGCCATGCTCTTCCAACTCTTCCAGTTTGTCTCACCAGTCTGAGACAGAGCCTTGATCCTGGCGAAAGCATCGCCCATCGTGAGGTCACGGTCCCGCTCGATCAGTCCTTTCTCGGCCAACCGATCTAGCTCCTCGGTGAGCGCCTTGCGATCCTTCTGGACGGAGGTGTGAACCTTCTTGATGACGTCCCAGTGCTTCATCAGCAGGTCGACGTCCTCATCGGCTACGGTTGGAAGGGCCGTGTGAACCCCTTCCCGCAGCGCCTCCATGGACTCCTTCCCCTTTTTGACGCCTTGGGAAGTAATGGCCGTCCAGGCTTGATCGATCATACGGTAGGTAGGTGAGACGATGCCCTGTTGTGAGCCGGTCAGCTTTGCCAACAGCTCGCCCAACTCACTTTCGAGGGACGCAATCTTGCCTCGATCTTCAAAGGGCTTACCAATCTGACCCTTGTATACCTCCATCTCCCGCTCGTACCGGCTGATTGTCCGCTGCTCGTAGCTTATCCGGTCGTCGATCTTCTTCAGGGCATTGTCGAGACGGACGAAAGTACCGGGCTCGATATTCGCAGGCTCGAAGAACGAGGTCTCGTATGTACCATTGCCCAGGAGGGACATATCCAGGTTACCGCTGATCCCGTAGCCCTTGATCCTAACTGGAAAGCCCCGATAGGTGCCGACTCTCCACTCACCACCCTCTATAAGGTTGCCCTTCTCACTTAGCGGCAGAACCGACTTGAGGGCCTTTGCAGCCGCCGCCTTGTCTGTGTAGGCCTTACCCTGGATCTCGATGGAGAACTTGGCCCCTTCGCTCTTGTCACGCAGGGCAACGTCGTTCCGGTATTGCTCGATCCGTCCCTCTGCACCTTTTATCCGGTCAGGTATGGATATGGACTCCATCTTGGCTCGCTGCTGCTCGTCGAACCAGGTGGAGTGGCGCATCTTCAACTTGGCAAGCTCGGCCTCAATCTCGGCCTTTCGGAACACCAGCGGGTTGCCGGTTGCAATCGCCCGAGCCTCAGCCGCAGACAGCACCAGGTCGTCGTTATCCACGATGGTGCGATCGGTGACGCTCCGCCGCATCATGCTCTTGATGGCCTTTGCCTTCGAGTAGAGTGCCTGCCAGATGTAACCGTCGAAGCTCTTTTCGGTGACGTACTCGAATATCTGTGCTTCTTCCCAACTGTTGCCCTGTCGCAGGATACGACCTTCGCGCTGCTCGATGTCTCGGGGCCTCCATGGCGCGTCCAGGTGGTGCAAAGCGCGAAGCCGCTCCTGGACGTTCATGCCCGGCCCCATCTTGTAGGTCGATCCGATCAACACACGGATATCACCGTTGTTCACTGCGTCGAAGAGCCGTTTCTTCTTGGCCGGAGTGTCGTACTCGTGGATGAAGGCGATCTCGTCGGTCTTCACTCCCAACGCCTCTAGCTTCTGTTTGAGAGCGCTATATACGTCGGTGAGCAGTTTCACCTCCTCACCCGTCAACGCGTCCCTTGCCTCGGCGGCCTGGTCGACAAGCTCCTCACCGAATTCATCCTCAGCGGAGACTTCGGCCTTCTTCTTGGGACGAGAAGCCGTGTCGTCTGCCGCCTTCGGAGTGCCAAGGTCCAGGAACACGAGCTGCGTGGATCGGTCCGTGGTAGGGTTTCCGGTGTCAACAGTCGCGTGGTAGATCTCAGCTACCTTGGTGGCGCACCTGTTCAGCTTGCCGTTCGGGTTTTCGGGAGCCTTTGGATCGACGAGCCGCATATCCAGCGCGGCTTTGCGGGCGTCGCTGGATATCTTCAGCATGTTGTCCTCTTCAGGCGGCACACCGCCCCTGAGGGCATCGATCCGCTCAGCGATGTCCTTCATGTAATCAAGAAGAGCATCATCCGGAGAACTTGAAATGACCTCTGGTTTCCCACCGACCAACTTGGGCTTAGGCAGCTTCAAGTCTTCGTCGGTCATTATGTCCGCGACGTGCTGGAACAGCTTGGAGAGCTCCGGCGCATTGATGAACTTGCTAAATCGCTCTGTCGGCTTGTAAGCGCCGGAGACAGTCTGCTCCAGGGTCGTCTCACTCATAGCGTATTGGGACGCCCAAGAGTCGAAGCGGCCGACACCCTTGCCCTCCAGCGTGTCGGGCATCAGATAGCGCATCATCGTCCACAGCTCGGCGATGGTGTTACTGATCGGCGTGCCGGTGGCGAACACCACGCCGCGCCCCCCGTTGCGCTTGCTGACAAACTGGGTCTTGAGGAACATATCCATCGCTCGCTCGGAGTCAGTGTTAGACAGCCCCTTGATCCGCTCCATCTTCGTCGTGAAGAGCAGGTTCTTGTACATGTCTGCTTCGTCCACGAAGAGCGTGTCCAGGCCCAGGTCCTCGAAGTAGAGTGCTCCGGTCTCATCCTGGCGTTCGGCCAGCTTCTTCAGCTTCTCGTCCAGCTTCTTCTCCAGTCGGTCGATCGCCCGCTGTATCTGCTTCTGGCTGGATTGGGATGCTCCCTCGCGCTTCATCTCCCACAGGCTTGCTCGCAGTTCGTCAAGCTCCTTACGGATGTGCGTCTCCATTGCACCAGGGCGCATCGGCATGAGGGTCATTTGGGATTGGGCGATGATCACACCATCCCAGTCTCCGGTAGCGATCCTGCTGAACAGACCGTTCCGCGAGGTTCTCTCGAACTCTGCCTTAGTGGGTACGAGCAGACTGGCACTGGGGTACAGCTTTCGGAAATCGTCCGCGAACTGCTGCACAAGATGGTTCGGCACGATGAACAGGTTCTTCTTGGATAGCCCCATCCGGCGCATCTCCATTGCAGCGCCGGCCATGACGAAGGTTTTACCAGCACCCACGGCATGGGCGAGTAGCGTGTTGCCACTCTGCAAGATGCGCCAGATGGCAGCCTTCTGGTGGTCGCGCAGCTTGATAGCTGGATTCGCCCCAACCAGGTCGAGGTGATCCCCATTGAACGACCTCGGCACATAGTCATTGAACCGCTCATTGTAGATGTCAGACAGTTTCTTGGCCCTGGTAGGGTCTTCCCACGCCCATTCGCGGAAGCGTGTCTCCATCGCCTCCGCCTTCTCCTGAGCCGCGAGCGTTTTCTCGGAGTTCAGTACCAGCTTGTCGTCAACTGTGTCGTAGACCTTTGGCCGCTTGTGGTTGAGAAGCGCCATGAATATCTCTTCGGCGCTATATTGATCTATGCCCCACTTGTTGCGGCTTGTGGCCCAGTCCACTCCCCAGTGCTTCGGGTTAGTCTCAGCCATCCATTCCGACGTGGAGGCAACGTACCGGAAAGTGACATTCCTCACCCCAAGAAGGTCTCTGGCGAAGCTCGACATCACGTCAGGCGGGAGCCAGTGCCCGCTCATACGGACCTCGATCTGACTAGGCTCAAGGTCGGCAGGTTGTACCTTCCCCAGGGCTTCTACGTTCTCTCGATAGCGAGTATCCTTCTCGGCGGCAACTTTGGCGGCGCGCAGCTTATCCTTGACGTAGCCAGTGAGATACTCGTCCGCCGTCTCCCAGTCGCCTTCGGGGTTCAGGTATACCCGCCCCTTTAGATCGCGTTCAAGCTCAGCGGTACTCTTGCCGGTGAGCTTTGCCATGTGGTCGAAATCTACACGGCCCACGTCGTTGAGGGTGATAGCCAAGGCATCGTCTGCCCGTTCCGCACGTTCAACCTGTCTGAGCGCCTTGACCACGCGACTGTTGAATATGGGCATCTGCAACCGCTCGATCATCGAATCCGTGACGTTCTTCTTGATGGCCGACCACTGGCCACCAAGAGCCGCCTGGTTGGTCTTGTCCCAGTTCTCCAGCGCCCTCAGTAGGTGGCTATCTGGATCGGAGCGCAGGGCACTCCTGTTGAATGTGCTGTTGAGTGGCCCCCACTTACCGACGAACTGTGCGTGTGCCTTGCGAAGCTCGCCCTGGGCAGCCTTGAGCGCGACGTCCGTTGCTCCCTCAAGCTGGTAAGAAAGCACCCGCCGCGCGATATCTCGAACCTTAATGGCGTCGGCTATGCGATCGGCGTTTTTCTGGACCAGCTCGCCGTCGCGATAGACCTTGTTTCCCTTCGAGTAATAGCTACCCTTACGTATCCCCTTAATGACTGTCGGCAGTTTGGCCTCGCCGGCCGGCCGCTCCCACGGCTTTATCACGCCTTCGGGTAGCTTCGAGAAGGCGTCGTCTATCGCTTTAACAAGGTCGTCGCCCTCGTAGTCAACGGTGTACTCGAACTCCGAGTACATGCTGCCTTTGTTAGACGGCTTGCCAACCACCATCTCGGGGTGCTCGTCCCAGTACCTGTTGATGGTAGTGGTTACGTCCTCTTTCGTCTGGTTCCAATAGTGTTTGCCAACCGACCGTTGCCCGAGCACCATCTTTCGAGTCTCAAGCCAACCGGTGCTGCCTTTGCTTAGAGCCTCTCCCGGCAAGCGTTTGCGCAGGAACACGACATCAGTGACGACTTCAGTATCAGCTACGTCCTTGAAGGTGTTGCGTGGCAGCCTCACAGCCCCCAGGAAGTCGGCTTCGTCAGTCAGATACTTACGTAGCGCCTTAGCCCCCTGCCCGTCCATGGTGTAACGGCTGGTGATGAAGGCGATTACCCCACCAGGGCGAACCTGCTCCAGCGCCAGTGCGAAGAACTGGTTGTGCAGCCCCAACTTGTTCAGCCACTGCTTGCCGCCCTTCATCCACTCGCGGCGGGTAAAGCCCGTCTCGCTGAAGGGGACGTTGGAGACGATCAGGTCGAACTCGTTGGGCCTGAGGGGAGTGTCCTGGTAGCCCTGAACGAACACTCGAGCATTCTGATAAAGCTGCTCCAAAATGCCGCCGGTTCCCTTATCAAGTTCGATGGCGGTACGGGCCGAACGCGCAGCTAGGTGTGTTGGTTGCAGCCCAAGGAAGAAACCGCTACCTGCCGACGGCTCCAGCATCCGAACGCGAGGCAGGGAGCCGATACCGAGACGATCCAGCGCCTTCCAGATAGCCTTGACTACATCGGGAGAGGTGTAATGGGCGTTAGTGCGGCTTTTCTCAAGGGCGCGCATCTCATCCTCACCCAGTATCTCGGAGAGGGCTTTGTACTCCTTGCTCCAGGGCTCGAAGTACTTGTTGAGCTTGGACGCACCCCAGCCCCTGAATCGGGCAAGGATAGCCTGTTCCTCGGGGGTTGCCTTACGACTCTCCTTCTGGAGGGTCTTGAGCAGTTTGATGGACTCGACGTTGTCATCCCACAGCTCACGCGCACCCTTGCGGGCGCCTACTGGATCGTCGTCTGTGATGATGTGGTCGCGGACAGAGGTATCAGAGGTGGTCGAGACGTGGGCTACTTCACTATCACTAACACCACGTCCCTCATCGCCTCGCTCGCTGCTTCGTCCTCGCTGTACCCCTGCGCCACCAGTCTCTTCGCGTACCGATGCGCCCTGTTCGCCGTCTCCAGCGCCTGCTTGTCCAGATCGCCGTCCTTCAGGAACTCCTGATACAGCTCCCTGTTGTGCTCCTTCCAGTGGGCCTTCACTCTCTGTGCCAGTGCCTTCGGTTCCTCCAGCATCTGTCCCCTCCTTCGCAGCAGTCCGTGCAGCCGGCGTGCCAGATTCTACTTCTTTCCCTTCGGTAATTGCCTCTGGTTGATCGACTGGCCGGCGTAGCTCGTCCGCACCCCCTTCGACACTGGTGGGGTCGGGTGTCTCGACATTGGACACTTCCTCCCTTGGTACGGGTACTTGATCGGCTTCGGCAGGCCGCCTCTCCGCGTAACTGTCGCTACCGTTCGCGCTCAACTCCCGATTGCGCAGCCCCTTCGCTCCCTTGCTGCTCGTTCCCGTGCCAGTCCTGATCAAACTGTCGCGGGCAAGTAGCGCGCGGAACTCGTCCTCGTCCTGCACCAGCCCAGCCCGCTTCGCATCCTGATAGAGGTCGGAAAGCTGGCGCAACCCTCCCTCGGGTATCAGGTCTGCAAGCGTGGCCGGTGCATCGGGCATTTGGTCGGAAGCCGGAGGCTTGGTTGGCGGCTCCGGTTCAACTCTCGCTGGTGTAGCCGCCGGCGGCTCCTTCGGCCCCTTCTTCCAGGGCACGTCCCCTCGTCTCGCCGCCGTCTCGGCTAACCCCCTGGCATACTCCATCAGCGCCTCGGGATCGTCCTGGAGCTTGCGCGGAGTCACGCCGCTCACCTCGCCGCCACTGGCCTTCTTGATCCTGGCCCGCTGTGCGAACCACTCGGACATCATCGCTTTGTGATCGAAGTTCTCTACCGTCTCACCTTTCTTCAATGGCCTCGCGGGGCTGGGGTGTGACGCCCGCCACAGCGCGTGGATGCCGCTCCAGTCGCCTGCCAGCGCCATCTTGACGGCATCCTCGGCCACGCCCTCTGCGTCTGAGAAGCGGCTGAAGTACTCGCGGTCCAGGTCGGTAACTGGCTTCTCGCTCGCTGCGGGCACGATAGGAGGCTTTTTGGAGTCCGTTATGCCTGTTTGTACCTGCAAAGAAGGAGAGGCCGGTTCTTGGACTGCCTGAGCGGCCTGAGCGGCCTGAGCGGCATTCGCACGTGGCTGATAGGGCTCGAAACTCAGCTCTTCGCCCTTCCGGAACTGCTCCAACAGCCGCGCCTTCTGCTCCCGACGCCACTGTGCAGCTCGAGCCTTGCCTTCTCTGTAGGCTGTAAGCAGTCCTTGGAAATCCTTGACTCGTTTCTTGGATCGCTCGAAGGTGCCCAGCTGCTCACCAGTCACCTTGCCATAGGTGAGCCCAAGTTCTTTCAGCTTGTCTCGCAGCTCCGGTGTGGCCTTCTCCGGCATGTCGCGCAGCCACTCCCGAGTATCATCGCGCGCGGTTGCCAGTGCCTCTCGCTGGTACTGATTGATCTGCTCGATCAGCCCATCAAAGCCAGACTGCTCCTCTGGGGACAGATCGCGGGCGATGCTCTCCACCGAAGAGCGGATAACCTCGTCCTCGCGGTTCATCAACGCGGCGTCCACCGTCGCGGGATTCTCTGCAAGCGCGGCCTTCACATCTTCAGGCTTCAGCCTTGGTGTCACCGCACCCTTCCACTGGTAGGGGAGCTCCACCTCGCCGCCCTTTGCTCCTGAGAGAGCGTTGCGTAGTCGCGCACCATGGACCTGCAGTTCGGTATCGGTTGCGCCGGTCATGTCCCTAAACCACTGGGCCGCGGCTTTGTTGCGCTTACCCGGCACCGTAGCCAGGAATGCCGCCTCGTCGAGGGGGTGCATCGTCGCGACCTTACCCTTGAACACGCGCTGCTGCCCCAGGTAGTCGGGCACGTCGGAGAGCTCAGGTCCCTTGTCGATAACAGGAGGGGGAGTCTCGGGATCGCTTAGGATAGCCCTCAACCTTGCTCCGGCGTCCTGTCCGCGCTGTAGCTGGTTGGCCTGCATCCGGTCCATGACGGACCGCAACTGATCGAAGCCAGCGTCCGCTCGCGAAGAATCCATGGCTGCGGGGACCGGTGTCTTCAACTCCGCGTTGATGGCCCCTATCACAGCGTTCTCGCCCTGTTTGTACTGCCGCTCGGTCTGCTTAATCTTGGCAGCCAACAGCTTGTACTGATCGTTCGGAATGCGCATTCCCGCGCTCTTGGCGATCTCCATCACCCGCTGCGGACTGGTACGCTCGTCGAGGGCATCCTGGATCAGAGCGGTGAGATTCTTGCTCACCGCCTCGCGGTGAATATCATCGTAAGCAGTCCACAGTCCGCGCTTGCCGCTGCGATCAATGAACTCATCGACGATCTTCCGGTAAGCGCTGTAGCGCATCTTAGGATCCAGGTTCAGCGCCGCCTGCACCTCCTTCTCGCCTTGCTCGTCAAGCCGTACGCGCTCGTTCACCAATGGATCGGTCACATCATGCACGACGACGTAGGGTTTGCCAGCCTCAATCTTCAACGCGGCTCGCCGTCCAAGGAATTGCGAAGCCTCGGTCTTGGTCATACGAGCTATCTGCTCTAACGGGGGAACGGCTGGTGCAGTTCCAGTAATAGGGGTAGTGCCGGCTGCCACTGGTGTGGTCGCTGCTTGCTCTACCGGCACAACTCCAGGGGCACCTATCACTCGATCCATCGTCTCGACTGGTTCGGCCTCTCCGGTGGATCTGGCAAGGCTGTTCAATGCATTGCGGAGTCGCGACTCTAAGATCTTTGCCGCCGTCTCTGCACTCTGTCGAAAGATAGGAAGCTTGCCAGCCTTTGGGGCCAGGGCACCAGCAACTGTGCCGCCAGTAAGCACCAGTCCGGGGTCCACACCCTCAGGTTGCAGCCTCTCCAGCCCAGCCGCCGTGCCCATCGCCCCGAGCATTCCCCAGAAAGCGTAGGGACCAACGATATCGGCCAGCCTGTCTACAGCCTGCGCGGGCAGTGTGCCGAGTTGAAGACCGCGGTACAACTTGCTGGTACGCTCTGCACGTGCTATCTCGGGGGCGATGCGATCGAGAGCCTGCGGCGCTTCCCTGATCATCGCCCTCATCATGCCCGACTCGGCCGCCGCCTTTCCGGCCCGCATAGATATACCAGCCCCAATCTTTGCTGGTATCCCAAAGCCAATGTAACTGGACGGGGAGAAGAGCGTCTCAGCCAAACCAGCCTGAACGGGTACCATCCCTCGACGGAACGTGTCCCATGCCATCTGCTCCTTGCCATATGGAGCAGACTCGTAGGCGGCAACTATCTCGTCCGCGCGATTGTAGATGTCCTCCGTACTGATCCCGAGCGCCCTGCTAACAGGATTGACTTGATCCATCATGCCGCCGGATCCACGAACGAAGCCCTCCAGTGGTGTGCCCTTCGTCTTGGCGACCTTGTACACGTAGCCGCCAAGCGTGCCCTGGCTAACAACCTCGTTCTCGGCTGTGAGTGCCGCGCCGAGCGCACCTGGCGCGGCCCCGCCGGAGTGCTGCACCTGACCGAACTGGTCCCCCTGACGCAGCGCTTCCTCGGACTTTGCCATCTCTTCCTGCCAGAAGGACCAGCGGTCGTGCCCAGGTTGGTACTGTTTGGGCACAGGACGCTGATGAAACAGGTCTATGTCATAGTTCGCGGGAACTATCGGCGTTGATGCCGGTTCTGGCATGGGAGGGGGAGTGAACACCTCCTGCGGCGTCCACAGTCCAGGCACTCTCTCACGAAGGAACTCCAGGAAGTCAGCCACCGTACTTCCTCCTGTAGGCAGCGCCCGCCCGCTCGGGAGCTACGCTGCGCTGCCCGTACTGCTGAACATAGGTCGCCAGGTCCGCGCCAGAGAGACCCGCGTCCATACCGGCCTTTAGGGCACTACCGTAATAGCCCTTCAATGCCCACTGCACCGCCTCCAATGGGTTGGTCCGCACGTACCGACCGGCCTCTGCCAGATCCTTGATCCCCTTATCGGCCGCGAAGGCGTTCAGCATCCCGCCTCCACCGTAGAATTGCAGCGGCCCATGACTGCCAACGGGATTTAGGTCCGTGTCTCCAACAGCTCCGCCCCAGCCCGCCTCCGTGTCGAAGGTGGCATCCAGCACGCGCGCTGCTTCTTCACCATACATCTGGCGCGCCATGTCCAAGGCCGCAGCCCGCTGCGAATCCACACTTTGATTATTCGTGCTTTGGTTAATCATCAATGGCCCAGCACTCGCCGTCTGCCGAATCGGCGAGGCCATGCGGGCGGGACCAAGTGGCTGGTTGCCGCGCATCTGCGCCGCGATCTTCACCCAATCAATACCCTTATCAGGCTCTCTCCTAATAGCCAGGTTGCTCCAGTCGAACGGCTGTGGGCGAGAATTGGCCGGAGCAGAGACGGCGAGCAGATTGTGCCAGTCGTTGTTCAGGCTTTTCGCCAGCATGTCGAAGTCTATCCCGAACATCTACCACACCCACCTTGTGCGCCCACTCCAGTTGCGCGGACTCTCGCCGCGATCCCAGGCACCGAGCTGCGCGTATTCACCCTTCGGGTTAAGACTGGAAAGATAGTCCGTCCACTGCATGCTTGGAGTATTAGCTAGCTTGCCGGAGTAGTCGGACTGATAGCGTCCATATTGCGACCGTAGCCACCGGCTGAACGCATCGTTTCCGCCGCCCACGTACTTACCAAATCCTGCTTCTGGCTGCTCGTTGAGGTACCAGAGGCCCTGGCCGGACATGCCAGCAAATGGGTTGCTGCCACCGAAGACGCCATCAGCCATCGAAGCCACCTCCTAGTACAGGCCTTGGTCCTTGAGCCACTGCCAGAACAGTGTACTCTTGGGCAGACGGCCGGAAGCCATCTCGCCGGTGAACCGCTCCGGAGCGTTGTACTGAATATCGGCCTGTCGTGCTTTCTGGAATGGGGTGACGTTGCCCCAACCTTGGAGCCCGCTCATGTTAGCCACGAACTCAGCAATGTCCCTGTCGCTCGTGAAGTTGTTCCAAAACTTGCCCCAGTCGCTGTCAGTATCCGCCGTGGAACCGAGCGCTCCGCGGATGCTCTCACCGATGTTGCCAAGTCCCACAGCTCCCAGGCCCCCGCCCATCAGCTTACTCAGGAAGCCGAGGAAGTCCCCATCGTTCATGCTCTGCTGGTTACCGGAGTTCTTGAGCATGTATGCAGCCGGGACCATGCTAGCCTTGGATTCGGCCCAACGCGTAAAGAGGTTGGATCCACGGTCGGGGTTCACCCCAACTCCCTTCAGGTACTCCCGCATCGCCGCGCCCGGATTGGAAAACCATGTCGAGTTCTTGAACCAATCGTCATCGACTGTAGCCGCGTTGGCGGCAGTCTGTGCGCTGTTGCCTGTGTTCGGGTTGTACCCTGTCGGTGCAGAAGTTGGAGATGCCTGCAACTGCCGCATCTCAGCTGGCCCCATATTCCTGTTTGTTGTATCTGCCACGCTCGTACCTCCACTCTCAGCCTGTGCCCAGGGGCTATCACTGCCAGTCCCGCTCCCAAATGTCACACTCGGATTGGTGCTCTGAAAGCCAGATTTTCCCTCGGCCACCTGCTTGTTGTAGTCCGTGCCGCCCGCAGCCTCCCAAGCTCGACGAGCCTCCTCTCCAAATAGTTGACCACTCATCCGTTGTAGCCTCCCATCTCACGCTGCGCCATCAACAGGTCGGGGTTCACGTTCTGTCCCACCGCTTGTGGACCACCAGCCTGGGGCTGCGGGTTCTTCGTCCTGCCGGCCAACTGACGCCCGCCCGCCTGGCTTGCCTGCATCATGGTCATCATCTTTTCCTCGTACTTCTTCTGCTGCCATGCCACCGCTATCGGGTCATTAGGGTCCTGCATCATGGCGAAGTCCATCAGCATCTCCATGATACGCGGGTCGAAGAGCGCCTTCTCGCGGAGCAGCCTTTCCACCTCTAGCGTCGGATTCTCCAGCGCCAGGAACTTGTCGCTTCTGGCCGTCTCAGCGCTGATGATCCCCCCCTTGACCAGGTTCAGGATCAGCGTGCTCATCGCAACCATGTCCTGCGGAGTCAACTGACTGAACCGTGTCTCGACGTAGGTCCCGTTCTTCAGGACACTCTCATAGCTGAACTGCTGTCCAGCCATCCGCATCCCGCGCTTGGTCACCACCATCGGAACAGTCATCTGGTTCTTCGCGATGATCTCCAGGATCAGCTTACTCACCGCACCGCGTCCGATTTCGATGGCCGTCACCGGAGGGCTGAACACGTCGTCCGCGGCACTGGAGAGCACTGTTCTCGCGTACCCACTCTGCGCCGTCATATCGTGGCCCCACTCGATGTCCGGAATGGACCCCTTCGCCATGCTCGCCTTCACACCACTGACCAGCGGCTCCAGGATGTACGGCCGTTGTGCCACCTCGACTACCTTGACCTCGCCATTCTCATCTCTAAGGATCGTCGTCCCGCCAACTCCGAAGTCCACATCCTCGCGGTCCATCTTGGCGCTGGTCTTGATGACAACCGGCGGGTCCGCGTCCTTGGCGACCTGCGTCATGAGCGCCGAGTACAGCCGTATCATCATGGCGTAGGGGTCTCGGAGCGGGGCGTAGATGCTGTCCCCGTAGTACTTCGTCCAGTTGTTGCTCGTACCCTCGCCGTACCTGCCCTCGTGGAGCCCACCCTGGTTCGGAATGCATACCCAAGGCACCTGCCCCATTCCGTGCGGCGTCGGCTGCTTCACCCAGCGGTTATCTACCACCACCGCATGGTAGTCCCTGTCGTAGTAGGCAACGTAGCTGGCCATGTGCTTCGGATCGACGTAGCCGTTAGCATCGGCGTACAAGCTGCGGACCTCCGGCTCGAACTCGGGGAAGTCTTCCAGGAGGCGGTCCACAGTGGTATCACGGATGTACAGCACATGCTTCAGTCCCTTGCGGTTGAAGCGCGGATAGACGAATTGCCCGTCCATCAGGTCGAGCATGAAGGGGAACTCGGTGTCCTCGGGGTCGTACCACACCCGATAGCACAACCACCCACGCACACAGGCATCGCCAGCTTCCTGACGTCCAAGCGGCATCTTCCCACCACGCAGGAGGTGATCCTGGGCAAACTTCCGCCAGCACCAGCGAAGGTAGTCCTCTATCGCCTGTGCGTCTGCGTCCTCTCCTTCGGTGCGCTTTGGCACCTGTAGCTGCATCTCGGAGCGCCCTATCCGGTTCATGAACTTGTCAGCGATAGTCCGGAGATCGTTCAGCGCCGCGTACTCGGCTTCTTCCTCCGTGCCCTCGTCGGCGTGGACCATCTGCGTCGAGTCCTCAAGCTGGTAGAGGGTGTCATCCAGCGCCATCCGCTCCTTCTGTGGGCGCCAGTAGTCCTCTTCGTCGCGGGCCAGCGTCATGATGTAGTCGATAGTCGGCGGTGGAGGCAGGTTCATCAAGGTATCGTCTATGGCCAGGGGATCCTCGGGGAGCATCTGGTCGCCACCAAGAGATGGCCCCTGCATCATCATCTGGTCTGGCATCAATGGCCCCTGTGGAGCGACGCCCATCATCATTGGATCCATACCCTGACCCTGGGGAGACATCATATCGAGCACATCAAGCATCACTATCTCCTACGCTGCCAGCCCTGCCGCCGGCTCCAGGACGTGACCACGCTGCCCGTCGCCGCCATCCTGCTGCTGACTGCATAGCGCCACTCGTCAGCGGCATGGTCCTCGCCATCTGTGTCCATGTCCTCGGGGTTGGTCTTCGAGTACACCTGATCGGGGATCGTGCGGATGAACTCGTAGCAGTTGGCAAACACCTGGAAGCCCGGCCTGCCATCCGGCTTATCGGCCAGCAGATCGCGGCATAGCCGCCAGCCGTTGACACGATCGTTGTTAGCCGGAGTCAGCTGCACCCCCTTCTCAGCGTAGATCTCTGCCGTACTGCGCCCACTCTCGCTCTTCCGTGCCCACACGCTGGGGTCCGACAGCCGCACATCAGCTGACCCCTCAACCGTGGCCTCCGTCGCAAGGATGCGCTCGCAAGCCTCAGAGTCATTCAGTTCCTTGGCATACAGCTCCCTGATCCTGTATACGTGGTCAGAGTCAGGATCCTGCGTGTAGATCCCATAGCTCAGCGGCTTCGCGTATCCCCAGTCCAGGCCGGCCCACTTACGCCAATACTTAGGTACCGGGAATGGCTCCACGATATGCCGCTCATAGCCCCACGTGCTGAAGAACTGCCCCGCGAAGATGCTCCAGTCGCCGTCGCGCATAGCCCGCCGCACCACTGGATCGCTGATCCCCTCAAGCATCAACTCGTAGTCGCCAGAGAGAGAGGGATTGTCCACCAACTTGGAGAGGAGGAAGGCCCGCCTCAACCCACCGTGCTCCCGCAGCGCCATCCAGGGTTGCCCACCGTGGCGCTGGCTCTCCTCCACGAACTGCCGCTTGAAGTAGCTGTGCCCGACATTGCCAGGGTTACTACCGTAGACGATGGTCGGATACCATCCTGGCTTCGTCGAACGAACGCGACCGCGCAGCATCGTCACCATGAACTCGGTGAAATGCGTCGCCTCGTCGATCAACAGCGCGTCCCACTCTGCGGAGTAGTAGCGATCAACCTCGCCCTCACGCTCGCAGTGCCGGAACTCCGTGATCGAGCCGTTCGTCCATCTAAACTCGTGCTTACCCTCGTTGTAGTCGCCGAGAGAGCGCGGAACCTCGAGCCGGAAGGTGCGGATCATGTTCTCTTCCAGCTCAGGGTAAGTGCGCCGGAAGATCACGGACACACTGTTAGGGATCTGCGTCGCCACGGTCGCGGCTACGCAGCGAATCAGGTGGCTCTTGCCCCCGCCGGCCGCACCGCCGTACAGCAGCTCGTGGACACTGCCGGAGCGGTCATCCCACGCCTCAGGCGTCCACCCCAGCAACTCCATGGCCATCGCCTGGCGATCGTGCAGCTCGTAGAGAGCCCGGACCTCAGTCGTCGCTGTTGTCATCGGTCTTTCCTCTCGGCTTCCACGGTATGACCTGAATGGCCACGCTACCGGAGGCTGCCAGATCAACCTTCTCCCGGCGATCACCCTTCTCCTTGGCAATATCGTCCAAGAGCCCTCGAAGCTGCTCTACCTCGGCTGCATTGAATCGCTGTATCTCTCTAAACCCGGCCTTGCCACCGCCTTTGTAGTCGCGCAACCACAGCTTCTCGGGGTCCTGAAGCTCGTCGAACAGCTTCTCGGCAAGCCGTTTGAGCGCCGCTACACGCTCGTGAGACAGCGCGTACCCGGCTTCCATGATCGAGCGCCTATAGGCAGCCTCACGCTCTTCCGCAGCCTTCGCCTCTCGATCGGCGATATCTTTGAGACGCGCCTGCCAGCAAAAGCGCTGTGACCACGCAGCAAGGGTTTCAAACCGTCGCGTTGGCGCTTCGTCGACTGAGCGATAGTGAGCCGCAAGACTGCGTAGACTACGCCCTGGTCCCATGGCCACGTAGTCAGCCCAGGCTTGGCGTGCCCTCGCAGTCTCGACCATAGTGAAAATCCCCTTATAGGGCTGCCCAATTCGATTCCGATTCACATGCCCAAAGGCGAGTGGCGGCAGCCCAGCAGCGTGTTACGTCTAGCACCCTACCATCAGTCCGTTATGCCTGCAATATGCGCATAGCCCAGATATGCATAACAGACTAGCATTGGACAGTCCGTTATGCCTGTGAGAAGCTACACTCAGGGTATGCGCATACATATAGAGAAGGAAGGAGCAGCAATCATGCGCGGCTATCAGGCAATCAAGGAGCTATCCAAGGAGACCGGCCAGCCCATTCCGTCGTTACTGGCACTGGCCCGCCAGAATGACCCCTTCTTCGGAGGCAGCCCCGCCAACGTGGATCTGGCCACCTGGTTTCGCGGGATCTGGCGCAATGCTGGCTTCTCCCAGGGCGTCCACCTGCGGCGGGTCCACTACCAGCTAGTGTCCACCGGAGCCAAGCGCCACGACGACCGAGCCTATGAGAACACGCTTCAGTGCTGGGACTACCTGTGCCAGGCAGGCAAGGCGGCAAGGTACCTCGGCTACGTTTCTCCAACCGCCTTCGAGGATCGCCGCAACCCACCTCCGCATAACAACGTCTACGCGCGGTGGGACGACCCGAACCCCAGCGCCTACATCCCCAGTCCGGAGTGGCAACTACCCGAGATCACAGTCGACATAGCCGAGGACATCAACCTCTCTCTACCACAGCCGGAGATCAGCGGCTACGACTATCAGGACGCGGATCAGCCCTACCACCTGGTGCTGTTCGTCGAGAAATCCACGATGAACGACGTCCTGGAACCGATCTGCCAGGAACTCGGCATGGACTACATCACCAGTCTCGGCTTCCAATCGATCACTACCGTGGTAAACCTGCTCCAGCGCATCCAGCGACTGGACAAACCATGTCGGATAGCCTACATCTCCGACTTCGATCCAGCCGGCGACTTCATGCCGGTGGGTGTTGCTAGGCAGATTGAGTACTGGGCACAGAACTACTGCTCCAAGGAGGTGAAGCTTCAACCCATCTGCCTTACCCATGACCAGGTGGAAGAATGGAACCTACCTACGATCCCCATCAAGGAGAGTGATCTCCGAGCCAATGGCTTCATGGAGCGCCGCAACTGCAACGGCGCGGTAGAGCTGGACGCTCTCGAAGCACTGCATCCTGGTGAGCTGGCAAGGATCGTCCGTGAATGGGCGGAGCCCTACCGAGACACCGAGTACAGCGAGAAGCTGAGCGAAGCACAGAACAGCGCTCAGGAATACGTGACTCAGGAGTGGCAGGCGCAGACGCACAGTGAGGCCGCTGACCTTGGCCTGTACAAGGCTCAAGCCATCCAGGTGGTGCGCTCCTACGAGAGCAGGCTTCAGGCTCTGGCCGACGAGATGGCCATGGAGCTGGAGCCAATTCAGAAGCGCATCGAAGCCGTTCGGCAAGTCGTACAGGAGCGGATCGACGATTTCAGCCCGGCGCTTCCCGAGCGACCGGAGCCAGAGACCGACTACGTCGACGAGTATGACGTCCTCTTCGACAGCAACCGCGACTACATGGACCAGCTCGCCGTCTACCAGGCTCGGA
The DNA here is from genome assembly GCA_002436065.1 of Chloroflexi bacterium UBA6077. Classification (GTDB taxonomy): domain Bacteria; phylum Chloroflexota; class UBA6077; order UBA6077; family UBA6077; genus UBA6077. Next base: position 234,662 of record DIXP01000008.1, read on the forward strand.
AGAACGGGGAGGCAGCATGACATGAGACAGCCATCACGACCCGAACGCTGGCAGCGCGCCACCGATCAGATGCGTGAAGGACTGGACGAGTTGAAAGCGTTGCAGGAGGAGTACCAGGATTGGATGGACAACTTCCCCGAGAACGCACAGAGCAGCGCAACCTACGAGAAGCTTGAAGCGGTGTGTGACCTGGATTTGGACGAACTCGATAGCCAGATTGACGACATCATGAACATCGACCTGCCCAAGGGGTTCGGGCGAGACTAAGGCAGGCAGAGAAAGGAAGAGAGGAACACAATGCCCGAATCGCTCAACCTACTGGTACCCGCCAACCTCAAAGTGCGGCTGCTGGAGATCGCCGCGTCGGTGGGGGCTCTTGCCCCCACCGGCCCCAGGCGAGGGCAACCCAGCATCAGCACACTCATCAAAATGATCGCCGCCGGAGACATCCTGCTCCGGCGGCGAAAGCCCACTAGTCTGGAGTAAGGACGGGTAGTCCCGCCCTTACTCCTTGTATCTCAGAGGCCTAACCTCAGCATCCAGCAGCCGTGGCCACTCTGTCTTCTTCCTTCGAGGCCTCGGAGGATAGATCGGCGAAGCGCTAGACGGTATCGCCGTGGGCGGTTTCGCTCCCTCCCGTTTGAGAGCCTTACGTAGCTCTCGCAGTCGCATCTCCTCAACACCGGTCCGTTTGAGCTTGTTAGCGAGCTGCCTGTACTCCCTCATAAGGGTGTTCGTGTCCATCTAGCCAGCCTCCACCGCCTTGATCTCCCTGTACTCCCCGATCAGCTTCCGCATGCAGCCATCGCAGACCCCATGCTTCGCCCTGCCGAACAGCGGGAGACCATCTGCCTTAACCCACTTCCCGCCGTCCCATATCGCGTGACACCAGCAACATTGTCTGAGCACCAGTGGAACGTAACGAGTCACTTCCTTCTCCCCTTCACGACCAGTCGCACCCACAGGTGCGGGCAACCCCTGAGCAGGCACACCGCGAAAGCCTTGAGTGGGTGCACCCGCGCCCGCTTCTTCTCGCACCAGTACCGGCCCTTGCTACCTCGACGCGGCATCGATCAAACCTAGCTTGACCAGTTCAGCTCGAACAACCTGAAAAGTGGACCGAGCCAAGGTCTCGTCGATATATCCCTTAGCTAGTTCGAAGTCGTCGAACCAGCCGACTATCGATCCCGTAGCCTCCCACTCCTTTAGCCGCTTCTGCTGGAGTGGCGTTGGTTTTTCTCCCTTTTGCTTGATCTCGAACTCGAAGTGCAGCCCGCACAGCGAGCCGTACAGGTCAGGATCACCCTTGTGCCCGTAGGCCGTGCCGTGTCTCTTGCGGCACTTACACCCAGGCTGGATATTGATGTACGCCATGATCCGCTCATGGAGACTCTTCTCACGCATTTTCTTCACCTCCAGGCGGCAGCGCCTGGCACCTTGCCACCATGAGTTGATAGACTGTCTGCCCTGCCGACCCCTGGATCATGTAAGGGAGCATCACCTCTTCGAGGTCGGCTAGCCCCGCCTGGATCAAAGCGAGCTGCGCGTCGACCCAATCGCGGAGTATCCGCCAGCACACCCGCGCTGCCTGCTCACGGTTGGCGAAGCGACGCTGTACGCGGCCACGCTCGTACTGTTCCTCGAGGATCGTGAACACGGCATCCACCCTGGCAGGGAGCGCGAACCCTCGCTCTCCGATCTCCGTGTTGATCAGGAACGACAGCCCTGAAGGCTGACCATTGTCGTCGTAATCGATCTGGAGCGACCGCGCTCCAGCGCCGGCGAGGAGGCCCATGATCTCGCCCAACGTCTTTTCAGCGCTGATGCTTGTGGTGTAGTTCATCAGTGGCTTATCGGGCATCGCCCACCTCCTGCTGTTTTCTTAGCTGCCGCACTCTCACCATGAGCCGTCCCCTGTCCATGTCGGATAGCTCGCAGTTGCAGCTTGTAGCCATGGCGTAGGCGTCGCACTCCAGTTTGGGCAGGTAGTCCAGACCGATTACCAGTCGCTTGCCACAAAGAGGGCAGACCGTATCAAGCTTGGTCATGTTGTTGCTCACGAGCCCCACACCCCCGGCTGCCTTCGCCTCAATAGGAATGCAGCATTTCGGAACCTTGCATAGTGCTCCATTGGCATGATGATGTTCGCCTGGGTGTTTACCTGTCCGTTGCTCACGAGAGATACCTGCATTTCGGCGTCAGGTCCGAACGCCTGCATCCCGGCCTTCACGACCTCCACTACAGGCGACGGCGAGGCGGAGAGGGCGGCATCAATCTCGGCATCCACTCTCAGGAAAGCCCCCTCAAATCCGCCACGAGCCAGAGAGCCTTTAGGGAAGACTTGCCGCGCTACCTCCATGGACTCCCTCACACTACGCAGCGCCTCCTCCAACTGGGCGACGCGGGCCTGTGACTCCTGGAGTTTGGCTTGCTGGTGCTGTATCGCCTGAACTTGATTGCGGTTCATCTCATCATAGGCGCTAAGTAACGCCCTGATGGTCTTGAACTGCCCCGAGAAATGTTTGCCCGACTCCAGTGCCCCTAGCTGCGCTAGGATCTCAGGCATTATCTCAATCCTCATTCTCTCGTATCCTCCCTATCAACTCGACCTATGAGCATCACCACACCCCTAGTACCCGACCAGCGACGAACAGCAGCAGGGCGGGCAACCCCACCAGAATCGTCATTGTGTAGACCAGGAACCCCACCAGGATCAGGTCCTCGACTAGCGCGCTCACGCCACCATCCTCCCTACGTTGCAGGGCGAGACCGGTTGGCACAGTACCAACTGCTCCCTCGCCCTCGTCATGCCTACGTACATCTGCCGCCGGATGCCGTCTCGCCCCTCCCCGGGCATCATCCACTCCTGCATCCCCGCCTGACTTAGGTCGGGACACAGGTACACCACGTCGGCTTCTCCACCTTTCACGCTATGCACCGTCCCCACACACAGCTTCGGTCGCTCCGTCAAACCCGCTACGCCATGCCTCCGCAGCACGGCCAGCGGAAACTCCATCGTCCGCCGCTTGTCACCGATCATGTGGTCGCGATACCAGTCCAGTTCCATCCCCAGAATGGGCATGTGCGCCTCGTCCTTGAAGTGGTCCAGCAGCTCCTCGTACTCCAGAACGCGAGTCCCCTTCAGCTTCTCTACAATGACCTTCCGGCCATACTTGAACACCCCTTCAGCCCGCAGCACCTCGGCCCACATCCGCACATCGTCCGCCGCCCACTCTCGCCGCTCATCGCCGAAGTAGTCGACGTGAGGACGCAGGAAGGCGAGTAGCCGATCCACCATGCTCGTCCCACGATGGCCTCTCAGCGGATTCCAGTCGCCGCGGTTCCGGCGATACGGGTTATGGAACGGGATCCCCTCCCGCCTCAGCACAGCAATCAGCGGATGGAGCATGTAGCCGCAGCTCGCCAGCACCATCACAGTCCTGCCATCACCGATCTGCCGGAGTGCGTCCTCTACGATCGGCTCGGGATATCGATACGTTGCTTCAACATCCCTTACCTCGCCGTCGCAGTCGCGAGCTGCGTACTCCTTCGGTTCTCGCCTCTGGACTCCCTGTATCCAGGCTGACGCTACCTGCAGCACAGCCCTGGGAACCCTGTAGCTCTGCCGGAGGACACGCTTCTGCTCCTCCGGCACCGGAGGATCGAGAAATGCCTCGGGACTGGACCCACGCCACTCATAGATGGCCTGGTCATCGTCCCCGCACACCACGAAGAACGACATGCGACGTCCCCACTTGCGCACCAGCGCCAGCTCCAGGGCAGATGAGTCTTGCATCTCGTCGAAGAACCCAACACGGGGATTACCAGGAGCCGTGTCCAATCTCTCCAATGCCCGCTCGATCATGCCGGTGAAGTCGATGTAGTCGTTCCGCTCTACCCACTCTTCCCAGCACCTGGCGAAGCCGACAACCAGCGGAGGCCAGAGATCGCGGCAAATCATCCGCGCCCTGAGCACCTGGTAGCGGGCCATCAGCTCGTCACCGGCAGTCTGGTACTGTCGCTCAGTCGCCGGCTCGTCCAGGTCGTGGCCCTCGCTGGAGAGGGCGTACTGCGGATACTCCGCGTTGAAATCCTTGACCTTCGTCTCTGCTATCGTTGGCTTGCCCAGGGCCCGGTAGCAGTGGGCATGCAGCGTCCCCACTCGTTCGGGGTCCACGGGCAGGTCGCGCCCCGCTATCTCCGCCGCTGCCGTCCTCGTGAACGACGCGACGATCACCCCATCGGAGCCGTGCTTCTCCACCGCATCACGAACATACCGTGATAGCGTCGTCGTCTTCCCCGTGCCCGGGGGGCCGAACACACGCCACTCGCCCATCAGCCGTTCGGCCATCCCTTCTCGTCCATGGTGCTCCAGTAGTCCGCGTAGTGGAGCAGGAGCGCCAGGCGTGACTCCGCGAACTGACACCACTTCCCTTCTGGCACATACTGCCCATCGTGGTGCATGATCGCCTGGTACTCCGCAGGCTCCAGTTCGACATGGTATTTTCCTAACCAGTACAGGCTCATTGCAGGCACGGACAGTCCTTCATTGGCCGCGCTGTACCAGCCGTTGGAGCCGGGGGTGTAGTGAGACTTCGCGGGAAGGCCAATCTTTCCCAGGTCGTGGAATAGTCCACAGAGGAGAACACTCTCCGTCTTAAAGCTGGCGAGGTCTTCAGCCATCGCCGAGGCGAAGCGCTCCAGGTTCTGCACGACGCCGAGGCTGTGAATGGCCAGGCCGCCGGGACGGCATAGATGGAACTTGGGCGACCCGGACGCGGGGGCGGTGCAGAAACGTTCCTTCACGTCGTCCCACAGGCGGCCTGCGTTACTCTGCCAGCGGGGCTCCTTGTCCATCCACGCGAAGCACACATCCAGCAACGTCGCCGGCTTCATCTTTCGGATTTCGGTAATGCTAGGGTCCTGAAAGATCATCGTCTTCTCCAAACACGGCCCCCTATAGGGGTCGGCAAATTGATTCAGAATCGACTACTCAATAGCGAGTGACGGCAGCCCAGCCGTGACACTCCCGTCGAATGACTACAAGAGTGTCGGGTAACTATCGGGATTTCTATCGGGAAATCGTAATCTGTGCTTAGCATTGTTATGCCTGCACTTCGCCAATTCGCAAAATAGCCATGATAGCTATTTTCGGGCACACCATTTTCAAATTCATTTGCCCCCCCCTATAAGGGGAAGTCGCCAAACTTGCCGCGTGGTTTCCCTTCCATCGACACTCACGGCCACAGTTTCAGGCTCGCAGCCCGCCGCTCGGAGGCACGTGCCCATCAGCTTCGCTGTGATCTTCTCGCCCTGATACAGGCCGAGCCAGCGTCTTAATTCCTTGCCGAACAGGTAGGTGCGTGCGTCCAGGTGTACGAACGGACACTCCTGCTCCACAGCGTTGGCGATCCCCTGCACGGGCTTGTGGCGTGCCAGATAGCTCGTCAGCCACCCTCTTGCAGCCCCGGCGGCTGTGGCATCCTCGCCCAACGTTTCCTCCTCACAGGCATCCAGAAGCGCCTGGGCGATGCGGTCCCACCGCTCGTTCTTGAAGCGCGGCAGGTATCGGCCTGACGCAGCCGCTATCTTCGTTCGCAGTTGCGGCTGCCCGATCAGGTTTCCAACCTCGCCCAGGTGGATCGTGCCCAGCTCCGTCTCCAGCCGGTACTCAGGGGGGTCAGACGTGAACTTCACAACCCGCGTGATCTTCACCTCGAACAGCGCCGATAGGTTGTCCAAAATCGCCTGGCGCCTGTTCTCCGGTTCCGGGCCCACTCCAACCGCCATCTCGTCGATAGCCTCCACTGCGCGGCTCTTGGCTATGGTCTGGCGAGCCTTGTCGATGGTCAGCCGCATGTAGTCCTGTCGGAGCGCCTTCACCACGTCGTCACCGTGCTTTCGCCGGTGAGCTATCAGCAAATTGGCCATCTCCTGGTCGCTCCAACTGGCCATCACCGCGTAGCACGCTAACGACATGTCGTAGCTCGATCCCGACTGGTCCTGGAGGTCCTTGCGCTTGCGCTCCCAGCTCAACCGGAACTTCGACTCGATCTCGCTCAGCGCCTCGAACTTGCCGAACGGTGGGTCGGCGGTCGCCTCCAGGACCAGAGCCCCGCCGGCCTTGCTCCCACTGCTCGGAGCAGTGGTAGGAGTGACGTCGACCAGATACTCGTCAAAGTCACTGGGGTTGTAACGCGCTTCTGACTCACCGATCAGCCGCACCTCGACGGGAGGTTTGCCCTTTCGGTTGGTCGTACCCGGGATGCGAAGCAACCGCGCCAGGTCGGCCGTAGCATCCACGTCCCACCCCTTTACCCGGGCCCGCTGTCTGATCGTCCCCTGCCACCGTGCCGCCAACTCCGCAGCCTCGGAGCGTTCAGCGTCGCTCTCGAAGAGCCATAACTCCTTGAACAGCCACCACAGTTGCAGGCCGTGACCGGAGTGCACAGTGAGAGACGGTTCAGGGAGGCCCGCCAGCAGGCCAAGAGCATCCTCCTGGGTCGGTGGCAGGTTCGGCTTCTGGTGCGCGGGGTCCGCTATGTCCAGATCCACCCACAGCCCCGCGATCCCCGCTACGTCCGACGCACCGCAGCGGTGAGAAGGGCCGTAATCACTGGAGGAAAGCCCAACGTGAACGTATGCGTCCAGGTGGGATATGTTGCCAACGTACGTTCGTGCCTGGTCCAGGTCGCGGAACCATGCACTCCGCTTCTTGACCGGCGTCCAGATGAGAACGTACAGATCGTTCGGTTTGTCTCCGAACAACGTCGAGAGAAAGTCCATGACAGAAGCCTCCGTCGGGGAGGATGGGCCGGGCGGCAACGCCCGGCCCCTTGGACCTGTTGGTTAGCCCTCGTACTCCGATTCTGCCGGCGCGACCGTGCGAGCCAGCACCGGCTTGAGGGCTGCCATGTAGGACCGAATTGCCGGAAGCTGCTCATCCGGCACCGGCCCCGCCACGGAGGGCACGGCGCGGGCGTAGGGGACCCCGCCACCGTTCATCACCTTCTCCAGCGTCAGTCGCGTGATGACCGCGTAGTACGGTCGCGCATCCGACGCCAACCTGAGCATGTACTTGCGGATAGGGGCCACGCTGGTAGGGGGCAGATTCACGACCATCGGGAGCAGGGTGTCAGGCCGCAGCATGAACAGCTGCTTCATCTGCTTGCACGCCTGGCCCTTGCGCCCGCCGCTCTTCGACCCGAACTTCGCCAGTTCGCAGGTGGTGCAGTCTCCACCTGGGAGCCCGTAGCCCACCAGACCGTCGGTGGACGTGCAGTCCGGAGGCGTCCCACCGCCACTTTCATCCAGACTCCGTTCCCAGTAGGCGCGAGCATCGCGCTGCATCACGATGATGCCGGCGATCTCCTTCACCAATTCCTCGCCCTCGATAGTCGGAACAGACCAGGCCGTCCCGCCGCCGGTCGGGATTGATACGCGGTCTAGATCGAACTCGCTCGCTCCCAGAGCGCCGACGTTCTCGGCGATGATCTCCTTCAACTGTTCCGGCGCGACCGCCAGAGCCCTGTACTCCTCGACCGGAACCAATGCCGTTGTAGGTGCCATGAGTCTGCTCCTCTCCTAACTCGCCTTCTGTGTCCTGAGTTGGAACGTCTCGGCCACCTTGATTGGCCCGTCCCACTCGACCGGGAGGGTTTCGCCGTTCTTGTCCATCTCCCGCGCCAATGCGCTGATCTGATTGGTGTTGAACCTCTCCTGCACGAACTCACCGTGCCCGCTGGCCCTCAGCGCCTGGCATGCCGCTTCGTAGTTGCCTTCCACCGCAGACGCCCAGAGTTGCCGGTGGACGTAGACCGTCAGGCCGTTGACCCGCGCGCTCTGCATGCCCGCCTCCGCGAACTGGTCCAGGAGCGAGGCCGCCAGCTTCTCGGTCTCGGCCTTCACCGCCTTGAGCCGGTCGTCCAGGTCACGCCGCTCGTGCTCCAGCTCGACGTAGCGTTTGAGCTGTTCCTGGTTCATGCTGCCTCCCCCTCGATCCACGCGCCGAGCTTCTCGTGCAACTCCCTGGCTTGCACTGGCGTCAGATACACCTGACCTAGCGCCTCCCCCTCGGTGCCGATCTCGATTCTGCATTGATTGGCAATCTTCCAGGCGGGGCGGAGATAGCCCCTGTAAGTCTCGATCTCGATCGAAACGCCGTCTTCAACAGTTGTGTCGATGATCGGCGTGCTCATGTCACTTCCCCCTTTCAGCTAAGATCGACTCGATCACGTCGCGCCGCTCTTGCAGCGCGCGATACACCTTCTCGTCCACCGTACCCTCGGCCAGCAGATGAACGTACGCGTAGCCCTCCGGCTTGCTCCCGTCCGCAGTAGGGCGCCGAATGCGCGCTAGACTCTGGTCGTAGTCACCGAGAGAGAAGCCGAGCGAGTAGTAGATGCCGTAGTGGGCGCGGGACAGGTCAATCCCCACCCCGCCAGCCTGGATTTGCACGGCGATAATGTCGGTCTCGCCCGCCTGCCATGCCGCAAGATCATTGCGCCTGCCCGATAGCTCGGAGCTAGTCCTGCCCAGCTTCGCGGCTACCTCGTGGATGGAGTCCAGGTCGTGCTGGAAGCGGGCGAACACCACCACCGGTTCATGCTCTGCCAGGTCGTCCAGCACATCGGCCAGGAGGTCCCGCTTACCCATGTCTACTTCGCGGTCCTGGCCGTCGTCGTCACGGACATAGCCCGACGTGACTTGTTGAAGCCTCAAAAGCTTCACCAGGGCGTTGCTTGCCGTGACCGTCCCGCCCCCGATCTCCGCGTAGAACGCGCCCGCCAGCTCCTTGTACGCCTTGGCAGAGGCCGATGAGAGTGCGAAGGTCCGGTAGACGTGGACCGCTTCGGGAAGGTCCAGTACGTCAGCGGAGACACGGTAGGCAATGGAGTGGAACTTCTCGTTCAGTTCGTCCTCCATCGACGGCTTCACCGTCAGCCGTCCCCCGAATGGATCTTCGTCGAAGTAGCGGAACTTGAACTTCTGGAAGCTCGTCCCGTAGATGCCCGGATCCAGCGCCCGATACTGTGCGTAGATGTCGGCGGGGTTGTGAGGCATCGGCGTGCCAGTGAGAGCCAGCCGCTTCTTGGCGCGCCGCGCCAGCTTGGAAACAAACCGCGAAGCTACCCCACCTGGGGCCTTGAGCTTGTGGCTCTCGTCGATGATCAGCAGGTCCCACGGCTGCTTCAGCAGCCAGTCGGACATCGGCTCCCGCCATGCCGACTCGTAGTTGAGAATGATCGCGATCGGTCGCCCCAGCCTCTGCTGGAGGGCCAGTGCAGCGATTGCCGCGTCCCGTTTCTTTGCCGTGGATCCAGCCCCCCCACCGAGGGTGACCGTGCTAATGGGTTCTATGGGATGGACTGCGAACTGCCGTTCCCACGCGCTGATGACCGACTTCGGGCAGAGCACCAGAATCGCTTTCGCGTCGGTGTTGACCGCGGTTGCCACCCCCACGAGCGATTTCCCCGTACCCATCCCCATTGCCAGCATCGCGGCAGGCAGGTCCTCGACGTACCAGTACGCCTGCCTCTGGTGCAGCCATGCCTGCGTCCTGAGTCCGGGGATCGGCGGCAGCTCGCTCGCCGTCTTGTATGCCTGTGCTCGCTCGGCCCTCCCTGCCTGAGCGATCAGCGCCTCGAACGCCGCATCACCCTCCAGGTCGGGCAGCGCGGCCATCAGGTTGCCAGCCGCCGCAGAGGTCGCGGGATAGGTCCAGGCTTTCACCTCCTTGTCCCACATCGCCCCCGCGATGCCCTTGAGTGTGTCTTTGAAGCTGAAGGGAGCCCGCACCTGGAGCCGGCCCCTTACCGTTTGCACCGTGCATCTCGCCCTTGCGGCTTGCCGGGCCGCTGCTGAGGGGTCCGCCGCCGGTGCAGGCGGCGGGGCTACCATCTCAGACCCACTCAGCGGCTGAAGGTCGATCGACTTGATCGGCAGCCAACCCTCCCACTTCGATGTTGTGACCAGCTTCTCGCGGATCGCCGCGAGTTGGTCCTCGGTGAAGTCGCGGGGAATGCCCAGCTTCTCGCTGCACTCCGGACCGTAGCCCACCCACAGCGAAGCAGGGTTCTTGATCTCCCGCCCGCAGCGATGGCAGTTGCTGGACGGCCGCGTGCTGGCGTAACCGACCAGCTTGATAGCCCGCTCGGTTCGGTAAGTGACGACTCCCTCCAACTCGCGACTAGCGAGGTTCTTGTCCAGGGCCAGCCACTGAGGGAGCTTTGCCAGCACGTGCTGCCCCACTACTACATCCATCTCTCGCCTATCCCCTTCGTGAGCCAGTAGAGGAGGTACAGCAGCAGGTACAGGACGATCGGCGCCAGCAGGTAGAACTCCATGTCGCTACTCCACCGTCCCCAACAGTTCGACCCGCGAGCAGCGAATTTTCCCGTCGGTGTGGTACGGCACGACCACGCCGGCTAGCCATTCCCACCGAATGAGACAGCGCCAAATGGGACAGCCGGAGCCTTGTCGCCTCACCCAATCTAGAGTGGCGACGTTGATTCCACAGGCGCAATCGCAAGTTGGGTAGGGGTTCACGACCTCACTGATCACGCTCCCCACTGCGAGCGTCCATCCTGCTGGCGCTCGCCAGTTGCCGTTGAACGTCTTGTACGCGATGACGCCTCGGCCCTCGGGATCACGCTCCAGGTGAGCGTTAATCCAGTCGATGGGGTCAAGTAGGCCCGTGGCGCCGCTCAGGTTGGCGTCCCTCAGGTTGGCGTACCTCAGGTTGGCGCCGCTCAGGTTGGCGCCGCTCAGGTCGGCGCCGCTCAGGTCGG